>CAZALD010000018.1:0-75252 GCA_964486185.1 uncultured Saprospiraceae bacterium
CAAGGGCACTATTGCTCTCTGCTATCTATTCATGATATTTTACAAAAAACATATTGAAAGCCAACGTTGAAAAAATCTTATTCCACGTTGTGCTTCCTGGTGTCGTCGTGTCGCTGTGGTCTGTTTTTTTTTGACACAAGGACACATCGGCACAAGGGCACTATTGCCCTCTGCTATCTATTCATGATATTTTATAAAAAACGTATTGAAGGCCAACGTTGAAAAAATCTTATTCCACGTTGTGCTTCCTGGTGTCGCGGTGTCACTGTGGCCTGTTTTTTTTGACACAAGGACACATCGGCACAAGGGCACTATTGCTCTCTGCTATCTATTCATGATATTTGACAAAAAACGTATTGAAGGCCAACTTGCAAAAAATGTCATTCCACGTGGTGCTTCCTGGTGTCGTGGTGTCGATGTGGCCTGTTTTTTTTGACACAAACTTGTTAAAAAAAAAAGCCCACTCGTTTGGAGTGGGCTTGTAGTTTTCATTTATTTATCAAATTACCTTGAGACCGTGAATTTTTTATAAATTACATCAGAGCTAGTCTTGATCTGCAGAACATATTGCCCTGTAATCAAACTTGACAACTGAAGTAATTCATTATAACGTCCTTTAGTTTTAAATTGATTAAAAGGAGCGACCAGAACAGCTTTTCCATTCTTGTCAAATACGCTTACTTCAAGTTCGGAATCTTCAGGAAGCCATAATTCTAATTTTAATAAATCAGAAGCCGGATTTGGATAAATATCCACATTCAGATTGTCGTATTTATCTGTCACACGGATAGCGATTGTTTTTGAGAAAGTATATCGGCCATCTCTATCAACCTGCTTTAAGCGGTAATAATAAATACCAGATTTATTAACTTCAAAATCATCATACTGATAATCATGCTGAGCAAGATTAGGATCCGGATGAGCAGCCACTTGTCCTATCGATGAAAAATCTTTTTCAGATTCGTGTTTTCTTTCGATGACAAAATGATCATTATTATCTTCGATTCCGGTTTTCCAGTTTAGCTCTGTAAAATCACCATTATACTGGCCTGTAAATTCTAACCATTCCAAGGCAAGTACTTGTGAAACGACACCCGCATCAATGGTAGGTCTTACTTCACCAGCTTGTACTTTAAACATCCGGGTACTTCCATAACCAAAGGTTCCATCCACATCACTATCAATTTCGTCCACACCGGCCCGCGGTAACGTAAAACTATATTTAGCTGGTGCTTCAAATTTGACATAAAAATCTCCCTGAGTCATACCATCTAGGATAAACTGACCATAAGTATCTGATTCGCTTTCGCTAATTTTTACGCCTTGTTTGTTGTATGCAGACACCTTCACACCTGCCAAAGGTTTTTCGCCACTATCCTGGATACCATTAAAATTCTGATCGATCCAGACTCTGTCTCCAACCTGAGATTTAGTCTGAAATCCAGCACCGATATTCACAATTACATCGCCGCTATTTACAGTAATCTTGGTGGATGTATTTATTCCAAATTCATGATTGATATCGCTGTCTTTAGTTGGATTTCCACCCTGATAAGGCAGACTTGCACCCAAATGTCCGGGTCTTTCAAATTTGACATAATACATGCCCGGTTTCAAACAATCTGATTTGTAATAACCGTCGTCTGAAGGTGTACCGGGTTTTGTACTCGTTTTTAAAGTAGAAACCGTCGCACCGGTCATCGCATCAATAATATAGACATAAAGTCCGTTGATACCTTTTTCATTCGGATCATAAATTCCATCCATATCAATATCAAACCAGACATCTCCGCTGATTGTAGCACAACGCATCATACCTGCATCATTTGTTAAACTTTCCTGGCCATAATCCAGGAATGTCGTTGCATTGGTATAAGCGCCATTGCTACCATCGACATCACTGTCAGTAGCATCTGGTCCCTGATTGGCAGGACTAAATACCCAACCAGAAGGCAACATATATTTAGCGTAATACGATTTGGACTTCAGATTTTCGAAAAGGTATTTTCCATTGGCATCTGTCATCAAAGTACGCTCTACCAATTTTGTAACTGCATCATATAAAATTACAGTTACATTAGGAATTCCTTCTTCCCCGAAATCCCGTTGTCCATTTCCATTCTTATCATTCCATACATAAGAACCATATTTGGCAATATCAGGCAAGTCGCCACATACTCTGGATTTTTCTTCAGGTATGCCATCGTTATTATTATCCAATCTGGATTCATTAAACAGACCTTCTCCGGCAACAGGTTTACCAACTGCTTCAAGTCCGCACTTGCGATAAATATTGTCTCCACCAGATCCCGGACTCGAGTCATATTTAACTTTTACAGTTAATGTATACGTTTGAATACCACCCGGTACTATTGTTTGATCATCAGCTAATGTCCATGGACCAGATCCAAATAATCCTGCACCTGGATTTCCGACAGCTGTAGAAATAAAACTAGCACTGTTAATGGTGATATCATCATCAAATCCCGGAGCATCGGTCAGATCATACATTCCATTTGCCCCACCCAGATTTTTAACTATGATAGTATAGACTACCTGATAATTATTAGATCCAAGGGAAGTAACACTGGTAAATTGTTTTTCATGCGTTACATAAGGCAGATCAGCACAAACTTTTGGAGTTTCTTCAGGTATGCCATCGTTGTTACTATCCATTCTCAATTCATTGTAAATACCTTCACCCGAAGTAGGTTCTCCCGGTATTTTTTGTCCGCATTTCTTATAAATATTATCACCTCCAGAGCCTGCAGTTAAATCAAGTGTAACTTTTACAGTTAGCATAAATGTATGGGTAGCACCAACGATTATATTCTGATCATTGGCTAGTTTCCAGGGACCACTACCTGCTAATGCAGAACCAGGAAGGCCCGGAGCATCTGATGTAAATGATGCCGAATTAATGGTGATGTCATCATCAAAACCGGGTACATCAGTTAAATCATATTGTCCTGTCGCTCCACCCAGATTTTTTACCTGCAATTGATAAACGATGTTAAACATATTACCACTTAAAGGCGTAATGCTGCTAATGGTTTTTGTACTTGTGACATATGGAAGATCGCCGCAGACCTTATCCGAATGTTCCGGAATACCATCGTTGTTAGTATCAATTTCCGACCGGTTAAATAAACCTTCCCCTGAAGATGGTGAACCCGGAATTGTCTGACCACATTTTTTATACACATTATCTCCACCAGACAATGGATGTAAATCCAAAGTAAGTTTTACAGATAACTGATAAGAATGTGTTACACCAGTCGGAATCGATATATCATTTGCTAATTTCCATGGACCAGAACCTATTAAAGCAGATCCAGGATTGCCTAAAACATTTGAAGTATATAATGCGCTATTAATGGTAATGTCATTGTCAAAACCGGGGATATCTGTAAGATCATACAGACCGGATGCACCGCCAATGTTTCTAACTTCAATCAAGTAATTTACCTGGTACATGTTTCCACCCAATGGTGTTATTGTACCTAAAGTTTTTTGATTAATAATATACGGCAGATCATCACATGCATAATCATCATTTTCAGGTGTACCATCATTATTGGTATCAATGGTGGATTTATTAAATAAACCTTCACCTTTTGATGGTATACCCGGAGTGGTTTGTCCACATTTGCGATATACATTATCACCACCAGAACCATTGGAAAGATCCAAGCTTACTTTTACTGTCAAAATATATGTATGTAAATCACCGACCGGAATGGATTGATTGTTTGCCAATAACCAGGGCCCTGAGCCTGCTAAACCAGAACCCGGATTACCAGGCACATTTGCAGTATATGAAGCACCATTAATGGTAATATCATCATCAAATCCCGGAGTATCAACCAGGTCATAGACTCCAGTGGCACCTCCTATATTTCTGACATTCATCTGGTAGGTCACATGATACATATTACCACCCAACGGAGCAATATTAGTAAGTTGTTTACTGTGAATGACATAAGGAATATCTCCACATGCTTTATCCGTTTCTTCCGGAATGCCATCATTATTACTATCTAATTTAGATTCATTAAACAAACCTTCGCCCTTTGATGGGTCGCCTGGATTTGTTTGTCCGCATTTGCGATACACATTATCGCCACCGGAACCTGCTTTTAGATCAAGCGTAATTTTTACAACCAACTGATAAGTATGTGTACCGGCTACTGCAATGGCCTGATTATTTGCCAGCGTCCATGGGCCAGGGCCAATTAATATACCGCCCGGATTGCCAGGTGAATTTGAACTATAGCTGGCACTGTTGATTGTAATATCGTTTTCAAATCCAGGAGCATCCAATAAATTGTATAAACCATTTGCCCCACCCAGATTTTTTACTTCAAGCTTATACGTAACCTGGTACATATTACCACCCAGATCTTCAATTAAACTCAAAGTCTTTTTATGAGTAACATAGGGCAAATCTGCGCATACTTTACTTTTCTCTTCCGGCACACCATCGTTATTATTATCCATTAAAGATTCATTAAATAATCCTTCTCCGGCAGATGGATTACCGGGAGATGATTGTCCACATTTACGATATACATTATCGCCACCAGATGCAGCGCTGAGATTCAGATTTACATTCACAACCAAAGCATACGTATGCATTGCTCCTGTCAGAATATTCTGATTTATTGCCAATGTCCAGGGGCCGGATCCGGCAAGTGCAGATCCCGGATTACCAGGTGCATTGCTTGTAAATGAAGCATTGTTGATAGTAACATCATCATCAAACGATGGTGCATCTATCAGACCGTAATTACCATTGGCGCCACCGATATTACGTACCTCAATTAAGTAGGTAACTTTATAAGAATTACCACCTAATGGAGCAATTTCAGCTACCGATTTTTTATGAGTGACATAAGGTAAATCACCACAAGCTTTATCCTTGTTTTCCGGAATACCATCATCATTGGTATCAACCGATGATTCATTAAATAATCCCTCACCTGATTTTGGTGTACCCGGAGTCGTGCTTCCACATTTTTTATACACATTATCTCCGGCAGATCCGGCTGATAAATCGATACTTACCTTGATACTCAATTGATAAGTATGTATCCCCCCTGCCGCGATATTTTGATCATTGGCTAAGGTCCAGGGGCCAATTCCTGCTAATGGTCCACCAGGATTTCCGGCGACCGATGAAGAATAAGAAGCTGTATTAATGCTTATGTCGTCATCAAATCCAGGAGTATCTTTTAAATCATATTTACCTGATGCACCTCCAAGATTTTGTACTTCGATTTTATAATTGACCGTGTACATATTTCCTCCCAAAGGTGTGGTAGAAACCAGAGTCTTGGTATTTACAATGTATGGCAGATCGCCACAAGCTTTACTAGTCTCTTCAGGAATTCCATCATCGTTGGTATCAACTCTGGATTCATTGAAAAGACCTTCACCGGCAACTGGAGTTCCTTGAGTAGTCTGACCACATTTTCTATAAATATTATCACCACCCGAACCTGCTGTCAAATCTAAGGTGAGTTTTACAACAATCTGATATGAATGCGTTACCCCGGCTGCAATAATTTGATTATTTGCCAATACCCAGGGACCTGCTCCTGCCAATACTCCACCCGGATTGCCAGCAACACTCGAAGTATAACTTGCGCCGTTTATAGAAATATCATTGTCAAATCCCGGTACATCTGTAAGGTCATACTGACCTGTAGCTCCACCGATATTCTTCACTTCAATATTATACGTAACATTATACATATTACCACCCAGATTCTGAATAGTAGTCGACAATGTTTTAGTGTGAGTTATGTACGGCAGATCTGCACAGTCATTGTCTTTAGCCTCTGGTATACCGTCTTTATTGGTATCAATTTTACCTTCGTTATATAAACCTTCTCCAGACCTTGGCACACCAGGTGTACTTGTACCACATTTTTTATACACATTATCACCACCTGATGCAATAGTTAAATCTAGTTTAACTTTTACTACCAGCTGATAAGTATGGCTCGCACCTACCAGAATGGATTGATCTGTAGCTAAAGTCCATGGACCTATACCGGCTAAAATTCCACCTGGATTAAATGGCGCATTGGTTGAAAATGAAGCACTGATAATATCAATATCATTATCAAATCCAGGAGCATCTGTCAAATCATATTTTCCATCAGCGCCTCCTGCATTTTTAACTTCAAGTTGATATGTTACACTATACATATTTCCACCAAGTGCAGATATATTACTGACTGTCTTGTCGATTGTCAGGTATGGTAAGTCACCGCATGCCTTATCCTTGTTTTCAGGTATACCATCATTATTCGTGTCAACAAATGATTCATTATATAATCCTTCTCCTGCAGATGGATCACCTGGTTTGGTTTGACCACATTTTCTATAAATATTATCACCGCCTGATCCAGAATTTAAATCAATAGTTACTTTAAGACTTAATTGATAAGTATGAATAACTCCTACCGGAATCGAAAGGTCATTTGCTAACTGCCAAGGACCGGAACCTGCAAGTATTCCACCCGGATTTCCTAATACGGAAGAAGTATAAGAAGCTGTATTAATATTGATATCATTATCAAAAGAAGGTGCATCAATTAAATCGTATTTTCCAGTAGCCCCACCCAAATTTCTGACCACTATCTGATAATTTACCTGATACATATTACCACCTAAATCAGTAGTAGAAACCAAAGTTTTTTGATTAATAATATAGGGTAAATCACCACAAGCCTGAGCTTTTTCTTCTGGAATACCATCGCCGTTATTATCTAATCTTGATTCATTAAAGAGTCCCTCACCTATGGTTGGATTACCAGGGGTAGTTTGTCCGCAAGATTTGTAAATATTATCACCACCTGATCCGACACTTAAGTCTAAAGTCACCTTCACTACAAGATGATATGTGTGGATATCTCCAGAATTAATATTTTGATTTACGGCTAAAGTCCATGGACCTATACCGGCTAAAACACCTCCTGGGTTTCCTACTGCATTCGAACTATAACTTGCATTATTGATAGCAATATCATTATCAAATCCTGGTGCATCCGTCAATACATAGTGACCGCTTGCACCACCTAAATTTTTGACTTCAATTTTGTAAGTAACCTGATACATATTACCACCAAGATCCTGAATATTGGTAATGGTTTTATTATGCGTTAAATACGGTAAATCTCCACAAGCTTTTTTGGTTTCTTCAGGTATGCCATCATTATTGGAATCCAGTTTGGATTCGTTAAATAAACCTTCTCCGGCAGATGGATTAGCTGGAATAGATTGGCCGCATTTACGGTAAATATCATCACCTCCGGAGCCTGGCTTCAAGTCAATGATCACTTTAACCGTTAATGTATAGTTATGTAATGCACCTGCAAGTATGGACTGATCATTTGCCAATGTCCAGGGACCATTGCCGATTAAAGCTGCTCCCGGATTACCAGGAGCTGTTGAAGTATAACTTGCATTATTTATGTTGATGTCATTATCAAATGAAGGAGAATCTGTTAAGTCATATTGTCCATTGGCACCTCCCAGATTGCGCACATCCAGCGAATATGTGACATTATACATATTACCACCCAGATTTGTAACATTCACGATTGTTTTAGTATGAGTAATAAAAGGAACATCATCACATACTTTGGATGTCTCTTCCGGTGTACCATCATTATTTGAATCAACCGAAGATTCATTATATAATCCTTCTCCTGATTTTGGTGTGCCCGGTGTAGCACTTCCACATTTTTTATACATGTTATCGCCTGGAGTTCCTGCTGTAAGATCCAGCGTCACTTTAATTTCTAATGTGAATGTATGTGTTGCACCAACCAAAATATTCTGATCGTTGGCTAATGTCCACGGACCATTGCCTGCCAGTACTCCACCCGGATTACCAGGTGCATCTGTTGTAAATGATGCAGTGTTAATTGTAAAGTCATCGTCAAAGCCCGGTGTGTCTTTTAAGTCGTACTGACCATTGGCACCACCCAGGTTTTTCACTTCAACTTTGTAAACCACTTTATACATATTGCCACCTAAAGGCAATATCTGTGCAATTGACTTTTTATGCGTAACATATGGAACATCATCACATACTTTGGATGTCTCTTCCGGTGTACCATCATTATTTGAATCAACCGAAGATTCATTATATAATCCTTCTCCTGATTTTGGTGTGCCCGGTGTAGCACTTCCACATTTTTTATACATGTTATCGCCTGGAGTTCCTGCTGTAAGATCCAGCGTCACTTTAATTTCTAATGTGAATGTATGTGTTGCACCAACCAAAATATTCTGATCGTTGGCTAATGTCCACGGACCATTGCCTGCCAGTACTCCACCCGGATTACCAGGTGCATCTGTTGTAAATGATGCAGTGTTAATTGTAAAGTCATCGTCAAAGCCCGGTGTGTCTTTTAAGTCGTACTGACCATTGGCACCACCCAGGTTTTTCACTTCAACTTTGTAAACCACTTTATACATATTGCCACCTAAAGGCAATATCTGTGCAATTGACTTTTTATGTGTGACATATGGAACATCATCACATACTTTTGATTTTTCTTCAGGCTCACCATCATTATTAGAATCTAAACTTGATTCATTAAAAAGCCCTTCTCCTGATTTTGGTGTGCCCGGTGTAGCACTTCCACATTTTTTATACATGTTATCGCCTGGAGTTCCTGCTGTAAGATCCAGCGTCACTTTAATTTCTAATGTGAATGTATGTGTTGCACCAACCAAAATATTCTGATCGTTGGCTAATGTCCACGGACCATTGCCTGCCAGTACTCCACCCGGATTACCAGGTGCATCTGTTGTAAATGATGCAGTGTTAATTGTAAAGTCATCGTCAAAGCCCGGTGTGTCTTTTAAGTCGTACTGACCATTGGCACCACCCAGGTTTTTCACTTCAACTTTGTAAACCACTTTATACATATTGCCACCTAAAGGCAATATCTGTGCAATTGACTTTTTATGCGTAACATATGGAACATCATCACATACTTTGGATGTCTCTTCCGGTGTACCATCATTATTTGAATCAACCGAAGATTCATTATATAATCCTTCTCCTGATTTTGGTGTGCCCGGTGTAGCACTTCCACATTTTTTATACATGTTATCGCCTGGAGTTCCTGCTGTAAGATCCAGCGTCACTTTAATTTCTAATGTGAATGTATGTGTTGCACCAACCAAAATATTCTGATCGTTGGCTAATGTCCACGGACCATTGCCTGCCAGTACTCCACCCGGATTACCAGGTGCATCTGTTGTAAATGATGCAGTGTTAATTGTAAAGTCATCGTCAAAGCCCGGTGTGTCTTTTAAGTCGTACTGACCATTGGCACCACCCAGGTTTTTCACTTCAACTTTGTAAACCACTTTATACATATTGCCACCTAAAGGCAATATCTGTGCAATTGACTTTTTATGCGTAACATATGGAACATCATCACATACTTTGGATGTCTCTTCCGGTGTACCATCATTATTTGAATCAACCGAAGATTCATTATATAATCCTTCTCCTGATTTTGGTGTGCCCGGTGTAGCACTTCCACATTTTTTATACATGTTATCGCCTGGAGTTCCTGCTGTAAGATCCAGCGTCACTTTAATTTCTAATGTGAATGTATGTGTTGCACCAACCAAAATATTCTGATCGTTGGCTAATGTCCACGGACCATTGCCTGCCAGTACTCCACCCGGATTACCAGGTGCATCTGTTGTAAATGATGCAGTGTTAATTGTAAAGTCATCGTCAAAGCCCGGTGTGTCTTTTAAGTCGTACTGACCATTGGCACCACCCAGATTTTTCACTTCAACTTTGTAAACCACTTTATACATATTACTACCTAAAGGCAATATCTGTGCAATTGACTTTTTATGTGTGACATATGGAACATCATCACATACTTTTGATTTTTCTTCAGGCTCACCATCATTATTAGAATCTAAACTTGATTCATTAAAAAGCCCTTCTCCTGATTTTGGTGTGCCCGGTGTAGCACTTCCACATTTTTTATACATGTTATCGCCTGGAGTTCCTGCTGTAAGATCCAGCGTCACTTTAATTTCTAATGTGAATGTATGTGTTGCACCAACCAAAATATTCTGATCGTTGGCTAATGTCCACGGACCATTGCCTGCCAGTACTCCACCCGGATTACCAGGTGCATCTGTTGTAAATGATGCAGTGTTAATTGTAAAGTCATCGTCAAAGCCCGGTGTGTCTTTTAAGTCGTACTGACCATTGGCACCACCCAGGTTTTTCACTTCAACTTTGTAAACCACTTTATACATATTGCCACCTAAAGGCAATATCTGTGCAATTGACTTTTTATGCGTAACATATGGAACATCATCACATACTTTGGATGTCTCTTCCGGTGTACCATCATTATTTGAATCAACCGAAGATTCATTATATAATCCTTCTCCTGATTTTGGTGTGCCCGGTGTAGCACTTCCACATTTTTTATACATGTTATCGCCTGGAGTTCCTGCTGTAAGATCCAGCGTCACTTTAATTTCTAATGTGAATGTATGTGTTGCACCAACCAAAATATTCTGATCGTTGGCTAATGTCCACGGACCATTGCCTGCCAGTACTCCACCCGGATTACCAGGTGCATCTGTTGTAAATGATGCAGTGTTAATTGTAAAGTCATCGTCAAAGCCCGGTGTGTCTTTTAAGTCGTACTGACCATTGGCACCACCCAGATTTTTCACTTCAACTTTGTAAACCACTTTATACATATTACTACCTAAAGGCAATATCTGTGCAATTGACTTTTTATGTGTGACATAGGGTATATCGCCACATACTTTATTTATTTCTTCGGGAATACCATCATTATTAGAATCCATTTTAGATTCATTATACAAACCTTCACCTGAAACCGGATTGCCTGGCGAAGACAGTCCACATTTTTTATAAACATTATCACCAGGTGATCCTGACGAAAGATCAATCGTTACTTTGACGGTCAGAGTATAGGTGTAGGTAATTCCAGCCGGAATCAACTGATCATTGGCAAGTATCCAAGGACCTGCTGGAGCTAAAGCACCTCCAGGATTTGCAGGAACAGTGGTTGTGTAATTTGCACTATTAATAATAATATCATCATCAAATCCCGGGATATCCGTCAAATCATATTGTCCTGTCACTCCGCCCAGATTTTTTACTTCCAATTTATAGACAACATTATACATGTTACCACCCAGAGGATTAATAGCTGAAATAGTTTTAGTACTGGTTACATAAGGTAAATCACCACAGGCTTTGTTAATTTCTTCTGGTATGCCATCATTGTTTGAATCCATGCGTGACTCATTATATAGTCCTTCTCCAGCAGTAGGATTTCCCTGACTTGCTGTTCCGCATTTTTTATAAATATCATCTCCTCCTGATCCTGGTTTTAAATCCAGAGTTACTTTTACCGTCAGTGTAAAAATGTGTAAGTCACCTGCTGAAATAATTTGATTGCTTGCTAAATTCCAGGGTCCGGTTCCTGCAAGAACTCCACCCGGATTACCTGGTGCAGTTGAGGTAAAAGAAGCTGAATTTATGGAAATATCATTATCAAAAGTGGGTAGATCAGAAAGACTATAATTACCAGCAACACCACCCAGATTTCTGAGCTCCAGCTGGTATATTACATTGTACATATTTCCTCCTAATGGATTGGCAGTAATAAAAGTTTTTGTACTGGTAACATAGGGTAAATCACCACAAACTTCCTTTGTTTCTTCAGCTATTCCATCATTATTAGTATCTATTCTGGATTTATTATAAAGCCCTTCACCAGCTACAGGGTTGCCAGGATTTGACTGTCCACATTTTTTATAAATATTATCACCGCCAGATCCAGATTTAAGATTTAAAGTCACTTTTACTGTAAGCTGATAAGTATGTATGGCACCAATCGCAATATTCTGATCGTTGGCTAATGACCACGGTCCAGAACCAGCTAATACACCACCAGCATTTCCGGGAGCATTACTTAGATAAGATGCTGTATTAATATCAATATCATTATCAAAACCAGGAACATCGGTAAGGTCATATTGTGCAGCTGCACCACCGATATTTTTAACCACTATCTGATAATTTACCTGATGCATATTACCACCGAGTGGATTAATACTTGTTATGGTCTTGTCGTGAGTGACATAAGGCAGATCACCACAAGCTTTGCTTTTTTCTTCTGCTATTCCATCGTTATTAGTATCTAAACTGGATTCATTAAATAATCCTTCTCCTGCTGATGGTAAACCAGGTATTGCAGTACCACATTTTTTATACATATTATCACCCCCTGAAAGAGGATTTAAATTAATTGTCACATTTACTTTCAAAGTGAACATATGTACAGAATTTGCAGCAATTCCCTGATCGTTTGCTAGAATCCAGGGTCCGATACCAGCCAAAGCACTACCCGGATTGCCCGGTGCGTCTGAAGTATAGGAAGCGGAATTAATTGCAATGTCATCGTCGAATGAAGGTTTATCACTTAAATCGTAAAATCCAGCTCCACCAGAATTAGTGACATTAATTTTATATATAACATCATAGGTGTTGATACCTGTCTGAGTATATGAAATGAACGTTTTGTTGTGATTAATCACCGGCGAACAATTTGCCGGCGACGTGAAGTTGGTCGATTTTGAACAGTTTGCCCCGCCGCTAAAAATGGCAGTAACCGTATGGACTGCACCATCAGCTGTGAGACCATTGAGAACATAGGCCTGTGGGCTGGTAAAAGGTGCATTAAATACTTGTTGAATGCCATCAGCACTAACCGTCAATGTACCTGAATTAGGTGCATTCTGGAAAGTAATATTTCCCGTTAATGAATAGGTATTTGTTAGAGATTGACAAATTCCAGGTATGGCTGTGAGACTTGAAATACCCGATTCGAGTACGGTACCGGAACCTGTATTTTTACATGATTTAGAATCAGTAGCGGTCACAGTATATGTACCCGGAGCAAGTCCGCTGATCATTGATGAAGTCTGTGAATTACTCCAAAGGTATGTGTAAGGAGAATTACCTCCGCTAACCAAGGCTGTTGCCGTACCATTGCTGATTCCGATACATGCCGGCGTTGTATTAACATTGACAACCGGGAGGGGATTAACTGTTACATCCACTATAAATGGATTGCCTGTGCAACCTTCCGGCGATTTTGGTATAATGGTATATCTGACAACACCTGCGGCTGTATTCGTAGTATTTGTTAATGTTTGAGCAATCGAAGTGCCACAGGAAGATGCACAATTACTAAATCCGGTAATAGTAGATCCGGAAAACTGTGCTGCTGTCCAGGTAAAACTGGATCCAGGAACGGAAGAATTTAATGAAACACTGCTTGTGCTACCGCTGCAAATCGTTTGTGGAGAAGCTGAACCGGTAGGTTTTGGGTTTACCGTAACATCGATAGTAAATGGATTTCCAATACATCCTTCAGGAGATTTGGGAATGACTGTATATCGCACAACACCTGCAGTTGAATTACTGGTGTTTATTAAACTTTGAGCTATTGAAGTTCCGCAAGATGACCCACAATTACTAAATCCCGTAATGGTCGATCCGGAAAACTGTGCTGCTGTCCAGGTAAAACTTGTTCCTGGTATCGTTGAGTTTACTGAAACACTGGTTGTTTCGCCACTACATATAGTCTGAGGAGAACCAGATCCCTGAGGTTTAGGATTTACTGTGATATCGGCATAAAATGAATTTCCAACGCATCCGTTTGGTGCGGTTGGAGTCACTGCATATCTCACAACACCTGCGATTGAGCTACTTGCATTATTCAGTGTTTGTGTGATAGTTGTTCCACATCCACTATTACAATTGCTGTATCCGCTTATAGTACCTCCTGAAAACTGAGTAGCAGTCCAGCTGTAGGTCGTTCCAGGTACTGTAGAATTAAGGGCTACACTGGTTGTTTCTCCGCTACAAATTGTTTGAGGTGATGCTGATCCAATTGGTCCTTTTGAGACGGCAATTGAAACAGTATCCGAACAATTACTTGAATTTGTCCAGATAAAATAGTATGTGCCTTCGACACTAAAGTTAATAATAGTTGTTGTCGGTGAATTGACATTGCTAATGGTGGCTGTACCCGGATTTCCGACCTGAGCAGACCAGGTGCCTGCACCAGTGGCCGTCATTGTTGCAGAACCACCCGGGAATGTAAGTACACAATTTACGGTTTTATCACTTCCGGCATTCGGTTTAGCGGTAACCACTACACTGGCAGTATCTGTACAACCGCTGCCATTGGTCCAGATAAAATAATATGTGCCTACAGCACTATAATTTATAATCGAAGTTGTCGGTGTATTGGCATTTGAAATGGTAGCAGGACCTGGATTGCCTGCCTGGGCTGACCAGGTGCCGGTACCAGTAGCAGACATGGTAGCGCTTCCACCTGGAAACGAAGCTACACAATCTACAGTTTTATCTCCACCTGCATTGGGTTTGCTTGTTACAAAAATGCTGGCTGTATCGGTACAGCCACTTCCATTCGTCCAGATAAAATGGTACGTGCCTATGGTACTAAAGTTTATAATTGTCGTGGTCGGTGAATTACTATTTGAAATGGTGGCTGTACCCGGATTACCTGCCTGGGCTGACCAGGTACCTGTTCCGGTAGCTGACATGGTGGCGCTACCTCCCGGGAAAGATGGAATACAACTTACTGACTGATCCGTACCTGCATTTGGTTTTGCTGTAACCACTACGCTGGCTGTGTCTGTACATCCACTGGCATTGGTCCAGATAAAATTGTATGTGCCTATAGCACTAAAATTTATAATAGTTGTAGTCGGTGAATTATTATTTGAAATGGTGGCGGTACCGGGATTGCCTGCCTGAGCAGACCAGGTGCCGGTGCCGGTGGCAGACATAGTAGCACTACCTCCAGGGAAAGATGTGACGCAATCGACTGATTTATCAGGCCCTGCATTGGGTTTTGCTGTAACCACTACACTGGCTGTATCCGTACAATTACTGCTATTCGTCCATATAAAATTATAGGTACCTGCAGTGCTATAGTTTATGATAGTCGTAGTCGGTGAATTCGCATTTGAAATAGTAGCTGTACCCGGATTACCAGCTTGTGCAGACCAGGTGCCGGTGCCGGTGGCTGACATCGTTGCACTACCTCCGGGAAAGGAAGCTAAACAATTTACTTGTTTATCCGACCCTGCATTTGGTTTTGCTGTAACCACTACACTGGCTGTGTCAGTACAACCACTGGCATTTGTCCAGATAAAATTGTATGTGCCTAGGTTACTAAAGTTAATGATTGTAGTCGTCGGTGAATTATTATTTGATATAGTTGCGGTGCCGGGGTTGCCTGCCTGCGCTGACCAGGTACCGGTACCGGTAGCTGACATCGTTGTACTACCACCAGGGAAGGAAACCACACAATCAATACTTTTATCTGAGCCCGCATTTGGTTTGGAAGTTACTGTAACACTGGCTGTGTCGGAACAACCACTGGCATTTGTCCAGATAAAATTGTATGTGCCAATAGCACTAAAATTTATGATAGTCGTAGTCGGTGAATTACTATTTGAAATGGTGGCGGTGCCTGGGTTTCCTGCTTGTGGAGACCAGGTTCCGGAACCGGTAGCTGACATCGTTGTACTACCACCAGGGAATGAAACTACACAATCTACCGTTTTATCTGAGCCCGCATTTGGTTTGGAAGTTACTGTAACACTGGCTGTGTCTGTACATCCACTGGCACTCGTCCAGATAAAATTATAAACACCCGAAGAACTAAAATTCGAAATAATAGTCGTTGGTGATGTCGGAGTGGCAATAGTTGCGGGTCCTGGATTACCTGTCTGAGCGGTCCAGTTGCCAGTGCCGGTTCCAGACATAGTTGTTGATCCTCCTGGAAACGAAGCCACACAATCTACAGTTTTATCTCCACCTGCATTGGGTTTGCTTGTTACAAAAATGCTGGCTGTATCGGTACAGCCACTTCCATTCGTCCAGATAAAATGGTACGTGCCTATGGTACTAAAGTTTATAATTGTCGTGGTCGGTGAATTACTATTTGAAATGGTGGCTGTACCCGGATTACCTGCCTGGGCTGACCAGGTACCTGTTCCGGTAGCTGACATGGTGGCGCTACCTCCCGGGAAAGATGGAATACAACTTACAGACTGATCCGTACCTGCATTTGGTTTTGCTGTAACCACTACACTGGCTGTATCTGTACAATTACTACTATTCGTCCATATAAAATTATAAGTACCTGCAGCACTGTAGTTTATAATTGTTGTTGTCGGTGAATTACTATTTGAAATGGTAGCTGTGCCCGGATTGCCTGCCTGAGCAGACCAGGTACCGGTACCGGTGGCTGACATCGTTGCACTACCTCCAGGGAAAGATGTGACGCAATCGACTGATTTATCAGGCCCTGCATTGGGTTTTGCTGTAACCACTACACTGGCTGTATCCGTACAATTACTGCTATTCGTCCATATAAAATTATAGGTACCTGCAGTGCTATAGTTTATAATTGTTGTTGTCGGTGAATTACTATTTGAAATGGTAGCTGTGCCCGGATTGCCTGCCTGGGCAGACCAGGTGCCGGTGCCTACTGCAGCCATAGTAGCACTGCCTCCAGGGAAGGATGCAACACAATTCACTGCTTTATCAGGACCAGCATCAGGTTTGGCAGTAATAACCGCAATGGCTGTATCTGTACAACCGCTGGCGTTAGTCCAGATATAGTAATAATTTCCAGGTCCGCTAAAATTATTGATGACTGTTGTAGGTGATGAGGGTGAGACAATCGTTGCCGTCCCTGGATTGCCAGCCTGTGCTGTCCATGTTCCACTTCCGGTAGCAGCCATCGTAACACTTGCACCAGGGAAGCTCACAACACACAAGCAACTTTGATCTGCTCCTGCATTTGGTTTTGCTGTAACAAAGACACTGGCTGTATCTGTACATGATCCTATTGTCCAAATAAAATTATAGGTACCCGCAGCACTAAAGTTAGTAATAGTAGTTGTAGGTGATGCCGGACTAGTAATAGTGGCAGTACCCGGATTTCCAGCTTGTGCAGACCAGGTGCCTGTTCCACTTGCTGACATGCTTGCGGAGCCACCAGGAAAGGTGATACAATTTACATTTTTATCAGCCCCTGCGTTTGGTTTGCCGCTTACAATGACACTGACAGTATCTTTTGCACATCCTGTTGCATTTGTCCAGATGAAATTATAGGTTCCTGCCGTGCTGAAATTTGTAATTGTTGTGGTTGGAGAAGAAGGCGTCGTTATTGTTGCAGTACCTGGATTTCCAGCCTGAGCAGCCCAACTACCCGTACCTGAAGAAGTCATTGTTGTACTTCCACCCGGGAAATTAATACAACTTACATTTTTATCTGTACCGGCATTTGGTTTAACGCATATATAATAATCTTCTACTTCTCCATTGGATGCAGATTCTGTAGATCGCTCATCGACATTTGTAGTACTTGCATCATCGTTTAATGAATTGGTTGTAAGACGAATTCTTAAATATTGATTGGATGGTGAATCCGTGATGGTTACTCCAGACCAGGTAAGTGTTTTTGAACCTGCAAAACCATTAGCTACTGTGGTTGAAGTAAATTCGGATGCTGTAAATTTTCCGTCATTATTAAAATCAATCCATCCGTAAAGTGTAGCCGTTGCGCCCGTTGAGTTTATAATACTGTTGACTGTAACGCTAATTGTTTGCGGTCCACCCCAGGTATAAACAGGAAATGTACTGATACCATCTTCATCATCAGTTACATTGAGATCATCTCCATCGGCATTGGTTGTTGGAATGGAAGCAGATTCAGCATCCAGGCTATTAATTCTTAAATGAGTACAATCCAAAATATGAGAAGGAGTACCATAACTTACAGGTGCATCGCTATAATCCGTTTCTAGAATTGAAGAAAACTGGATAGAAAAAATGATGTGAGTATCATCGGATGTTGGATTAGCGTGATTTGTTTTCGTCTGATCAAAGCCACCGCCGCCTACTAAAGCTGGTATATGAGTTGCGCTATGAGTTGTAGTTCCTACATATACATTAGCCCCTTTAACCCAGAGATGGTTAGCACCTCTTGGATCACCGGTATCACCCAGATAGTCATTATATTGACCACCCATATTGGTAGCATATTGAAGAGTCGTCATACTTTCATTAAATGCAGCAAAAAAGATATCAAGACCTCCTTGATTAGTGGCTGAATAAAATGGTTCGTTATTAATATTGACAGTTGGAATTCCTGTAGCATTTGCAGCTGTTGTACCGAATACTAACAAGAATGAGGTTTCACTGCCATCACATTTTGTTTGAGATACTTTTTGAAGTCCACTTCCTATATCATTGCCGCCACCACCAAAAAACGTGGCCTTGTAACTTGCAGCACCGCCAGAAGTACTTACAGTACCTACTACGACATCTGTCCCCCCATTATGGCTGGTATCATAAGCTCCCGAAGATGTCGGAAATCCACTCGATACTGATCCGGTCCAGGCCATTATCCCATTTATTATTTCTATATCATTGATGCGATCGTTTCCTGAACCACCTACTTCCTCTGCATAATTATAAGCGGTGGCAGATGAATTGAGTACTCCCATCAAACCATCTGTATCTGCAGTGCTGTTGGAACCACTGGAAGCTGGATTGACAGCAGGAAAACCCGCCGTTGTGTTATTACCCCAACCCGTAAAGGCAACCCTTCCATCGGAAAAAACTTCCAGATCATTAAACGTTTCTTCCGCAGGCCCTCCTACATAGGTTCCCCATACTAAAGTGTTAGTATTGTTAAATTTAGCTATATACATTTCGCTGCCACCACCAAAGGTGTTATCAACAACACCAGAAGTAATATAAGCAGATGGTAAAGCAGCCATGGCTGTTAATCCTAAAACATAGGTGTTATCATCTACTGCTCTAACTGACGTTACTCCTAAATTTTCTGCTCCTGAACCACCCAGATAGGAAGCATAATGTAACGTGCCAAGATCTTTGGAAAATATAGCCACAAATCCATCATTTCCATCTCTGGAATTATCAAACGGTGTTCCCGTGGTTGGTAAGTTGACGGTCGTACGTCCTCCGATAAATACTCTGTTGTCTGATAAACTTAAGGCATATGCCGCAACCTGATCACCACTTGCAACTGAACTCGGACCATATAATGTCAAATCCACAAGATCAGAACCCCCGCTATTTACTCTATAGAGAATAGCGACTCTCGGTGTTGCAGTGGTACCAAAACCAGTGATTACATTGAGATATCCATCGGCATCATACGGAGCCGAACTGGTTGAGATTTGTCGGTTGGACGCTCCGGCACAATACACCATACCATCTACCTGGTCAACCTGGATACCAAACAAATATTGATCAAAATCTGGATCATTGCCATCCATAAATGTACCCCAGCTTAAGATCGGATCAATAATCAATGGATACTTTGGGTCTATTATCGAAGAAGTTTTAAAATTAACCCTTCCCTGTGCTTCTGTATTGAACGAAAAATTGACTGGAATTTTTCCGGTTTCTGTAACCTGATAGGATTCCGGAATATTAAATTTTACATCACCGAATCGAAGTCCGACAAGCAGACTTCCATCTCTATCTACGGATAAATTATCCTGTCCTGATAACAACATATTAATTTTATGATAATCCGCTCCAGCATTAATAATCCAGTCAAACTCGAGAGATCCATCTTCACTACTGTATAAGCGGATATCAATACCGGGATATACATTTTGAAGCGTAAGATCTTTGGCAGCGTAAATACCGGAAACCCAGGATTCAGGATTTTCACCAAAAAAATAATTGTATCTTGTTTTGAAAGTTGATCCAAGCATTAATGTTGGCTCTGGATTGGAGCCATCCAATTGCATGGTAAAAGTATGTGTTCCTTTTAGAATTGATTCGTCTTCCAAAAATTTACGCTTGATGACCTCGTAGTCTTTGGCTACAAACCTGATTTTTGTTTTTTCAATATAAACGGCTGTATGTTTTCCCTCAAAATAATAGAGGATGTTTTTATCCTCGAGCTGACCTTTATTTTCCATAAAGCGTAAAATTTCTGAATTCTGTTTCAGAGTTTCACGAACACGTTGCTCCATGGCAGCTTCCAATCTTGTCTCTACCTGGGCAATGTGAGTCTGTGTCATCAGAAGTACCAGCAAAAAGGAATATACTGATTTTACTAGCTGTGGTGAATAATTAAAACCTTTAGTCAAATTTGAAAAAATCATAATTTTTGTGTTTGTAGTTTTCGATGGAGATCATTTAGGTTTTGAGAATCAGTTTGTATTTTTATTTGAGTTATTATCTTCTTTTATCATGTGGACTTATCAAGTAGCAACTGTTTGGAATTTCAGGAGCATTCAAAAAAAATCTTCGGCTTGATCTCATTGCCATCAAACCAAATAATTGGCATTGGAATATTGTAAAAGGTGCTTGAAAAAATCGAAGAACTGTTATTGGTTCTGCTAATCTGTATTGTAAACTCCTAAAAAGTTGTAATGGGGTTAAATGGCAAAACACCCGCATAAGAGTATATGCAGGTATCGTGTGCAATAAAAAATTGCACAGGAAATATGAAGGTCTTTTGACAGACCGATTTGTAGTTTTCATATTTTCGAGACTTCCTTTAACAAGTGGCAATTTGCGTGCCAAAAAATATTAATTTTAAAAAATATATTTAATTAATTAACTTTCAATATTTTATATTATATAAATTTTTACTATGCGTTTATTTCGGACCAAAATTTTTGGATTCATGATTTATCATTTTTGTAAATTTCAGGTAGTGCCGGGTTTTAGTTTTCTGATGTTGGCACAGTATTCGGCGTAGCTAAATCTCTCTGGGGCTGTATTACTTTCATCATAGTAATTGCAGGATTCCAGGGGATTTACATTTTGTATGAATCTGATTGTAAAGACATTAAGCGCATTATTTATTGAATCCACTATCAAAAATTACTGAAAGGGTTGAGCTTGTTGCATTGGTCTTACTCTCGTACCAGGCTATCTCACTTTCAATTTCCGGGTTTTTTCGATGAAAGTCAAATCAGTAAATAGCACTCTGTCTTATTTTATTTAAGCCAACAGCCCAGTTCCTGAATTTGAGATGCGATGCGGTAATCTGCTTCCTTGAAGATGGTTTTACTAAAATCCATAAATCGGTTTTTGGTTAAATTTATGCTCAAATATATTAAATAATTTCATAATATTTAATACATTTAAATTGAGTATTTTAAAAAAATTTTATCGCATACCATCAAGCTGCAATTCACACTATTACGTATTTTTAAAATGTACATTTATGACTTCCACTTGGTTCTTTTTCTAAAACTCAGCTGGTTTTCTACACCAACAACGACTAAAAATCCAGACGAACAATATGTCGGATGCTTCGCTGATTTTAGTTAAATAATTGCCCAAGTGCTAATACATTCTTAAATTTGGAAACTTGAAAAAATAGCTACCCTGGCCGATTCTGTTTTTTATAATTTTTGAACTCGATTTTTACTATTATAAATCACTATTATGAAGCCAATTTTTTACTCCTCGTTTACTCCAGAACATCACTTGCGTTTTGTTTTCTTTTGCTTTACGTTGTGGCTATTCGATAATTCAAAACTCCTGGCTCAATGTTCGCCACCTATGGCAGAATCATGCGAAGAAGCTCAGATCATCTGCTCCATAGATGAGCTCAACGGATATACCTGTAATAATCCCAGCACCATACCTAGTCCTTGTTCACCTCTTTGTTCACAGGGTGGTGTTGGACACAATACCAGCTGGTTGGCATTTGTGTCTGATGGCGGCACTCGGGATTTTACTATCACCATTGGGGGCTGCAGTTCTAATCAAGGCGTCCAGTTCGGAATTTGGGGAGACTGCAATTGTGGCGAAGAAGTAATATGCAGATCAATTCCCTGTATTCCACCAAATTCTGTAATAAATTTTGCCGTAAGCTTGCAAGCTTGTAAAGTGTATTATTTATTTATGGATGGTTGCAGTGGTGATATTTGCGATTTTACCATTAACACTTCTGGAGGAGGCAGACCAGAGCTAAACGATATTTTACCTATAAATGATGACCCGGATGGTATCATTGATTCAATTTGCGAAGGTGCCTGCAATGTGCGGTTTTTTGTTCGTCCTCAGGGAAATGCTTGTTCGCCATCTTATTTCTGGACACTGGATGGAAATGAACTCGCTCATACCAAATCGGAAATAGATCTCGATTTTCCTAACAGCGGTGATTTTAAATTATGCGTGACCGCTGTGATAGGCAACCCGGGCATTCAATCGCCTTGTTCACAATCCAATCAACAATGTGCAATTCTAAAAGTCAGACCAGCTGAAAATCGCTATGGTCAACAGCAAATAATCTGTTGGGAAGATGCCAATCCGGGAGGTAAAAAATGGCATTCTCAGCGCATTACCACCAGCGGTCATTACCGGCAGCAATTTACAGACAACACTTGTTGCAAGTATGATTCAATTGTTGAATTTATCGTACTGGATCCTCCAAAAGCTGCAGAGGTCTTGCATGTCAGTTGCAATAACACTCCTTATATTGATGCATTAGGCAGATCTACATTTGGTTGCAAAGATCGCTATGAAATCTCGCTGCCAAAGTTTACCCAGAATTTACATTGTGATAGCACAATTCTGCTTACTTCTGCATTTTTTTCAATAAAACCCAATTTTGATGTAAAATGTCAGGCAGGAGATTATCGCATCAAAATTCATCCGGATTTTGGAACCCTGTGTTCATTTTTAGATTCTGTTGATGTTACATTTCGATGGTATCTGAAAGACGATCCGGATAAAAACCTGTTGTCTGATGCTGATACAGTCAAAGCATTTGTTAGTTCTGATTATTGTGTGGATTTTGATTTCAGGTTGATTTCAAATAACCGCTTTGATACAAATTGCCTTGCAACATTTTGCTATGAAATTAAAACAGATTCCTTGTTTGTTAGCAATCCTGCTTTTGGTCCGCTTAGCCTGTGTTCTAATGATATTGGCGTATTTAAATTTGATTCCAGTCTTATCTCAGGATCGCGTTATCAATGGACGGCAGATGGCGACGCAGTCATTCACTCGATTGATACTGGGTCAAAACCATCGATCCGCGTGAGCTGGTTTGGAGCAGGCATAAAAAATCTTTGCATTAGTACGATCGATCCATTGAATTCTAATTGCCTTTATTGTCAGCAAGTCGAGATCGTCAAAGCGGCACGATCTGGTCGAGATAGCAAAGTATTGGGACTTCATACCAGAATGAAAGCTGAAAAAGCCGATTTCGGTGTCTGGAGCCAGATCTCAGGACCCGGAAAAGCAAGCTTTGAAAATGTACGTGATCCAAACACCAGAGTAAAAGTTACCAAAAGTGGTCGATATGTTTTTGAATGGGCGGCTTTGCAAAAAAATTGTGTTGATAAAGATTCCGTTGAGATTGATTTTTTTACAAAACCACTCGAGCCCATGCATTTAATTTTCTTTATCAATGATGAAGAAAACGAATCTCAGGAATTAGAAGAACGAGATCAAAATATTTCTATATTTCGCTTTTACACGCCATCGCTTATTCCTTCTTATGGCACAAGTTATATAAAGACTTCTGAAAATCTTGTTTTTGAAAATGCTGAATACAGTTGGAAAAATGCTTCCGGTCAAAATATTATTACTGGGCGTATCGACAATTATCACTGCAATCCAAGTTGTGCTATAAAAGCGCCGTCAATTCCGGGTTTGTATTTTTTGTTGCTAACTATTGAAGGAAAACAACTGCTTAAGAAAGTCATCGTAATAAACTGACGTCGTAAATAATAATTTTAAAACATCATATCACTCTGTAAAACCACCACCATGAAGCCTGAGTATAATTTTAAATTCCACTCTTTAATAAGAATTTTAAGTTTAAAGTTCAGTGTGTTTTTCATTAGTAGCTCTCTATCATTTTTACATGCACAGTGCGAGCCTCCGATGTCAGAAACCTGTGTCGATGCTAATATAATTTGTTCTCTACAGGAATTAAATGGTTATGCCTGTAATAATCCCAGCACCATGGCTAGTCCTTGTTCACCTCTTTGTTCACAGGGGGGTGTAGGCCACAATACCAGCTGGTGGGCTTTTCAAACCACAGGTGGCAATATTACACTGACTCTGACCGTCGGTTCCTGTACTTCCAGCCAGGGACTACAATATGGTATCTGGGGTAGCTGTGATTGTACTGATCAGATATTATGCCGTTCAATTCCCTGTATACCGCCAAATTCTGTTTCTGTTTCTCAAATTACTTTATTGCCATCCAAAACATATTATCTCTGGGTTGATGGCTGCAGTGGTGATATTTGTGAATTTACCATAAATACCTCCGGGGATGGCGGGGGTACTCCAAGCAAGGATCTTTCTCCAATTAACAATAATCCAAATCTCTTTATAGATTCGATATGTGCAGGATCTAATTCGATTCGTTTTTTTGTAAATCCTAGTGAACTCTGTTCGCCAGTCTATTTTTGGAAATTGAATGAAAAATTACTTACGAGCCCATTAAATGAAATTTTTCTGGATTTTCCGGAGCCAGGTGAATTTCAACTTTGTGTTACAGCTTATTCGACGCTTACTCAAAATCAAACGAATACACAATGTATTACCATAAGAGTCTTTTCCCTGGGCGAGCAAATTGGTTTAAAGCGGTATTTATGCTGGGAAGAGGTACATCCGGATGGGAAAAAATGGTATGATCAGAAAATCGTTTCATCCGGAATTTATCGTCAGCATTTTAATTTAAATAATGGCTGCAAGTTTGACTCTGTTGTTGAATTTATTGTTTTGCCACAGCTTGAAAAGCCTGAAGTTTTTCACATAAGCTGTGACAGTACTCCTTATACTGATGCGCTGGGACGGGCCTGGTTTGGATGCAGGGATAGTTTTCAAATAACGCTTCCAAAATTTTCCAAAGAATACGAATGCGACAGTTCCCTTTTATTAACCTCAGCGTTTTTATCGATCAAACCTGTCTGGGAATTACAATGTTCTCCTGGTGATCGCAATCTGATTATTCGTCCAGACTTTGGAACAATATGTTCTCTGATTGATTCGATGCAAATAAATTATTTCTGGTTTAAACAAGATGATCCTGACCGCAAGATTTTATCGACTAAAGATAAGCTTGCCGTAAAGATGGGTGAAAATTATTGTGTAGAATTAGATTTAAATGTGTATGCTGTTAACCGGTTTACATCAAGTTGTAAATCTCTTTTTTGTTATGATTTAAATAAAGACACAATTTTTAATTCGGTAAGTCCAAAGGGGCCACTCTCTTTGTGTTCAAATGATATCGGTAGTTTTAAATTTGATACGAGTATTTCAAAAGGTAGTCAATATCAATGGTCTTCTGATCCAAATGCAGTCTTTCATTCCATGAATAAAGGCGAAGCAAAAGTTAGCTGGTCAGAGCCCGGTCTAAAATCCATTTGCTTTAGTACGTTCGACAATCCCAACGAATCGTGTCTGTTTTGTCAGCAGGTAGAAATCATCAAAGCTGCACAAACCGGAAGAGATTTTAAAGTTCTTGGATTACAGACCCGGATGAAAGCGGCGAAGCCAGATTTTGGAGTTTGGAAACTGATTTCAGGTCCCGGAAATGTAAGTTTCGAAAATATCAGAGATCCAAAGACACGAATTAAAGTGACAAAAAGTGGCAGCTATTCTTTTGAATGGGCAGCCTTATACCAAAACTGTGTTGACAAAGATTCAGTGGTCATTGAATTTTTTACAAAACCCATCGATCCGACTCATCTGATATTTTTTACTAATGAAGAAGAAACCGATTTTGGTAAATTAGAAAAGAGATCAATCTCTCAAAAAGTATTCATGTTTTACACGCCTACATTAATTCGTTCCGTTGGTACCAGTTTTATACAAACACAACCGGATTTGTACTTTGAAAAAGCTGAATACTTTTGGAAAAATACTTCAGGTTACAATCTAATCTCTGGTCGTATTGATAATTCTAACTGCAATCCTTTATGTCAGATTGAGGCTCCTGTTCAGCCTGGTCTGTACTTCCTCATCTTGCACATCGAAGGGCAACAATTGGTTAAAAAAGTCATCGTGATGGAATAAAGTAAAAAAAATGAATTCCTTTAATTTATGATGATTAAATTATGATTCATTTTTGGGTTTCTTTTTATTAAAAGGTCTTTTGCGATACTTCTTTTTCTTTTTGCGTTTTACATCAGGTAATTCAACAGCTCCTGTTACATCAGCATATTCAGGTTCCTGTAGTTTAGTAAGATCCTGAGCTTCCTCTGTAGCTATAATGTCATCTGGCTTTTGACCTTTTTCATTCATGGCTTTTATAGAACGGACATAATCCGGTGACAATGGCATAACCATAGAACGTCCTTTTTCCGGCTCATACAAATAATACAGTACGCCTCTGAATATATCAATTTTTACCAAACTGGCTCGTCCATTTTTTGCAAACAACTCTTCAACATTGGATGGATATTTTTCTAATTCGTCAACATATAAATCCAACTCATAATTAAGACAACACTTTAAACGTCCGCACTGACCTGTCAGTTTGGATTGATTAATGGCAATATTTTGATACCTTGCAGCATTGGTGTTGACTGATTTAAAATCCGACAACCAGGTGGAACAACATAATTCACGACCACAGGAACCTATACCTCCGATCCGTGCCGATTCCTGTCTTGCACCGATTTGCCACATCTCAATTTTAGTGCGAAATTCTTTTGCATAAGACCGTACCAATTCTCTAAAATCGACACGTCCATCAGCAGTATAATAAAAAGTTGCTTTTTTAAGATCTGCCTGATATTCTACATCACCGATTTTCATGTTTAGATTTAATGTCCGTGCAATAACCCGGGCTTTAACAAGCGAAGCATGTTCGATGGCTCTTGCTTCCTGCATCCGTTCAATATCGCGGGGATGAGCTTTCCTGAGGATATCAAAAGTAATTCTACCTTCGGCAAAATTTTTTCGTTTCATCTGTATTTTGACCAGATCACCCATCAAACTAACTCTTCCCACATCAAATCCACCATAACCGGTATCTACCACTACCAAATCACCGGTTGTAAATCGGTGAAAATCAGGAACGCGATAAAATGTTTTGCGTGAACCATTTTTAAAACTTACTTCTGCCAATTTACATTCTTCGGGATCATCCAGGTCCAGCACGGTCAGCCAATCATAGGTATTCAACCGGTTACATCCACCACTTGAGCAGTGTCCTTTATCTCCACATCCCGAAGGAGCACCCTTTTTATCTGTCTTACATCCTGAACATCCCATATCTTTTTCTATTATATTAATTATGTTGTGTATTATTTTTCAAAATTTTAGATAACTGAATACAAAAGTCTGTCATCAGAATTTTCATATTTGCATTGCGCTGAATGGCCATATCGCAATCATCCAATAGTTCTGCCCATTTTTCAATCTGCGATGCATTTAATGACTTGGATAATTTGACAGAATACGCCATCATGGGATTATCCATCAATTCAGAATCTTCGGTCTCCTGGTATCTCATTCTAAGAACAAAGGATAATAAAAGCTGAATCCAATGTAAAAATTTTTTTTGCTCTTCTTTATTTAATTCTAGAAATGATTCCACCCAATCCAACATACCCACCAGATTATATGTGTAAGCGCTTTGCAATAGTTTACGCAGCATTTCAATAGATGGTAAATTTTGTTCTTCAACCTGAATGATAGCCTCCTGAATATTTCGATCACTGGAAACCAGACTGGCAAATGCCAAATTTTTATTGATTTGCTTTTTTTCAGAAAGCCAGTTGGTAGCTTCTTCCAGTTGTATTCCTTCCATCCTGTATACCTGAGCTCTTGATAGGACTGTTGGTAACAACAAGTCGCTACGCTCGGATACTAAAATCACATAAACATTGCTTGGAGGTTCTTCAAATAATTTCAACAAGCGGTTTGCGTCTTTTCCTAAATATTCAGGAAGCCAAAGTATTAGCACCGATATTTTAGATTCAAATGGTCTTAAAAACAATAACTCTGAAAAATTCTTTATTTCAGTAACGGAGATATTGGCGTTCTTACTTTCATCTCCAAGGTAAGCAAACCAATCTGTAATGCTCATAAATGGTTTTTCGAAAATTGCTTTTCTCCATTCATTGTAATATTGCTGGCAAGTATCTTTTGGTTTATTGAGCGGAAAAGAAAAATGCAGATCCGGATGCATTAAATGATTTATTTTCCGGCAAGCCTCACATTGTCCACATGGACTTTCATCTGAGAGGCACATGAGGGTTTGAGCCATGCTCAAGGCAAGTAGTAGCTGTCCATTTCCCGGCTTTGCTACAATGAGGCTAAAGTGTGGAAAACAATCTGATTGAATGGCTGCCTTAATTTTTGGCCATAAGACCGATTGAGAAATCAACTGGTCTGACCAGAGTTCCTTTGGATAACTTACAGTATGGGTCTCTTGCTCAAAAAGCATTTTTTTGTGAATTGGGCAAATTTACGTAAAATTTTTGGCAACTAATATACTGTAAATAAGGTATTTATGAATTTTTTAATTGAAAATGAATGTTGCGATTTCATCTCGACAAATGAAGGGGAAGCCTCTATTTGCAACACAATGTTTATTTCTGATCGAGGAATTTTATCATTACCGGAACGATGACCGGCTTTACATCAGAATCCGGGGTAAGTGTTGAAATTTCACCCATGTATTCTCCATGCCCACCGGGAATAATCGCTACTCTGCAGACTGGAATTAGTTTTGACATGGCAACTATATGTTCTGGACTTGCAACATCTGTATCACCATTAATTAATAATACCGGGGCTTGAATAGACGCTATTTCCTGATCTGTGAAATCCTTGAAATGGATCATTCGATCCGAACATTTTAGATACATTTGAAATAGTTTGGTGCTATCCGGATTGACTTTTAAAAATGCATCTTTATAGACTTTTGGCATTTGTTCAAAACTGCCGTTCTTCATAAATTCCCAAAATTGCGGAAAAGTACCGTCGCGTTTCAACAAGACAGAAGCTGCAATGATTTTATTACAGAGATTAGGATGCCGAATGCCTACTTGCAAAGCTGAATTGCCGCCATTGCTAAAACCCAGGAGGTCAACTCGTTCCAAGCCAAGGAATTTAATAAGAGCTGCAACATCATCAGCATCCTGTTCGAATGAGATACCCGTATTGCGGTCACCTGATCTACCGTGTGCTTGTAACTCTACGCAAATTAATTGCCTGTTTTCAGACAAGTGCGGGATAATCCGGCCAAATGAAGTTTGTATTGTTGATCCGCCGCCATGAATCATAACCAAAGGCTTTCCGGCTCCGTAAATTTCATAGTACATTTTAATACCATTTACATCAGCATATGCTTGCTTTAGTGGCTGAATCGATACAGACGTATTGTCATTTACAGAGTTCATTTTACTCAAGTTTGAATTCACCTTACATTGTACAAATACCAAAATAAAAAATACAACAAAGCGGAGAAACTGATACATGACAAATTTATTTATAAAATAGCTTGCAGATCATTTAAAACTTAAATATAGTCGTAAAAATAAACTATATCCAGGTCTAAATTTCAATAAGTTCAACTAAGGTTGTTTGAGATTATAATTTGGAATTTGCTGACAATTAACCAGCTAAGATCTGAAATAAATTGGCCAGAATATTCTACCAGATTCGACTGAATTAAGCTACTATAAATACAACCCGTACTAAACTACAAAATTGTATAGTTTAAAATGCTTAGACACGGCCTAAACAAGGGAATACAAGGTAAAAATTTTAAAGTAAGCTAGGCTCTGGAGCAGGTTGTAAAATACTAAACCGGTAAAGCGAATACACAAAAATGACCCGATGAGAAGATATATATAACCGGCTATCGGCCACTATAGCCCATCTTTCTTTGAAGATAAAAATAATTCAATAACTGAAGAAACGATACTATTCTAAATTGGATTACTGATTAACAAGTAGCTCATTTCAAAAATATGAATAAATAAATTGAAACTTGCACTTTTTAATTAAGAAACTCAGTAAAGAATACCGGAACAATACCAGCTGCAAGTGTCAGTATTACAAATAAAGCGAGCATGCCTTTATAAATAAAAGGAGTGGACCATTTTGCATCAGCACTTCCGCTAAACATGACATTGATAATTTTATAATAATAATACACAGACATCAGGGTGCAAAGCACTGCAATAATAACAAGTGAGATATAACCGTGAAGCACAGAATGCTGGAGCACCAACAATTTTGCGATAAATCCTGCTGTAAATGGGCCCCCCACCAGAGAAATCAATGCAAAACTCATCAGAATTGCCAATGGTTTATTGCTGGACGATAAGCCGGCAAACGAATCGATATCATCAGAACCGCTTTGTTGCTCGACAAAATGAACAATTAAAAAACAGATCAGAGAAGACAGGATATAAGCCAACAAATAATAATTAAGTATCCAGGCTGAATTATTATCCAGTTGAATAAAGCCAATCAAAATAAACCCGGCTTGAACAATACTTGAGTAAGCCAATAGTCTCTTCACACTTCGCTGACTCATGGCTACAATATTTCCATAAACCAGCGTCATGATTACAAGCAAAATGAAAAACCAGTCCATCCAGACAGGTAAGATGATTTGACTGGCTTGAATTATTCTGATTAACGCACCAAATGCAGCGAGTTTAACAAGTGTCGCCATTACAGCTGTGAATAAAGTAGGTGTACCTTCATAAACATCAGGTGCCCAGAAATGGAAAGGAACAATAGCAATTTTTATAGCAAAAGAAACAAATAAAAATAAGAATGCAATGTCGGTGATCACCGTAGAATTTGATTCTGTATGTGCAAAAGAAATACTACCTGTTGCTGCATACATTAAGGCCACACCAAAAAGAAAAATCGCACTGGCGAATGCACCGGTTATAAAATATTTTAAAGCCGCTTCATTGGATTTTAATTTTCTCCTGTCTGCTCCGGCAAGAACGTACATACTCAAGGAAAGAATTTCTATACCGATAAACAAAATCATATAATTCTGACTGCTCACCATGATAATTGCACCTAATATAGAAAACAGAAACAGCCCCAGAAAATCACCCATCTCCTGATTTCCTCTTTGCTGAAATTGAGTAAAGAATGGTATTATACAAAGTGCTGTAAACAGAATAAGCAAGGTCATAATATAAGCATTACCCTGGGTTTCTAGCATTCCGAAGAGGTAGCCATTATAAAATGATTGTCCGGTGCTGATACTGATGATCGCCAGAATAACTGCTAAAAGTGATGCCGGAATAATCAAATTCCGCTGTTTGACAAATCCTAAAAAAAGAATACCGATTGAAAATACAGCCAGTATAATTAAGGCTAACATCATAATTTTATTAGTTTACAGTTGGGGTAAAAACCATGTAATTAAATGCAAATTGACCAAATCCAATCCAATCGGCAGGGAAAAACCCAAGGGCAAAAATTAATACCACAATGACTATAAAAACATAATCTTCTGAAAGATTAAGTGTATCAAATTGGTTGGCATTGGAAGAAGGAACTCCAAACATGGTCTTTTGATATAATCGCAACATATAGACAGCTCCTAATATGAGCGTAACTGCTGCAAAAAGACCAAAACTTGTTTTATAATCTGCAATGGCCCAGATATTATAAAATTCTCCTATAAATCCACAGGTAAAGGGCAAGCCAATTGTGGATAATACGATGACAAAGAAATAACCAGCAAATCGGGGATTGTCTTTGGCTAGTCCTGAAGTAGTATAAATAGATGAATCATTGGTACGGCGCATCATTACATCTGCAACAAAAAACAAACCGGCCGAAGCAATACCATGTGCTAAAATCGAAAACAAACTTCCTTGTACTCCTTTATTGGAAAGTGTAAATGTTGCCGCAGCAATTAGTCCCATATGAGACAGGGAGGAATACGCGAGTAATCGAAGTATATCTTTTTGTCTCCAGGCAATTAATGCTCCATAAATTACACCGATAAGACAAATGGTCATTATTTCATTCCTCCAGTCAAATAGAGCATCCGGATAAATAAAGTTAAATCTTAACAAACCAAATATTCCCATTTTTGACATTACCCCGGCAATGATCATTAAGGCAGGTCTGTCAGCCTGAGAATATAAATTTGCCTGCCACGAGTGAAACGGGAATACCGGTGATTTAATCGCAAATGCGACCAAAAAAGCGACCAACATCCAGTACTGATATTTAAGAGCAAGCTTATTCTGATAAAATTCAGTCCAGGTCGATAACTTCAAGGTATCGATCATTCTGGATTGTAAAAACAAAACGGCAGCCAGCATCAAAAGGCCTCCAAAAACCGTATATAGAAAAAATTTAAAAACCGCTTTTTTGCGTTCCGGGCCACCATTATTCAGAACAATAAAATAGACCGGAATTAAAGCTAATTCAAAAAACACAAAGAAAGTTACCGGATTCTGAGCACTAAAAAAACCATTTAATCCGGCATGCGCTAATCCGATTAATCCATAAAATGCTGAATTGCGTTCGTTACCTTTAACAAGTGTAGCCAGAATACTCAGACATACAATCAGTTGAGTTAAAAACAAGGGTAGAATCGACGTAGCATCTAATCCAAAATGAAGATTAGCTCTCATTGATGAGATCCATTCAAACGAAGTATTAAATGACAGATATCGTTCTTTTACATGGTACGAGCTCATTAATATTAAAAAATAAAACAAGCTGATAATGGAAGAAAATAATGCAACAAATGGTGCAAACCGCTTACTGGTAAAGAAAGTAATCAGGGAAAAGATCAGCGGAATAAATAGTAATATAATAATGAGTAACATTTCTCTTATTTAAAAATGAACATCAATAAAACAAGTAATAATCCAACAACAATAGCCAGCAAATACCAGCTCAATCGTCCAGTTTGAATATTTTTTAAGTTTGTACCAGCCAATTGTGCTGTTGTATTTGGAAACCGGACAATAGCATCAATTACACGGGTTTCGAAAAAATCATTTAACCACGACCCAAATTTCTTTAAAGGTTTTACGATGATAAGATCATAAAACTCATCCAGATAATATTTATTAACGAGAATTTTTGAAAGTAGATTTGTATTTTTAGAATACTCTTCTGATGTTTTTCTGGTATATCGTTTATACGTAAAATATGAAATTAATAATAAGCTTACTACAGTTGCACCCCATAATGAATATTCAAATAAATGGGATACAGAGAATTTGGCCTGGGCAATTGAAAATGTCAGAAATTTATAAATTTGGTGTACCTGGCCGGTAATTTCAGGTAAACCGGCAAAACCGGCGATGGCTGATAAAACAGAAAGAATCATTAACGGGATTAACATACTCCAGCCGGATTCATGAATTTTACTGTGATTTTCTTCTCCGCCTCTGTAGCTGCCGTGAAATGTTGAGAAAAACAATCTAAACATATACCAGGCAGTAAATACGGATGCAAAAGCAAGAATCAGAAAATACCAAAAGTTCTTTGAATATGCTGCAGCAAGAATTTCATCTTTTGAAAAGAATCCTGCAAATGGGGGGCAACCAACAATAGCCAAAGTTCCAATCAACATGGTGATATAAGTCCATTTCATTTTCGATTTTAGTCCACCCATTTTACTAATATCCTGCTCGCCGTGTAAACCATGAATTACACTTCCGGCACCCAAAAATAAGAGTGCTTTAAAAAATGCATGAGTCAGCAGATGAAAAATTGCAGTAATGTACGCCCCTACTCCCAGTGCTACAGCCATATAGCCAAGTTGACTAACAGTAGAATAAGCCAGAATTTTTTTGATATCGTTTTGTTTTAATGCAATGCTTGCTGCAACAATTGCTGTAATACAACCGGTAATAGCTATAATGTCCATAGTCAACGGTGCCAGGTCAAAAATATAATGCAATCTGGCAATTAAATAGATACCTGCAGTTACCATCGTGGCAGCATGAATTAAAGCAGATACAGGAGTAGGACCTGCCATAGCATCAGGTAACCATGTAAATAAAGGTATTTGTGCAGATTTTCCACAAACTCCGATAAAAAATAAAATCGTCATTAAGACTACAATCGGTTCATTCATTTTCCCTTCTTCACTTACGATATCATGAATGTCGGTGTATGCAACCATGCTAAAGTGGTAGATGCACAATATAATACCAATGATAAAAGCAAAATCTCCAATTCGATTCATAATAAAAGCTTTGGACGCTGCTTTATTATATTCCGCATTTTGATACCAAAAGCCGATGAGCAAAAAAGAACATAACCCAACGCCTTCCCATCCGGCAAAAAGCATTATTAAATTAGATCCCATGACCAGGATCAACATAGAAAATAAAAATAAATTGAGATACGAAAAATAACGGGAGTATCCTTGATCCAGACTCATGTATCCGGCAGAATAGATATGAATTAAACTTCCGACACCCGTGATGACAAAAAGCATAACTAATGTAAGATGATCTATATAAAACCCAAAATAGGCTCTTGCCGAACCTTCTGCAATAAACCAGGTATATAAATTTACCGTATGAGCTTTATGAGATAAATAATAATAAGCCAGGCAAACTCCTATAAAACTAATGACAGGTGCAATGCAGGCAACTAATGTGACTGCAATTTTAGGAATTTTAGTTCCAAATAAAATATTTATCAGAAAACCGATTAACGGCGCCCATAATATGATATGTACTATTGATTCAGCATTCATTTCTATAGTTTAATTAACCTTTTAACTTATTTAAGAGATCGATATTAGTTGTATGTATATTTTTATATACCATCACGATAATGGCCAATCCTAAAGACACTTCTGCGGCAGCTACGGCCATAATAAATAAAACCATGATCTGACCGGAAACTTCACCTCTGTAGGCAGAACTAGCCACTAATAAAAGATTAACAGCATTTAACATGATTTCGATACACATAAAGACTACGATGATATTTTTTCTGATTAATACCCCGGTCATTCCAATAAAAAACAGGGCTGCACTAAATATCAGATAATAGTCAAACGGAATAGTGCGTATTATTTCTGGAATATGATTCATATTGTTTAGTTACTGATTGATGCTAAAGATTCTTTCCGGTTTAATAGTACTACACCGATCATGGCCACTAAAAATAATAGCGAACAAATTTCCATGGGTAATAAATAATCTTTATATAATGAATTTCCTATTTGCTCAATCAATCCCTGATCATAAACACCTGGATTATTTATTACAATTGGAGATGATGACTTATAAGCTGAAATAATGATGATAAACATCAAACAGCAGGAAATCACTGCAGCAGATATCGGAATCCAGGATTTAAATCGTTCGATATCTTCATTAAGATTTAAAAACATAACGACAAATAAAAACAATACCATAATGGCACCTGCATAAACCACTACATTGACTAAAGCCAGAAATTGAGCATTTAAAAGGATATAATTTGCAGAAATAAGAAAGAACGTAATGATCAGAAACAAGATACTACGTATTGGATGCTTTGATATTATTACCATGGATGCAGATAACAATGTCAAAGAAGATAAAATATAAAACAATTTATCCATGATATTAATTTTGAAGAAAGGGTTCTACCAGTTTGTTTTTTCCAAAAATAAAATCTTCCCGTTCGAAACTTGATGGTGCCATCACATCATTTTGTAAAAAAATGGCTTCTTTGGGACATGCTTCTTCACACAAACCACAGAAGATACAACGCAACATATTAATTTCATAAACAGCGGCATATTTTTCTTCTCTGTAAAGATGTTTTTCAGAAGGTTTGCGTTCAGCAGCAGTCATTGTTATAGCTTCTGCAGGGCATGCCAAAGCACATAAACCACAGGCTGTGCAACGTTCAGCTCCTTTCTCATCGCGTTTCAAAATATGTAAGCCCCTGAAGACTTCACTCATGGGTCGTTTTTCTTCGGGATAACGTATGGTGGCTTTCTTCTTAAATAAATGGCTTAACGTGATGACCATCCCTTTAAGTACGGCAGGTAAATAAATACGTTCTGCGAAGCTCATTGGTTTGCGCTCCATGACTTTCGTACGGGATGTTAATTTGATGATTGCCATGTGCTATGATTTAATTAAAATAAATAATGCTGTTAAAATGATGTTTAATACGGATAAGGGTATTAATACTTTCCATCCTAAATTCATCAACTGATCAAAACGAAACCGGGGTAATGTCCAGCGGATCCAAATAAATAAAAAGAGAAAGAAAAATATTTTACCAAACATAACAGCTGCACCCAGGGCAGTCTTTAAGATTCCAGGATCCATATCACTTATAAATGGAAATTGATATCCGCCAAAATATAAAGTTGCAAGGACAGCACTACTAATAAACATATTAATGTATTCGGCGAATAAATAAAATCCAAGTTTCATCGAGGAAAACTCAGTATGAAATCCACCTACCAGTTCAGTTTCACATTCAGGTAAATCAAATGGTGCACGATTCGTTTCTGCAAAGGCACAAATTAAAAATATTAAAAACCCAAGAGGTTGATACAGAACATTCCAATGCCACCCTGCCTGTTGCTCAACGATTGAGCTCAATGATAAACTTGACGAAACCATAATCAGCGCTACAATGGACAAACCCATTGCCAATTCATAACTTATGTTTTGAGAAGCAGCCCGAATAGCACTCATTAAAGAAAACTTATTATTGGAAGCCCATCCGCCAATTAATATTCCGTAGACACTTAAGGAAACGACTCCAAAAATATACAGGATACCAACATTTAAATCAGCGGCCTGCATTTGATATACCCGACCATTAATTACCAGATCCGGAGCAAAAGGTATTACGGCACTTGTCATTAATGCAGCGCACATAAAAAATCCAGGTCCGGCCAGAAACAACCATTTATCAGAAGCACGAGGAATAAATTCTTCTTTGAAAAATAATTTTATTCCATCAGCAAGGGGTTGTAAAATACCAAAGGGACCTGCGCGGTTTGGACCAATGCGATCCTGTAGAAAAGCGGCCAGCTTGCGTTCTGCGTAAGTTGTATACATCGCAATAAACAGCGATAAACTAAATATCACTGTAATAAAGATAATTTTTACCATCCAATCACTCATTCTGATACAAATTTAGCATCGACTAAAACCGATGGTGATACCACGGGTAAATCGTATTTGTTGGTAGAAATTACAGATTCATCTGAAATAATCCGCGGGCCTTCAATGGTCCAGTCTGAAGCCGATTTATGTTCAAACCGGCATTCATTACAGATGTATTCTTCCACTTCACTAAATTGATTTTTTCGTGCTGTAACCCTGATGATGGTTTCTCCTTTCATCCATAACACTGTCTTACCACAACATTTTGTACAATTTCTGTGTGCATCAAAAGGTTTTGAAAACCAAACCCGTTGTTTAAAGCGATATGTCTTATCGGTTAAAGCTCCTACTGGACATACATCAATAATATTTCCGGAGAAATCATTTTCTATAGAGTTTTGAATATAGGTGCTTATTTCTGATACATCACCTCTGTTTAAGACGCCGTGACTTCTGCCATCGGTGAGTTGTTCGGCTGCATATACACACCGGTAGCAAAGAATGCACCGGGTCATATGCAACTGAATATTGGGTCCAATGTCTATTTTTTCAAATTCGCGTCTGTCTTCTTCATACCTCGTTGCTTCCGTGCCGTGCTCATAAGATAAATTTTGCAAATCACATTCGCCAGCCTGATCACAAACCGGACAATCCAAAGGATGATTTATTAATAAAAACTCGACCACGCCTTTTCTGGCTTCCAATACTTCCGGAGAACTTATATTTTCTACAACCATTCCGTTTTCAACTTTCGTAATACAGCTAGCGACCAATTTTGGAAGCGGCCGTTGGTTGGCGTGACTAATTGCAGTAACCTTGACAAGGCAAACCCTGCATTTTCCACCTGTCTTTTCAAGTGTAGAATAATAACACATAGCAGGTGGATAGTTCTCTCCTATACGTCTTGCTGCCTGAAGTATCGTTGTACCTGCCGGTACTTCAATACTTTTTCCATCTATGGTGATATTTAAAAGTTCACTCATGCAATTTTTTTTAAAATTTTAATGTGCAAGTACATCAGAAAAATGTAAGTGCTTGGCAGAGCAGGCGTGTGGATTTTTTATATGATTTTCAAATTCCATTCTGAAATGCCGAATAGCACTTGCTACAGGCCATGCAGCTGCTTCACCCAGAGGACAAATGGTTTTACCTTCTATTTTTCTGGCAACATCAACTAATAAATCAATATCGTGAAGTTTACCATGACCGTGTTCTATCCTGTGTAAAACTTTTTCCATCCAACCTGTACCTTCCCGGCAAGGACTACACTGACCACAACTTTCATGATGATAAAATCGGGTGAAGTTCCATAAATTTCTTACGATGCAGGCTCTGTCATCAAATACAATAAAACCACCTGAACCCAACATCGTGCCTGATTCAAAACCTCCTTCAGATAAGGATTCATAAGTCATCAGTCTTTTTTCTCCGGCTGCTGTTTTTAATATTAAGTGTTTAGGTAAAATGGGCACGGACGATCCTCCTGCTACAACGGCTTTTAAATCCCTGCCTTCAGGAATTCCACCGCAATATTCATCTGAATAAATAAATTCTTCTACTGGAAGTCCCAATTCAATTTCATAGACACCTGGCTTATTGATGTTTCCACAAGCGGATATTAATTTAGTACCAGTACTCTTTCCGATTCCAATTTTTGCATAAGATATGCCTCCCTGATTAACGATCCATGGAATGGCAGAAATAGTTTCAACATTATTGACTACTGTCGGACAATCATACAAGCCCGAAACCGCCGGAAACGGTGGTTTGATTCTTGGATTTCCGCGTTTGCCTTCCAGTGATTCGAGAAGGGCGGTTTCTTCACCACAGATATAGGCCCCCCCTCCAGGTTGGACATACAGATCCAGAGAATAACTGGATCCAAGTATATTTTTTCCTAAAAACCCTTTGGCATAGGCTTCGGCTATTGCTTTTTCTAAAATTTTAATAATGTACATCATCTCACCACGCACATATATGTACGCTGTATTGCATGAGAGTGCAAAAGATGAAACGATCATTCCTTCGATCAGCAGATGTGGAATGTGCTCCATTAAGTAACGGTCTTTAAAAGTACCAGGTTCTGATTCATCTGCATTACATACCAGATATTTCGGTTTCTCCGATTTTTTATCCAGAAAGGACCATTTCATTCCAGTTGGAAAGCCGGCTCCGCCTCTGCCTCGCAATTCAGATAATTTAACCTCTTCCACAACCTGTTCAGGAGTCATGGTTTTAATGGCTTTGTCAACAGACGAATATCCTCCGTTTTTCAGATAAACATCCAGGGATTGAATGCCCGGTTTATCAATATGTTCCAATAATATTTTTGTTGCCATCTTATCCTTTCGCTCTTAACTGATCAATTAACTGATCGATCTTCATTTCATTTAAATGTTCTTGATAAATATATTCTGGACCAATTTGTAGTACAGGTCCCTGACCACAGGCTGCCAAACATTCAACTGTTTTTAATGTAAACAATCCATCTGCTGTGGTCTCACCAATTTCGATATTCAGTTTTTCTTTCAGGTACTGAATTATTTTTTCGGCGCCGACCAGACAACATGGTCCTGTACGACAAATTTCAATGACATATTTTCCGACTGGTTTAAGGTGAAACATAGTATAAAATGTAGCTACTTCGTAAACTTCAATCGCCTGAATATCCAAAACTTCAGCTACCTCATTCATCACTTCGACAGGTAACCACCCATGCTCTTCCTGTGCCATATGCAAGACCGGCAACAAAGCCGATTTATGTCGGCCAACGGGATATCGTTTTTTGATATCTTCTATTTGCTTTAATTTTTCTGCTGTGAAAGCCATGATAACTATATAATTTACACCTACGGCGTTGTTTTAATTAATATGAATTAAGCATCCAGTTCACCTGCTATAACATTTAAACTACTCATGACGACTATGGCATCTGATAATAACTGACCTCTGACCATCTCCGGGTAAGCCTGATAGTAAATAAAACCAGGTCGTCTGAAATGCAATCGGTACGGAGTACGTCCGCCATCACTGATTAAATAAAATCCGAGTTCACCATTGGCTCCTTCGACAGCTTTATAAACTTCACCTACAGGAGCATCAATTTCACCCATGATAATTTTAAAATGATAAATCAGAGCTTCCATATTATGATAAACTTCCTGTTTGGGAGGCAAATAATATTTATCATTATCAGCATGAAATACACCGGGTTCCAGGCTCTGAATTTTTTGCAAGGCCTGTTCGACGATACCTAAACTTTGCCAGATTTCTTCATTGCGCACAACAAACCGATCGTACGTATCGCCTGTTGTTCCAACCGGAATATCAAATTTAAAATCTTCGTAAGAACAATAAGGTTCTGCAGTACGAATATCGTAATCAATGCCACAGGCGCGTAAATTAGGTCCGGTAAAACCATAATTTAAAGCTCGTTCTAAAGTTAATGCACCGGTATCAATGGTTCTGTCCATAAAGATTCTGTTGCGGGACAATAAACTTTCAAATTGTTTCCATACCGGAGGAAAATCCCTGAGAAGTTTTTTTGTTTTTTCAAAGACAATTGGGTTGAAATCACGTTCAAATCCGCCAATTCTACCCATGTTGGTAGTTAATCTGGCACCACAGATTTCTTCATAGATTTCATAAATAAATTCACGCCACTGATATACATACGTAAAACCAGTTAATGCACCGGTATCAACGGCAAGAATACTGTTACAGATTATATGATCGGCTATTCTGGCAAGTTCCATAACGAGTACGCGCATATAATCGACGCGTTTTGGAACCTCCACTTCAAGTAATTTTTCAACTGTGAGATACCAACCTGTATTATTTATTGGAGCAGAACAATAATTTAAACGATCCGTTAATGGCGTAATTTGATAAAAGGGTCGCCGTTCGGCAATTTTTTCAAATGCCCTGTGAATGTAACCTATTGTTTGTTCACCACTTACTATGCGTTCACCATCCATTTTTAAGATATTCTGAAAAATACCATGGGTAGCTGGATGGGTCGGACCCAGGTTAAGTGTATTGTATTCTATGCCTGGTCGTTCCAGAATTTTTAGATCAGCCAGATATTCCTGATTTGTTTTCATGTTTTATCGTCCAAACTGAAAATCTGCTTTATCTTCCCGGGTAGGATCTTCCAAAGGAAATTCCTTTCTCATAGGAAAAGCGGTCATTTCGTCCATGTTTAAAATTCGTTTTAAATTGGGGTGTCCTAAAAACTGTATTCCATAAAAATCATAAGTCTCCCGTTCCATCCAGTTGGCTGTTGCATATATGCCAGTTATACTGGGTACTTCGGGTTTATTCAAACTGACATATGTTTTTATTCTAAGCCTGAGTCCTTTTTGCATACTTTGTATGTGATAGACTACTGCAAATTCCTGATCTTTCTGATCCGGATAATGAACGCCACAAATGTCACTTAAGAACTGAAATCCCAAAACTTCATCTTTGTATAAAAAATGAATTAATCGATAAACCTGATTAACCGGAATATTCAATTCAAGGGCATGATAATGATCTTCGTGGATTATAAATTCACTTCCCAGGTGATGATTAATATGTTTTTGAATCTGATCTTTTGTAAACTGTTCCATTATTTTATCAAGTAAGACTCCATCAATTCCTGATATTCCTTTGAGTTTCGTCTGCGTACAGATTCTTTACCGATAAGTTCCTGAATTTTCATAACACCATCAATGATTTGTTCTGGCCTTGGCGGACAACCGGGTACATAGACGTCTACCGGAATAATCCGGTCAATTCCCTGAAGTACACTATACGTATCAAAAATACCACCACTGGAGGCACAGGCACCTACCGCAATAACCCATTTGGGTTCTGCCATTTGTTCGTATACCTGCCTGAGTACAGGTCCCATTTTTTTAGCGATTGTACCCATGACCATAAGTAAATCAGCTTGGCGAGGGGTAAAACTCAATCGTTCTGATCCAAATCGAGCCAAATCATAATGAGAAGACATGGTCGACATAAATTCTATCCCACAGCAGGATGTCGCAAAAGGTAATGGCCAAATACTGTTTTTCCTGGCAAGCCCAACAACAGAATCGAGAGAAGTAGCAAAAAATCCCTGTCCTGAAATTCCATCTGGTGCATCGACAATATTAATATTCTGGCTCATTTTATTTATCTTCTTATTTATTTGGTTGATTGAGAAAGTATCAACGATTTATTATTCATCCTCTCTGGTTTCCCATTTCAGGATTCCTTTCATCAACACATAATAAAAACCGGCCATTAAAATGCTTAGAAAAATAAACATTTCAATAAATCCAAACCATCCCAAATTTTTAAAATTAACTGCCCATGGATACATAAAAATAATTTCGACATCAAACAATACAAAAAGTATGGCTGTCATAAAATATTTAACTGAAAATGGATACCGGGCATTTCCGATACTATCGAGACCGCATTCAAAGGAAGCATCTTTGCGTTTACCGTGAATTTTGGGCCCCAGTAAATGTGTTGCCACCAAAGTTACGATAACAAATCCTGAAGCAACTAAAAATTGCAAAAGGATGGGTACGTAATCATAAGGTATGTGATTTGACTCCATGTGATTTGTAAAAACGCCGCAAATATAAGTTTGTTCTACTTAAATGCCTTTAATTAAAGCAGTTAAAGTTATTTAAACAGGAGTCGTATTTTCAAAAATCGGCAGAGTGCCCAAAATTCCGTTAATTTGCAGTTTATTTTGATCAAATGAGAATTGCAATAATCAGGAAAGGACATTTTAATGCAGCACATCGCCTGTATAAACCAGAATGGAGTGATGAACAAAATAAACGCATTTTTGGGATTTGCAGCAATCCTAATTTTCATGGACATAATTACGAACTGGAAGTAAAGGTTATAGGAGAGCTGGATCCGGAAACGGGAATCCTCATCGATCTCAAACAATTAAAAGAAATTATTGAGACCCACGTTGAATTGCGCTATGACCATAAAAATTTAAATCTGGATTGTCCTGAATTTTTAGATAAAATTCCAACAGCTGAAAATATCTGTATCGAGATACATAAAATTCTCAAATCGGTATTACCTGAACGACTTGATATTCATATCCGGCTTTCTGAGACACCCAGGAATTTTGTGGAATACCCTGTCTGATCATTTTATTCCTCAATTTAACAACAAGCAGATACAAAAAAGCCCACTCAATTGAGCAGGCTTTAATTTTATAAATTTTTTATTTCTTAAGGTTTATAGGATCTTTTCTGAAGGCGGATTGTACGCAACATTTGTTCGTTTGGTCCGACAAGTTTTACAAAATATAGTCCATCTTCAAGATGGCTAATGTCGTAGCTGCTTTTTTGTAATGCTTTATAGCTTATAACTTTTCTGCCAAGAATTGAATATAAATCAATTCGATTTAAACCTTGATTAAAATCAACAGAAAATGAATTATAGGCAGGATTTGGATAAACTTTTATCTCAATATTTTTAATATCATTATTTGAAATCACTTTATTAAAAAGATAATCCACTTTTACTTTTTTGGCGGTGTCTTCTTTTTCAAAAACCCACATAACGATATGGGCTTCACCATCATTGCCATCATCCAGAATGTGTACATCCAGAGTTGTTGAATCATTGGCTTTGATTTTATTTGGATATTGATCCGGACATTTTCCAACCTGATCACCATAACAGTAATTGGCATCGCATACATAGGTAGTCCAGCCCTGAGGTAATTGCAGAATTTCGCGAACCCACAGAATATTGATGGCGCTATTGCTTAAATTTTTAACACTTCCATGTGCATTGTGATCGGTTAAATCCGGAACAAAAGATACACTGTTTGGATTGGGCTTTACGGAGTATTTAGCACTTTGCCCGAATGCTAAATTTGTACATAAAACACTGACTATTAAGTATATATATTTCATAGGCCCTGGATTAAATCTTATAAACAGTAAAGATACTAAATAAAACACAATAAAGTTTTTAATTTAAAAAAAAAAATAGCCGGCAATAGCCGGCTATTAATATTATGGCTTGAAAAATAATTAATTATGGATGGAAATTTTTATGTTCCGGATACCTTTTTCACTGATTACTTTCAGATTATAAATTCCGGATTGAATTGAATTTAATTTTAAGTTTTGTATGTTTTTACCAGCCGTTAAAGCTAGTTTATTCATTAAGATACCGACAGATTTTCCATTTACATCAAATAACTGAACAGATGCATCGGCAGCTTCCATCGAATGGATAACTAATTGAACCTGGTTACTGGCCGGATTTGGAAAAACCTCCAGACTAGATAAAATACCAGCGTCTTCAGTGGATACAGGTGACAGAGGTGCAATATCAATATCATCAATAAACATCAAATTACTGCCACTCGGTGGATTATATCCTTTGAGGCGAATGATTACTTCAGGCAGTCCATCAAAATCTTTCATACTTACAGTATCCCGTTTCCATTGAAAGGCACGAGGTGCAAAAAATGTAGAGGAAAGCGGTGAGACAGTGGCCAGGTCAGAACCTTCTTTTTCATAAACAGTAGTCCACGTACGTCCGCAATTATCAGAAGCTTCCACAGTGAATTTTGCGGCTTCATTGCCTAGTTGTGCATAAGCCCTGCTCAGCATTAAATGGGTATTTGTGCTATTGCTTAAGTCCAGTTTATCATAAAACATTCTGACTTCTGTGTCAGGAGGACCAAAATAAAAGTCCCAGAATAATGAAAATGGCGAATTGCCAAAACCACCGATTTCATCTGTAGCATTAAAATAAGCCCGGTCTGCCGGAAATACACTCATTGAAGAAGTATTATCGACATACAGATGGGCAGGAAACTGTCCTCTGGCTGCTACTGCAAATCCTTCATGCATTTCCATAGCATAAGGTGCAGTGGCTACATTAAATAAAATTTTATTGGCACTGGTGTGATTTAATTTATCGATGTCTTTATTATTTGCAACACCATTAATATTATTCAGTCTGTAATTCAGGGTATTGCGACCTGTTTTTAAATTGACATTTCTAAATTCATAACTACCCAAAGTACCCCCTGGTAAATTCAAAGCCAGGGCTGTTTGACCTGTTTGCTTAACGCCATTCAGCATTAAGTCAATCGATACCGTTTTTACGGAATCCGTTCCATCATTATAAAAATCGACTTTAAAACTCACATTAGGATCACATAAGTCAGAATATCCTATTACCGTTGATTCTGTTCTCAGATCGAGATAGCTACTAGCGCCTGGAAGAGGTTTCGGATAGCTCTCAGCTGCCTGCATGACTTCTTTTTTAGTAATATTCTGAATAAACGAAATAACGCCAAGGTTTCTTAAACTATAGATATAACTGGGTACAGCGATAGTATAGCTAAAACTTTTGCTCGCTCCGGCTGGCATGATACCAAGCTTGCTACCAGAAACATTGGGAATCATTTTGCGCATAACAGAAACAAATTCCAGCTCGCCATTGGTACCTGGTGGAACATGAAATTCAACAGTTTTTTCAATTAATGCTGTTTGCAAGGTATAAACATCGGGCATTTCGGCAGGGCTGACATTTTTAACCGTTAATGTAACCGTCACGGAATCCAGCTTGACATGCAAATTATGATCAACACTCATCTCAAACGGACTTGTCACCACGACGCGGTTGTCAATAACGGGTTGTTTAAAATCAGCTATATTGCCGTGATAGATTGGCATTCCGGCTTCTGTAACACCACCATCGGCCAAACAATCCGGCACTGCATTGATGCCATAATATGTCACCCGGCTGGCTACCTCGCTTGGATTCTGAGCATTCATCGGATCAGATCCCGGCCAGTTTACCTGATAGCAAAGAAGACTTACTTTAGTTTCATTACCCGGAGTAAAAATGACACCATGAAAAATAGGATTATAAACGGCACAGGGAGGACAGGACGCCTGAGTAAACTCTTCGACAAGCACCCGGCGGGGAGCCTGGGCATCTGTAGCATTCAGGACAATAAATCCAAAGGCTAATAATAGGTAAAATTGTTTCATATAAAATTGATTTAATGAATAAAAAATTTAAGTTTGCAAATGTATCGTTTTCCCCAATATGCCAGGTATTTATTCTACGAAATAAATCGTAAGTCCGACTTTTTCTTTCCCAATCCGGCAGAATGAAGAATAAACATGAATAAAATTGTAATCATCGGAAATGGAATATCTGGCATAACCGCCGCCCGCTGGATACGGAAACTAGAGACTAATTCCTCTTACTCAATCCAAATAATATCTTCAGAAACAGACTACTTTTTTTCCAGGACGGCTTTAATGTATGTCTATATGGGTCATATGAGGTGGAAGGACATCCAACCCTATGAACCTGAATTTTGGAATAAAAATCAAATTCAACTCATCCAAAAATTGGTTAAGGATATTGATTATTCTGTTAAAAAAATCATCTTTGACGACAACACTACACTGAGTTATGATAAATTGATTCTGGCCACTGGATCAAAATCTAATATGTTTAACTGGCCTGGTCAGCAGTTATTGGGCGTATCTGGACTCTATTCAAAACAAGATCTGGACTTAATTGAAAATCTTAGCTCATCCATACAAAGAGCGGTAATCGTGGGCGGGGGTTTGATAGGCATAGAACTCGCTGAAATGTTTCATTCGAGACACATTCCGGTAACCATGCTTGTCAGGGAATCTGAATATTGGCGTAATGTTTTACCCGATCAGGAAGCCCAGATGATCTCCAGACATATCCGAAATCATCGGGTTGATCTGAAATTAAATACCGAGCTCACAGAAATTAAAAGCGATCATCAGTCCCGCGTCCGATCGGTTATTTTATCGAGCCAGGAAGAAATTGCCTGCCAGTTTGTAGGTATAACCGTCGGAGTGCATCCCAATATAGAGTTTCTGAAATCAGGTCCCCTGGACTGCGAAAAAGGAATACTGGTCAACGAATATCTTGAAACCAATATAGAAGATGTTTATGCCATTGGCGATTGTGCCCAACTCCGCATGCCAGCATCAGGCCGTAAGGCGATAGAAGCGATATGGTACACGGGCCGAATGATGGGTGAAACTGTAGCTCACAGCATCTGCCATCAAAAAACTGCTTACAATCCGGGTATTTGGTTTAATTCGGCAAAATTTTTCGATATCGAATATCAGGTATATGGCTCTGTTCCATCGTCTATAGCCTACCCATTTGATAGTTTTTACTGGGAGCATCCATCAGGCCTTAAAAGCATCCGTTTGGTCTTCGACTCCAATAATCAGCTTATTAAAGGTTTTAATCTGATGGGCATCCGGTTCAGACAGGAGGTCTGTGAAAAATGGATTAAAACACAGGCACATTTGGATGATGTTGTTGCCAATATCCGGTTGGCATTTTTTGATCCCGAATTTTTTGAAGATGTGTCCAAAAGTTTTCTCCTTGCATTTAATACCAGGTACAATAAGTCTATCAGTTTAAAGGCCAGTAATTCCTTAAACTCCGTATTGCAATTTTTTAAAATGTCAAAATCAGGTTTATGAAAGAGATCAACGCTGCTCGATATCCGCCGATATATACGCTTAAGCAAAAATGCTGTCTGGGGATTGGCTTAACTGGTTTGCTTTTATTGGCACTAGCTGGTTTTCAACTCATCCCATCGGGTACCTTGATGTTGGCTTTGATATTGACTTTAATTACGTCTTCTGTCTTGCTTTTTTCAAAAGAACAATACTTGAATCAACCGGACGGTATTAAAAATAATGGTGTTTGGTTTGAAAGCCTTAGTTCGCGAAAATCCATAGCCTGGATTCTGGGTCTGGTGCTGACAATTTTTTATTGTTTACTTTATTGGTGGCCACAATACCTGGGGTATTCATCATCGGGGAATACAGGCCTGGTCGGTTTATTTGATCCTTTGAGTTATGCCTTAAAAAGTCAACCAGCCAGCCAATGGTTTGTCTATGGAACGCTCTATACACTGGCTATTTTACTTTTTGGAATTAAATTTATCTGGAAATACCGGCATAACCGCTACCAGCGCATCCGTACTTTTTCGGTTATCTTTTTTCAATTGGCTTTTGCCTTTTTAATTCCGGAGTTTATGCTAAGGATGAATTTGCCTTATTATGATTTTAAAAATATGTGGCCCCTTAATTATTATTTTTTTGATGGATGGCATTTGGATCAATTAATGAATTCTGGAAATATCGGTTGGTTCATGTTGATTACCGGCATATTGATGATCGTACTGATTTCGCCCTTGTTGACTTATTTATACGGCAAGAGATGGTATTGTTCCTGGGTTTGTGGTTGTGGAGGACTGGCTGAAACTGCCGGCGATTCTTTCCGGCATTTGTCAGATAAATCTCTAAAAGCCTGGAAAGCAGAACGCTATATACTTTACCCAATCTTGTTGTTTGTCATTTTGATGACAGCTGGTATTGTGTATAGTTATTCTACCGGACAAGCTCAGATTTTTGGTATATCGACAGCGGCTTTGCGCAGTATGTATGGTTTTGCGATCGGTGCCTTGTTTTCAGGAGTTATCGGAGTTGGTTTTTATCCACTGCTGGGAAGCCGGGTCTGGTGTCGTTTTGGTTGTCCTATGGCCGCCGTACTCGGTATTCAGCAACGGTTTTTTTCCCGGTTCAGGATAACGACCAATGGTGCTCAATGTATCTCCTGCGGTAATTGCTCTACGTATTGTGAGATGGGCATTGATGTACGATCGTATGCTCAAAAAGGACAAAATATTGTGCGTGCATCTTGTGTCGGATGTGGAATATGTGCTGCGGTTTGCCCAAGGGGTGTTTTGAAATTAGAAAACGGAAGTCTGGATATTTTGGAACGCACTCAGGATCAAAAAACCCGGCATATCGGGTATTAATGCCTGAATACTGAAGAAATTTTAAACTTTTCAACAGCATATTTCCTTAACTAAACGTTAAGGCTTTTAAATTACCCTTTATGAAATCAATATCTTACTCATTGATATGCTTCCTTTTTTTGTGTAGCATCTCCACCCTATTGACTGCTCAAAATAATTTGAGCGTTGGTGATCCCAGGCAAGGATTTTCAACCCGTCAGGGCACCATCGAAGAAGCCAGTCTGGCGATTCGAAATAAAGGATTATACCTGGAATACGGACTTTACCTTAGTTTTTCTGCCAAAGGAAGCAACTATTTGGCCAAAGATTCGCTGGAAGTTGTATTAAATTTTACACTACCTGAAAATGCCATAGTTACAGATTCCTGGTTATGGATCTACAATGATATTTGCAAAGCTAAAATTCTGGATGTATGGAGTGCCAGAAACATTTACGAAAACATCGTAAAAAGAAGAACGGATCCTTCCCTTTTGTTAAAAACTGGTCCGACAAGTTATCAATTACGGGTTTTTCCGATGGGGGGGAAAGAAACCCGGAAAGTAAAAATTACTTACCTGCTGCCTTTAAGCTGGGGTGCTGAACGGGTCAATGCTGCTTTACCGACCCATATTTTAAATACCAGCCGTTTTGTAGTTGGCACTTTTCCAATTTTAATCTGGAATCATCCTGATTTTAAAAATCCAATCATCGAAAATTATAATCCATTTGGATTTAAAGACGGACATGATCCGATTTGGGGAGATTATAAATCTACTACATTATATTCTACCTCAAATTATCCTGCCATTACTTTAAGTTATTCAAGTCCTATGAAAAACGGATTCTACATGAATTATTATAATGGTCCCAAAGAATCTTATTATCAGGTTGCAATTCGTCCTGCTCCATTTACGGTTGATGCCAATCCAAGAAAAATTGCTTTTCTATTGGATTATCACGAAGATGCCGCTTCTATTTCAAAAGAAAATTTTATTAATTTATTTAAAGCGGAGATAAAAAATTACTTGTCAGAACGCGATTCGTTTAATATATTTTTTTCCGGTTTAAACATTCAAAAATACTCGGATACCTGGGAAGTTGCAAGCAAGGAAAATCTGGATCAGTCTTTAGAAGACATGAATAAATTATCCAATTTTAGCAGTATGCCTTTATTAATTATTACAGGTCTTCAATTTATCAATGCTAATAAAGGTGATGGAAAACTCATGTTATTGAGCAACTCAAATCAATTTGGTTCGAATGATGTTTCAAATGAAATTATTAAAAATATCAATTCTATCAATATACATCATACCCAGATTGATGTTTTAGATTATTGTAAAAAATTTATTGTGTATCTGATTAATGGCAGAAACTATTATAATAATCAATACCTCTACACCAATATCAGTAACTTTACAGGAGGTCATTATATTACGATGACGACTACATTTACCAATTCACTCAATGAAATTTTTCAATTGAATTCTCCTAAAATAAAAGGATTTGATTTTTATCTTAAAGTTAATCAGGGTATTACCTATGGTAAGTTTCCACTCACTCCTTTTGTCACTGAGCTCAACGTTAATTCTACTTATATACAAACAGGTTTGTTCAGAGGTTCTTTTCCGTTTACCATTGAAATGAGTGGTGAAATAAACGGAAGCCTTTTTTATAAACAATTCACAATTGATTTACCCGAGGTTTTTGAGGAAGATTCTGTTTCAGCTACGGTATGGGAAGCACAAGGATTATTCAAACTTGAAGAACAAGCCAATGACAATGCCAAGACACAAGCCGTAATACAAAAAAGTATAGAAAACCGGATTCTGACAAAATATACAGCCTTCCTTTGTTTGGAAGATCCGTCTTTATATTGTCATAACTGTTTTGATGAAACGGAAATACCCACTGACACAGATGATGAAAAACTGGATAGCCTTCAGCATCTTGAAGTTTTTCCAAATCCTTTTTCTGATCAAATCGCAATTGAGATTCATTCAGATCAGTCTGTTGCACAAAAAGAATGGCATGGCGAAATTTTTGACCTTTCCGGACGAGTCGTACATCGATTTACACTACGCAATTCGTTTAAGGATTCTATTTTACAATATATCTGGAATGGAAATTCTGATACAGGGCAATCTGTAGCAAATGGTACATACATTCTGATGCTTCGCAATGAAAAAAATACATTGCATCGCAAAATTATTAAAATGTAATTTCTTAGAGACTGCATCAGATTTTATAAATTGAATTTTAGATTATCGCAGAATTTATAAAGATCTATTCTCCAACTCTCTGACCCGGGACTACCTGAGATGTTCTTTCGATAGATCTGGCACGTTTTAGATCAACCAAAAGACAGGCATATGCTGATTCAGAACTTGTATACCAATTGGCATCCTGATAACTGATGGTACCTGAATTGCGGTTCCAATCCTTTGCAAGCAATGAATACCGGTTACTAAATTTAGGATTGGGCCCAAACATAAGATACCGGGGTGGATCAGAGGATTCAAAACTAATCGCAAATCGTTCATTTTTGGGTGAAAACAAATAGACACAAGGCGTACCCCGTCGAAAAATAATTTCTTCGATTTTTTCTCCGTCGATTGTTTTTATTTTTCCATTTTGTATACGGGTTTGACCTTCGCTCACTTTCCGTCTCAGAATAATATCCTCAGAAAGGTAAAACTGGATTCTTTTAAGATCCGTTTCGTCCCATTTGTATTCATCCTGTAATTTTTGAGTAAAAGGTGTTAATTGAGGACTACATGAAATCAGTAAGACTCCAAATAGAAAAATGAGGCTTGCATTAACTATTTTCATAAACAGACATTTTTACTAAAAGTGAATAAACAAGTTTTTAGACTGAGCTACCTTAAAATAATTAAAACCACACGCGGTAAATTTTCAAATTCTTTGATATTTTTCATTTGATTGACTACTAAACAGGAAATAAAGCATCATAACGGCAATTATCACTCTAAAGGTTTAAGAAAAACCCGGGTCTTAAAATGTTAAGCAGAATTTAACACATAGTCTTAAGAAAACTTTGTGTCGAATTAAGACTTATTAGGCATTTGAACAGCATTTATTGTTTATAAAACTCAGTAATTAATACCTTTGCAAAAAAATCAGAATTCATGGAACAAGTTAGTACTCAATTAAAATACAAAGTCAGAGACATCAGCCTTGCAGACTGGGGTCGTAAAGAAATTGAATTAGCCGAAGCTGAAATGCCCGGTCTGATGTCACTCAGGGAAGAATATGCCCAATCAAAACCACTGAGCGGTGCCAGAATTGCCGGATGTCTTCATATGACAATTCAGACTGCCGTTTTAATTGAAACCCTGATTGATTTAGGTGCTGAAGTCAGTTGGTCATCCTGTAATATCTTTTCGACTCAGGACCATGCCGCAGCAGCCATTGCTGCAAAAGGAATCCCGGTTTTTGCCTGGAAGGGTATGAATGAAGAAGAATTTAACTGGTGTATTGAACAAACTATTTTTGCATTTAAAGATGGAAAACCTCTGAATATGATTCTCGATGACGGAGGTGACTTAACCAATATGGTACTGGATCAGTTTCCTGAATTGGTCAAAGGAATCCGTGGAATTTCGGAAGAAACTACAACAGGCGTACTTCGCTTATATGATCGCATGAAAAACGGCTCGTTGCCATTGCCATGTTTTAATGTCAATGATTCCGTTACAAAATCAAAATTTGACAATAAGTATGGGTGTAAAGAATCTTGTGTTGATGCCATTCGCCGGGCTACCGATATCATGATGGCAGGGAAAGTAGCTGTTGTTGCCGGATATGGTGATGTAGGAAAAGGCTCAGCTGCATCCCTCAGAGGTGCAGGTTGCCGGGTCATTATTACGGAAATTGATCCGATTTGTGCCTTACAGGCAGCCATGGATGGATTTCAGGTAATGAAAATGGAAGAAGCTGTTAAAATTTGTAATATCGTTGTTACTGCAACCGGAAATAAAGACATTATTACAGAAAAACATTTCCGAAAAATGAAGGATAAAACCATCGTATGTAATATCGGCCATTTTGACAATGAAATCGACGTTGCCTGGTTAAACACAAATTATGGTAAAACCAAAGTAGAAATTAAGCCTCAGGTAGATAAATATACCATCGACGGCAATGATATTCTGCTATTAGCTGAAGGCCGCCTGGTAAATTTAGGTTGCGCTACAGGTCATCCTTCCTTTGTTATGAGTAATTCATTTACAAATCAATGCCTGGCCCAGCTGGAGTTATGGAAAAATGCGGATAAATATGAAGCCAAGGTATATACCTTACCAAAAAGCCTGGATGAAAAAGTAGCCAGGTTACATCTGGCAAAAATCGGCGTAACACTTGAAGAGTTAAGCGCAGATCAGGCTAAATATATTGGTGTTTCAAAGGAAGGTCCTTACAAACCTGAATATTACAGATACTAATGGCTTGCTTTTCATCCTGAGCTTAAAATTCAGGACAAAGTCCGGGATGACAATGGAATAATGAAAATATCTCGCTGCTTTTCAATCGTTCTTATTGTCTGTATTCTATATCATTGCAGAAGTCAGGCTCAGGGCTCGTTTCAAAATTTTTTTATTCCTTCAGATACCCTGATTCCTGAAAGGGCTTATCTCGCTTCTGGTTTTGCATTTACGACATACACCGTTTTTTCTGTCGGACTTTATGATGCTTGGTATAAAAAGACCCGGCGCAGTGACTTTCATTTTTTTGATGATTCCGGAGAATGGAATAATCTGGATAAAATTGCACATAGTTATAACAGCTACATTCAGACCAGTAATGTGTTTGACGGTGCACGTTGGTGCGGATACTCAGAGACTGCTTCCATACTCTGGGGAATTTCTATATCCACTTTATTTCAAACTACGGTTGAACTAATGGATGGTTTCAGTGCTGATTGGGGCTTTAGTTGGCCGGATATCGGAGGAAATCTAATCGGGGCCGGTCTATTTGCCAGTCAGCAGTTTATCTGGCATGATCAAAAATTTAAGCTCAAATTATCTGCCTGGCCCAAAAAGTATCCTGATCTTTTTATCGTCGGAGATCAGGGCAGCAGAATCCATGTAAAAGACCGGGCAAAAGAACTCTATGGATCTACCTACTTTAGCAGTTTGCTCAAAGATTATAATGCTCAAACTTTCTGGTTATCCTTTCATCCCGGGGTATTTTCCAAATCCATCAACAAGTATTGGCCGGATTATTTGAATGTATCAATCGGTATAGGTGCTGATAATTTATATGGAGGATTTAAAAATGAATGGCAAACAAACCAGGAATTATTTTCTGCATCTTCATTTCCGAGACACTCACAGTATTATCTTTCCCTGGATATTGATTTAAAAAAAATTAAGGTAAAAAATAATTTTCTGAGATCGCTACTTCACATAGTCAATATCATAAAAATTCCGGCACCTGCATTAGAATATAATTCTCTGGGAAAACTAAAATGGCATTGGTTGCATTTTTAGCTGTTGCTCACAAAGTCAAATCAAATCGCTGGTAAAATTTTCCCGCGGGCTTCTCCAAAACCTATCCTGTAATTTTCATGCTGAGCATAGGCTTTCATAATTATGGTGTCGCCGTCCTGAAGAAAAACCCGGGTTGTTCCATCTTTCAGTTGAAGAGGTTTGGTACCTTTCCAGGCCAGCTCCAGCATCGATCCAAAAGATGATGGATCAGGACCAGATATGGTGCCAGATGCACACATATCACCGGTTTCCATATTACAGCCATTGATTGTATGATGAGCCAGTTGCTGTGACATATTCCAATACAGATATTTCATATTGGATTTACAAATCAGATTTTCATCACCATTGGATGTCTTAAGGATGACTTCAAGATTTATATCGTAATTTAAAGCTGCATTAGTTTTTAAATAATCCAGCTGTTCTTTAACAGGAGAGGGTCCTGCGACTTTAAACGCTTGTAATGCATCCAGGTCAACCAGCCAGGGAGATACAGTGGATGCAAAATTTTTACCCAGGAAAGGACCTAAAGGGACATATTCCCATTTCTGAATATCCCGTGCAGACCAGTCATTAAATATCACTAAACCCTGTATATGATCTTCGGCCTGATTTACCGGGATCGGATGACCCAGTGGGTTGCCAGTACCAATCACAAAAGCCATTTCAAGCTCAATATCGAGTTGTTTACTGGGGCCAAAAACCGGTGTATCCATGTCCGCTGGCAACATTTGTCCTTTGGGACGTATAATTTCAGTATCAGACACTACAATCGATGAAGCCCTGCCGTGATATCCCACAGGCATGTGCAGCCAGTTGGGCAGTAAGGCATTGGCCGGATCTCTGAACATCATACCTACATTGGTAGCATGTTCTTTACTACTGTAAAAATCTGTGTAGTTTCCGACTCTTACCGGCAGATGCATTTTGACATCATCTAGCTGATATAAAAATTGGCTTATAAATTCCTTGTTGACATTTTGATTGGCCGCATCAAATAATTGCGAAAGCCTTAGCCTCAAAGATCTCAAAGCTGGTTTCCCTTTTTGAAGCACTATATTTAAATGATCCTGTAAAAAATCGGAAGGACTTAACGTGGAAATGGAAACTAATTGAGAGTCACACAAACCATATAAATCAATAATCGTATCGCCGATTCTTGTACATACTTTTTTAGGACCCTGATCTTTTGAAAAAATTCCCAAAGGAAGATTCTGAACAGGAAAATCAGTCGTTGCATCATAAGGAATCCAGGATTTTAACATCGGATCAATACTTACGGCTTTACTCATCAGAATATGTCATTAATTAATTAAGAAAAGAAACTATAAAACAGAATTTGTGCAAAACAGTTTTTCGGATAAAAAAAAATCTAAAGAACACGTTCTACTATTTTTCGGACGGTGGCGCCATCTCCCATGGTATAAAAATGTATGCAGGGTACACCATTTGCTTTGAGTTCTTTACATTGTGCAACACACCATTCGATGCCTGCTTCCAGAACAGCCTGATCGCTGCCGGCCTTATTGATGGCTTTAACCAGTTCATCCGGAATATTGATATAAAAATGCCGGGGAATTGAAGCGAGTTGATATTTTCTGGTGATTGGTTTTATACCCGGAATTATTGGAACGGATATACCTTCTTTCCTGCATTGATTTACATAATCAAAATACTTTTGATTGTCAAAAAACATCTGTGTAACGATATAATCGGCTCCACTTTCTATTTTCTTTTTTGTATATTTTAAATCAGACTTCATGTTGGGAGCTTCAAAATGTTTTTCAGGGTATCCGGCGATACCAACACAAAAATCCGATTTACTTCCATTTTCTATACTTGCATCCATGTAAATGCCCTGATTCATTTTGGCAATTTGCTGCACCAGGTCAATCGCGTATTCATTACCTCCGGGTTCAGGAATAAACTTCTCATCAAATTTTCTGGCGTCGCCCCGTAATGCAAGAACATTGTGAATATTTAGAAAATTTAATTCAATCAGGGCATTTTCTGTGTCGTCTTTGGTAAATCCACCGCATATCAGATGAGGTACGGTTTCGACACCATAGTGATGTTTTATGGCAGAACAAATACCGAGGGTACCGGGTCGTTTGCGAATCGCAATCTTCTGATAATATCCGCTGGGTTGAATAGTGTATAAAAATTCTTCCCTGTGATAGGTGACATCAATAAAAGGCGGTTTAAACTCCATCAGGGGATCGAGTCCTTTAAAAATGGAATTGATACTTCCACCTTTTAAAGGAGGCAAGACTTCAAAGGAGATCAGTGTTTTTCCTTTATTCTGATTAAGGTATTCGGTGACTTTCATTTTAATTCAGCTTGCACAAAAATAAGGCTTGATAGCCATTTGTTCCTTATCCCGCTGAAAGGAATCTAATTAATTGCAAATACATTGCCAATTAAAGGCATTTGTTACTTTAATTTTACTTTTTCTTTTTCTTTTTAAAATCACCGCGTTTCAATGCTTCAATAAATTTTGCCCAGGCAAATGCATCAAAAATCCGTTGTGGTTTAAATTGTCCGTCATAATACATTTTTTGAGATTCTTCCGCAAAATATAAGCTAACACCTGCCATTCCATCCGACGGAGTATGTGGCGCAAGCGTTGCCAACACTTCCTGTGCGATATTTTGTTGTGCAATTTCTTTCATTTTATCACTAACATCCATTTCTAAAAATTCTGGCCGAAAATGTTCTTTTGAAGGAATAGCATACACGATTGCAGGTTCTAATAAAAAAGTATCCTGATCCAAAAATATATTTTGAAAATAGCGGTCGTCCTTTAATTGTGATGGTAAAATTAAAAGTTTTGATTTATAACCCAGATAACTGCAAAATATCGTGTCACCAGTTTCCGCTGCCATCGAAAAAAATCCATTTCCGTCAGTATACGTTCCATGACGTGTCTTGAGGATTCCAATACCAGCATAAGGCAATGGTGTTTGATTCAGTGTATTGGAATAAATAAATCCAGAAAACTGAATGACCTTTTTTCCCTGAGTATAAACGTCATTTAGTAAAACAGTGAATAAGAGAATGAAAAGAATCTTCTTTAACAATGTATAGTCCTTAACTGATAAATAAACAATTTTAATACAACGAAGGGCTAAGATAGTTTAATACACTCGCATGGCTAATTAAAATACTTACTATAATATTTATCTCTAAACCATTAAACACGAACCCTGTCTTGAAGAATATTGATATATATTTGAGGTATATCTACTATACTTCTAAAGATTCCAGTATGAATAATATGTTGCAAATTGTCGTACTTTATGTTTTTTCTTCATTTTTTATCTCAGTATCGGCTCAAATAAAAAGTGGTCCCATGTTAGGACCTGTCGAACTGAGGACTGCCTATATCTGGTGTGAAGTTTACCCTAAGGCCAAAATAATTTTGGAATACTGGAATTCAGCTAATAAGGCCAGTCTTAAATCCATTAAACCATTTATTACTGAAAAATTCGGCTATAAAATTCTGGAATTTCATCTTTATGGATTAGAACCTGGTACCGAATACGAATATCAACTCCTGGTCAATAAGAAGGACCGTCCGGAAGCCAGCCGGGGTCAGTTTAAGACTCAGGTTTTATGGAATTACAGGATGCCGCCTCCGGATTTTAGTTTTTTAGCAGGAAGTTGCAGTTTTATAAACGAATCCCTCTATGACCGTCCCGGCAAACCTTACGGCGGTGATTCCAGCATTTTTGAATCAATGGCAAAAGAACCAGCAGCTTTCATGCTTTGGCTGGGTGACAATTGGTATTACCGGGAAGTGGACTATCACAACGAATTTGGTCTTTGGTACAGGCCTTCCCGCGATCGCAGATCGAAAGTCCTGCAAAATTTTCTTAAATCAATGAGTCACTATGCTATTTGGGATGATCACGATTATGGTCCAAACAATAGTAATGCATCATATACCTTAAAACATGAAGTAAAAAATGTATTTGAAACATTTTGGTGCAATCCAGGCCGCAATCCAGCACGAGAAGGAATTTATACACAATTTACCTATCATGATATTGATTTTTTTCTCATGGATTGCCGTACTTTCCGAAGTTCTGACCGGTTAAATGACAGCATTGGCAATAAAGGCAACTCAGACAAAGTGATGTGGGGTCCAACACAAATGAACTGGTTAAAAAATCAATTATCCTCCAGCAATGCTCCTTTTAAAATTATTGTCAATGGCAGCCCGGTCTTAAATAAATTTAATAAATTCGATTGTTTGATTCACTTCGTCAATGAATTTAATGAACTTATGAACTTTATTGCCGCGGAACAAATTTCAGGTGTTTTGTTTTTAACCGGGGACCGGCATCATTCAGAAATATGTTCTTATTCACTCAGTGAAAAATACCAGACGTATGAAATTTTATCATCCTCATTAACTGCTGGTATATACAAGTTAAATGAAATTGAGAAGTCAAATCCTGATTTATTGATTGACTTACTTGTTGAGCAAAACAATTATGCAAAAATCACTGTAAGAGGTCCTGCTAAAATGCGTAAACTGCATGTAGAATTTAAAGATACCCAGGGAAATAAAATCAAAGAATGGGAAATTGATGAAAATAAATTAAAATTCTGAAAGCAAGATTTTGATTAAGTTATTTCTTCTTCAATGAGCTCGGGGATATCTTCGGCTATTAACTGATCAAGGTCTGTACGTAAATTTTCTATAATAAATTCCTGGCGTTCGCCGGTATTTTTTCCCATATAGTATTCCAGAATTTTTTCAATATGTGAATCTTCATTTAGCACGACGGGTTCAAGTCGTATATTTTCTCCGATAAATCCAGCAAATTCATCCGGACTGATTTCGCCAAGACCTTTAAAGCGCGTTATTTCAGCTTTTCCACGCAATGCTTTTATAGCATCCTGTTTTTCTTTTTCTGAATAACAATAAAAGGTTTGTTTTTTATCGCGCACTCTGAATAAAGGAGTTTCCAGAATATACAAATGACCATTTCGCACCAATTCAGGAAAAAATTGCAGGAAAAAAGTTAATAGCAAAAGACGGATATGCATGCCATCCACATCGGCATCGGTTGAAATGACGACTTTATTATATCTGAGATTATCAATTCCATCTTCTATATCCAAAGCATGTTGCAATAAATTCAGCTCTTCATTTTCGTAGACCACTTTTTTAGTCATACCATAACAATTCAGAGGTTTCCCGCGCAAACTAAATACGGCCTGCAATTCAGGGTTACGTGATTTGGTAATCGAGCCACTTGCAGAATCCCCTTCTGTTATAAACAAAGTTGTGTTTTCAATAAGACCTGGTTTTGCTTTCGTATCTGTTAAATGATATTTGCAGTCCCTCAGTTTTTTATTATGAAGATTCGCTTTTTTAGCACGCTGGTTGGCTAATTTTTTTATTCCTGCTATTTCTTTTCGCTCTCTTTCAGACTGTAATAATTTTGAAAGCAATTCTTTGGCAGTATCCGGATTTTGATGCAAATACAGATCCAGTTCTTTGCACACAAAATCTGAAATAAAGGATCTGAGTGATGCACCTTCAGGAGCTATGGTAGTGGATCCTAATTTTGTTTTTGTCTGGGATTCAAAAACAGGTTCTTCGATGCGTACGGAAACGGCACCTATAGCACTTGTATGAATATCTTTTACATCAAAATCTTTTTTATAAAAATCCCGGATGGTTTTGACAACAGCCTCCCTGAAATAATTTAAGTGGGTGCCACCTTGTGACGTGTACTGTCCGTTTACAAAACTATAATATTGCTCGCCATACTGAGCACCATGGGTTAATACACATTCTATATCTTCCCCTTTAAGATGAATAATTGGATAATTCAAATTCTCGCCATCCGTGCGGCGCTCCAGCATATCTTTTAATCCATTTTTAGAAATAAACGTTTTTCCGTTGTAGTGAATTTTTAACCCAGCATTCAGGTAAGCATAATTCCAAATTCTGGATTCGACAAATTCCTGAACAAAACGATATTTCGGAAATACTTTATCGTCAGGTCTAAAAGAAATTAACGTGCCGTTTATTTCGTCTGTGTTTTTTAAATTATGTTCTTTTAACAAATTTCCACGTTCGAATTCTGCAATTTTTGTCTTGCCATCCCGGATAGCCTGGACTTTAAAATAAGAGGCCAGGGCATTAACGGCCTTGGTACCTACTCCATTTAATCCTACGGATTTTTTAAATGCCTTGCTATCGTATTTACCACCGGTATTAATTTGAGATACACATTCCACGACTTTACCCAAAGGAATTCCTCTGCCATAGTCTCTTACTGTTACAATGCCGTCAGTGATATCCAGGTCAATTTCTCTTCCATAGCCCATGACGTATTCATCAATACAATTGTCAATGGTTTCTTTTAATAAAATATAAATACCATCATCAATCTGACTGCCATCACCTAATTTTCCAATATACATACCCGGCCTTAACCTGATATGCTCTTTCCAGTCAAGGGATTTAATGTTTTCTTCGGTATAATTATGATTTTGTGCCATGGTTTATCTATTAACAGACCTGCAAATCTACAAACATATTATAAAATATTTTAACATGATATTCATGCCTGAATCAGCATGTGGTTTTAATTCTCGTTTATTGCAGAAAAGATTCTGCACCCATTTGGTATTTTGGACTTGAAATCATCCGTCAACCTGGCCTGGATAGTTATTTTTTGCCGGTTTCCCGTTTCATCAGATGGATTTCTTCATTCATTTCTTTGACAAACTCTTTAAAATCTTTACTGATTTCCTCAAAGCTGGCATCCGGGGTAGTACCATTAAATGTGCCGGTATTGTTTAATTTATTGATTATGGCTTTTTCATTCCGGATGATCTGAATATAGTTATTGAGATAATCTGATTCCGCTTTTTTGCGCAACAGATCTTCTTTATTCACATGCTTATACTGATCCCTGAGTTCGGAATTATAAACCTGAGGTTTATCTTCAAATCCCGGAGCAGGTGTTTGCGAATTGGGAGTTGTCTGGGCAGGTGGGTATAACTCTTTACTGCGTATGGATATGCGGTTACTTAATTCATTGTGTTCTTTTGAAAGTAGGTCTATAGTTTTGGAAAAAACCACATTCAGATAATCGATATTTTTTTGTTTAATTGCTTTATTCCATTCTTTTAATTGCTTTTCAATTAATTTGAGATCCTTGATTTCTTTTTTAAGTTGAGCTTTAGTGTACCGAATGCTGGGAACAAACCCTGTATCCACCCGGAGTTCACTGGAAAATAATAAACTTGAAAAAGCAAACAAAAGAAAGAAGGAAAGAAATAGTCTCATATTAGTTTTGGTTACAATATTGAGAAAAGGCTGTTAAGAGGTTTTCGGCAATCATTTGGGCCGTACGACCTTCAATTTGGTGCCGCTCCAGCATATGCACCAGTTTTCCATCCTTAAAGAGTGCGATTGCGGGTGATGAAGGAGGATATGGTATTAAAAATTCCCGTGCTTTTGCCACCGCCTCTTTATCCACGCCTGCAAAAACCGTGATCAGCTGGTCTGGTCTGGGTCCGTTTTGAAGGGCTAAGCGCACACCGGGTCTTGCATTAGCTGCGGCGCAGCCACACACTGAATTGACGATGAGCAAGGTAGTTCCTTGTTTGTTTTTCAAAGCTTCCTGAACTTGTTCCCCGGAGGTCAGTGAATTAAATCCTGAATCTGTTAATTCCCGGGTCATGGGCTGCACTAATTCTGGTGGATACATAAATGATTGATTTAAAATAGGTAGCCTAAAAAACGTCAGGGCTGGTATTTTGTTCTGAATTATGCTTAAATATCCTCAATTTTTTATAGCTGGATTACTTCAACAACGCGTTGAGGCTGTTAGGATTCGTTTATCAGCACATAAAATCGACGGTATTCTGCTATTTGACGATGCCCAAGATTCCCTTAAACCAAGTCATTCTTAAATTGTTTGGTTTTCTGAATCCGCCGAATATGTATTATGATAAAAAAGAATGTAATGATTTGCTTAGAGCAATGCCTTTTCCTTTGATGCTGCCAATCCACTATCGTCTTTCTAAAATCTTTACAGGGATAAAATGAACAACTTGCTATTCTTTCTACAAAAAATACACTACCAAAATGCCATTTAATTTGCAGCTATTAATCATTGGTCTCTTCACAATAGTTGTTCTGGAAATACAGGCACAGGAAACTGTTTTTGATTTACCGGCCATTGATACAACTTACGATTCCAATGTAAAGTCCATCCTAATGTTTGGCAGTTCGCCTGAAGAAATGATACCTATACTGAATTTAGAAAATGAAGATAATGTAACGCTGCAATTTGATATCCTGGACGGAAGTCCCAGGGAACTATTTTATTCCATATTTCACTTTAATCAGCACTGGACACCCAGTGAATTGCGACAAGAAGAATTTCTCAATGGTTTTCAGGAAATCCGGATTACCAATTATAAGGCTTCAAGTAAAACTTTATTACCCTACGTTCACTACAGAATTGGTATAAGTTCGTCGCGTATTTTGGTAAGCGGCAATTATTTACTTTGCGTATATGATCGTTTTAAAAATGTAATCTTTACCAAACGGTTTTATGTATATGACAATTCTGTTTTGGTTAGTGTAAAATTCCGAGATCCTTTAAATGCTTCATTATACAGAACACATCAGGCACTTGAAGTTACTGTAAATACAAATAAAAAAGTAATCGCTAATAATGAAAAAGAAATGGCATTACACATAATACAAAATGGCGATCCAAATACTTTAATAATTCGCACCAGGCCATTTTTCCAAACGGGAAATGCGTTTAATTTTACGATGACTGATGATATTTTATTTAAGGCGATGAAGGAGTACCGGCATAAAGATATCCGCAGCATTATTTCTACAACTCAGGATATCGTATATTGGGATGATAAAAAAGACAATTACCATTGTTGGTTGGAACCTGATGACATACGGTATTATAAATCTTATTTTACCGAATATGATATTAATGGAAAATATATTATATTAAATCGCGATGTAAATTCACCCAGTATTGAATCAGATTATATCATCGCGCACTTTACATTAAACAGCAAATATGTGTTGGATAAACCAGTTTACATTTATGGAGAATTAAGTAACTGGAAACTAAAACCTGAATTTGAAATGGAATATGATCCAAGTAGGAATGCCTATTTGGGATCTGTCTTATTAAAAATGGGATATTATAATTTTATGTACGCCATGCCAGATGAAAATAATAAACCAGATACAAGTCCGCTGGAAGGCGATTGGTATGAAACAGAAAATGATTACAATATCTTTGTTTATTACAGGCCATTTGGTAGTCGATACGATCAGCTTTTGTTTGCCGGAGAGTTTAATTCAAACCAATAATTAATTTTCTATCTGCCAAAGTTGTAATTTCGTCCTGATTTTAAGCTCATATCTCGATTCAGACAAATCGTTTTCCAGATCAAGTGTAATTTTACAATCAATTTTAACATATGGGTAAATTTTTAATTCCAGTTTATTTATTTTTTTACATTGCTCAGCTACCTGCGCAGGAGCGCTGGAATCTGCCAGCCTGTATTGAATATGCCTATAATAACAACATCAGTTTGCAACAAAGCAAAATTTCAACAGACCTAGCCTCTATAAACCTGAAGGAAAACCGCCAAAAAATGTTGCCCGATCTCAGAGGAAATTTAAATGGAGGCATTAGTTTTGGACGAAATGTCGATCCAACATCCAATGCATTTACAACCCAGGATATACTCTATAGCAATTATTCACTTTCCAGCAGTATGATTCTTTTTCAGGGAGGATTTGTACGAAATAGTATCAAGCAAAGTAAACTAAATCTGGAATCATCCAATAAAGATTATGAACAATCTAAAAATGAACTTGCGCTCAGTATTGCTACATTTTACCTGAATATACTTTTATCTCAGGAACGACTGGATATCAGTGCAAAAAACAAAGAGTCTGCAAAAAATCAATTAGACCAAATTAATAAACTCATTCAGGCTGGTGCAAGACCCGAAGCAGATGCACTCGAGTTAAAATCACAATTAGCCAGAGCAGAACAATCCTATATCATGGCAGAAAATACCCTGCAACTGTCATGGCTTTCATTAAAACAGTCTTTACGCCTGGATCCGGATACTAAGATGAGTCTTGAGCCATTAACCGATCAGCAATTAAACGACATTCAATTAAATCCTTATAGTTTTAAAGAACTTTTAGATCATTCACTGGAATTTCAACCTGGCGTACAGGCCGCTAAAATCAGATTGGAGTCAGCAAAGCTTGGTGAAAAAATTTCCAGATCACTTTATTATCCTACTGTATTTTTAAGTGGAAGTATAGGTTCCCGGTTTTCAGATGCAGCGATACGACCAAATGGTTTTAGTCTGACTAAAGAAACCATTCCAGGAGTTAGCATTGATAATGTTCCGGTAAAATTTGAACAGGAATATTTAAAAGTTACTTCCACAGAAGTTATTCCCTTTAACACTCAATTTGATCAATTTCTGGGTTATGGTGGTGGCATTTCTATAAGTATTCCTATTTATAGTAATCGCCTGACAAAATCCAATGTAGAGCGGTCTATGCTAAATACCAAACAATCAGAATTGCAATTAGAATTATATAAAGAAAAACTTAGCCAGGACATTTATCAGGCCATGGCTAATGTTAAATCAGCACAAAAGGAATTTGAATCCTCAAAAAATGTGCTGGACGCTGCTAAAACTTCTTACGAAATTACCCAGAAGCGTTTTGAAATTGGCTTGGCAAATACATTTGAGTTAAACCAGATACAAACTAATTTTCAAAATGCACAAACCAGTTTTTTAATTGCTAAATACGATCTTGTATTTAAACAAAAAGTGCTGGATTATTATGCAGGAAAAAAAATAAAACTGTAGCAAGTTCTTAACATAAAAGCAATTACTATTTATAAAATTCAAATTATGAATCAAAAACGAAAAATGAAATGGTGGTGGTGGGCCTTGATAATTGGTTTTGCAGTACTGATCATTTCAGCAATCTTTAAAGCTAAAAATCAACCTAAAGGTGAAGAAGTCAATTTAGAATCAGTTACTCGCCGGGATATTATTGAAAAAGTCTCGGCTAGTGGTAAAATATTTCCCGAAACAGAAATCCGGATTTCCTCCGATGTATCAGGAGAAATCGTTGAGCTTTATGTAAAAGAAGGTGATAGCGTGCGTATTGGTCAGGTATTAGCCCGGGTTAATGCAGATGCCTATTCTTCAGCCGTCGAACGCAGTACGGCTGGAGTTAATGTAGCCAGAACACAGGAAAAAGTTTCAGGCAATTCGATCGAAAATGCCCGCTTAGTATTGACTCAGGCTAAATTGCAATTGGAAAATGCTAAAAAAAATCACGAACGCAATAAAACACTTTATAAAGATGGAATTATTTCAACGGCAGAGTTAGAAACTTCAGAAACCAATCTTAAAAATCTGGAAGCTGCTTACAAATCTGCGGAGTCCTCTTTAAATATTGCCATAAAAAATTCTGAATCCGCCGGATTCCAGGTAAAAGATGCGGAAGCTGTTTTAAAAGAACAGCGCACCAATTTAGGTCGGACCATCATTAAAGCACCAGCCAGCGGTATCGTCTCTAAATTAAATGTAGAAAAAGGAGAACGCGTAGTAGGTACAATACAAATGAGCGGTACTGAATTAATGCGCATTGCAGATCTTCATGCTATGGAAGTACAGGTAGAAGTAAGTGAAAACGATATTGTAAGAGTTAAACAAGGTGATGAAGCCGATATCCAGGTTGATGCTTATCAAAATAAAAAATTTAACGGAACGGTCACAGAAGTTGCAAACAGTGCTGCGAATGTAATGGCCCTGTCTGGTAATAATTTATCGACGGATCAGGTTACTAAATTTGTTGTAAAAGTCAGAATCGATAAAGAATCTTATAGAGATTTATCTGTTGGAAAACGCGCCCCATTCAGACCCGGAATGTCTGCAACAGTTTCAATCAAAACAGCCAAATCAGAAAACGTACTGAGTGTTCCGATTCAATCTGTAATCGCTTATGACCCAAATGAAGAAGCCCGTAAAAAGAAAGAAAAACTAGACGCTGAAAATAAATCTACAAATACCGATCCAGAATCTGAAAACAATAGCTTATCGGAAAATCAATACAAAGAAGCTGTTTTTGTCTTGCGTGGTGATACGGTACAACGAGTTGATGTCATTTCCGGAATTCAGGATGAAAATTTTATTGAAATAATATCCGGTTTAACTGAAAATGAAGAAGTGGTTACAGGTCCCTATGTAGCCCTTTCCAGAAAATTAAAAAGCGGATCAAAAGTATTTAGAAAAATAGAAACCAAAAAGGAAAAATAGAACACGGATTAAATAGAATAAAAACAGATCACTCAGATTAAACACATGATTTGGATATCTGTAAGTGTGGAAGGAGTGGGAGAATCATGATGTGCCTTGCAATCAAAGGACATGGTGGCAAAATTCAAAATATGCCATTTATAAGGACATTCCTCACATTGAACAATTGATTATTACAATTCAACCGCTTCTAAATATGTATCGTACTAAATATGTATCGTACCTACGGTACTCAATTCGAGATTATTGATGGTGTTAATAATATGTCGCACCTACGATGCTGGAATATGGTTCACACCTACGGTGTTTTAGCATTACGAAAATATTCAGATTTTGTAATGATGGTCAACGTATTTTAGGCAATTACAATTGTCAACTAATCACTTTTCACTCTTCACCGCTTCACCGCATTGACCGCTTGACTGCATTGACCGCTTGACTGCATTAACCGCTTGACAGCTTAACCGCATTAACCGAATTAAATCGATGTCTTGAGAGCTTGGTTTAATTGACCGGGAAGCTGATTGTGTCCCGCTATAATTCCCACGGAAAGACTCTTCAAAGCAGTTGCAAATAAAATCAGTGGATCGGCAACCGTTCCGGTCAATCCACCACGACATAATCGGAATATACCTTTCACATAGTTAGCACGATTAAGAAACAAGACATTGAATTCCTCAATTAATTCAATGTCATCGCTCCAATTAGCGCGGAATATCTTTTCCACATCAGTTGAGCTATTATTAACTCTTGGATGCCGGATAAAGGGTAATTTGGAATGGTAGACAACCTTAACTATTAAAATTGGAAAATTAAAAAATCAGGGTTTTCACCTATTGACAATGAAAATAATAGCAGTACATTTGTGTCAGTTTTATCCTCGTCTAATACAATTCCATTTTTAATAAATTGAATATCACATAATTCTTGCAAAAGAATATTTGTATATATTTTCTTTAACTTTAATTCATTGTAAATGACACCAGATAATCTTACTCCACCCAGCTTCTAAGGGCTAATTTATTTGATTGCCAGTTGCTTCTCTCAAGAACTAAAAGGTCTTAATTGAGCATTTTAAAAAAGACATCATTAAACTGTAGTCCTTCGAAAGAACCCTCCAAACCTTCCAAATCAATTGAATTAGCAGTGATTCTACTCAGAATCACAAAATGTTAAATTCAAGGTTTTGAATGCGTTTAATATCTATGCCTAAACAATTATTATGAGCCATTCTAGAGAATTAGAATATTTTAATCGAATGACTGCCTACTTACAACAGAATACGGGCAATAATCATCGAATCAAGGTTAGTGATTTATGCAGAACACTGGGAATAAGTAATAATTATCTCATTACCATTTGTAAAAATGTAGGTGGAACTCTGCCCCATATAATCATAAATAAGTATTGTGTTGAAAAAGCTACTGAATATTATCATAAAAATCTGCTTCCTGAAAAGTTAATAGCGGAAAAACTTGGTTTTAGTGAAGCTTCAGCCTTTTGTCATTTTTTTAAAGAATTTACTGGCAAAAATTTAAAATCTCATGAAATTGATTAAATTCAATCAATTATATTCAATTTAAATCAATTTTTTGAGTTTTTAATCAATTTGTATTTCATAATGTCCAACTACCTTTGTTACACATTTTAATATTCAAAGCTTTATCGTGATTGAATGAATTTCAAGAGAATCAAATTGTATTTATACTTACAGAATACCGACATACGATAGATTGTCATATTTCTATTGAAGAAACCTTGGAATAATTTTTGCGCGTTGTTCAATCAATACATTCCAGACTTCAATAAGTTCTGTAGTTAAAATACATATAGCTTAAAATAATCAAGATATTTTTGAGATTACATTATCAATGTATCACCCATTTCGAATAAAATAAAACAGACAAGATATTTTGCATTATCAATGTAAACAACTCTTATTGAAAAAGTAAATATTATTAATAACAATTAAAATTATTCACGATGAAAAAGCACTTAATTTTTAACTTATTACTTGTAGTAATAATTAGTCACTCCTTAGTTGGTCAAACTCTATATGTACCAAGCGGGGTTCTTGGAATAGGAACATCAACAAATGCAAATGTTGGAGTTGGATTGTCTTCTCCAAATGCAAAGTTAGATGTAAATGGCTCTTTTATGATTAGTGGTTCTAACCATTGCACTTTTGGTCATACCAACGGGAATGGTGTCATTAATTTCGGAAATAACCAACTCGGTGCCTTATATTTTAGAAGTCTTTTAACTGCCGGAAACATTAATAGTTATAATCAACTTATGGTATTAACGTATGATGGCAAATTAGGAATTGGTACAACTAATCCAGGAAACTATAAGTTAGCCGTAAATGGTTCTATTCGAGCTAAAAGTGTGTATGTTGAAACAGGATGGTCGGATTTTGTTTTTGAACCAGATTATAAACTCCCAAGTTTAAGCGAGGTTGAATCATTTGTAAAAAAGTTTAAACATTTACCCGGGATACCATCCGAGAAGGAAATTAAAGAAAATGGAGTAAATGTTGGTGAAATACAAAGCAAATTATTACAAAAAATTGAAGAATTAACTCTTTACATCATCAAGTTGGATAAAGAGAATAAAGAATTAAATTCAAAAGTAGAAGACCTATCAACCTTTATCATTAACCATTGAACTTAAACGTCATGAACAAGTATATATTACCGTTACTTTTATTCTTAATAGCAATAAAAGTACATTCCCAATATGATAAATTTATGCTTTGGGGTTGGACTTATGAATTTGATAATATTCCGAGTCCATGTGCAACGATTGCTGGATTACCCGGTTCAGACCCAGTAATTGGTCATGATTATGAATTTATAAGACAATTGAAGAAAACAAAAATTAATGGCATTCTTGCGGACCGTCAGTAATTGTTTCCAAACCCTAAGTCTTACACAGACAACCCGTCCACCGCATTTTTGGATAATGAACGGGACTTATCAACCCCAATAATCGTTGAATCTCCAGACTTACAAGTTATAAGAGATAATGGGAGCTATAACTCTACAAAGAGTTTAGGTGCATTGAATTATTTTGGAAATCATTTAGGAATATTAGGTTATTTCGTCATTGATGAACCTGGTGGAAGTGAATTTCCTTTTATTGCATCTTACTTCGCAGATATTAAAAATTTTAATCCAAATTGGTTAAGACTTACTAATTTATATCCAATTTTTGCCTCTACAGTGCAACTAGACCAACCTACCGGCACACCTAAAGTTACTGCATATAATAATTACATTGAAGATTATATTAACATTACAGACCCAAACGTGATAAGTTTCGACACCTATCCCTTATGGTACAATAATAGAAGTCCCGGGGTTTTGAACCCAGATGATTTCTATTATAACTTGGATATTGTTTCGCATAAAAGTGGTTTACATAATCTGCCTTGGCTTTATACACTCACACCTATTTATCTTCCAACATTTCCAGGGCATAATAGCACTATTACCGCATCAACAATACCACAGTTCAATTATGAAATATTTTCTTCAATGACCTACGGAGCAAAAGGGTTAAATTTCTGGTCAGTTAATAATATCTTTAAAATTTCCAGTACATTTTATTGTTTTAACTGTTGGAATAACGCAATTACCCAACCAACTTTTGACAATTTGGCAAATATTTTTTCTCAGTTCACTGAGAATGAGAAAATTATTTTAAATTGTAAGCTTGATTCGGTCTATCATAGAACTTTCGCCTCTACTATTAAACCGGGTACGGAATTTATTCCGCCAAGGTCGGCATGGGCAAATATTACCAGTAATGCTAACGCAATGGAAATATTTACAACAACTCCAATTGTTGCGGAGCCAGGTTCAGGAATCGATAGCTTAGCAATTTCTTTTCATTTAGACAATAATTCCAACATTTACTTCTGGGTATTGAATAAGAGTATGGTTCATGAAGAATATTTCCATTTCAACTTTAAACAAACATCAACTATTATATCTTTTCTTCAGAATGGCATATATGAAAATTTAAATAGCGGGGTAGTTAATTTACAACCTGGGGAAGCCAAACTTTTTAGCTTGAATAGGTTCTATTCCTCCAGTAAGACTTTTTGCAATGATGTGTATAGTTCCGTATATAAAGATGAATGGGCTAATTCAATCACATTAGGTGGAACTGGATGTTCAGAAACTTTCAACAATGGAGCAAGAAAGAACTTTAAGGGACGATTAATTACCCTGAATGCAGGTGTATATATCAATGAAGGTGCTTCTGTTTTTTTTAACGCTTATGAAGTAAAAACGGGAACCATTAGAGCAGCTCATAAATCTAATGAAAAAGTTGATAATCTAGCAGAAAGGGATTCGTCTGACATAAATAAGTTGATAGTATATCCTAATCCCACTAAGTCAGGAACCTTTTACATTAGAATTAAGGGTCAAGATTTATTCAAAGATGTCAAAATTCGGTTATTGACGATAAATAACAATGAAGTTCCATTTAATATTATTAATTTTGGGAATTATTACGAAATTGAGGCTAAGGAACTTCCAGCAGGCGTATACCTAGTGGAAGGTAAATTTAACAATGAACTTCATCATCAAAAAATAGTTATATCCAATTGATAAAAACTTTAAGAAGAATATTAAATTTTGCTCGAAGAAATGGATGTGGTCAAATTGTAGACAAACTAATATACTTTTATCAATATTCAAAAAATCATAGGGTTAACAGTGCGTTTATTAAAAATAATCCGCTGTTAACCCTTCCTCCATCATATTTACTATTTGAATCCTACAAATTAAATTACAAAGACTATTATCAGGATGGCTTTGAGACCGCAAATTGGATTTTAAATTTATTTACTCCTTACATAGATTTATCAAAACCAATTAAGATATTAGATTGGGGTTGTGGTCCCTCGCGAGTGGTTCGCCACTTACCCCAATTATTAATGCCAGGAAGCGTTATTTATGGCAGTGATTATAATACAAAAACAATTGAATGGAATACTAAAAATGTGACAGGGGTGCAATTTATCCAAAATAATCTTGCGCCACCTTTAGAAATCGAAAGCAGTTCTTTAGACGCAGTTTATTCCATATCTGTCTTTACACATTTAAGTGAAAATTTATTTCAACCTTGGCTTCAAGAGCTACTTAGAATTATAAGAACTGATGGAATTTTAATAATTACTCTCCACGGCGATGCATTTAGAATTAAGTTAAATGAAAAAGAACAAATAGATTTTAATTCGGGAAATGCAATTGTCCATAAGAGCAATATTGAAGGACATAGGTCCTTTGGTGCCTTTCATCCAAAGCAATATGTAGAAAGGTACATTGTGAACTATTTTAAAATTGAAAAGATTATTCCTGGTGAACTTATTAATGGCATTCCTCAGCAGGATACTTGGATACTTAGAAAAAATGTTTAATACCGCGCCCAGGATTTGTCCACTTCTCACTCTTCACTCATCAATCTTAACCGCATTAACTGCATTGACCGCATTAACTGCTCACCTGCACATTACTTGCTAAAAGCGATAAGTTCTTCTAAAAATACGCGGTGATTGGCAAGACGGGGTACTTTCTGTTGTGCGCCGATTTTATTTCTGGATTTCATCCAGTTGAAAAATGTACCGGGAGGCGCCACATTTAATTTTAATCGTTCCAGTGCCAGATCATTAAAACGCTTTCCTTCATAATCGGAATTTACCTTTTTTAAATTATCATCCAATTGTTTTGCAAACGCTTCAGAATCTGATGGTGCTTGTTCAAACTCAATAATCCATTCGTGACCTCCTTTTCCGGATGCTGTCAAAAAAACTGGAGCCAGGGAATAATCAATGACTTTTACCTGGAACTGTTTACAAGTTTCGGATAAAGCAGCATCCGTATTAGCAACCATAACTTCTTCACCAAATACATTGATAAATTGTTTGGTCCTTCCGGTAATTAAAATTTTAAAAGGATAGAGCGAAGTAAATTTTACGGTATCTCCAATTTTGTACCTATATAAACCTGAATTGGTTGTAATAACAATTGCATAATTTTTATTCAACTCTACTTCGTCCAGATGCAGGGTTTTTGGTTGATCGCTATCCCAATCTTCCATGGGTATAAATTCATAAAAAACGCCATTATCCAATAGCAATAACATATCTGAAGTATTGATATCATTTTGCACAGCAAAATACCCTTCAGAAGCATTGTATGTTTCTACATACGTAAAATCATCGGATGGAAAAAACTCCCTGAAGGGTTGACGGTAAGGAACAAAACTGACCGCTCCATGGACAAATGCCTGCATTTTTGGCCATACTTCGAGAATATTATTTTTACCACTATGTTCCAAAATTTTTTTGAATAAGACTACAGCCCAGGTTGGCGTTCCGGCTACCATCCTGATATCAGCGCGAATACTTTCCCTGGCGATGATATCCAGCTTTTTTTCAAAATCCGGCATTAATGCAATTTCTTTGTCAGGAAACATTAGATTCAAGGCAATCGGATGTGTACGTTGGTAAATAATAGCCGATACGTCCCCCACGATACTACCGGGAAATTCTGAGAGATTCGAAGTAGAACTACCTGCCAGTAAAATACTTTTTCCTTCAAGTATTTTTGGTTCTTTTATATTATCATAAATGGAAGTCAGTAACCGCCATCCACCTTTTGTATGACAATTGCGATGATTAATATCTGTTACCGGAATGTATTTACTTTTATCGCTGGTGGTTCCCGAAGATTTGGCAAAATACTTTACTCTACCTGGCCATAAAACATCGCGCTCACCTTTCATCATGCGATGGATATCATCTTTAATGGTTTCATAATCCTGTACCGGAAGTAATTGTTTCCAGTCGTTTGGTTTTCGATAGCTATTAAATTTATAGCGTTTTCCCCATTCTGTAGAAGAGGCTGATTTCAGAATTTTTTTAAGTTCTTTGTTTTGACTTTCAATAGGATGTTCAATAAAATAATTCATCTGATTGCGATGTATCTTAAGATACTGACTCCACAAGACATTAAAGAGATGATTCATGGTCAAGATGATAGGTCTTGTAGCAAAAGTACTAAAATACGATCAACGATCAGGTTCATAATTTTGATAATACAAGAATTAGATCATCATTATTTTATATATAATATCTTAGAAATTAGAATTTTAGTCTGGTGTTTTAAATAATTCAGAGGAATTATTGCCTTATTTTAATTTGATAGCTTATGCGTTTAGGGTTGGGTAAGTCAGATTTTATCATCCAGGGATTCATAATTTTAAGATGCCGGTAGCTCATATTATATTGATGGGCAAAATCTGCCAGGCTGGAAATGGTACTATCCACTTCAATAATTTTATACTCTTTAATGGGTGGGTAGAGTTCATTTTTCCGAAGGTAGAATCCAAATTTCTCCGGATTTTTCATAATCTCTTTGATGGCTACGATTCTAAAAACATACCGGTTGGTTTCATCGCTTACATTTAAATCGTAATAACTGGATTCCCGTTGCTCAGCTATAGCCCGGCTTAAAGCTGAAGGTCCCATATTATAGGCGGCAGCAGCCAATGCCCAGGTACCAAAGCGCTCTTTTTGTTTTAAAAGATATTTACATGCAGCTATGGTAGACTTTTCCAAATGATAGCGTTCGTCAACATGACTGCTGATTTCCAGATCCAGTTCTTTGGCAGCATCATCTCTGAATTGCCACAGACCTTTAGCACCGGCACTTGAAACAGCATTTCGCAACGAACTTTCGGCGACAGCCAGATATTTCATATCATCTGGTATATTATATTCTGTAAAAATTTTTTCAAAGACCGGAAAAAAACGCATTGCCAGTTTTAAATTTAAAATCGTGCTGCTGTGATAATAGGTGTTGAGCAGTAATTCCCGTTCCAATCGCTCGCGTACATCATAATTATCCAAAGGGATTTTTTCTCCGGCAAATTCATAATCATCTGCCAGGGTAACCGGATAGATCGTTTGCGGCAAGGGATCATATCGATGATTAAATGGAACATCTACCGAGGTATTCAAAAAAAATATCGAAATAGTGGTAACGAGAACTGCAATACTGCACAAAACGAGACTTGTATATTTAAAATTTTTCATAGAGTATCAACGCAATATAAACAAATATAGATATTTATTAGCTAAAAACTGCATTTTTTAGATATGCAAAAAGTAAGACTTGTGTCGTATTGATTCAATAATCCCAGAATTGTCATTAGGAATCTAAAATGAAAGGTGATTTCATCTGATGA
>CAZALD010000019.1:0-72367 GCA_964486185.1 uncultured Saprospiraceae bacterium
AATGCCTCTGCTAATGTTGAACTTATCAGCTAGCTGTACTTCCTTGTACGGATACATTGCTTCAGCTGTTTTTACCGGATTTATTGAGTTTATTGAATCACTCATTGGTCAGGAACGAAAAACGGAATACGATGCGGATTTCGTTCCAGCCAGTGAGATTTTAAGTAAGTTTGATAAAGGATTTTGCCTTACTGGAAGTCATTGCCTCTCAATTACGGAAAGTTATAAAAACGGAGTTGCTTTCGGTGGTTCCGGTTCTGGAAAGACTTCCACTATACTCATTAATAGCGCATTATTGATGGCAAAAGGAAATTCATCTTTGATATTTAATGACCCATCGCATGAAATACGGTTATTAGTCAGTGGAGCACTAATTGAAATCGGATATGAAATCAGAGTAGTAAATTACAGCAGTTTAAATTCTGAATGTTTCAATCCATTAAAACGATGCAAGACCATTTCAGATATTCAGAAACTTGCATCATTGCTTGTGCGAAACTCATTAGGAGATGCTAAAGATCCGTTCTGGAATAAGTCTGCAGAGGCGATCATTTCACTCTTCATTAGATATCTTATTTTTTATGCAGAGCAGGAACATCGAACGCTCTATAACGTACTCCACTTAATCAATGTATTTGCGGGTAGTCCGGAAAAAATAGACAGGCTTATTGTAAAAACTAAGGATGAAAAAATGCTTTCAGAATACAAGGCATTTGTTTCGTACGGCGACAAAACCTTGTCTTCGATACTCGCAACAGTAAAGGCTTCATTAACATTGTTTACTGATGATGTAATAGCATCCATAACTTCAATTGATACGATTGATTTTGCAGAGTTTAGAACTAAGAAGATTGCGTTGTTTATAAACAACTCTGTTCCAGACATGCACTATTACGGAGCATTAACTTCTCTTTTCTTTCAGCAATTTTTAAATGATTTATTGGTGAGAATTCCGGATAAGAATGAAAATAGTATCTTTTTTCTTCTTGATGAGGCATCTTCAATGTATTTACCTGGACTTTCCACAACAATATCAAACATTCGAAAATACAATAGTGGTATTCTTTTAATCTACCAAGACTATCATCAGCTTGAACATATATACGGAACTTATGAAGCCAAGAATATCACCGCTAATTGCTATGCCAAAGTCTATCTCCCTGGACAACCAATTGGAACTTGCAAGGAGCTTGAAACAATTTTAGGACGATTTGAGTATTTGGATGAAGATGAAGTAAGGCACACAAGACAACTCATGACAGCCGATGAAATTCGGATGACGGACAAAGCGATAGTATTAATTGGAAACAAACCACCAATTCATGCTGAACTAAAACCATATTATAATGACTGGAGGCTAAATTCAAAAACAAAAAGACCTCCTTATGAACCATCAAATAAACTTTATTTTGATGTACCACCTTTAATTCAATTGGATGAAGAGAAGAAGGCTTAATTACAAAAGCAATTTATATTCCCATTTAAAATCCAGTGGTGTACTTGAAAAAGGAAATCATGATGAGATTCAAAAAGTTAAAAAGGAGTATTGGAAAGAATATAAAAGAAAGTGGAGGAACAATAAACGAAAAATGATAAATGAAATCACCATTTCATTTACCCGAGAAGAGTTCAAAGAAATTACCAATGAAGCAAAACGACATAAATTAAATAGAACCAATTTTATTAGGCAAGCTTGCTTTGCATACCTAAATAAATCTTTCATTGTACCTGATTTGAAAGAAGTCAAAAAAATATCTCAAATTCTTACAATGTCGTATAACTCTATTCAGGAAATGACAGAAGAAAATAAAATTGATTTCAAATCCGGTAAATCAATTTTAGAAGCCATTTACAAATTGGAACGAGAAATACTTCCGGTCTTAAATAATCCCAAGTCGTTAGAAGTTTTAATCAAAGAGCATATTGAAAGAAATCCAAAGTACAAAAACTCACTGGTTGAATTCATTAATTCAATATGATTCTAAAGAATCTCACAAGAAGATCAAATACCGGCCAATTGGTAAATTATCTTTTCAAGCAGGAAAAAGATAACAAACCGAAACCCATTCTAAAACATAATTTAAGAAGTAGGACAGCCAAAGGTTGGACAAAGGAGTTGGATAAAAATTTTGAATTAAGATTAAATAGACGGAAAGACAGCATCCGCCTTCATCATACAATCATTTCTTTTTCAAACAAGGATAAAAAACAAATCAATCAGGAATTGTTAAAGGACATAACTAAAAAGTACATCGAACTTCGAGGCAAAGACAACATTTATTTGGCTTCATCCCATCATGATAAAGAGCATATACACCTCCATATAGTTATGTCCGCCACTAAATTGATCACAGGTGAATCCAATAGAATTTCAAGACAGGAATTCAGGGACTTGAAGCTTGCTTTAACTGAGTATCAAAAAGAAAAGTATCCGGAATTAATACATAGCCTTCCTGCTCACGGGAAATCACAAAAACTCCAGCTTTCTGATCCTGAGCTTAAGCTTCAGGATCCGGAAGGAAAATTATCCGAAAAGCAAGGACTTTTTCAGACAGTAGAAACTGTCTATAACCGATCTAAATCGGTGGATAATTTTCTTTCTGAGCTCAAATCCGAGGGAATTAATACATACGACAGGGGTGGCAAGGTTTATGGAGTTGAGGATGAAACCGGAAGACATTACCGGTTTAAAACTCTCGGATTTGACCTCAAGAAGCTGGAGGAATTAGATCGTCAAGCTCAAGAAGAAGCAAAGCAACTTCAAGAGCTTGCCAGTCTAAGGGATGCAAAAAATCCGGATCGGGAGCAGGATAATGAAGGGTTTGAACGTGAGATACAAGAGGTAAATGAATACCAGACTGAAGACCCAGAATCGGACGATTCAGAAGAAATAACCGGAATTCAAGACGAGGATGATATAGATTCAGACGATGCTGAAGATGACTAGGCCGGATGCTGTTTTGGATAAGTTGCAAGATTGCATTTCGCCATGGCGATATGAATATCTGCCTTATGGCGAAATGCAATCTTGGCGGGAGACCCGCACCCCTATTCCGAAATAAAATTTATCGTTATTTTTATGGATGTTTTTATTGTTCTTATGAAGCCAATTAGAAATACATTTGATTGTGCATCTCTAATTTGAATTATTTACAAAAACATCATAATGAGATTTTTTTTGCGATTTGGAGAAGGAGGATTAAACTATGTTGATTCTGATTTATCAGTGGCTGAATTTACTGAACAAATTCGAACCGGAAACGGTATTCATCCTTTATTTGATGCTAAAGGGAAACGTAAGTATAATTATCCTGCTGGGCTAATCAGTATGGCTGATATTTTTCCACTTTATCCATTAATACCTTTTAATGGAGGAGGCACGAAGTACGAGAATGAGAAAAGAGGATTCATTGCAATTCCTATACGATATGAAAAAGAAAAAATATTGAAAAACATTAAAGAACTGGGAACTGAATTCGAAGCGGATGATATTCTAAATATTCAAGATTATCTAAAAACTAATGGTGTAGCATTTCTTCAAAAAATTAATTGTTCAGTTTTTACCCCTGAGATGTATGGCCATTGCAAAATAGATACAACAGAAATGTTAATTATTTTTTTATCCACCTATTGTTGGTTGTTGAAGAATGAAAGTATTCTTGCAATGTTTGGTCCGGGGGTATATAAATTTAAGGACAATTCACCATATAAATTATTCTACATACCATGTGAGCCGGATGATTTAATCTACAAGCAATTTAATACAGCTTAATATATATCTAAACATCAAAAATAATTTAATTTTTTCATGAAGTATATACCTTACACTTTTCCATCAACAATACTTGAGTTTCTTCATAAGCACATGAATGAGCAGGCAAAAAATTTGAAGGAAGGAGAACCTATAGTTTTGGATTTTCCAACAATTTCTGATTACTATAATTCTATTCCTGAAAAATGGATTAACAAGTATGAAAATGTTTACCCTAAATTAATTTTAAGAACATATCAGATGATGACTCATGAAGGACTAATTACTCCATTAGGCAATGCGATAGGCTTTGAAGAAAAATATCGTTCTAATGGATTTAAACCAATGGATTTGAAATATGGTAAATATGATTTCTTGATTTTTGGATTTCAGTATATACATGATACATTTGAAGATGCAGTTCGCCCTGTAATCATTAATCCTAATTCAAAGGAGAAAAGCCCTGATATAGGAACTGGATTTGTTATTAATGCAAGCAGAAGTTTTGATGCCAACTTCTATTTTATCACTGCAAGGCATTGCCTACCGTATGGAGATAGAATTTATGTGCCAGCTTTTTTGCCTCCCAAAGAATCTTGTGTTCCAGAAGCTATTTGGATGCCAGTTGATGAAGATATTGATATCGCCATAATCAAATTTGATATGAAAAAAGGAATTCCAGGAAGGGAGCATAATTTCTGGTTATCGACACCAGAAATACTTGACGAAGTTCTTACAATGGGATATCCGCCTATTCAAGGTTTCATTGATGCCATTCAGGTGGCAGAGGTAGCTCGCATTAGTAGCTTTTTAAGATCAACTCATGGTAGGGTGACAGGTGAAGGCAAGCATTATGGAGGAGGATTAGAGGATCACTTTTTGATATCCGCTAGAGTAAAGGGGGGTAATAGTGGAGGACCGGTAATTAACAAAAATGGCGAAGTTGTAGGCATTGTTATTGAACACCTCAAACAAGGAGATGAAATAGATCTTCTGGGCTACGGTGTTGCACTTAATGCTAGTATTATTCAAAGAATATTGAATACAATCGAAGGTAAAGAAAATAGCATTGAAATAGCAAAAGTAGATTTTGCAGTCTTTGATGATGGATTTGAAATTAAAAAATAATAGAAATCCACGATAAGCATGGATAGTTGCAGGAAATATAAATTAAAAGTTTATAACTGAATCCAAAGCTTCATCTGTGTCCTTATGAGTAAAATTAGATTGGTATCCTATAGTTGTTGTTACTGAAGTGTGCCTATAAAGTTTCTGAAGTAAATGAATAGGAATCTTATCCCCAGATAAATTACCAAAAGTATGTCTGGCGATGTGCATCGTAAGTCTTTTATTGAAACCGAAGTTTATAGAGAGCTTTTGTAATGCTTCATCAATAGTTTTTGTCGCATTTGAAATTTTCTTTTGCACATCATACAGATCAGAATGATTAGAAACAGAATCCAAATGCTTAAAAACGAATTCTTCCTTTCCATTTGATTTGCTCTTATATTCTGATAAAATTCTACTGGCTTTATCAGGAATTTTCAAAGAACCTGCTTTCTCATTTTTACCCATCTTATAAGTAAGTCTATCTCTGCTAATGTCAGACCATTTCAACCGGAGTAAATCGGAAATACGCATTCCGGCAAAGTAAAAAGATAGTAACCACAAATTTCGTGCATGATCTAATGATGATCCTTTTGGTAATTCTGCGTCTTCCATTTTTTTGACTTCCTCAATCGAAAGACTTATCTTAATGGAATCCGGAAACTTTATACGGATTTTATCTTTACCAAATGGATAAAATTTCTGTTCAACGATATTATCTTTTATGGCTTGGCTAAAAATAGAGCGGATAACAACGAAATGATTAATAATTGTTCTCTCTGTTATTTTTCGAGTACCTTTAAGATAAGCTCTGAAGCGATTAAGTAATGGAACTGTAATATCCTGAAATAAGATGTCGTCTCCATTTAAAAATTCCTTGAATCTATTTATTCGAGGTTTCTCTGAAGAATAACGGTTATACTTACCGGCCCGCTTTAAATTTTCCAAATAAAAATCGGATTGACTGAAAAAAGTGGATAGGTCTTTTGACTTTAATTTATTTCTAATCGTTTTGGAAGTTGAATGAGCTTTTCGAGTTTCTAGCTCCAAAAATCTATTATTCGTTTCTGTTATTTTTTTGAGCAAAAAAATATTCAGTGCCTCATGATTTGGATGTGATTTTTTTACTACTTGTTTCGTTTTATCCCAATCCTTAGGGCTTAAGTATTGCCCTAAATAAATGAGTGAATTTTTCCTATCTTTTACAATTTGAATGCAAAGTGGTAGCTTTGATTCCTTATTTGGCTTCTTCCGGAGAACTATTTTGACTGATGCCATAAAGATGGTGTTAATAATTCAGGTAGAGCAAAGGTAGAACATTTTAGGTGTTTACATGGATTTTAACGGGCTTTTAATTTTTATAAATGCCTATTAATTAATAGCTTAAATTCATTTAGATACATATAAATCCAGTTAGGAAGAGACTTAAAATCCTGTGGCCAGTGATGGCCGTGCGGGTTCAAGTCCCGCCCCGGGTACAAAAATCAGAGCGAGAAACCCTGCCTGCCATAGGCAGGAGTGCGAGAGCGATTGGCTGAAGCAAGATTTTATCATCCTTTTTTAATGTCCTTTATTGTATATATTATCCATTCAGACAAATTGGATAAATTTTATATTGGAACTACAGATAATTTCGATAAAAGATTGTTAGAGCATAATAATGTAAAATATCCAAATAGTTTCACAGCAAAAGGAATTCCCTGGACTTGTTACCTGACAATGTCTTAGCCCCCTAAAAGACTGGACTAATTATTAAAATTAAATTAGTCACATTAAATTTAGGGAAAATGGCAAAACAAAGAAGACAATTTACTCCGGAAGAGAAGCACAGTATCTTACAGGAGTCCGAACGCTTAGGTCACACGGAGACCTGCCGAAAATATAGTCTATCGTCGTCCTTACTCTTTAATTGGAAACGTAAATATTTAGCAAAGGGAAAGGAAGGTTTGAAGTCTGAGTATAGACGGATAGATCCTCAGGTGCGTTTATTGGAGGAAGAAAACGCAAAGCTTAAACGGATCATTGGTAACCAGGCTCTTGAACTGGAATTTAAAACAGAGCTTTTAAAAAAAAGCGATGCCCATTATCAGAAAGGAAGGAAATGATTATCAAGTACAAAGAACGAACAAGTGTCGATAAGCTTTGCAAATGGGCTGAGCTTGCAAAAAGCAGTCTGTATTATCGTGGACGTTTTGGCCGAAAAGGAATAAAGCCCAGCACACATACGATTATTGGCAACAATGCCTTAGTGGATAATAGTTTGGTGGTTGACCAAATTCGTGCAGTACTTACAATGGATTATTGCATTTATGGTTATCGGAAAATAACGGAAGAGCTACGTGATCTGGAGTATCGGATTAATAAGAAAAAGGTTTATCGCTTAATGAAAGAAAATTATTTGCTCAGTAATAAGCGCATTACTGTACAGGGTAAAAGAAAATGGGTAAAGCACCGTCGTATCGAAGCAAAGCGTCCTATGGAATATTTATGCCTTGACCTAAAATATGTATGGGTCGAGGGAGAAAAACGATGGTATTATCAACTGGCTATTATGGATGTGTTCAGTCGCAGAATTTTATGCTGGATTTTTCAACGCAGTGTTCGGCAAACAGAAGTCGTCGCACTTATGAGATGGTTGGATCTGCGTTTTGGATTAAAAGGTGTTATTATACGAAATGACAATGGAAGTCAATTCTTAGCTCATAGTGTGCAGCAAGTCCTTAAAGAATTGGAAGCACAACAAGAATTCACTCATGTTGCAACACCTGAAGAAAACGCATATATCGAAGCGTTTCATTCCATCCAGCAATCAGAACTTATGGATCGATTTGTTTTTTCAAGTTATTACGATGCAAAACAACATATCGAAAAATACATGAACTGGTATAACTGTAAAAGAAAACACGGAGCCATTGGCTTCATAACTCCAATGGAAAAATGGACACAGGGAATGTCCTGGGCAACTGTTAGGCAACATTTTGAGCCGGATTCGGTGGACGTGTCAAGGCCGGACTGCGTAGTCTTGCGCGAAGGGTCCGCTCCGTATAGCCTTGACTCGTTCAACGAAACGGCTTATCTTCGCCTAACAGGTGATCAGGACAATGATGAATTAGTAGCAAACTGTTTTAGAAAAACTGTCCAGTTTATTGGGGGTTAAGACAACAATTGATTGTAAAACATCAGAGCAGGCTTATCGTATGGAAAAATACATTAAATCCAGAAAATCAGTTGCATACATTAAAAAGCTTAAGTCAGATAAAACACTAGTCTCAAAATTATTTTCCAGAACGATTTAAATCGTCTTGACACGCAGTCCCGCTATTCATTTTAAGTGCATTGATAGTAAAAAAAAATAATAATGAATAGCGGGATTAAAATCCTGTGGCCAGTGATGGCCGTGCGGGTTCAATCCCGCTTTGATTAAATAAACTTCAAGCTAAAAATTTATTCAAAGCGGGGCCGCCCCGGGTACAAAAATCAGAGCGAGAATGAGAGCGAATGCGAACATTATCGCCCTGATTTTTACTTCATTCTCACACTGTTTCTCACTCTTTCTACATTCTTACACATTATTATTAAGGACAAATAAGATTTAGAAATAATGCGAACATAATCGCCCTGATTTTTACTTCATTCTCACACTGTTTCTCACTCTTTCTACATTCTCATTCTTTCCTCATTTTCTCACTTAATAATTCATTAAGTCGATTTAGGAAAAGAGCAAATGCAAACTTTATCACTCTGATTTTTACTGTCTGCTGATTCTTCTCGTCTTTGACGTGGCAGAATTCTCACTATTTTTTTACCCTAAATTTCAGAAAGGGCTATGTTTGATTTTCAACATCTTGATGTTTACCAAAAGGCAAAGGTCTATTATAATAAAATTCAATCTTTGATTGAAAGTGATTGCTTAAATAAAACCATAAAAGATCAATTAGGCCGGGCAGCTTTGTCGATTCCGCTCAATATTGCAGAAGGATCCGGAAGATTTTCGAAACCGGATCGCAAAAACTTTTTTATTATAGCCCGAAGTTCGGTATTCGAAACGGTTGCCATTATCGATATACTCAAAGACTCAAAAACAGTCCCGGTAGAAGTACAAAAGGGAATAGAATCTCAGGCAGATGAATTGTCGATAATACTATATGCCATGATAAAAAACCTGGAGAAATAAAAATCAGAATAAAGAAACCTTGTCACGCCAATAGCGTGAAGAGCGAAAGCGGAGTTTCGAAATCTGATTTTAACTTCATTCTGTTTTTTGTTTAGGTCTTAAAGAGTTTCTTCCTATTGAGGATGCTACACAAATACCTAAAGAAATGTATCCTGTACCGACTTATCATCGGTATTGATGTGGAATATTTTATTAAACTTCCGAATTATAAGATTTTTTTAAAGCTTAGGGTGGATAGGCGGCCAGGCAGGCCGTTTAGTGGAAAGACTTATTTATAAATATTGAATTCAAAGGAAATTTTAGGATATAGTAAAAATTAAATTATGGTATAAAAACTTCGATTAAACTAAATTTTGATAAATTTATGAATCGACCCATTTATACTAACAAAATAAATTCCGGACCTAAAATTTAATATATTATATTTTTCAAATTCATTTACACTAATGAATTTATTAATTTGATTTCCTTGAATATCAAAAATTGAAACGATACTTTTGGGTTTCGTTTTAATAATAATAAAGTCTTTAGCAGGATTGGGAATAATAGATGAATTACACGATAATTCAGACTTATTATCAGTATCCGTAATTTCACATATTGAATTATTAAGTAATACTGAAAGTCCTGAGCGTTCATTGCATGAGAGAATATCTGGTTTTCCATCATTATTGATATCACAAATAGTAATGGCATCATGAAAATGGCTTGAAGTACAGGGTATTTCAAAATTGTAAGCTATGTTATCTGAAATTACATACAACGAATTTTCAGAATCTTGAAGCATGCAAATTTCATCCTTGCCATCACAATTTAAATCACCTGTAATAATTGCACCAGTCTTGCCATTAATGTCCCAAGTAGTATGGGGAATTGTATCTCTGAAATCACTCCAAACTATAATTTTATTTGAATGAATGGAATAGATTAATTCATTTTTGGTATCTCCATCTATATCTCCAATAGTAATAGAATGAGGAAAATCATCATTCGCAGGTACATTATAATGTTTTACGGTGTCCAATAATTTATTAAATTTGAAATCGAAAATGGAAGTGTGTGGAATAATTTTAGATAATCCATTCATCCTAATCAATGAATTAAAAGTATTATTTCCTAACTTACCAACTTCTAAATCATTATGGCCTGACCAAATCGCTGAGAATAAAACTGGAGTAGATATTTTACCACTGCTATCTCCAAAAAAAACTGTTATATGAGGATGCAGCCATGATGAACATATAATATCATTGTAGGTATCATTATTAATATCGCCAATTTTAACTGTACCCACATTTTTTCCACCAAAATAATAGATGGCTGAATCCATCAATCCAGACTTATTTTGAAAAAATATTCCTATCGAGTCCTTGTGTCCAATTACAATATCACGCAGTCCATCATTGTTTACATCCCCTGATGAAATACCCTCAAATTCGTAACCAGCTACTGTAGTACTTCGATAAGAATAAACAATTGGTTCATTCAATGACCCTACTTGGTCTTGAATGTAAACAAAGAGCTTCCAACTGTTTGCATTATTAGAGCCATGCCCTGTTCTAACTACTACATCTGATAAGCCATCATGGTTAAAGTCTCCGGTAGTTAGATGATATGAATAAGCCCCAGGTATTGGATAATTCATATATCGTTCAAAACTAATTTGACCAGTTAGGCAACTGATTTGAATAAAAAACAGAATGATCGAAGTGTGTAATCTATGCATGGCGGATTTCATATTTGTTTAATAAAAAATACTTTATATGCCAACCCTCAGGAACTATAAAATTACAGTAAAACTTAGCCAAAATTAAAGGATTATTTTTAATTTACCTATAATGAATATTTGTCGATAAAATATAGTCATTTTGCAATTTAATTCAGCCTTGTAATTTTACCAGTCCTATTGTAAATTTAAGAAGAGTTTTTCAGGAAATCAAATTTTTTAAAGCTTAGAATTGTATGGCGGCCGGGCAGACCGTTTAATGCACTAGCGAATTTAAAAAAGCAGTTAGTGCAATGCCCACTTACTGGTCTGTACTAATTTGTCGTCTTTGTAAAACATAATAAAATATATTCCCGGGTTTAAATACTTCAAATCTAATTTCCATAGCTTATTAAATGTAAATAGGGTTTTGTTAAATTTTAAATTTCCAAAAATATCTACCAAGACGATTTTTAAAAACGCATTATTTGAATGACTTAAATTTGTTATTTCCAACATTCCGTCCGATGGATTTGGGAATATATTGAAGTTATTTTTTGAATAAATGTCAATTGTCTGAGTCAAACTATCACAAATACTTCCAGGTTCAATTCCAAGATTAAAATTGGCAAAATTAGGAAGTCCAATCCCACAATTTACCGGTAATTCAATAGCCCGATGGTTAAAATCACAAGATAGTCCTCGTTCATTTGGAAAATTAATTACATGTAAATATATATTGCTTGAAATACAACTTATATATGTCTTTTTGTTCGGGGCATTTTGTATATCAAAATATTCTGTTGAGAAAATATTTTTATATAAAAATCCATCCCACTTTGCAATTTGTATCAAAGAATTTTCTATATCATTGGATTCCAAGTCATATTGATAAATTTTTGTTGCCAAAACAACATACAGATATTTGTTATTTGGGGACAGACAACTATTAACTACTCCTGATGAATCCAGGTCTGGTATTAAATATTGATTATAATTACTTATTAGTCCTGTACATCTATCAAAATCCATAATTTCAAGGTGATTGTTAATAGATGTTCTAATTAACTTGGTACCATCGTAAGAAGCAATTAAGTTACCTGAATCTGACAAATCAATTAATGTAGAACCAATTTCATGTGGTGAGAATTTTAAGAATCCATTATCAGTAAGTAAAACAATATAATAAATTGATTTGTGATAATCACGATTGATAATCCACCAATATCTGCCATTAGAATGTTTACAAACAGCCATTTGGCTTGGCACAAAATTGCCTTCGAGAATAACTTGATTTTTAGTTAATACTTTGCCCAAACCGCCATTTTCTTTTGCAGATAGTAATGTATAATACAGTTTATCTGAGTAAGAAGTGCTTAAATTTGAATCCCAAATCTTTCTTTTATGTACAAGATAGATAAGGTCTTCCGTAACATTAATAGTTAAAAAACAAGAAGCATTTGTTATAGGGTAAAAAACTCCCTGATAATCATTCCAATAGTCTCCCGGATTTAAAGTATCACCATTTTCAACAATTTCATGAGCTTTGTTCCCAAGGTTAAAACCATCAAAATAGAATAAAAGATTTCCACTATTATCCGAAATACTTGCATTCTCAAAACCCATATAAAATCGATGACCTCCTTGAGTCGGTAAAATAGTAATTGAGTCCTTTGAAAAATGTAATATTACTCTTCCAAATTTAGATGGTTGTGGAATATTATTATACCCTATCACCCAATTTGCGTTTTGGTTTTGTGCATTTGTATTAAACTGAATTAATAAAAAGCAAATTACAATAAGAAAAATTCTACCAATCACGGAACAAAAAATTTGTCTGTTTATGTACATCGGCCGCAAAAAATTTACCAGTCATATTGTAAATTTAAGAAGTGTTTTTAAGGAAATCAAATTTTTTAAAGCTCATGATTGAATTTTCCGACCACTGGAGGATGGCTAACCAAGTAGGCCGTTTAGTGCTCTGACCACAAATTGAAGAATAATACACAGTAATAAGATTATTCTAGTTTACATTAATTTTTAATAAATTTATCAAGCCAAAAATTACCATAATTATCAAAAATTTGAATAAAATACATTCCATTAGGAAAATCCAGTAAAGGTATCTTGATTTCGTCTTGAAGATTATTGAATTTGTTAGAATAACAAATTTTCCCATTAATATTAATTAACCTTATGTTTACCGGTGAATGAATACTTCCTTTGATGTCATGAATAATAATAAACGTTGATGCTGGATTAGGATAAACAAAAATTTTGTTATCCCTGAAATTAAAATCATTTTCAACATCTGTGTTCAATGGAATTGAAATGGTACTGTCGCAGGGATAAGGATCATCAACTCGATAATGAGGAAAATTAGTCGTGGCATGACTATTTCTTGTGGGAAGTTTCAATCCTCTGTTTATCAATTGACAGTCTTTACCTCTTTTATTAGGTTGCATGATCACATGTAAATATTGATTACCTCCGCCTGCGGTAATATAAATCCTGCAATCAGGACCAAGCGCCATCTGCATAAATGTAGCAGGGTATGGATCAAAAAAATTATCAAAAAAACCAACTGTGTCAATGGCTTTACTTGAATCTTGTTCTAAAAGGTCAACCTGAAGGACTTCTGTAGGATTAGAAACATAAACAAATCTTGAATCTGGTGAAAAACCACATCCTCCAGTTGTGTTTACTGAAAATGTAATGTTATATAATCTAAAATTGGTCAATTCTCCCGTGGAACGATTAAAATCAAATATTTGTAAACCATTAAGTGGACTATAGAAAGCATAGTGCTTTCCACTTGGAGAAAATACTCCTTGGGCATATCCGGAACCTTGGGATAAATGACTTATACCAATAGATTGCTTGGTCACCATTTCAACGCCACTTATTGAATATAATAAAGTATAGAATTCATTACTATTATTTCTAGGCACAATAATCCACCATTTTGTAAAGTCTATATAAGGAATAGCTGTGAGCCCTCCACCATATAAAGTATCTCTAAGAATAATATTATTCTTAGAGATACTAGTATTATTTTTAATATCTATTTTAGTCTCATAAATTGCCTTAAAAAAGGCCTTTAGCCCATTTCCTATAGTATCAAGTATGGTATGAAGAAAAACTATAGTATCTTTTTGTTTGGGAAAATTTAAAAAAATTCCCGCTTGAGGAGCAGGTTGATATTTAGGGCAATTAACACCCCAAATTTTTCCATAACCGATAGAATCCCCATTTATTATTGATACAGCAGAAGCATCCGCTATCAAGCATCCATTGGACATGTAAAGTAATTTACCATCGATATCTGAAAAACTATTAGATTGATAGTTGAATTCAAAATTTCGTGCTTGAGGAATAAAATTGATCTTATTATTGGTAAAGGACATTATTATCCCCCCAAATGGTCTACTGCTATCGGGTATTCCTGTACCATAGCCGTACAACCAATTATAATCATGATGCTTTTGGGCTTGTACATTAAGTGCAAGACCAATAAGCAATAAGACTATTACTTTATCTTTCATTTCTGAATAAAAACTCTTGTACACCATTGAGGATCTTGCTTTGTTACTTTTGAATACCTTCTGTGCTCCATTATCCGTAAAAAAAAATTCAGGAATATCCTAGTTTTCGATAAATATAAGTTTTCCGGAGATACTATTCCCTTGGTCTGTCTTTAAATTGTAAAAATACATTCCTCTTGGATAATAGCTAATATTTAAACTATATTGATTTTGATCTTTTAAAAATAATTTCGTTATCATTAAATCTCCACGTGAATTAAAAATGGAGAAATTTGCAGCTTTGGCGCTTTTTAATTCTAAATCAATATAAAGCTTATCCGTGCATGGGTTAGGTGAAATTTTAAAATATATAATCGTATTATCTATATAGTCAATAACATTTGTCATTAAGGTATCACACAAGCTTCCCGGAGCTGGCCCTAATGCAAAGTTTGGTAAAATTGGCAAGCCACCATTCATTAATGCGGGTAATTCTAAATATCTTAAGTTAAAATTGCAACTTTGTTTTTTTTGATTGGGATCTGTGATGGCATGTAAATAAATATTACTTGACCAACAACTTAAGTAGATTATACCATCGTTTGCAAGAGATAATTGATATGATGCCATATTAAATGAATTATAAGTCCCCTCATCCCATATTCCTACAGTATCAATATCCCTTAAAGTACTTTGAGATAGCATATCAAATTGCCATACTCTATTAAAATTTGCTAAATATAAGAATTGAGAGTTTGGAGAAAAGGCAATACTTGAAATTTTAGTTTTTAAAATTTCTTTTAAATCTATATGTGTTTCATTTGACAGTAAACCAGAACATCTGTCAAAATCAAATATTTGAATTGAGTTATCGTAAGTATATTTAGCAAATAAAGTTCCATCGGGGCTTATTATACTATTTCCAGACCAATCATATAGATTTCCCGTTAAACCAATATCTTGAATATGATTCAGATGAATTCCATTTTTATCTAATAAATAAAAATAATGTCTGTTTGATCCATATTCTTCAATAATTATCCACCAATCACTTCCATTGCCATGGCGACAATAAGCCATATGGTGATTTACAAATTCCCCAAAAGCTATTAAGTTATTTTTAGTAGACACACTTAGAACACCATTATTTTTAATAATTTTCGTAAATAATAATTTATTGGCTATTACCCCTCTAATTGAATCATCCACATTGCGATTATATATTAATGACAAGTGAATCAGATAATATTCATTATTGTTATTAGGATCTGGAAGAAAAACATGATTTGTAGCACAAGGATAATATTGTGGAGAATAATCATTAAATACTTCTCCAGGATTAATATTTTCTCCATTTAAAATGATTTTTTGATCGTTCCCGTAAATATTTAATCCTTCCGAAAAAAGTAAGATATCTCCATTTTCATCACAAATTGAAGCATTAATAAAACTAACTTTTGCATCTTTCTCTTTAGTATTTAGACTTATCTCCAGTTTTCCAGAATTAAATGAAAGTTCTGTCTTGCCATTTTTTGGGAAACGGAATGGAAAATCTCCATATCCTACAATCCATGTGTTCCCTTCCTTCTGAGAAAAGGTGATGCTCACTATATGTAAAAACAAAATTATTAAATGATATTTCATATCATAACAAAAAATTTATTTTCAAGAACAAGATTTTCCAGGTCTATATTAAATTGAGTTTAAATACAGTTTAAATTTATGAAGTGAGTTAAAAGAAATCAAATTATTTAACAATTAAAAACTATTGTTAACTTTGATTTATAAGAACGAATAATACATTGAAATCGACATGCCTTGGCCGGATTAGCATCAAAAAATATACCGCAGTATTTTTAAGTAAGCAAATAAAGAATATCATTTTACCTTGTTGTTTAGTATCGCTTACTCTAAATCTTTTATCGTCACAGGAGTTATTTCAACATAAATATACAAAACAGTTAGCCAAAAAATTGGAGTATTTTATTCGATCAGCATTAAATGAAGATCTCACCCTAAGCCTGCTTGTCAATAATTTGGACCTAGCAAAGGATTTAGTTGGAAAAGCAGGTCTGCGTATTATAGCTATGGATGTTTCTACCAGGATTATCATTGTAAAAGGAAACTTAGATAATATTATTAACTTAATAATACCTGATCAAAATATATTGATTGCAGACCTTGCAGCCCATATAATTAAAGAAGAAATCTTAATTCCCGGACATAATCTTGTTGCAGGATCCATCCATTATGTCCACAAAAACTGGCCTCTATGGGATGGAGCAGGACAAACCATTTCGATTAAAGAAAATCGATTTGATACTGCAGATGTGGATCTTTTTAACAGAATCAAAATGAATGCCTCAAATTCTAAAACGCTAAGTCAGCATGCCACGATTGTAGCTACCTGGACTGCTGGTGCCGGAAATGCCGGACAAGAAGGCAGAGGAGTTGCAAGGGGAGCGCATGTGGTTTCTTCGGATTACAATGGATTATTACCGGATGCACCACAGGACTATCAAAAGCTTAATGTAAAAATTCAAAATCATTCTTATGGATCGGAGATTGATAATCATTATAGTCTCCAGGCTATGTCGTTTGATCAGAGTGCACTGGATAATCCGGAGCTATTACACGTGTTCTCTGTAGGGAATCAAGGAGAAAAAATGAGTCTTGGCGGTAAATATGATGGCCTAAAAGGATTCTCAAATCTAACAGGGAGTTTTAAGATGGCCAAAAATGCTTTGATCGTTGGGGCAGTCAATGAGTCAGGTGACCTCATGAGTTTTAGTTCGCGGGGTCCCACCTATGATGGACGTATAAAGCCCGATCTTGTGGCGTATGGTCCTGATGGTACTTCGGGTGCAGCAGCACTGGTTTCAGGATCAGCTGCAATTTTGCATCAGGTATTGCAGGAGAAAAATTTTATAAATCCCCGTGCAGATCTGATTCGTACTCTTTTGATTGCAGGTGCACAGGATATTGGAACTGAGGGACCAGATTTTGTGAGTGGATATGGATGTCTTGATTTGTCAGGATCGATCCATGCTATCAGTGATGGAATGATTGTGGAAGATAGTCTTCAGCAAGGTCAAATCAAGTCTTATGATCTACACCTTTCAAATGAGATTCAAAAACTCAAAATTGTACTTTCCTGGTCGGATCTTCCTGCTAACAGCTCTGCGGTAAAAGCTCTCATCCATGATCTTGATTTACTTCTTACAGATCCAGGCGGGGATACTATTCAGCCCTGGATTCTTGATACAAATCCCATAGTAGATTCCTTGTCCAAATCTGCAACAAGAGGCCTGGATACACTCAATAACATCGAAGTGATAAGCCTGGATAATCCAAAGCCTGGAAAGTATTCGATCTATGTATCGGCTCGTCATAGTAGCAGCAATCAAAAATTTTCAATGGTGGCATATCCTGAAAAACGCAATCCATTTTATTGGTTGTTTCCTTTAAAGGGGGATTTGTTAGAAGCGCAAAAGAAATTTTTAATTCAATGGAAAAATAACAGCGAACAAAATTCCGCATCTGTAGAGTGGCAAGCAGCAGGTGAAAATAACTGGCGTCTCATTCATCAATCCATGGATCTATCCAAACCATTTCTCTGGACCGTGCCGGACACAATATGCAGTGCCACACTTAAAATAACAACGAAGGACGATAGTTTTGTATCTGATACCTTTCTTATCAGTAAAAGGCCTAGAATTGAAGTTAAATTTAATTGTAAAGATTCAATCTTATTAACCTGGCCAGACCTGGGTTCTAATATTGTTTTTACCTTATGGGGTTTGGGTGAAAAGTATCTTGAACCTATTCTTCATACCAGGGAGTCACAGGTCGTATTACACCGTTCTATGTACAATTATAAACGATATGCATTATCCATTAAAGATAATACCTATGATATTATAAGCCCGACGGGATTAGCACCTGATCCCGAAACGCAAGGTGCCGCCTGTTATTTTCAGGCGATTCTGGCAAGCCGGATCGATGGAAAACCGGAAGGAAATATTGATCTCCGACTTGGTAGTCTTCATGGAATTAAAAAACTTCACTTAGAAAAATATAAGAATGGTTTATGGAAGATTATAAATATAAATGATACGCCAACAATTAACACGATATGGAGGGATAGTGCATTACATCAGGGATTGAATCAATACAGAGCAGTAATTCTGTTACAGGATGGACAGCAGTTATTGAGTGAAGAGGCATTATTATGGTATTCCGGATCAGATGGAACCTTGGTTTTTCCGAATCCTGTATCAAAAGAAAAAACCTTAAATATTCTTTCAGAGTCCGCACAACGCAATGAGTTGCAATTTAAACTTTATGACACACAGGGCAAATTAATCACTCAAGATCAAATCGATGAATATCATACTCAATATGTGATGAACAATATCCTTCCGGGTATCTATTTTTTAACTATTTACCAATCTGATAAATTATTGTATGGTGGCAAATTGATCGTCTTGCCGTAAAAAACCGGATCTGATTAGTACCAATTGAATTGTAATTAAAGAATCCGTGATCTAAAACTAATTCAAAATGATTTTTAAAAAGAAAGCTCTTCTTAAGGAAGAGCTTTCTTTTTAAAGATAAGGAACCTCTAAAAATCTACTTATACTTCGTTATGCAAATTTTTTAAATACCTCATTTACAGAAGTAAAATCGGAATTTAAAAAATTTACATGCCTCGTCTAAGCGATTTTTAGAGATTCCCAATAGTATTAAAAAGATTAATAAAGATAATTTAAAGCGACCTTATCATTGGAATTGAAGGGCCTGTTGGTGGTTGCACTTAGGCAAGCAAGCATCCAGGAATTTGCATCGGGACCTGTAGGAGTTCCCGGTATATGGATAGCTCCAACACCACCGTCACCCTCATTGCCACCTGTACCACAGCTATAAGAACGATTCATATAATCCGTATGCCGGAAACCAACGCAATGACCTAATTCATGAGCTACGACAGTTGTCATAAATCCATTACTATATCCTGAGGTATATTTTTTGGCATATTTAATCTCCGGATATGGATTACCACCTGATGGAAATCCGGCGGATGCAATATACTGTCCGGTATTCACTACTTTAATATTAATGGTACCCCCTGAAGGAACCCTGGAAAAAGTAATTCCAAGATTTTCTGCATTGTAACGGTCAATGGCGTCGTCAATGGCATCCGAAAAGCCCTGGTTGATATTACCGGAAGCACTTACGGTGATAGTTCGGGGAAGGCCAGTTACCAGATTTGTCGTGCGGTACTGTTCTTCTTTTGCAATGATCAAATGCTTATGATCTCCATGCTCTTGTTCAGCGATCATTTCGTCAGTAAGGTATATGTCACCTTCGACCAGGTAGCCATCATCGATAGCGATTGCGTTATCCGTATTAAAGCCTAAGGCTTTGATTCGGTTTTTCGTTTCCTGGGAAATCTCGTGTTCTGTGGGTGTAGTCGTGTCGTCAGAAGTACAGGAATAAATTCCTAAAGTACTGGCTATAGCCAAGATACAAATTACTAGTTTTTTCATATGATATTTATTTAAAATGAAATAAATGAACAGTCTATCAAAATTAGGTTTTTTTTTAAAATGGCAGAAAAATGTTTTACAAATGGCTTGTATCTTAAAATATAAAGTTTTCCATTGCCATTAATAGCCCAATAACATATTTTGAATGCTCTACCTGGGTGGATAGGTTTACTTTCAAATTAAGACTAGTAAGAATTAGCCTTCATCATAAATTTAGCTTAAAACGATACCCAAATTGGCCCGTTGAATTGTAATGTATAAAGTATAAAAGCAACATTTAATGGAAATACGGTAAGTTGGATTAGTCATCAGGCTTTAAAGCGCTGAAGCTTATGATGATGCTAAAAGAAAACAAAATAAATTATGGGACGCCAGAATATTATCATCTAGTGCTTTCTATAGTTAGCCATCATTTCTACTGAAATGACATTATTTTTTAGAAACGCGGTATCCAGATGATATGATCCTTTGGTTGGAAAATAAACTTCTAAAGTAGGCACAAACCATCCGGGATCTTTATCAAATGCTTGTTTTAATCCTGCTTCGCCGCTGCCCTTAAGATCTGAACCGGATTTTGTCATATTCACTTTTTTTTCAAATAAAAAAAGCCAGCTTACTAAAGCTCTGGCATTGATACCCGTAGTGGATTCATCCAATAACGCAACACGACCATTAAACTTTACATGCTCCTCCGCACATACATTTTCTACGATTCTACTCCACTGGAATACCCGGTCATTGCCATCCATATAGGAATAATAAACTTCCGTTGTGGTATCGACAATAGAGCTGCCCAATAAATAAAGGTCATAGGTTTCCCGAACTCCGCATGGTGAGTCATCAAGTAAATCGCATGATGAAAGGAATAGAAAGAAACTCATAATAAATACAAGTTGAAATTTTTTCATGGCTGTATTTTTTAATGTGAATAATTTAATAGAAATACCATCTAAATTTAATTCTTCTAAGCCATGATGTATCTAATTTCACCATTTTTATTTTTAAAATAATTGGCGGTTTCAGGAGTATCTATTTTCGGATGTGAAATTTGTCGTATTTTGATTCATTTAAATTTAGCTTATCTTTAAATTCTAAATTTATTGGTAATGAAAATACTAAGCTTGTTTTTTCTATTCGTCATGCTGTTTTCAACGGCCCAAACATGTACTAAAAAGATTGATTGTCACAAAGACGGACCCAGGGCAGAGATTTCTTATGATGATGTGATTAACGAATTGTCAGTACAGGTTTCCATGGGTACAGCACCTTTTTTCTATACCTGGTCAACCGGCGCAGGCAATGTGGTGCGAATAGTTCCACCAGGTCCCGGAACATACTCCGTTACTGTTTCTGATCTGAACGATTGTAAGGCTATCGCACATTTTACGATTCATTAGGGTCTGATCCTGAACTATATCCCATTCAAAAGGTTTTCTTTCAGAATCTAGGACAGTATCGACAACTGTCATTTCATGTTTTAATATTAGAATTTTTAATTATATGTTATATCTTTGTATTTTAATGAATTATGTCTAAACACGGCAAAATATTGGTCGCTATGAGCGGTGGCATCGACAGCACTGTTACAGCACTGCTGCTTCACGAACAAGGCTATGAAGTCGTGGGTGTCACCATGAAGACCTGGGATTATGCAGCCTCCGGTGGTACCAAAAAAGAGACCGGATGTTGTAATCTGGACTCCCTGCAGGACGCAAGAAGAGTGGCCGTGGATATGGGTTTTCATCATTTTATCCTTGACCTGAGAGAGGAATTCGGGGATGCAGTTATTGAAAATTTTGTAGAAGAATACCTCGCCGGCCGAACGCCTAATCCCTGTGTACTTTGCAATACACATATCAAATGGAATGCCTTGTTACGGCGGGCCGATTCACTCGATTGTCAGTTTATAGCTACAGGTCACTATGCCCGGATTCATCAGCTCGATGACCGGTTTTATATTTCAAAAGCAGAAGACCTCAATAAAGATCAGTCCTATGTGCTTTGGGGACTCAGTCAGGAATGCTTAAAGCGTACTATTTTTCCCTTATCAGAATTGATTAAACCCGATGTACGTAAAATAGCCTTTGACAGAGGATATAATGACTTATCCAAAAAAGCAGAGAGTTACGAAATATGTTTTGTACCGGACAACGACTATCGGGGATTTTTAAAACGCCGGGTTGACGGTCTGGAAGAAAAAGTAAAAAATGGATATTTTGTCGATGTGGATGGCAATGTGTTAGGACAGCATGAAGGTTATCCATTTTTTACTATCGGCCAACGAAAAGGTCTTGGAAAGGCTTTTGGTAAACCCATGTTTGTGTCGGAAATTATTCCAGAATCCAATACGGTGGTTCTTACAGAAGAAGAAGATCTTCAACGCAGCAGCATGAGGGTAGGAAAAGTCAATTGGCAAAAATATAGTCATCCTGATCCAGATACGGAGTTTGTGACAAAGATCCGGTATAAAGATGCCGGTCATCAATCTTATGTGACAGCATCCGGTGATGGATTGCAGATTGAGTTTCTTGGTCCTGCAAAAGGGGTTGCACCCGGACAATCCGCTGTTGTATATGATGGGGACGATGTCGTATGCGGAGGAATTATCTACAGATCGGAAAAATGAAGGAAGAATAAACAAAAGGAATTCATTCACTTTTGTTAAGTGTAATAGAGAATACAAACTAAGCTGAGTTTATCTGTATTATTCCTTTAAGGATAATGCGGTCTATAATTAATTAAAACATGTAGTTATGAATGGTAGGTCATGCAATTTTATGGACTGGATCAAATTAGGGATTCCATGTTTATTTCTAATGTACTCATGCACCAAATCAGAAACTGAAATACTGGATCCTTCTACATTTGGATATGAATATTTTCCGGTGGCAATAGGAAAAAGCTGGACATATCAAATGGATTCCATTGTATATTCTGAAAAAGTATTTGTTAAAAAAGATACGTCCGTTTCGTTTATTCGGGAAGAAGTTGTAGATAGCTTTCGCAATGTTGAAAATAAATTAGTTTACAGACTGGATGTTTATTATACACGTGATACCAATACTCCTTGGGAATTAGTTAGTGCATCTTTTATACAAAAAAATGAATCCCAACTAATAAAAACTGAAAATGGATTGGATTATTTAAAATTGATTTTTCCTGTTCGAAAAAATAAGTCCTGGGAAGGTAATAGCAGAATTCATTCTAAAACTGAGATGGTTATTGGAAATGAAATACTCCAACCATTTGGTGATATCTGGTATTATAGTTATGATTATATTAATCAAAAAGAACGTCTCAACTTATTTAATTTTGAAAATGTATGTCAGGTTGCCGAAGCAGATTATGATGGATTCCTGGAAAAGCGTTATTCGTATGCAAAATATGCCAAAGATGTAGGGCTTGTATATAAAGAACTCTGGTTACTGGATACACAAAATACAGATGATTCCATACCCTTTGAAAACCGGGCAAACAAAGGCATGATCCTGCGGCAGACCCTCGTTTCATACCACTAAATCGATACGCCGTGATCCAATTGATAGAAGCAGGTAAATCGTATAAAGTCTATGGTTTAAAAGGTGAACTGATTATTGATTTACAACCGGAGTTTAAAAAGCATATACTAGATTCAGCCGTTGTATTTTTTATGATCGAAGGAAATGCCGTTCCATTTTTTATTGAATCAAACCGTGGAAAAGATGAATTGATTGTAAAATTTAAGGAAGTAGATACTCCTGAAGAAGCTCGACTATTAAGCAACCAGTCCATCCTCATTGACGATAAAAATATCGTCATGGAAAAAATAAAAACGGAAGAAGTGGAAGATAGTATTCACTCATTTGTGGGTTATCAACTTGAGGATTTAAATACAAACACAAAAGGCATTATTAAGAATATTGAAGAATACCCATCGCAATTAATGGCAACGATAGAAGCTGGTTCTAAAGAATATATGATTCCGATACATGAAGACTGGTTGGTAGAAATAGATCAAAAAAAGAAACTTATCCGCCTTCAGCTACCAGAGGGAATTTTTGATTTGTAAATTCTCATTTCTCGAAACAACATATTTATAAAGTATAGCCCTTCTGTGTCACTCCTACGGAGTTCACTGCCTCTGCAATGTTTCGTTGTTAATGACATGTCGCCCCTCCGGGGCTGGTAGATTGAATTGAAAGCTGGTTTGGAACAAATGAATCAAAGCTCCGTAGGAGCGACACATTACTAGCTCCGTAGGAGCGGCAAATTTCTAGCTCCGTAGGAGCGGCATGTCAATATTCAAAACTGCAAGATAATATTGGCAATACAGGCTGTCATAAGGCAGGCGATGGTACCACCAATTAATGCTTTTAATCCGAGTCGGGTAAGATTTGCTCGTTGATTTGGAGCCAATGCACCGATTCCTCCGATTTGAATTCCGATTGAAGCAAAATTTGAAAATCCACAGAGAGCATACGTGGCGATGATTATGGATTTTTCATCCAGCATACTCGCATTTTTCATATCAGCTAATGACAAATACGCAACAAATTCATTGAGTATGGTTTTTTCACCCAGCAACTGACCGATAGAAATCATATCTTTTGCATCCACACCAATGATCCAGGCAATGGGTGAAAATGCAATGCCCAGGATATACTGTAAATTAAACTCTTTGTATTTACCCAAGGTGTAATTTGCCAGCCATTCATTGAGTCCAGTGGCCTCGCCTGTTTTTGCCAACAGAATATTGACCAGGTAAACCAAAGCCATAAAGGCAATCAACATGGCACCTACATTCACAGCCAGTCGCAATCCATCCGTTGTACCTCTGGCGAGTGCGTCGAGAAAATTTGTGCCTATGTCTTCTTTAGGGACATCAATTTTTGTATTCACTTCTTCGGTCTCAGGATATAATATTTTCGCAGTGATTATGGCGGCAGGTGCTGAAATAATGGAAGCGGTTAACAGATGCATTCCAAAAAACATCATGGATTCCGGATTACCTCCTCCAAGCATAGCCATATACGCACCAAATACAGATCCGGCAATCGTAGCCATACCACCGGTCATGAGACAAAGTAATTCAGATTTTGTCATACCAGCCAGGTAAGGCTTGACAACCAAAGGAGCCTCTGTCTGACCTATAAAAACATTTACGGCCGATGCAAGGCTTTCCGCTCCCGAAAGTTTCATTGTGCGTACCATCAACCAGGCAAAACCATAAACGATCTTTTGTAAAATTCCAAAATAATAGAGTATGGATGAAAAAGCAGAAAAGAAAATGATCGTAGGTAAAATCAGAAATGCAAATCCGTAAGGTGAGCCTGGTTTTGCCAAATCACCAAATAAAAATTTTGCAGATAAGTTACTACTGTCTATCATTATGGTAAACATTCTGACGATATATTCGAAAATACTTTTAATGAAAGGTATTTTAATCAGGCAAAAAGCAATAATAATTTGCAGAAGGACTCCAGTAATGACGAGATTCCATTTGATTTGTTTTTTATTGATACTTAATGCATACGTTATTAAGATCAATATGCATAAGCCAAATAAACCTCTAAAAATATCGATAGCATTCATATGCTTGACTTAAAAGTTGAAAAATAGATAAATTTGATCAATTTTAGGTTTTTTTCAAATCACAGAAGATGTTTATAGGAATTTGTGGAGGTAGCGGCGCAGGTAAAACAGCTTTTATTAATACCTTACGCCAACAATTCAGGGAATCAGAGCTTGGGCTGATTTCTGAAGACAACTATTATTTTCCAAGAGAGCTTCAGAAAAAAGACAAAAATGGTATCATCAATTTTGATGTTCCGGATGCAATTGATCATGAGGCCTTTATTGGAGATTTGCATAAATTAAAAGCCGGCATACAAGTAGAACGAAAGGAATATACTTTTAACAATGATTTGCAATCTGCTGGATTAATTGTAATACCTCCCGCTAAAATTTATATTATTGAAGGTTTATTTATACTATATCACAGTGATACTAAAGATTTACTTGATATAAGTCTTCTAATTCATGCTAAAGATAATTTAAAAATTATCAGAAGAATTAACCGGGATCGTGAGCAACGGAATTATCCGCTGGAAGATGTATTGTACCGATACCAGCATCATGTAGCTCCGGCCTATGAAAAATACATAGAACCCTATATCGACGATCTTGATATCATCATTAATAATAATAGTCATTTTAACCGGGGCGTCGATTTACTGGCGACTTATATCCGGAGTAAACTATCAAGATCTTAACATTTTAATTCGTCCTTGTCATATTACCCATTCTTTTCCAAATCATAAGTCCTGATAAAAAGCAACCAGGCTATTAATAAAATAGTGAGTTTTATAGCTTTTTGCCCGCCGATGGTTTTACGATAAAGCCATAGATCCTTAAATCAAAACGAGGGCTTAAGTCTCAAAATAGTTCAGGTAACCCAGGCCATGGGTACCGATGATAATCAAACTGCATAATAGCCTTAAATGATGATTTTTTTGAATATGAAAATATCATCACATAATTATTATTGTAACTTATAAAATATTGAAAAACAGTACATTGATACAAGTTTTAAGGCCTAAACATATTACGATTTCTTACAAATTATAAATAATTGGTATATAATTTGAGTGTATAGACTGATTAAGCTTTTAAATACGCATTTACTCGGAAGTTAAACTATTGAACCATGAACCATAAAATATTCACTTTGAGAGGATTAGTAATTTTTCTGATCGCAGGTTGCCTGGCCTTGGCACCTCTGTATTCAGAATCAAACCATAGAGGGATAGTATTGAATGCCCCACCAATGGCTTGTAATGACCTGGTTCATATTTCCTTGGATTCTTTATGTTGGGCAACAGTAGCTCCGCATACTGTCTTACAAGAAGTCATTGGAAGTCCGGTGGATTACAGAATCAAATTATATTATTCCAATGGCATTGAGCAAGCTGATTTAAATCTGGACAATTCCGATATCAACAGAATTTACGACTATAAAATCTGGCATCTTCCAAGTGGCAACAGCTGCTGGGGAAAGATATTGATTGAAGATAAATATCCTCCTGAGATTTTATGTCACAACTATTCTGTGCGATGTGGAATCAATTTAAATCCCCGGTTTTTAGGATTTCCAATTCCGGCAAAATTTACAGTTAAACTGGATTCCATTGATCCGAATAATTATGAAGTCACAGGATGGGATGCCTGTGGATTGGTTTTTTTAAATTATAAAGATTATGCTTATAATAATCAATGCGATAGTCTTTGTTTTAAAAAGGTAATTAGAGTTTGGGTCGCGAAAGATGCACAGGGTAACACCGCCAGTTGTGCAGATACTATTTGCATTCTCAGACCTGATGAATCGGATATCGTATATCCGCCGCATTTTGATGATTTTCAAAGACCTTATATTCGTTGTAATGTTGTCTTTCCTAAACTAGCCAATGGAAATCCTTCTCCCGAATTTACAGGATGGCCTGTTCCAGTGGGCTGTTCAACGCTGACCGCAAGTTATACTGATTTAAAAATTCTGACCTGTGGCAATATGTTTAAATTGATTAGGAGGTGGGTCATTTTAAATTGGTGTTCTGGTGAAGTAACAGAATACAATCAGATTATTAAAGTAGCGGATGACACGCCACCGGTTTTTGCCTGTCCAAAAGAATTTACAGTTGGGATGAAATTATATGAATGTAAAAGTAAAGCAAAACTTCCTGCCCCTGATTCTGTCTTTGACTGTAATTCCTGGAAATATGAAATATTTTCTAAGTTAGAAGATCCTCACACCGGAGCACCACACGTAAAAGGTAAACAATACATAGTATACGACAATCAGGAGAACTGTTTTTATTTGGATGGAGCGCCGCAGGGTCGCATCTGGTTGGTATATCAACTGACGGATGATTGTGGCAATATGGCGGAATGTACTGTAGAAGTAGGGGTTGTTGATAATCTCGCACCTATTCCTGTGTGTGTTCAGAAAACAGTCGTAGCCCTTGGAGCAGACGGAACAGCCAAAGCTTATGCAGAATCTTTTGACAACAATTCCATTGACAACTGCGGTATTGATGGATTTCAGGCAAGAAGGATGGATGACCTCTGTCAATCGGGTACTGATGTTTTTGGTCCGTACGTCAACTTTTGTTGTGCAGATATAGGTAGAGTAGTCATGGTGGCCTTGGAAGTCAAAGATTTTTATGGAAATAAAAATACCTGTATGGTTGAAGTAACCGTACAGGATAAAGAACCACCTGTGGTAACACCTCCAACGGATATCACTGTAGCTTGTGATTTTCCGATCGACTGGAATAATCTGAATGTCTTTGGACATATACGTCTCAGAGACGCAGACCGCAAAAATATTATTATTGCAGATCCATTTTATGCAGCAAAAAATTATATTGCTGGCAAGGATGGATTAATTAAAGACAACTGTGAAGTTACTTTTATTGAAGAAGTTGAAAAAAATATACAATGCAATTCGGGTCAGATTTACAGAATATTTACTGCAACAGATAAGCAAGGATTAATATCAACAGGGGTGCAGACCATTACCATAGTTAATACCGATCCATTTGATAGTTTAGACATAACATGGCCAATTAATGTCGAAATCAATTCTTGTAATAATGTCAAAACTCATCCGGATCAAACAGGATATCCGGTATATCACAATAGAACTTGTGCACAGATAGCAGCTAATTATGACGATACCAAATTGGTTGTTTTGGATAGCACCTGTTTTAAAATATTAAGAAAATGGATAGTAATCGATTGGTGCCAATATGATCGGAGTACAGGCAGAGGTTATTGGGAGCACACACAAATCATTGCGGTAAAAAGTTCGGAGCCACCTACAATTATTTCATGCGGAGATCTGGAAATTTGTGATCAGAATGCATTTAATAATCAAACTACCGGGCAATGTATGGCGAGTTATCAGCTAATAGCAGATGGCAAAGATGATTGTACTGAAAAACAAAATTTGATCTGGAATTATAGAATAGATGTATATAATACCGGTGTATTCGGCCCAATTCAAAATGGGGACGTTGCGACAGGTGTATTGCCCGTTGGTACACATCGGCTACGATGGATACTTACCGATCAGTGTGGAAACGTGTCAAGCTGCGACCGGGTATTTACATTAAAAGATTGTAAAAAACCAACACCTTATTGTATAAATGGTATTGTCACAGTGGTTATGCCTGGAGCAGGAAATGTTACAGTTTGGGCTAAAGATTTAAACCTTGGAAGTTTTGACAATTGTACAGCATCCAAAGATTTAAAATTTTCATTTAGTCCGAATGTAAACGATGTATCCGTTACTTATAACTGTGACAGTTTGAATCGTCAAAAAACGGTTATTAAAGTAGTACGTATCTATGTTACGGATGAATATGGCAATCAGGATTATTGTGAAACCACCATCCGTATTCAGGATAATAACAATGTATGTCCAGGTACAGATCCTGGATTTAGTTTATCCGGTAAAACTCACCGCGAAAATAAAGATGCCCTGCCTGGTACTTCTGTGAGCATTATGGATTCAATTGGAAATTTACTGGATCAACAGATCACCGATGATCAGGGACATTATGCGTTTTCCAACGTTAGCGCTAGCAATTTTTATCTGAAAGCTAACCGATCTGATGATATTACCAATGGTGTCAGTACCCTCGATATTGTTTTAATACAAAGACATATATTAGGTCTAAAATCATTCAACTCTGCCTATAAATATTTAGCGGCTGATGTAAACAATTCGAAATCCGTAACGGCAAGAGACATTTCGGATATCCGGAAAGTCATTTTAGGTGTTACCCGGGAATTTCCAAATCAAACACCGGTTTGGAAGTTTATCAAAGGGGATCATCATTTTGCTAATCCTGACCAACCCTGGGATGCACCGTCCATTATTAAAAGTGATCAATTGCAGGATATTCTGGATCAGATTAATTTTATCGGTATAAAATCCGGGGATGTGGATCAATCAGCTCTTGTAAATCTGAATGCTCCTTCTGATTCGCGATCAGCAGAATCATACTATTGGTCATTTGTGCCACGAAAATCAAGTTTTAATCATCAGATTGAAATTGATATCATTTCTAATGCCGATGTTAGTTTAGATGGTTTTCAAATGGCTTTAGAATTAGTACCTGAAAATTTTAAAATTCAGGAACTAAAACCAGCTGCTTTTGACCTGAATTCTGATGAGTATCGGCTTACAGATCGGATGATAAAAATATCATCAGCCCTTCTAAAAACAACTCAAATAGTTAAGAATCAGGTATTGTTCACATTGGTTCTAACTGGAAATAAATCGACTTATCAAAATGTCAATTACTTTAAGTCTGTATCAGATTTTGCTAATGAAATTTATAGCAATGAAACAAGTCAAAATTTGTTGTTTCGAAATGAGTTTCATGCCGGTAATCAGGCGGAGGGATTTTTAGCCTATCCGGTTCAGCCGAATCCTTTTTCCAACCAGGCAATACTCAGATTTGAATTACCAGAGAGTGGCGACATTCACCTTCAGGTATTTGATATAAATGGAAAACAACTATACACTATTCATAAACCATGTAGTAAAGGCAAAAACGAAATCAAACTGAGCAGACAGGATTTTAAGACAAATGGATTAATGTATTACGTCTTAACAACGCCATTCGGATCAATTTCTGAAAGGATGCTTGTAACTGAATAGGTTTATAGGTTAAATTTTGTCTCTTAGAAAACCGGTTTTCTCCAAAACCGGTTTTTTTTTTTTATTTGGAAATCTGTTGTCGGCAAAAAATTTAATATTATTTTATATTAAAATATATAAACATCTAATAATAAACCATATGCGTGAATTTTGGATATAATAATTTAAAATTCGTTTCCTTTTATGATTTAGGATTTTACGCTCGTAATTTTTTCATATTAAAATTATTTAAATATTTTTATAGTTATTTTGTAACAAGTTATATATTTGCATCGGAGATATATATATAGTTTTCATCCCATTCATCTCCATCTCTTTAGAAATCAACGGGTTATAAGCCCCGAAGCTTATGGTAAGCTATTATCATAATCATCGGAAACCGAATATTCAACGCTTAACCTATTGTTTCTTAAAATGAGAAAACATATACTAACACACAAAATTGATTTATTTACTATAAATCAATACATTGATAACCAATTACTTAATCGTTTTTGGTTTGCACTATTTTCCTTTTTCCTCAGCTACCAGATAACCTATAGTCAATGTCCTGCAGGACCTGGTGAATTAAAGGGCAGTGTATTTATTGACCTTAATTTTAATGGATTGGCAGATGCCACGGATGGGGTTAAATCTCAGGTGACCCTAAATGCCTATGGCGTGAATAATCAGCTGGTCGGCCAGGTACTAACCGATATCAATGGAAATTTTACATTGACCGGGCTTGCCAATAACAAGACCTATAGACTTGAAATGATTAAGCCGCAGGGTTTTGAATTCGCTTCCGGAGGCAGTCAGGATATACAATTTTGTACCACTCCTTCATGTAATATCAAATTTGGATTGCAGGATAAAAAAACAGCCTGTAATCCGAATACAGCTGTCGTATATACGACATGTTTTGTACAGGCAGGTACTTCTGAAACGGCTCCCACCCTGGTACAGTTTCCTTTTCTATTTAATAGTGCCAGCCCGATTTCAAAAGTTGCCATGCAAAATCAGACAGGATCAGTTTGGGGCCTTGCCTGGAATCAATCTAAACAACTGTTGTATTCTTCGGCATTTGTAAAATATGGTTCTCCATTGGGACTTGCCGGAACATCCGGAATCTATGTAACTGATACCAAATCCAACACGACCGATATTTTTGCTGATCTGTCACAATTTGGAATACAAACGGGTTCTTTAAATGGAATTCAGCCCCTCGATTGCCGTTATTCTGATTTTGTTGGAAAAGCGGGGTTTGGAGATATGGATATTTCGGACGATGATAAATACGTATATGTAACCAATCTGTTTAGAAATTCAGTAGTAATCATCCCAACCAATCAAGCTTCTGCATCCAATATTTTTGAAATCAAAGTACCGGATCCGGGTTGTAATAATGGAAACTATGCCATAGGCGCTGTAGAATACAGAAATAACCATTTATATATAGGTGTAACCTGTACAGCTGAAACTTCCCGAAATAAAAATGATTTTTATTTTCATATCTACGAATTTAATTTAATAAGCCGCACATTCAACCTAATTTTCTCTACTTCTTTTGCACGTCAATATTGGTTGAAAAACCCCAATAATTCACGTCCCGTTTCGCAATGGTTGACCAACATTTCATTTGTCAATGACCAATTTATGGTACTGGGGATATCTGACAGAACAGGTCATACCTATTGTGACCAGGTGTACCCATTGACAGGTCAAAATGGAGATATCCTGATGTTATGGAAAAATGGAAATCAATGGCAACTTGAAAATAACTCGATAGCAGGACCAAGAATTGGTAATGGTCAGTTTCATTTGGAAGGTCCGGGTGGTGGAGAATTTTTTGGAGATGATTTTTGGACAATAGGTCCTGGTTTACACCCTGAAACGTCTTTTGGAAGTGTAGCTGTATTGAGTGGAACTGAAGAAGTTATTTCTGCTGTTTTCGATCCGATTTATGAATCATTTTCAGGTGGGTTTCACAAATACAATACAATAAATGGTAAAAAGAAATCTGCCATTCAATTGTATAATGGGCAAAGTTCAGCCTATGGAAAGTCGTCCGGTTTGGGGGATATAGCCATGGCCTGTTCTGCATTGCCGATTGAAATAGGTGATTTTGTTTGGTTTGATGAAAATAGAAATGGTATTCAGGATCCCGGTGAAGAACCAATCCGCAATTTAAAACTCAGTTTGTATGACCGTAATTGCCGACAGATTGGTTTGACAACGACAGATTTGATGGGACGATATGTTTTTAATTCGAAAAATGTCGACCTGGATCAGGATGGTACCAAAGACGAATTAAAAGCCTTTGAAACGTATTATCTGATCGTTAATGATCCGGCATTTCATACATCATCGGGTAAGCTGATTCTTCAGCAAGATTCTTTAGTCTTAACTTCGATTCATCAAATTCAGGGAAGTGAATCCAGTGACAATAATGCCATACTTTATCGTACAGGTCAGTGTAGTCTTTTCGAAGGATTTCCTTTTATTGAAATTCACACTGCCAGTTCAGGGCAGAATGATTATAGTTTTGACATAGGTTTTGTAAAGGAAGAACCACCTGTAATTATTGTTCAAAATAAACTGTATGATCTGGCTTTAATAAAAAGAGTGGTTAATACTACAGGTGTAAAAAGTGGTGATTTGGTTCAGTTTAATATTACTGTATTTAATCAGGGTACAAATCCGGTTCATCAATTTGAAATTACGGATTACCTGAAATCGTATTTTACATTTGAGACCGCTCATAATCCTGGTTGGACCTTAAATGGAACAAAAGCAAAATACACTCACAAGACTATTTTAAGTGCAGGTCAGGAAATTACCATTCCAATAAAACTAAGATTAAATATCCAAAGTTTCACTCCTAAAACGGTGATCAATACTGCAGAAATATCCTGGATGAAAAATGAAACAGGTCAGTTATTAAAAGATGAAGATTCTTATCCTGATGATATTGAAGATAACGATAAAGGAGGAATACCCAATAGTCAAACAGACAATATAATCGATAATAATGAAATTGATGAAGATGATCATGACCGTGAATCGCTTCCTGTGATTGATTTGGCTTTAGTTAATAAAGCGCTGAATACACTTCCAGTACGTCGCAACGAAACGGTTAGTTTCGAAATGGAAATTTACAATCAGGGTAATGTGACTGTCCATAGTTATAGTGTTGTCAATTATATCACTCAAGCCTATCGCTTTGAAAGCAGCTTAAATCCTTCCTGGGTTTTAAACGGAAACAAAGCTAGCTTGAGAATCAATCAAGCTTTAAACCCAGGGGAATCGAGAAAAGTTGTCATTCACTTGGTACTCAAATCTCAAAATCCGGTTGATTTAATCAATATTGCTGAAATTTCAGGAATGTGGGATGCATTCTCAAATCCTTTGACCGATGTGGATAGTACTCCGGATGAAATTTCAAATAATGATAAGGGTGGTCAGTTAGCAACCACCACGGACAATATGATTACTGATGATGGTTCAATTGATGAAGACGATCACGATCCTGCGATCATTGAAGTTTTTGATCTGGCATTAATACTGACAACGACACAGATATTACCGGTTAAACGAAACCAGGATGTTCCTTTTCAGATTACTGTTTGCAACCAGGGTTCATTGCCAGCCAGAAATATTGGAATTGTAAATCATCTTGCGCCAGGATTGGATATAAGTCCATTTGATAATAACGGATGGTTTAAAATGGGTACTGTATTCAGAAATACCATCTCTCCAATACTTCAACCGGGAAAATGCACAACAATTCAAATAGTAGCCAGGGTAAAAACGGATGCAGATAAACTAAGCCTGTTAAGCAGAGCTGAAATTACTGAAGCGTTTGACCAGAATTTACGGAACCTAAGCAGTCGCGATTACGACTCAACTCCAGATTATATAATTGGTAATGATGCAGGCGGTGTTCTTGGTAGTGCTACAGATAATGCATTCAATGGAAACGGAACAGATGATGAAGATGATGAAGATCCGGCTGGATTAAATCTGATGGATTTGGCTTTGATTAAAAAATATAGTTCATCTGGTTCTTTAAAATATAAAGGAACCTGTAGTTTTTCCATTCAAATATTTAATCAGGGCAACACCAGTGTTCGGAATGTCGAGATAACGGACTACCTGCCTTCAGGTTTTGTATTAGCACCTAACTCCATCACTCAGGGATGGAATTTATTAAATGGCAAAGCAACAATTAGCATAGCGGGCACTATACTTCCAGGTGCCAGTTCAACAATATCAATTACATTACAACAAGTATCTGATTTAACTTCTTCAAGCCTGATAAACAGAGCTGAAATTTCCAGAGTTCACGATATCTCTAATGTGAATATATCAGCTTATGATTTTGACAGTACTCCTGATCAAAATCCGGATAATGATGCGGGTGGTGCATTTGGTTCGGTTACAGACAATGTCATTGATTTGGATCCAACGATAGATGAAGATGATGCCGATCCTGCGGGTATTCCGGTATTTGACCTGGCATTGCGCAAGACTTTAGTTCCATTACAATCTTCCTATTGGATTGGGGATACAGTTCAGTTTAAAATTGAATTATTTAATCAAGGTAATGTTGTTGCACGTGATTTGGAAATTACAGATTATCTGGATTCCCGGTATATTTTCAGAGAATCAATAAATCCCGGCTGGACTATAACGGAGCAAAATAAAATAAAACTAGCTCCAGGTATTGTGTTATATCCCGGAACTTCTTACACCGTATATGTCAATTGTATTTTGGGCCATGTTACGGATGCTGAATTGGTTCCGAATTATGCAGAAATATCTAAAGCAAATGATATGGCTGGAATTCCGGCTATTGATTATGATTCCGTATTTGATGATATAAAAGACAATGATAAAGGTGGCAAACCGGGTACTTCTACAGACAATGTGATAAATGATCATGGTGATGTGGATGAAGATGATCATGATGGAGCAGAATCAAATCCAGAATATTTTGACTTATCATTGGTAAAAGATATTAATTTACTAAACTCTCCAAGAGGTGCTCTATTAAATTATAAAATTATTATCATTAATCAGGGAGTCATACCTGCCACAGAAATCGAAATAGTTGATTATATACCAGAAGCTTTACAACTGGAAGATCCATTTTGGGTTCAGGGTGATGTGATAAATGGAATTACCTATGCTTATTATATGATGAATGAAGCAAATGGGCGATTACCTGCAGGTGGTCTTAAACCCAGAGAAACCCTGACTGTAAATATTAAATTGCGAGTTAAGGAATCTGCCAGATCAGGAGTTGTGGTCAATAGAGCTGAGATATTCCGTGCAGTAAATCCAAAACGTCTGGGTGATTTGGATTCAAGTCCTGATGATGATCCATCCAATGATATGGGTGGAGTCGTCTTTGCCAAATCAGATGGTAGTTCGACAGAGCCGGATTTAAGTTTTCTACAGGACGAAGATGATGAAGATCCAGCTGGTATTATTATCATTGACTTACATCGCTCAGTTGCCTGTCAATGTTTGAATAATGCCACCACATCCGATAACGGACAGTTTTTAGATGAATTATCTTTTGTTTCTAATTCTGGTGACACCTGGTTTATTTTTCAGGTTGATGGCTTATACCATCCTGGCAGTGCCGCACCGCCTATTGCACCAACTCCATTTGTAACTGGCGCTGGAGGATTTATCCTTAACGAGCAGGATCAGGGTGACGGAACAAGTATTTATACCATGCAGGGAAAACACATTGATGGCAAAGGTTATTCTATCATTCTTTCCAATCAATTTGGTGTAAAATTAAATACAGGCAAACATACCTGTCATTATAACAATCCGGTATTATTACAAGCACAGAATAGTGTTTGCACAGATCAAACAATCAGGTATGAAGTAAAAAAAGTATTTAATGCTTCTTATTTATGGACTTTAAGCGGAGGTGGCACTATTCTTACCAATCCTGCCAATAATTTCATTGATGTAAAATGGACAGGAAGTGTAGGTTCTACTTATTTATTAACAGTCAAAGTAAATCATCCGGATTCTTGTTACAGACCAATTGAGTTTCCTGTAACAATCGGTTCTACAAATGGACCGATTAGCTGTATTGGAAGTCTTCAGGTTTCATTGAGTAACACTTGTGACGTACAAGTTACTCCACAAATGTTGTTAGTAGGGGGACCCTATGATTATAAATCGTATGCATTGATGATCTTTAATAAAGATGGATCATTAGTACCCAATAATAAATTGTTTTATCATCATATTGGTAAAGAATTGACGGCAAAAGTTATAAATGTCTGTAGCGGGAATTCATGCTGGACAAAATTGAATGTCGAAGATAAAACCAAGCCAAAAATCAATTGTGTTAATGATACAATCGATTGTACCTTAATGAAGTCTTACATTATTCCATTTGTCAGTGATAATTGTGATGTAAATCCGCAGAGAATTTTGGTTGATGAAACAATCGAAAATACACCTTGTAATACTTTATATTCAAAAATAGTTACTAGGACTTATACTGTCAAAGATGAATCCGGTAATATCTCTCTTCCATGTAAGATGAATATTTATCTGAAAAGAATTCAACTGGATTCTATTAAATATCCTGATTCATTGACTCGGGCAAAATTAAATCCTTTAATCTGTTCGAGATTTGCAGCTGATTCAATCGGGCATCCGCTGCCATCTGTTACGGGTATTCCTACCTATAGAGGATTGCCGGTGTGGCCCAATACTGATTCAAAATATTGTGATTACACGGCTACTTATGAAGATATTGTTTTTCAAACCGGGAAAGATTGTGTACGTAAAATACTTCGAAACTGGAAATTTACAATTTGGTATTGTGCCATGTTTGAACAACGTACCTATCCTCAGCTCATTGAGATAGTGGATACAATTCCACCTTCAATTACTTGTCCATACGATATTACAGCTACCACAAATTCATTTGTTTGTAACGCCAGCGTGTTTATACCGATGCCCAAAGTATTTGATAGTTGTGGCCAGATACTTAGAGTCGATCTTTCATATCCCGGTGGATTTATCAATAATTATACCCAGCGTTTTATAACACTACCGGAAGGAGTGCATACATTGACATTTACTGCCTATGATGTTTGTTATAATCATTCTTCATGCCAGTTTACCGTTACGGTCAATGATCGTACTCCACCAGTTGCAATATGTGACAGGCAGTCGGTTGTTACATTGGATCGTTTTGGAGAAGCCTGGGTTTCAGCGAAAGTATTTGACAATGGAAGTTTTGATGACTGTCATTTAAAATCGATGACCGTCAGAAGAATGAATCCGGATTCAAGTTGCGGATATCATGATTTGATATTTAGAGATTCTATTAAATTCTGTTGTACTGATGCAGGGAAAGATATTTTAGTCATATTTAAAGTGACTGACAATTTTGGAAACGAAAATTCCTGTATGGTTACAGTTGAAGTACAGGATAAAATTATACCTAAAATCTATTGTCCCCACGATGTGACCATAGATTGTGATTATCATTATAATTTAAATGATTTATCAGAGTTTGGATCCCCCACTTACTCAGATAACTGTACAGTTAATTTAAGAGATTCATTGGATGTCCAGATCAATCAGTGCAGAGAAGGATATATTGATCGAATATTTATTGCAGGAAATTCTTTTGGTCAGGCGGTTTGTGCGCAAAGGATAACTATTATTAACAGCAATCCGTTTTCGGCATCAGATATAATCTGGCCTTTGGATTTTGATACGACAACCTGTGCTTCAAATGCATTGCTTCCGGAAGTATTGCCTAGAGGTTATGGTTACCCATTATTAAATGAAGACTTTTGTGATTTAATAGGCGTTTCTTTTGAAGATCATTTATTTCACTTTATAAGTGGGTCAGATGCCTGTTATAAAATTATCAGAAACTGGAAAGTTATTAACTGGTGCCGGTATTACACTCCGGGTACATTAAACCCTATGGTATATACCCATCAACAAATTTTGAAAATATCCAATAAGACAGCACCCGAATTTTTAACAGGTTGCCGGGATACCATTTTCAGAATTTTGGATACTACTTGTTTGGGAGGTAATGTAATATTAAGAGCTACTGCAGATGATGATTGTACTCCTACTTCGGAATTGCGCTGGGAATATCATATCGACTTCGATCGCGATCGTATATACGATATAAGCAAAACAGGAGTTGGAGGTTCAATTGATGCAAGAGGTTTTTATCCTCTCGGAAAACATACAATCAAATATGTTTTTGAAGATAAGTGTGGAAATAAATCTGTCTGTGAGCGTAATTTCGAAATTATTAATCAAAAAGCTCCTACTGCATATTGTTATAATGGTTTGGCTGCATCTCTCGTTCCGATGGATCTGAATGGAAATGGATCCATAGATGCAGAACAAGTTACTCTTTGGGCTAAAGACTTTGATAAGGGAAGTTATCATGTATGTGGATATCCACTTACATTTTCATTTGGAAAAGATACTTCAGTAAAATCAATTACTTATGATTGTGATAGTATCGGTCGAAGATTTGTTAACCTGTGTGTTACGACCATTAATGGCACTCAGGATTGTTGTAATACGTTTATTGACATTCAGGATAATAATCATGTGGATTTTTGCAATTGCGTAAGATTCCCACCAAACATTACCATTACAGATTGTTCGCAACAGACTGATCCGATTGTAATTAACTCAAGACCGATAATCGGACTTTGTTCGGGATGTACTCATCAAAGCACAAATTATAAAGATAGTGTAGTACATAATGTACCCAATACATGTTTTGTAGTACATCGTACCTGGACAGTAAAGTTTGCATGTGTCGGCGAACCAGATCGGTCTTTTGACCGCACCCAAATTATTGTAGTCACTACCAATCTTCAAGAAAGAGATATCGTGTGGCCATCTGATTCAGTGCTGGTTGACAATTGTGCAGGATCCATTGATACTTCAATAATAGGTGAGGTACCAAGATTTTGTGTTCATGGAGGTAATGTGATGATGATGTTTAGTGACCGGGTATTGAGGACAATGCCGGATTGTATCATTTATGAAAGAACCTGGTCTGTTTTCAGTAAATGTGCACCTGCTCAATCTTATTCTTTCCGGCAAGTATTAAAAGTTACTGAGTTTGCAGGGGTGCGTTATATTTTACCTGATAATATTACAGTGACAGATTGCCGTGCCATCTTGACACCCGGTGTATTGAATGGCTTTCCGAAAACGAATTGCCCATGTGTTATAGCACAACATAGTTTCAGAGATTCCATTGTAACCAGCATACCAAATACATGTTATGTTATTCACAGAAAATGGACATCTTCTTTTAATTGTCCGCCGGAAGTGAGTGGTACATTTAATGGCACACAAATTATTACTATCAGAATCAGTCTTACCGAAAATAAAATTATATGGCCTGATGATTCTATCCGTGTTGATAATTGCCGTGGTTTGGTAGATACCACCTTAACAGGAGGAGTACCCAGATTAACAATGGATTTTTGTGGTAATGTTTCTATTCGATTTACGGATCAGACAATATCGCAGAATGATTCCTGCAGGATTATTCATCGTACCTGGCTGGTAGCTAATGAATGCAGCGCATTTCCTTTCAGAGAACAATTTAGTTATCTGCAAGTATTGAAAGTTACTAAACCAAATGGCCCCCAGGTTGATTTTCCTGACGATATTACAGTTACTGATTGTAAACAGGCATTGACGCCAAATTCACTGAATGGTTTTCCAACTTTGAATTGTCCATGTCAGATATTCACGCATACATTCTCCGATTCGGTGGTGATGAACATTCCAAATACTTGTTTCAGAGTATTCAGAAGATGGACTTCTGTTTATAATTGTCCGCCGGATGTCAGTGGCACCTTCAGGGGTACACAAATCATCACAGTTAGAATTAATTTAAATCCAAATGATATTGACTGGCCAAGTGATTCTGTTTTTGTGGATAATTGCGAAGGAACTGTTGATACAGCTGTTATCAATCATACACCAAAATTATTAAAAGATTATTGTGGGTATATTATTTTCAGATTTACAGATCAGACAATTTCTCAAAATGATACTTGTAAATTTATCAGAAGAACCTGGATTGCAGATAATTCCTGTACAGCAGGAGCAGCAAAGCAACAGTTTTCATTTATTCAGATTTTGAAAGTAACAAATCCAAATGGACCGAGGCTTAAGTTTCCGGCTAATTTGACAATAACAGATTGTGACAAACCATTTTTACCTGATTCTTTAAATGGTTTTCCATCGACATCCTGTGTCTGCGATTCAATTAAATTTAGTTATGAAGACGATACTTCATTTACATCTAATGTTGAAGTCTGTTATATCGTATCACGAGTTTGGCGTGCAGAATTTAAATGTGATGCCAATTATGATACATCGATTTTCCATACCCAGTTTCTCGTAAGAGATGTTAATTTAAATCCGGCTGATATAACCTGGCCTGTGGATAGTTTTACTTCGGTGAGCTGTAATCCTACTTTAGATCCAAAAATTATCGGCGAACCAAGTTTAAAAGTAGATTATTGCGGATTTGTTCATTTTGAATTTACAGACCGTGAAGAACCGGGTGGTGAATGCAGAACAATTAAAAGAACATGGAAGGCGATCAATGATTGTAGTTTGCAACAAAGACCTACGTTTGAACAATTTATAATTGTCAAGAATCAGGATCCGCCATCAATAACCTGCGCCAGGGATACTACCGTAATCGCAGATCCGAATACTTGTGGCAAAGCGCTGCAATTGGCCAATCCTAAAATAAACAATAACTGTAATTTACAGGTGACATTTACCAATAATGCACCACAGATATTTCCAGTTGGAATGACAAATGTAGTTTTTACAGCTACCGATAGTTGCAATCATGTAGCCACCTGTACTGTAAAAGTTACGGTAATCGAAATAGTGCCGCCTCAAATTACCTGTCCTGCAGATACAGTCGTTCCTTGTAGTGTTAATACCGATTCTTTGGCCCAGTTTGGTTTTCCTGTTGTAACAGATAACTGTCCTGGTGTCACATTTACCGAAACCGTTACGCGCAATCAAAATGTTTGTGGTATAGGTACCATTCTTCGAAAATTTGTCGCTATTGATGCTTCAGGTAACAGAGATTCCTGTGAGCAAAGGATTCGGGTTGAAAACACAGATCCTCTGGAAGAGCAAGATATTCTTTGGCCACCTTCTCCTATTTCAGTTGAGGAATGTGATGGATATGATCCGAATATTACCGGTGTTCCGGAATTTGATTTGACAGGTATCACCTGTTTCAAACCTTTGGTGACCTATATCGACACGCATTTTTGTCAGATAGGTGGTCTGTGTATGCTTCGCCGTGACTGGAATGTTTTTGATAGTTGTACCAATGAGACATTTACATTTATGCAAATGATTTTCAGGAACGACACCATGCCTCCAAACATATTAGGTGTTAGCGATACAACCGTAGTGGCAGATGATTCGTTGTGTAATAATTTTATACCGCTGGTGGCATTTGTCGATAATTGTGATAAAGACAGTGTATTGATAACAAATGATTCTCCATATGGTGCTAATGGCTTTGAGGATGCTTCTGGATTTTATCCTCCGGGAGAAACTTTTGTAACCTTTACAGCAAAAGATCCTTGTTGCAATATTACAACCAAGACAGTTAAAATAACTGTAATCGATACTATCGCGCCGGAATTTACTTGTATCAAAGTGGTTAAGAAAATAAAGGATAATGGTTGTGCCGATTTTAATTCTCAGGATTTTATTGGTAAGTTGAAAGACAACTGTACGGATTCTGCACTGATCATGTCCTCATTTGACTTTAATGACTTTACCGACACAATCAGAACAATTTGTTGTGATTCAATAACTAATTTTGAATTTACAACCGGTGTAACCGTATATTTTAAAGATTTTGCCGGAAATATAGACTCATGTCATACCTTTTTACAGGCGGTTGATCAGGATACAATTTGCGGCCCGACGTTTAGATCGGTGATAAAAGGTTTGGTCAGTACACGTAAAAATGTAAATATTCCAGGTGTGGAAGTTATGTTAAATGACGGTGTAGCAGGCATGGCGATTACCGCAAAAAATGGAAACTACAGATTTCCCGATATGCCAAATGGCGGATCGTATGTACTTAAAGCTGACCATGATATTAATCCGACAAATGGAGTTTCAACAGCCGATATTATCCATATTCAACGGCATATCCTGGGCTTGGCACCATTTGACCAGGCGTTAAAATATGTGGCTGCAGATGTTAACAGCAACAACAGGGTAACTTCATCAGACATAGTCGAGATCCGTAAATTGATTTTAGGTAAAATTGACAGATTTGCTAAATCTCCTTCCTGGAAGTTTGTTTTATCCGATTTTAAATTTTCAGATCTGAATGATCCATTAAGTGAAGAGTATCCGCAATCACTTTCTATTCCTGCTATTAATAAAAACTATTATGTAGATTTTACCGGTGTAAAAATGGGTGATGTCGATGATTCAAATATTGCTAACCAATTAATAAATACTACAGAATCCAGAAATGCAAATCCTGTATTATTGGTAGCGAGAAATGAAACCTTGCTTAAAGATCAGGAATATGATATTGAGTTGAACATGTCGCAGTTTAAGGAGTTGAATGGTATGCAGTTTTCTCTGCAGGTAGATCCAACAAAAGCGGTATTAATGGATATTGATCAGGATCAGGACAACCGTCTTACAGATGACATGTATTATCTTTTACCAGATAAAAACAGACTCAGATTAACTTACAACAAAAATCGTCCTGACGAACACGAATGGAAGATTAAAGTAAAAGTAAAGGCCATCCGAAATTGTATGGTTTCTGATATTTTTGAAATTAGTAATGACTTTCTGAGCTCAGAAGCTTACTTTAAATCCGGTGAAAAAGCTGATGTTAAACTGGATTTTGTTGATCAATATTCAGAACAAAGCGGATTAAGTCTTTATCAAAATATACCAAATCCATTTAAGGAGTCCACAATGATTCCATTTCAAACTGCGGAAGATCTGGAAATAACCGTACGTATAATTAATATGAATGGAAAAGTTTTGTTTGAGAATACGAAAATGTATTCTAAAGGATATCACGAGTTTGAAATTAATAAATCCAATTTGGACAATTCAGGAATTTATTATTATCAGTTAAAAACAAATACAAATAGTTTGTATCGAAGGATGATATTTATTAAATAATGTATAAAAGTTATAGTGTGTAGTAATCGGTTTCGTTTTTTCAGCTCCCGTAGAAATGCGGGAGCTGTTTTTCCGGAATCAGAAAAATGAAAAAAATTAAATAACATAAAATCGTTTCCCAAAACTGATTTAAGCATTTTCAGAAGAACGTATTTAGCGAAGGACTTTAATTTTAAAACGAACAGTTTATGAACAAAAATACTTCGCTAATCAGAATATTTTTATGGATACTCATTAGCACCCTTTTAACGTCTATGGTTCAATCGCAGGGTATTTGCGATCCTGATAGTAATCCACCTGCATTAGTTGAATGCCCTCGCAATATAATTGTGAAATTGCCGGATAACACTTGCACAATGAGTGTCGATTGGTTTGCTCCTTTTGTAGAGGGCGATGATTGTGATACCACAAACGCGATTTCTTCTGTTGATTTTTTTACAGATCTTTTCGGGCAGGGTAGTGGAAACAATGGTCAATTTATTTTACATGGCTCAGATTCATTTACAGTAATTGGAACCACCAATGGTACGCCGGGTGATGGTAATAATAATTTCAGAGTGTGTTTTTATTCTACCTGCAATGGTAAACTGGATTTTAAATGGAGAGCTCAGATGAGTGGAGGCGATGGATTTATTAATGACAGAACCCGATTAAAATTAACTCATGCCGTTCATGAAGCCAATGTAAATGTAGATTTAACTCCGAATGATGATTCTTATGCCGAAGGCATCGTGCTGGCTACTCAAATACTGGCCGGGGATCGTTTTTGTATCGAAGTACAATCTGATAATACTGATGGAGTCAATAGTACGACGATCAGAGATTTAGTTTTTGTTCAGGATCCCATTGATGTCGTACAAACGCTGGGTCCTAATTCCGGTGATTTTTTACCACAAGGTCTTTATCCTGTAGAATATATCGCGACTGATTGCGGTGGAAATACTTCTTATTGTAATTTTAATATCGAAGTGTTACCTCCGGATTCAATCGATCTGTTAGTTTGTCCGACCGATGTAACTATTCAATTACCTCATCCCGCGATGTGTGATTCTTTATTGAGTAGTCTGATTCCAACAGGTGTAAACTGTGGTCCTGTAACAGGATTTACTGAAGAAATGAATCCTTTTATTAAAGGTGTCATGTTGATCGAAGCTGCTGAGCCCGGGATGGGGGATGGTGTTATCGGTACCGATGGGTTGGTTTATGTAAATCCTGCAAGAGATTCTTTAATACTTTGGGGAATAAACAATGGTACTATTGGAAACTCCCGAAACGATACTTCAGTAATACAAGTTTGTCTCATGCCAAGATGCCCCGGAACGGTTAGTTTTGATTGGTCTGCATCGACCGGATTTATGTTTGATTTTGCAAGGGATGAAGCCGGTATTAAATTTAATGGTAAGGATAGTATTTTATCAATGCCACTATCTGCAGATTATGCTTTGGGAAATGTATCTCTGCAATTGGATGGAATTAATCCACTTTGCTTCTATGTAAGATCTACCAATGTTCAGACTGAAAATATATTTACCATTTATAATTTTGTATATCAGCCTGACGGCCCACAAATTGTTCAAACCAGTGGCCCGGATATAAATCTGCCCGTTGAAACCGGAGTGCACGAATTTACATTTGAAGCAAGGGATTGTTACGGAAATATAGATAGTTGTTCTTTTGAAGTTACTATTCTTGGTAACCAGCGAAGTTCGATGGCTTGTAAAAATTTAAATATCTCATTAAATGAAAACTGTGAATCGGTCATAACACCGGATATGCTGGTATCTGGTATTTGTACGTCTTCCCTGATAGTAGAACTAACGCATTATGGTAAACCAGTACCCAATCCAATTGATTCTCATTATCTGTGGCAACATATTGTAGCTACCGTAACCGATACCATGACAGGTAATATCTGTTGGAGCGATCTGTATATTGAAGATAAGCTGGCTCCAGTAATTATTTGTAAAGCGGATACCACCGATTGTTATTCGTTTGAATTTGACTTTCCATTGAATTACAATGGTAAAGATTGCAGCAACTATACGGTGACAACAGTTGATCAACGGATTGAACATTTTCATTGTGATGAAAACTTTTTGAAAGCTATTTATCGCGATATTCTGATTACTGATGAAAAAGGTAACACAGATCAATGTACCGATACCATTTTTGTTACCCGGTTTCGGGCAGCAGATATCAGTTTGCCAAATAAGCAATCCCTGATGGATTGTTCATATCCGTTTACACCAGATGCCAATGGCCTTCCAAGCCCGCTTCAAACCGGATTGCCAACCGTTGTTTTACATGATGGAACAGTGCATAACATTTGGCCATTAAATAGCTTACTGGATTGTAATATTTTTATTCAATATGAAGATATTGATTTAGGTGAGATAAATTGTGTTCGGAAAATTATGCGTACCTGGAAAGTGCGCGAATGGTGGTGTGGAACCGAAATTGTTAGAAGTGATATACAGTTAATCATTATTTCAGATCAATTTGGGCCTCAGATTACTCATGCGCCGTATGGCTTCAATGCTACAACAGAACGATTAAGCTGTAAAGCCCGGGTATTGCTTCCATCCATTGAAGCATTTGATTATTGCCATAATAAATTGCGGATCGATATCAGCTATCCAGGTGGCATATTGATAAATCAGAATGGCGGATATGTAGATTTACCGGCCGGAGATAATTCCATAGTATATCGTGTCTATGATGAATGTTATAATGTAACAGAACATGAAATAAGAATTAATGTGGCTGACGGTACACAACCTGTTGCAGTATGTAAACGAAACACAGTGGTTGCTTTAAATCAGGCTGGGTATAACTGGGTACCCGCTTCTGTTCTGGACAATGGAAGTTTTGATGAATGCGCTATTCATCATTTTGAAATCAGACGGATGGATCAGAATTATTGCGGTGGACGGGGGGAAGATGATTGGGGACCCGAGTCTGTCTTTTGTTGTGAGGATGTCGGAAAAACGATTATGACGGGATTAAAAGTAGTAGACCATTCCGGCAATGAAGCCATATGTATGGTCAATGTCGAAGTTCAGGATAAAAACAGACCTTCAATATCCTGTTTGCCGGATATAACAATAGATTGTCGTTTTGATATTGATTATAATCATTTGGAAGTATTTGGTAAAATAGTAACAGATACAGCAGATCGCGAAAAAATAGTACTTGATCCCGGATACAATCCGATTATCGGCGGTCATCCGTTGGATGGGATCGCAAAAGATAATTGTCCACCAACTATTTTGGAAACTATCGACACAAGTCAGCTCAACCAATGTGGTATTGGATATATTATCAGAACTTTTCAAGCCCGCGATCAACAAGGAAACTTAAGTGACATTTGTACTCAAACTATTACTATTGTAAATAATGATGTATTTAATGAAAATGATATTTTCTGGCCTTATGATTATGAAACAAGTGGAATATGCAATCCGGCTGAGTTAATTCCTGAACGCCTGCATCAGGCTTATTCAAGGCCGATAGTAAACGATGATGAATGTAGTCTGGTAAGTATTAGTTATAAAGACGAGGTGTTTTCTGCTACATTGCCGGGTGATCCTTGTTTCAAAATTTTCAGAACCTGGTCCGTTTTGGATTGGTGTCAGCGCGATTTGAATGGTGACCTGATAGTATGGTCTCATACCCAGATTTTGAAAGTCAACAATTTTGTTGCGCCCAGAATTATAAGAGTTACTCAGGATACTGTCGTATGCAGTTATGAATTGAATTGCAATCCGATACCTGTTAGTTTTTCAATCGAAGCGGAAGATGATTGCACAGACAGTACTCAAATGTTGTATTCCTGTAAAATTGACTTACAGGGAGATGGTACTATCGATATTATAAAGTCATCTATAGGTGGCAATAAAGTAGAAGGAATCTGGCCAATCGGAAGACATATTGTTAAATGGGAAGTGGAAGATCGATGTGGAAATACGGCTAAAGCCCAGTTTATTCTTGATCTGCAAAATTGTAAGTCACCAGTAGCATATTGCTTAAATGGACTTTCAACAAATCTAACACCTATGGATACTACTGGCGATGGAATTCCAGATGCAGCGATGGATACAATTTGGGCAAAAGATTTTGATGCAGGTTCTTATCATAATTGCGGATATAAGATCGATCTCAGTTTTTCATCAGACATACGGGATAATTATCGAGTATATACATGCGATAGTATCGGACATCGAACAGTAGAGTTATGGGTAACCGATGTCAACGGGAATACATCGTTTTGCCGCACATTTATCGACGTACAGGATAATTCAAGATTTTGCCCGCCCAGTCTAAAAAATTCCAATGTGGATGGATTGGTAGCTACCGAACGTCAGGACAGGGTTCAAAATGTTTCAATGAATTTAGTTAATTCCGGATTACAGTCGGTTATGACTGACGGTCAGGGTTTATATTCATTCTCACAAATACCCAATGGTCAGGTATTGACATTAAAACCTGAAAAGAATGACGGGTGGATTAATGGAGTGACCACAGCCGATATTGTAAAAATTCAGCGGCATATCCTTGGCCTTGAGCCTTTAAATTCTGCTTATAAAATGATCGCTGCTGACGTTAATAAAAGTCAAACCATAACGGCTAAAGATATCTCTGACATAAGAAGATTGATTCTCGGAGTTACTTCAGAAATTTCTGGAAATACAAGCTGGAGGTTTGTAAATCAACTGTATTCGTTTAATGATATTGCTAATACCTTAACCCAAAATTTTCCAGAGACGTATGAGATAAATCCTCTGATGAATAACATGAATCTGAATTTTTATGCCATTAAAACGGGAGATGTCAATGAATCCGCTGTCACTAAGGGTTTTTCCGAAAATATAGCGCGAAACCGGAAAACTCTGGAGTTGGAAATCAATGAACTCAGTCTTGTTGAAAATGAATCTGCAGAACTAATTCTTAAAGCTATAAATGGATCTGAATTTTATGGAATGCAGTTTACATTACAATGGGATATCAACAAAATGGAGCTGGAGGGTCTGGTTGGAAATGAATTATTAAATATTAATGAGGATAATTTTTCTGTGTTTAGAGTGAGAGAAGGGAAACTTAGTTTTAGCTGGAATGGTGATATGTCAGAAACAAATTGGCTTTTAAAACTTAAATTTAAAGCGGTTAAAAATTTAAAAATTTCGGAATCCATTGCAATTAATTCGACGGTAACACCCGCATTGTCTGTTCCAAGATCTATGGATGAAGATGCTCGGGTTATATTAAGCTTCAAAGGAAGCCTGGAAGACGATTTTAGGGTTTTGCAAAATGAGCCTAACCCTTGGAGCCAAACTACAGTCATCGGTATGATATTGCCTCAGGCTGGTGAAGTTAGTATTACCATATATGATGTGAGCGGGAAAGTGTTTTTGAGAGACAAGCTTAGACTAAATAAGGGCTATCAGGAATACCAACTCAACCACAATCAGCTGCCACAATCCGGAGTTTATTATTATCAGGTAGATCATCAGACCAACTCTGAAACTCGTAAAATGGTCATCCTCAGATAATTAAATAAAAAGCAAAACTTACTCAACAGGCCGTTTCCATAAGGGAATGGCCTGTTTTTTAAAAAAAATATGTAAAAAAATTATAATATATACAAATAAGTATTAAGTTTGCACTGGATTTTTACCCAAATAAGTTTTCTTTAGCCCGAATCGGGTTTAGCGAAGTATTCATACTTTAAAATTCATTTAACATGAAAATTACTACTTCGCTGTATTCCTATGTACTTGTATTGTTCATGGCAGGCATTGCTTGTCAACCTGTTAATGCTGGAATTATGTTTCAAAATCTCGGAACAAATGCACCACCGGCATATATTGGAGGTTATTTAATGACTGCATTTGATCCAGATTCGAGACCTGTTTTTCAGGATGAAACTCAAATAGATGCTCCATCGATTTGCAGAAAACAAATTGAATTTTCAGATCCGGTAAACCATCGTCAAATTACAAATGGTTGGGCTACCTGGTCTCATGGTTATACGGGTGACGTTTATTTTTCGAATGGTCTTTTAAACATTACAATATACCTTCCCCTAAAAACGAATGCCTTTTATTTCTATGCTGAGCCAAATGTCTTTAGCACTTTTAATGTGGAGGCAATTGCCAATGATGGTACTACTTCTGGAGTTATTCCGGTCAATGGTACGAGCGGCGCTACAGGTTTTGCCTTTTATACAACAGGAGCTTGTAACCTTTCTTATATAACGATTAGTGTTGAACCCGGCTCCGGAGGATTTGCAGTCGGTGAGTTTGGAATCAACCTGGATGTTAATAATGGCGCACTCTCTTGCAAAAATATCAATGTATCCTTGGATGAGTTTTGCTCTGCTACAGTTACTCCGCTGATGCTTTTAACCGGAGAATATAATTGTTATGATTTTTTTGAAGTCAGTTTGAGTCATTATGGAAATCCTGTTCCAAATCCTATCGATTCTACATACCTCGGACAGCATATTGTTGCCACTGTAACAGATACCGTTTCTGGAAATTCATGCTGGAGCGATATTTTAATTGAAGATAAATTGGCACCCATTGTCATTTGTCAGGCGGATACCACAGATTGTTATTTATTTAATCTGGACTTTCCTTTAAATTATAGTGGATATGACTGCAGTCGCTATACTGTAAAAACTGTGGATGAACGCATAGAACATTATGATTGTGATGAAGTATTATTAAAAGCTGTATATCGGGATATCTTAATAACAGACGCTACAGGAAATACCGATCAATGCACAGATACCATTCTGGTGGAAAGAATTCGAGCCGGGGATATTATTTTACCGGATGACCAGATTGAATTAAGATGTGAAATCCCATTTGCACTGGACGAAAATGGAAATCCAAGTCCTTTGGTAACTGGAGTTCCACAAGTTGTTCTGCACGATGGTACGACACTTGATATTTGGCCATTAAATATTCTGTTGGATTGCCATTTATTTATACAATATGAAGATCTCGATTTAGGTGAAATAAATTGCGTTCGCAAAATTATGCGTACCTGGAGAGTCCGGGAATGGTGGTGTAACACGGAGATTACCAATTCAGTCGTTCAGCTGATTATAATCAGTGATCATACGGGTCCGATAATCACTCATGCTCCTTATGGATTTTCGGCGACCACCGGCAAAAGAAATTGTGAAGCCAGAGTGTTGTTGCCTGGTATTGAAGCATATGATGTATGTCATAATGTACTTCGCATCGATGTAGCTTATCCTGGAGGCATTCTGTTAAATCAAAATGGCGGATATGCAAATTTACCAGTAGGTGAAAATGAAATTGTATATCGTTTGTATGATGCTTGTTATAATTTAACCGAACACACCATAATAATTAATGTACGGGATGAAACCGAACCTGTCGCAGTTTGTAAAAGAAATACGGTTGTTGCACTGAATCATGCGGGTTATAATTGGGTACCGGCAGAAGTCCTGGACAATGGAAGTTTTGATGAATGTCATCTGCATCATTTTGAAGTGCGGAGAATGGATCGTGACTTTTGTGGTTCTACAGGTGAGGATGATTGGGGACCTGAAGTGGGATTTTGTTGCACGGATGTAGGAAATACCATTATGGTCGGATTTAAAGCAATCGATAATAGCGGAAATGAAGCAATCTGTATGGTCAATGTAGAAGTGCAGGATAAAGACAGACCTTTGATTACCTGCCTTCCTAACATTACTGTTGATTGCCGGTTTGATGTTGATTATAATCACCTGGAAGTCTTTGGTAAAATTGTACTGGATTCAGCTACGCGGGATAAAATTGTCATTGATCCTAGGTACTATCATATAATCGACGGACATCCACAGGATGGAATTGCACAAGATAATTGTCCGCCAACATTACTAGAGACAATTGATACCAGTCATGTTAATCAATGCGGTTTGGGTTATATCATTCGTACATTCCAGGCATCCGACAGACAAGGAAACCTGAGTGATGTTTGTACACAACATATCACAATAATCAATCATGATACATTGCATATCAGTGATATTCTGTGGCCATTGGACCTTGATACATTGGGAATCTGTGATCCCAATGTCCTGATTCCGGATCGTCTCGATTACCCTTATAATAAACCAATAGTTCAGGATGATGAATGTAGTTTAATCGGCATTCACTACGAAGATTTAGTCTTTTCAGCGACTTTACCCGGTGATCCTTGTTTTAAAATTCAACGTACCTGGAAAGTAATAGACTGGTGTCAGCGTGATGAATATGGTAATATAATTGTCTGGACTCATGTTCAATATATCAAAGTAAGAAATAATGTTGATCCAACAATTACCAGGGTAACAAGAGATACTATAATTTGTAGCTATGATGTCAATTGCCGACCGATACCGGTTTCTTTCTCAATAGAAGCAGGTGATGACTGCACTGATCCAAATCAAATGTTGTACCGTTATAAAATTGACTTAAATGGTGATGGAAGTATTGATGTAAATCGCGCAGGTATTGGCGAACGAGTTGCGTCGGGTACATGGCCTATTGGCCGTCACATTGTTAAATGGGAAGTAGAAGACCGGTGTGGCAATACTGCAACATCACAGTTTATTCTGGATCTTCAAAATTGCAAATCGCCCGTGGCTTATTGTTTGAATGGTTTGTCAACCAATCTGACTCCAATGGATACCACCGGTGATGGCATTCCTGATCTTGCCATGGATACGATCTGGGCAAAGGATTTTGATGCTGGCTCTTACCATAATTGTGGCTATCCGGTTAATATCAGTTTTTCTGCAGATACTAGCGATACATTCAGAGTCTTTAATTGTGATAGTATCGGTACAAGAAATGTTGAAATGTGGGTAACCGATATCAATGGAAACACGTCATTCTGCAGAACTTTTATCGATGTCCAGGACAATAGCAGATTCTGCCCGCCGAATATAAAAAATTCCAATGTGGATGGAATTATCGCAACAGAAAAAAGCGACCGCGTGCAGAATGTAGCAGTTCAATTAATAAATTCCGGAATGAACGAAGTAATGACCGATGGGCAGGGGCGTTATTCCTTTCTTCATATTCCTAATGGAATGACACTCACGTTGAAACCTTCTAAAAATGAAGGCTGGATGAATGGAGTAACAACAGCTGATATTGTCAAAATACAAAGACATATCCTGGGTTTGGAACCATTAAACTCTCCTTATAAATTAATTGCAGCCGATGTAAATCGCAGTAAATCCATAACCGCCAAAGACGTTTCGGATATTCGCAGAATGATTCTTGGTATAACCAATGAAATTCAGGGCAATACCAGCTGGCGTTTTATTCATCAGCAATTTGTATTTCCGGATTTAAATACGGCTCTTAATCAAAATTATCCGGAAACCTACGATATCAATTCTTTAAATGGGAATATGAATCTGGATTTCTTTGCTGTGAAAATAGCTGATGTAAATGAATCGGCTGTTACCAAAGGATTTAATAATAATACAAGCAGAAATAGAAATATTCTCGAATTACAAACTGACGAACAAAATATTTCAAAAGGTTCTTCAGGAGAAATAGAATTGCGCGCAGTGAATGGTGCTTCCTACGAAGGCTTACAATTTACATTGCAGTGGGATGCCAGTAAACTCGAACTCGAACAAGTCACCGGGAATAATTCCATACGAATTATGGAAGATAACTATTCGGTCTTATATGCTGGGGAAGGTAAATTATCTTTCTGTTGGAATGGTAACTTGAGTAATGGAGATTGGATTCTTAAACTTAGATTCAAAGCATTGAAAAATGTAATTGTATCTGAATCAATGGCAATCAATTCTTCAGTGACTCCTGCATTATCTGTATCTAAAGAAAATTTTGACGATAGTCAGATTATATTAAACTTTAAAGGTGCTTCAGCCAGCGAATTGGTGGTATTGCAAAATGAGCCCAATCCATGGAGTATTGAAACACAGATTGGTATGATTTTACCACAACAAGGAGAAGTTGGCATAACCGTTTATGATGTCACAGGTAAGGTCTTTTTGAGAGAAAAAGTACAAATGAATAAAGGTTATAATGAATATACCCTGAGCAAAAATAAGATGCCTCATGCAGGAGTGTATTATTATCAAATCGATTATCAATCCAGTACCGTAAGTAGAAAAATGCTGATAGTGAATTAGAGAAGCTAGTCATTTTCAATATTTTGGCATATAGCCTATGTTTAGTCAACATAGGCTATTTTTTTATTAGTAATATTAAATATTATTATTATGTATAAGTATTTAATAAATAACAATTTAATTGATTATTTTTGTATCCATATCCAAGTGTTCAAATTGGTATGTTGTTTGATGTAATATAATGATCAAACTACGGGTCATTCTGGTCTCTAACATGTTTAAATTAAAACGACGTAACAGGTTTTTCAGGCAGCTATTTTGCCTGGCGATGGTACTTCTTACCGGCCCCCTTATTGCACAATCAAAAAAATCTTTTTCGTCCGATGATTTAAAACAATATACCAGCACCTTACTACCTGAACAGGCGGAGTTTAAAATCATCAGCCAGTACTCTGATTCTTTTCCGGAAATTCATCATGTTTTTATTCAACAATACCTAACAGGTTTGCCTCTGATACCGGTTACAGCTGCATTTCATTTTGATAAGGATTATCAATTAATTTACACCACTGGTGAACTCGTTCACTACACTGAACAAATGTTGATCAGCCCTAAACATGAAATTTCGGAAAATCAGGCATTAAAATTAATCATCTCCAAAAAGGAAGAAAAGATTCTAAATGTTCAATTTATTCAAAATAGAAGTCAGGGGGATTCTGGAGAATTTACTTCGTACCGATGTACAGCTCTGGAAAAAGATGAAATCAAAATAAGAGCATGCTATTTTCTGTTGTCCGATCAGTTTGTTATTCCAGCTTATCAGATTCATTGGAGACGGAATGGAAAAGGAGAATGGCTCGAATTAATTATTAATTCCTCTAATGGAAACATTTTATATGAGTACAACCATTTGCTGCAATGTAGTTTTGAAAATATGGTCTTTGACCGGTCCAGTTTGTTTAGTGTAATTCCTCAGGGTTCATTCTTAGCCCCAGCTAATTCATACAATGTTTTTCCGATACCCCTTGAAAGTCCGATTCACGGAAGCCGAAGTATTGTTGCTGCTCCCTGGTTAAAAGCAACCAATGCAAGTCCTTCTGGTTGGCATCATAATGGGTATTCCCAATTTTATTCCAGCCGGGGAAACAATGTAGATGCTTATGAAGACAGTGATGATACAGATTTTCCAACGGGCGGAGATGCTGCCAGAGCAAATGGTGGAGCACAGCTGAGTTTCGATTTTACATGGAATCCTTCGTTGTCTCCTTTATCAAATAAAGATGCTTCGATTACCAATTTATTTTATTGGTGCAATGTCTTTCACGATGTCTGGTATCAGTATGGATTTAATGAGCAATCAGGAAACTTTCAATACCACAATTTTAATAAAGGTGGTCTGGCTTTCGACCACATCATTGCTGAAGGTTTGGATAATTTACAAAACGCACGCAATAATGCCAACTTTGGTACACCGCCCGATGGCTATTCTGGCGTTATGCAACTTTATGTATGGCAGCCACCTGAAAAAGATAGTTTGATCATAGAGTCACCTGCTTCGATTGCTGGTAAAATTGTAAGTGTACATACACCTGTTAGTCCGGTTATTTATGCACCGATAAACAGACAAGTCGTGTTGGTAAATGATGGTAGTGCGTATCCATCGTATGCCTGTAATAGTCTTGTAAACGGTTCCCAGTTAAATGGCAAAATCGCTCTGGTCGACCGAGGTATTTGTTCGTTTACGTCTAAATTATTGAAAATTCAAAGTGCTGGTGCAGTAGCCATGATTATCTGCAACAATGAAGATAATGAGCCTTTCGGTTTTGGTGGGTTTACCAATGGTATAAATATTCCGGCGGTGATGATCAGAAAAAGTGATTGTCAAAAAATTAAATTGCAATTACAAAATGGCGTTTTCGTTACATTGCTTCCGGGTTCCGGGTTAAAGTTTAGTGTGAATCAGCGATCTCTGATTTTTTCCCGTGCCGGTTTTGGTGGTATGATTTCTAATATCAACACAGATATTATTTCTGTCTATGATAATGCCAATCTCATTACAGATGCCTGCGATATCGTTACCAATGGTAGTCAACTCAACGGCAAAATTGCATTAATTGATGAAGGTAATTGTGAGCCTAGTTATAAAGCAATGCAGGCACAGAATTATGGAGCGATTGCCGTTATTTTGTGCAAACAAACAACGGGATATCCGGATTCAATACCGAAAGGTACCTATGGTCACTTGATTACCATACCCATCATTAAATTAAGTCAATCTGATTGTCAAATGATCAGGGCATCCTGGCCAGTCAAAGGACAATTCTTGAATAATTTGCAACAGCTAACAGATGGAGATTTTGATTCTGGCATTATTTGTCACGAATATGCTCACGGTCTAACCAACCGCCTTACGGGTGGTCCCGGAAATTCTTCTTGTTTGTCCAATGCTGAACAAATGGGTGAAGGATGGAGTGATTATTTTGGTTTAGTCATGACGATGCGGGAAGGGGATCATGCTTTTAAAAACAGAGGAATCGGCGTTTATAATTCAGGGCATACAATGGCAGGTGTCGGCTTAAGACCGTATCCATATAATGTAAACCTTTCTGTAAATCCCGCAAATTATTCGCAATTAACCGATATTATTTCTATTTCTCAACCTCATGGCATTGGATACATATGGTGCTCTATGATTTGGGATCTGACCTGGGCGATGATTAATCAATATGGTTTCGAACCCGATATTTATAATGCAAATTCCTCAAAAGGAAATAGCAAAGCCTTTCATTTAATAGTAAACGGACTCAAACTACAAGCTTGCTCACCAGGATTTGTAGATGGTCGAAACGCTATCTTAAAAGCGGATAGCATTCTTTATGGCGGGTTACATTCCTGTATAATCTGGAATGTATTTGCGCGACGTGGTTTGGGCTTTTCTGCTAATCAGGGCAGCAGCTTTAGAAGAGATGATGGAACACCTGCTTACGACATTCCTTCAACTTGTTCAATTCTGTCTGACTACGATTTATTTTTATCCAATCAATTAGCCAGTTATAATTTGACATTAACGGCTACTGCGGTAAACAAATCTATTGAATTGGACTGGTTGATTGATCCACAGTTAACATTTGATAATTGGTATATAGTTAAAAAAGAATCTCAACATAAAGCAGAAAGGATGCTCGTCCATTCTGATGTCTTTCATCTGAATTCATTTAAGTACAAAGATACCAATGTAAGTCCAGGTCAAAAGTATCTATATCAATTACGAGTTGTGCAAAAAGGCCATGATACTCTTTCTTCAGCGTGGATTCAGGCTGAATTGGATACAGATCGTGATTTCTGGACCTGTTTTCCAAATCCGGTTTCCGATGTACTCTATATTTCAAGTTCAAACCCGGAAACAGGCAGATATACATTTTATCTGTACAATCAACAATTGCAACTTATAGAAAAGATAAACATAGATTATAAACCGGGATTGCAGATCAAACTAAACTGCAGTGATCTAAGTAATGGACATTATTTTTTACAATGTGGAACCGGTAATATTTTGCAAACGCTAAGGTTTATCAAGAATTAATTTGGACTTATCAATATACTTAATATCCGCATTCATGGTGAGTTTTGAATGAATGGTAAAATACATTTTTTCTTTATAAAATAATAAATCTTTTATCTCATATTGAAAAACCTGGCCGTTTATGAATATACCCTTTTGTACTTCAGTTCCAGAAAGTAACTGATTTAAATTAGTTTCATAATCCTTCACAGTCAGATTGATTTGGCGCTCAATTTCATTTTTTAGTTTTTGTTCGGCAATACCCTTAACTAATGAAAATATTATTTTTTTCATCTTCGGACCGCTAACTATTTTTAATTTAAAATGTTGTAGTTTGATTATTTTATCTTCTTTGTCATAAACTGGATCAAAACTTAGTTCCATTTTACCCCGATAAGAACCTGTTAATTCCATAGGTATAACCATCGTTTTATAAAAACCTAAAAGATTAATCTTGTTAACCCTGACCTGGCTCATGCCGCTTCCAAACTCCTGTTGCTCAGTTTGAATTTTTAACATTTGTTCCAGATAGCCCATAGGTAGTTTAGCCTGGATGTAAAATTCTGAAGTCGTGTCAAAAAATGGACGTATAGAAAATTGAGTATTTGATTTAGTTGGAATGTCGGTGGATTGAGTTATGACGGATTCAAAATAAAACAAAACAGGAATAATGAGTTCTCGGGCAGTCATGCTCATAGGACCCAGGGCAAGCTCGATTGGATTGGCAAAAACTTGAATTTGTTGATCGTCACTTATATATAAAGGATTCCTGAAAAAATGACTTATTGAGTTTCGTGCAGATTCAATGTTAAAATTGCTTTGTATTGATTCATCAATGGTCTCACAAAGATTTGTTTTATATCTTTTTATGACATAATTTGCGATTGGCTCAATGGGTATATTTAATCCCAATACCTTAATGACAGGTTTATCAACCCATTTATAACTGCTTAGATCGGTTTTGCTTAGAAATTGATTTTGAAAAATTTCTATTTGTGTATTTAGTTGTAAAGAAATTGTACCATTTATTTTAGTGCCGCCAAAAAAGCCTCCCGGTATTATTTCAAGTTGTAAGGGTATGGTAGTTATTATCGTATTTTTTAAGGCCTGCATATCAACTGGTCCGGATATTCGCGTATGGATTTTATAATCATCTTCCATGGTAAATCCGTCATTAAATAAATTGTTGACCAGGTAGTTCAGCGTTTCATTTAATTCATCCCGGGAAACCTTTACGTTCAGGTTTAAATTGGATAGTGGCAAAATAGGTTCTGAAATGACCAAAGATTCATTATTTTCCGGAAGCATTTTTTTCGAACATTGAAAAAGGGAAATCACTGTAATTAAAATTGAAAAAACCAATAAATGTTTTTGTACCATACTGCTGTATTGTCTCGAAAAGTTGATTAAAGTACTAAATCAAATTGCTAGTAACGAATATTTATTAATCAAAGTATTATAATTTTCCGCTAATAATTTCTTCAACGATGGTAGGATCCAGCAGGGTCGAGGTATCCCCCAGGTTATCCATCTCGCCTTCAGCAATTTTTCTGAGTATTCGTCTCATAATTTTACCACTCCGGGTTTTTGGTAAACCACTGACAAATTGAATTTTATCCGCCTTGGCAATGGGGCCAATATTTTGTGATAGATTGGTATTGATTTCATTTTGCAAAGTCTTCAGATCGGCAGGATGACCTGTCAAAACAACAAAAGCATATATTCCTTGTCCTTTAATTTCATGGGGAAATCCTACAACGGCACTTTCGACTATATCAGAATGCATGTTAATTACATTTTCTACTTCTGCGGTACCAATGCGATGGCCGCTTATTTTTAAAACATCATCCACTCGACCCGTTATCCGGTAAAATCCTTGTTCGTCCCTGAACGCTCCATCACCTGTGAAATAATAATTTTTATATTGGTCAAAATAAGTCTTTCTGCAACGCTCGTGATCACCATAAGTTGTTCTTAAAATTCCCGGCCAGGGAAAACTGATGCATAAAAATCCTATTTTATGTGATTCCAGTATTTCTGATCCGGCATCATCAAGTAGCTTTAGCTGAATACCTGGCATGGGTAGGGTAGCATACGATGGTTTTTCCGGGGTTATACCGGCTAAATTTGAAATGAGAATTCCACCAGTTTCAGTTTGCCACCAGGTATCTACAATCGGACATTTTTTTTTGCCAATGTGTTCATGAAACCAATGCCAGGCTTCTTCATTTATGGGCTCCCCAACGCTTCCTAAAACACGAAGACTGTTTAAGTTTTTATTTTTTACTGGCTCCAAACCAAACGTCATTAGACTTCGGATAGCAGTTGGTGCAGTATAGAGACAATTCACTTTATGTTTATCCACTATTTCCCAGAATCTTCCGGCATCCGGCCATGTGGGTATTCCTTCAAACATCAAAGTTGTGGCACCTGCCGACAAAGGACCATAAAGTATATAGCTGTGTCCGGTTATCCAACCTATATCGGCTGTACAAAAATGAATTTCGCCAGGTTTATATTGGAAGACATTGATAAAACTATAATGGGCATAAATCATATATCCGGCACAAGTGTGCACGACACCTTTTGGTTTTCCGGTTGAACCAGAGGTATAAAGTATAAATAATGGATCTTCAGAGTCCATAATTTCTGCTTCCGTTTCAATGGCTTTAGATGAATTTATTTTGGCCATTTCTTCAAGCCACAAAAAATCCCTGCCTGCATTTAATTTTAATGGCGTTTTTGTTCTTTCAAATACCAGTACTTTTTTAATAGATGGACAATCCATAAGAGCAACATCAACGATCTCTTTTAAATCGATAATCTTATTTCCCCTGAATGCGCCATCACAACAAATGACATATTCGGCTCTGGCATCCTGAATCCGGTCTGTTATACTCTGTGCACTAAAGCCTCCAAAAATAATACTGTGTATGGCTCCGATTCTGGCACAGGCCAGTGCCGCTATACATAATTCCGGGATCATACCCATATAGATACAAATACGATCCCCTTTTTTGACACCAAGATTTCGCAAAACTTCAGCAATAATACATACCTGTTGATGTAATTCGGTATAATTCAAACTTCGATGTTTTTCTGATGGATCATTTGGCTCCCAGATAATAGCAGGAGTTTCAGCATGAGTTGTTAAATACCGATCCAGACAATTTTCGGTAATATTTAATTTTCCGTTGAGAAACCAGTTTATTTTTGGTGTCGAAAATTCCCACTGCAATACAGTATCCCATTTTTTTCTCCATTGAAAGTGTTCTGCAATCTGTGCCCAAAACAATTCCGGATGATCGATACTGTCCTGATATTTTGTTTTATAATCTTCAAAAGTCTTAATCTGATATGGATAGGAATTCATATAAATTGATTAATCAATAAAAAATAATTTATCTTCGTAATTTCTTAATTCCATTTTTTAAAGGAATAAGTAGTTGAGGAAAAAATCCTTGCGGAAACTTTTCTACGTCTTTAAATCCTAATTTCTCATCCCTTCCGTCATACGGTATATAAGCTGTTTTAAAAAGATAATCCCATAGACTCAGACTAAGTCCATAGTTTACACCATATAGACCTTTGGGTAAATTTTCAGCGTGATGCCAGATATGCATTTGAGGATTATTAAAAATGTATTTCAAAGGACCTAGTGGAATACTTATATTTGAATGATTTAGATGACCAATGGCGAGGGCAAAAATATGGACAATAAAAAAATCCGTAAGTCCGAAACCAATCATAGCCAGAGGTATATATTCCAACATGCGGTAAACTATCGTTTCCATAAAATGATACCTTAAATGCGCCGCAAATCCCATTTGTTGAACAGAATGATGCACTTTATGAAATTCCCATAAGATCTGTGATCGGTGTAATAATCTATGTACATTCCATTGTATAAAATCACGAAGGACAAACATTACGAGTAGTTTTATCCACAACGGCCAGGACCCTATCTCAATAGCCACAAGATTTGTGATTCCAAAGATTCCCAGAAAATCCATAAAGAGCTGAACGAATACATCTGAAACTGCTGCATAAATAATCAGGCTGAAAATAAAAAAATTAAAAAACATATAAAACGCATCCAGCCAAAAGTCTTCCCGGATTCTGGATTGATTTTTTCGCCAGGGAAATATCAGCTCCAAAGAAAATGCTAATAAAGAAACTCCGATTAACCAATAGAAATAATTATTCCAGGATGGATTTAAAATTTCGTAAACAAGGTAATTGTAATATGATGTATAGGAATTAATTATCGTATCAAAGAATGACATAATAAGCAAAATATTTTCTGAATTTTATTTAATGTTCATCTTGTTAAATATTGTATCTTAATATAGATTGAGTAAATAAAGGTTATAAGGTAAAAAATACTAACAATTAGATTTTTTAATTTTAATTCAATGAAAGGCTGATGGTTATTGGGATTACTCATGTAAAAGTAGACAAACTTCCCAAATAAACTCTTCTTAATTAATGAATTATTTGATTTATTCTGTTGTAAGTTCATAATACTAAATAAGTAAAGAGAATAGTCCCTCGTTTTTTAAAAGTTAAATATCTCTAAATGTTGTAGCTTTGTATAGCCCTGGTCAAAATTTAAATTTTGATTCGTATTATTTTACCCTAAATGTTTCACATATGATTACTGAGAAGTTAACCGGTGAAATTATCAACAAATCAACCAAGTATAAGTGTTTTCATATATTGTTACCTGACCAGCGGGTATTAAAAGTGTTATTCGATAACATTTTGACGGAAATTGAATTAATTAACGGAGATTTGATTTCATTTTATGCTTCTTTCGAAGGTGGACATTTGATTAAGATTTCGGATATAGAGAAAATCGGCAACCGGTATTTTGATGAATTGGATTGGATTGTAAACAGTGACGAAACTATTAAAGCGTATGTTTATAAGCGAACCGCAAGAGGATACAAGGCTAGTTATAAGGGATTTAGTTGCTTTCTACCTTTGACATTAAGTGAATACCATTATATATCGGGTTCTGAGACTGAAGATTTATTAAACAAAGAACTTGAATTTATTGTGAAAGAAGTACGGGATGATCATATTATTTTAAGTCGTTTGGAAATCGATAAAGAATCAAAATTGAAAATCAGAGATTTAGAAATTGGTTCGCTAACTAAAGGTGAAACTTTTATGGCAAGGATAATTAACGTAGTAGATTATGGCGTGTTTTTAAGTAAAACGAATTCTAAAGGACTACTTCATATATCGGAGATTTTAGGAGTTGGATCTGAGTGGCCAAAGTGGGTTCCTGGGTTTTATGAAGCTGCTAGTAGTGTGTTCCTTCCGGATAATCAACTTTTTGTATCAGTTCGCCACATCAGTGAGCACGACTATTCACTTAGCTGGAACCGTGATCATAGTCAGAATAAACCATTCTGGAATAAACTTTACGAACGGTTATTTTTAACTGAATACTTTAATAAAATTAAAAATGCATTGATGGATAAACTATAATATTTTCGACGAATATTTCGTCAATACCAAAAGGTGCTTCGTAGTTAAATTGAAGTTAACCTGATTTTTGGAACTCTGTTTTATCAAATTGGTTTCATTGTTTTAACAGAGTTTCTACTGGCAGTGAGTAGCCAATTTGATTGCTGAAATCACTATCTTTACAATACCTGATTATTAATGGATGATCATAGATATAGGTTCAAAAATTAATTGATTGTAATTTTGGATAGTTATTTATATTTAAGTGAAATTTGAACTGTCTATTTTTAAAACAAATTTTTTTTAATTTAGTATTATGTACGAATTTATTTTGACGCTTCATTCCTGGCTTAGATGGGCAGTATTGCTTATAGGGATATTATCCATTTCGGGTAATTATAATGGCTGGAAGAAGTCTTTAGCTTATATTGGTCTAAATAAGCAATTGAATACCATTTTCATTGCTTTATTGCATACCCAACTTGTTTTGGGGGTTTTACTCTATTATGGAGTCTCTCCCATGATGAAAGGAATTCTCGCAGATTTTGGGGGTTCCATGAAAGTGGCCGAGCTCCGGTTTTGGAGTGTCGAGCATATGTTGGGAATGGTAGTAGGTATAGCCATTGCTCAAATTGGCAGCATAAAAGCACGAAAGCAAGAGTCCGATGCCATGAAATATAAAACAGCGTTTATATGGTTTGCCATAGCTTTAGCAATTATCATTTTAATGATTCCATTTGGCATTTGGAATGTTGAAAGGCCGCTTTTCAGGTTGTAATTATCAGGAAAGTTTTGATTTTAAGAATATTTTTTTTTGCATTGAAATTTATAATTTTAAACTAATCTTTATGAAAAAATTCAGCTTATTATTCGGAATGTTTTGTTTTTTACTCATCTCGTGCAGTAAAGATGATAATTCTGGTTCAACAAAATCTCCATCAGAGCTACTACAGGATGGTACCTGGAGATTTTCAGATATACTTGTGGATGGAATTTCTGTTAAATCATTTTTTGATTGTTTAACAGATGATACTATTAAATTTGGAGCCAGCATGGCAACGCAATATTCTGGTTCAAAAAAATGCTTTGGAGAACCCGATTCAAGCAATGTATCTTATTCAATTTCTTCGGATGGAAAAGTACTGACATTAGATGGAGACATGTATACTATAATCACATTGACCAGTTCATCTTTTTCATATAGTGAAACAGATTCAGGGTCAACAACAGTGTATAAATTTATTAAATAGAATTTATGTAATTTCTAAATTCTACATAGCAAACTTTTAATGGTAACTATCTGTATTTAAAACGAGTGATAATGATGCAGCAGGGGTAGTGTATACAAATTTTTTTAGTTTTATTATTAATGAAATGAAGTCATCTAAGACTTTTAGACAATTGAAACTAAGTATATGATCTCAGGTAGCATAATTGATTTTTAAGGTTGAGTGTTATGAAGATTTTTATTTCTTTTACTGAGAAATAAAAATTTTAGTAATTTATTTGATAGAGAACAAAAATCATTTAATTGCAAAGTCCTTTATTTCTATCATTAAAAACTGTAATTTCAGGTCTTTCAACACACTCCCAGTAAGTTACGTAAAAATTAATAGCTAAGAATACATCAACAGGAATTACAGATCCGGAAGGAATCGTATTTGCAACTACGCTAAATTTTAATGGATTTCCAGTTTTTAACATCGTGGCTAATGAAGTATTAACTAAATCAATTGCATTTAAACTAACTGGTCCAAGTTTAATGGTTTGAGATTCAAGTCGTCCGGTAATATCTCCTTTTTTTATTGCTGCAACACCTTGATGAGTAGGCTGAATTGGAATTGCATCACAGGTTAATCTATACTTTATACTATCGGCAAGATTTGGGCTATCTGTTATGGTTATTATTAAAGATGCTGAGGTGATCTTAATACTTTTAATTTCTGCTCCTTGTTTTAGATTTAATTTTTTAATTATATCGTTAATGCTAATAGATTTATGAATTAACAAACCAGTTTTTTCAAAAATTCCTCTTTCAGTAAATGAGGGAAGGGCTGTAAATTCCCATTTTACAAGTTCTAAATCACATGAAGTGATAAATGTGCTAAAAATTGCTAAGAAAAATAATTTCTTTTTCATAAAAAAGTTTTTTGAATTAAAATTGTAATCCTATTCCGAATGATGCAATAATCGGTTTGAATACTGAGGCTTCAGCATTTATATAAATTTTCCAAAATTGGTATCCACATCCAGCACCTATTCTAAAGTTATTTTCTCCATCGATTTTTACAACTCCGGGACCTTCTAATTCATTTTCATAATAAAATTCATAGGGTGCTTGGTTGTATTGCAGGTATCCATAGTATTTAAAATTTTTTATTTTCTGACCTGCTGTCGCCTGAGCCATAATATGCTGTCCTTTCATGTAATCACCCATTTTGAATTGATTAAATGCAAAACCCAAAGTGACAAAATAGTTGGTAGCTTTCCAGTAAGGACTGATAAAATGATTAATACCAAAACCAAATATTTCAATACTTTTAAAATCACCATCTATATTTGCTGACAGATATCTACCACTGATATGAGTATTGTAAATAGGACCAATATGAATGATAGGAAATAGTAAGTTTACCTGATTGATATCAAAACCGGATGGAAATGAATAGGCATTACCTTCCTGATCATAAAAATTATAGCCATTGTTTTCTCCAAAAATAGTTGGCATTATTAATGAATGTTCAGGTGTAACAGGCTGTGTAGTTGTTGCCTGGTATGATTTCATACTTTGGGGAATAAATGCTGCTGTAGCATATGCTCCTATATAAACATGAAATTTCTTTATAGAATCTTTTTCGAAATAGGAAAAAGCCGAGCTATGCAATGAAGCGCCAAACATATCTACAAAAGGACTAAAATATTCTTGAGGATTTCCAGCTAATAAATAGGAATTAGCGGCATGTTCATTTATTCGCTGAGCTTGAATTGTTTTTAAGCAAACTGTAAAACAGCAAAGAATACTTAGGTAAATTGGTTTCATGATTCTAAAAATTATTATGCATCCAATAAAGCGTAAAATCCAATTAAATTTACAAACATTTTTTTAATTACTCTAAAGCTTTTTTAAGTCTAATAATTATAATATATTAATGATATATAAAAGTCAATATTTCAGTAAATTAAATTATTTATGTCAATGTAAGGTTTTATTAAAACAAGTAGACTAATTCTGATTTTCTTTGATGAGATTCAAATGTTGAATGAATGCTAATTAATTAAACGGACGAAACTTGGTATATAAATCATTGAATAGGGTATTCCAATTACATAATATTCTGAGCCATGGTATTTGTACCATTTCTATGAATATACAGGGATTCATTTAAATTCTACAAATGGTCAATTAATAGCGCTAAAAGCTATTAAATTAGTTGGTTTAAAGGTAGTTTTAATCGTAAGATCAGGATTATATTTGTGGATAATACGGTATTTATGATTAAATATTTTCTGATTTTTATCGCTATTTGTTTTAATTTTCTGGCTACTGCGCAGATAAAAAAACTCGAAGAGTATATTGAAAAAGGTCACAACTTTCAACAAATCTGCAAAAAAGCGGATAAAATCATCCGTAAGAATAAAATCGAGGATGCAGAATACAGAGAAAAATATCTCAGAACTAATACGAATACACGTGAATTTCTGGATGACGAGAAATTAAAATTTGAACGCTGGAAATGGTATTGGAGGGATCGTCTGACTGAAGACGGAAAATTTCCGGATTTAAACAGGCAGTGGCTGCTGTATAATAAAGTCATTAAGGAAGCACAATCCGGATCAAGAAATCTAATTAACTGGAAGCATGAAGGCCCTGTCCGCAATGGTGGCGGGTATTGGGGTATGGGACGTACTACTCATATTGATTTTCATCCGACGCAGGTAAACATTTTTTATGTTGCCTCTCCCAATGGAGGTTTATGGAAAACCACGGATGGCGGAATTACATACACTTCCATTGCAGATAATCTGCCGTATCAACCTGTTGGAATTGTCATCGTAGATCCAAAAGCACCGAATACCTTATACATTACACTGGGCGAGAAAGAAGGTTGGTGGCAATACAGTATGGGAGTTTATAAAACCACCGATGGGGGAAAAAATTGGTTACCAACGAGCCTTAACTGGAAATTGACGGACAATAAAGTCATTTATGCCTTACAAATGAATCCTAAAAATAATGCTAATTTGATGGCAGCAACCAGCGATGGTCTCTATAAAACCTGGGATGGAGGTAATCGTTGGACTAAAATCCGCAATGAAAATTTTTCGGACGTCATTTACAAACCAGGAGATACCTCCACAGTTTATGCCGCTTCTAATGACTATTGGGGTGAGAGCAATGTATGGAAATCAACCGACGGCGGAAACAATTTTGTCAAAGCGACGGATTTCAAACTTCAAAAAGTCTTTCTAAAATTTGCTGTTACACCGGCTGATCCGGAATATGTAGGTTTAAATATGAGCGTGGATGGTGCTAAGAAATTTTATTTATCTAAAAATAGTGCTGAAAACTTTGACTATGTGTCGGATATGCCTGAAAATCTGATACTTTATTTTTCACCCACAGATAAGAATATTTTGTATTGTGGTTATGTAGTGGTCTATCAATCTAAAAATGGCGGTAAAAACTGGTTTCAGATAACCGATTGGTGGAATAGCGGCCAGGGCTATCCGGAAGTACATGCTGACCATCATTTTGTTGCGCATCATCCTACCCGAAAAGATGAGATTTATTTTTGTTGTGATGGCGGCGTCTATCGTTTTCATGAAAGTACTGACCGCTGGGATGAATTAGTGAATGGATTGGCAATTACTCAATTTTATAAACTGGCCATCTCTACTACCAATCCGCCTGTTGTAATAGGCGGAAGCCAGGATAATGGGGGTTGGATTAAACGCAGCAATGGATCCTGGGGTAACACTAACGGTGGTGATGCGATGACGCAAGTGATTGATCCGACTAATGCCAATATTGGTTACACAGAATATTGGGGTGGAAATGCAGTGTATCGCACCACAAATGGATTTAACGATCTTACTGATATTACTTCAAATATCGGGGCTGAATTGCCTGGACAATGGGTAACCCCCTTTGGTTTAAACCCTAAAAATCCCAAAACATTTATCATCGGTTACAATGATGTTTTCATCAGCCATAATCGTGGAAGCAGTTTTCAAAAAATAAGCAACAACCTGACTGGAAATAAAGACAATGACCTGCGCGATGTAAAAATTAATCCGGTGGATACTCAGTTTATAGTAGCTACCCGTGGCAATATCTTATATACAACCAAAGATTATGGCAAAACCTGGAAGACCAGTAATCTGATAACCAGTTTGGAAATCACCGGTTTGGAGTTTCATCCTAAAGACAGCAACAGGATGTGGTGCACCCGCGGTGGTTTTGGTGCATTTAAAGTAATGACATCAAAAGATAAAGGTGTATCCTGGACCAATATGACCAGGAATTTTGTCAACGTTCCGGTTAATTGCATTATCTATGATGAACCAACCAATTTTCTATTTGTAGGAACAGATTTTGGGGTCTTTTTTTCTGATGCAGACGTCGTCGACTGGCAATATTATGGAAATGGTCTGCCTCATACGGCAGTGACGGATTTAAAAATTCATACAAGTTTACGTAAATTGTATATTTCAACTTATGGAAGAGGATTTTATTCCATCGACTTACCAAATTGTAATGCACCTGAAGTACAAATCACTGTGGCTGTAGCTAATAATCCGTATGAAATCAAAGATACCTTACTTGTTTGTGAAGGAATGAAAATTTCAATAAAAGCCAGGGACAGTATTTCTGGTAAATACCGGTGGAGAGGCCCCGGCATAGATACTACCATTTTTAATAATCCAAATTTAAAAATTAGTCAATATCCAATTTATGCTAACAATTCCGGGAGCTTTATACTGGAATATACCACAGATAGCGGATGTGTAAGAACAGATACCTTAGTGATAAAGGTGGTTCATCAACCGGTATTTTCAGTTACAATTGATCCTCAGGAATTAAATTGTAAAGTTGATTCTGTTTTATTGAAATTAAATACATCTCAAAAGCCTGATACGTATAGTTCAAAATGGTTTGATGGTCAGAATGAATTTCATTTGACAGATTCTATATGGGCAAAAAATCCAGGTATTTACTATTATATTTTGACAACGACTGAAGGAAATTGTCAGTTTACGGAAATTATTGATGTTTTTCGTAGAAGTGACCCTGTGATTCTTAAAAATGATATTGTGCATAATGTTTGTTTTGGAGATAGTTTAGCTAGAATTGAAACACAGGCTATTCTAGGCAAACTTCCATATCAGTTTATTTGGTCAAACCTGAATCAAGGACCTGTAAATTCTGATTTAAAAGCAGGAACTTATATAGTAACAATACTTGATGCCAATCAATGTGAAGTTTCTGATACAATAATAGTAACAGAACCGGAAGATTTTCAAGTTTTAAAAACAATTCTTCCTTCCAATGGAAATGATGGTTCGATTGATTTGCAAGTTACCGGCGCCAGTCCTCCATATCAGTATTTATGGACGCAGGAACCGGGTCCGGTGGTGATTGGTAACACGCGAAATTTGTTTGATCTTCCACCCGGATTGTACGATATTAAAATTACAGATTTTAACAAATGTATGTATATCGAAAAAGGCATTGAAGTAAAATCAGTGGTTTCAACTTTTGATCAACAGAATTTGGACCTTACAATTTATCCCAATCCAGTCAGTGATTATCTTACAGTTTATTTTAAAAATAAAATGGATGGTTCCGGCGCAGGTATAGAGATTCTGGATGTTCATGGACGGATCAGACCAATGCAAAAAGTTTCAGGCTCTGATCAACATACTCTAAAATTTAAAACAGATCATTTGATTCCCGGTGAATATTTTATCAGATTGAAACTTGGATCCAAAGTTGAAAAAATTAAGTTTACTAAAATCTAAAATACATAAAACGAATTAGTAAAAAATCTCAGTAAAAATTATTTAATAAAACTAATACAACATGATCAGTAAAAAAATAATCTGGATATTCATTATTTGCTTTGTTTCCAATATAGGCTTTACCGGTGAAGGAATGTGGTTACCTTTATTATTAAAATCCTTAAACGAAAAGGAGATGAAATCCATGGGTATGAAAATTAAGGCAGAAGACATATATAGCATAAATAAGGGATCTCTCAAAGATGCAATCGTCAATTTTGGGGGTGGTTGTACTTCTGAAATAATTTCTGATCAGAGTTTATTGTTAACCAATCATCATTGTGGATATGGGTATATTCAGTCATTTTCAAGTGTTGAGCATAATTATTTGCAAAATGGCTTTTGGGCCAGAACTAAATCTGAAGAATTGCCTTGTTCAGGATTAAGTGCCACCATCATATCGCGAATGGAAGATGTTACCAACGCAGTATTGGAAGGTGTTGAGAAAAGCTGGAATGAAAATCAGCGAAGGAATAAAGTGGATGAAAATATTGAAAAATTAAAATTGACGATACCAAAATTAAAAGATCAGGATATTTTCATCAGGGCATTTTATAATGGCAATCAATATTTTGCTTTTATAACAGAAGTTTTTAAAGACGTCAGACTCGTTGGCGCTCCACCGGAATCAATCGGAAAGTTTGGAGCAGATACAGATAACTGGGTTTGGCCAAGGCACACGGGTGATTTTGCATTGTTCAGAATTTATGCCAATGTTGATAATCGGCCAGCCGAATATTCAAAAGATAATAAACCATATAAACCAAAACATTTTTTACCAATTTCTATGTCTGGAATTCAGGAAGGTGATTTTACAATGGTCTTTGGTTTTCCTGGACGGACGAATGAATACCTCACCAGAGAAGCCGTCAGACAGCAGGTTGAAGTGATTAATCCTGTGCGCATTTCCTTACGCGATAAAACCTTAAAAATACTGGACAAACATATGCGGTCCAGTGTTTCGACAAAAATAAAATATTCTTCAGTTTATGCAGGTATTGCTAATTCATGGAAAAAATGGATCGGTGAAAATCTTGGAATCAAATCAACCAATGCACTGGATAAAAAACAAAAAACTGATCAGGAATTTCAGAAACGTGTAGATTCAAATCCGGCATTCGCTGAATACAAAACTTTGATTCCGGATATTGATTTTCTCTATCAGCGTTTAGAGCCATTCGCAAAATCCAGGGAATATTATGCTGAAACGTTTCAGCGAAACATAGATTTGGTTGATTTTTATCAAATGCAAAGCCGTTTAAAGGATATTCATGAAGGGCGGGGGGTGGATATTTTTAATTCTCGTAAAAATGAAATTTTACTGAATGTAGATGCTTATTTTAAAAATTTTGATAAAGAAATTGATCAGGAAGTATTTGCCGCATTGGTAGAACAATTTCACAAAGAAATGAATCCGGCATTTGTCTTTAATCATTTAAAAGATGAATTGGCCAAACATCAGAATGACTATAAGGCATTCGCAAACGATTTATATTCTACTAGCAGACTTGTAAATAGAGACAGTCTGATTGCATTATTATCTTTAAACTATGATGAATGGATTAAAAAAGTAAAGGAAGATAAACTCTGGAAGTTTTATGAAGAAATGAATTATTATCTGGTAAATGATATTTATAAAATTTGTGGTGAATTTGAAGATCAGATCAGCGAGTTGCGGAGAAAACATATGGCCGCATTAATGGAAGTCATGGCAGAACGTCGCTTTTATCCGGATGCCAATTCTACTTTGCGGATAACCTACGGGAAAGTAGAAGGCTATAAACCCAGAGACGGGGTTCACTATTTGTCTAAAACCACATTGGATGGAGTTATGGAAAAGTATGTTCCCGGAGATTATGAATTTGATGTTCCTGAAAAACTGAGGAGTCTGTATATAAATAAAGATTATGGTATCTATGGTCAGGATGGTAAAATGCCCTTAGCATTTATCGGATCGAATCATACTACCGGTGGCAATTCAGGAAGTCCTGCCATCGACGCACATGGTAATTTAATTGGTCTGAATTTTGACAGAGTATGGGAAGGCACGATGAGTGATATTAATTACGATCCTTCAATTTGCCGTAATATTATGGTTGATGCGCGCTATATATTATTTATCATTGACAAATTTGCAGGTGCTCCCTGGATTGTTCAGGAAATGAAATTGGTATATCCAAAAAAATAAATTGTCTGGCACTGATTTTACAAAATAAGAATTTGAATCTTTTTTGTGATTCGAAGTGTCTTTGGGTGATGGTGGTATAATAACTTATTCCTAAAAGCCCACTGAGTCGCAGATAGTATTAAATCCACTTACTCTCCAAACTAAGCCTATTTTAGGGAGATTCGGTAAATTTCTAAGTATCTCATTATTAACATAATGTGGAAAAC
>CAZALD010000020.1:0-65970 GCA_964486185.1 uncultured Saprospiraceae bacterium
GAAGAACCTGTAGATAACCAATTGAAAATGTTCTAACTATAATAGGACGCTAATGTTCTACTATATTACTTTATAATCCACTTACTGATTCGTTTCAAATCCTTCGTTTTAACCACTACAAAATACACTCCCCTGGAATATGCATTAAGGTCTACCGGAATCCACGAACCAGAATCCTGAAAAGATTGGCTCCACATTATTTTTCCCAGTACATTCATGATGTCAATCTGGTATGCAGCAGATGAGTTTAATTGGACATGGATAAATCCATTTTCAGAAACAGGATTTGGAATCAATTTAATTTCAACAACATCATTCCGATAGGATGGATCATCCTGGCTTCCTGTCAACTCATCTACTTTAAATGGTCCGAATTCTTTTTTACAACCATTATTGTCTGTAACGATAACATGATACTCACCGGTAGCAAGAGAATCGATTGGATTGTTTGTTTGACCGTTTGACCAAATAAAACTGAATGGACTGACACCGCCTTTTAAACTCAATAAAATAACTCCGGTATTGCTTCCGGCTATTGTATTTGTTATCGATGCATTTGACACGATAATGTCATCAGGTTGGGAAATATCAAAGCTGTCTGCAATCATCGTTCCCTGCTGATCTGTAATGATGACAGAATAAGTACCGGCTGTAAGGGAATCGAGATCTTTGGTTGTCTGGCGTGTATTCCATTCAAAAGTATAGGGAGGTACTCCCCCCTCTATGCTTAGCTCAATGCTGCCATCCCGATCACCAAAACACTTTAAATGCCGTAGTTTTGAAGAAACAAGTTGTAATGCAGGTATGCTGCCAACTTTTATCGTTTGACATTTTTTATCTTTTCCACAATCATTTTCGACTTCGAGGCAGACTACATAATCTCCGGCGGCTGTAAATAAATGCACCGGATCTTTTTTTGCGGAATGATTATCCGGGCTGACCGGATCTCCAAAATCCCAGTTCCAGTATGTTGGATGCCCTTCTGTAAGATCGGTGAAATCGACATTCAGCTCATCGATCACTTGCGTAAATTTAACTAATGGTTGAGTTTGCTGAATCAAGCTTATGGTAAGTTCATCCGAACAATAATTGTCAACATTTTCTACAACAAGCTTATAATCTCCTCCGGCATCAACCAACACCTTATCCGTGTTTTCACCACTGAGAATATGTCCATTTGTCGTCGTCCATAAGTACCGGATATTTGTTCCGTGTGTCGAAGCAGAACCGTCAATGATGACTTCAGTATGAATACATGAGACATCGTGTTGTGCGGTTGCCATCGCCAGAGGTATTTCTTGATTTTTTTCAATCAGGACGGTATCTTTTGAAATACAATTGTTTAAAGTATCCTGGACATGAAACACATAAGCACCGGAATCAGAGACTGTAATAAATTTGCCTTGTTCATAAAAGCTGCTGTCCTGCAATTTTTTCCAATAATAAAGTACTGGCAACGAATCACTATTTCCTGTTAACACCAGTTCGGTCAATTTACAATGCAAAAGGGTATCGTCTGAAGTTGATATATTAGGATAAACCCTAAGATCGTTGACAATGATTGAATCTGAATTAACACATTTGCTGAGAGTATCAGAAACGAGAATAAAATAGGTACCGGTAGAATTTATAGACGGATATAAAGTTTTAGCTCCATGTAAAATCCTGCCATTGGCTGTGGTCCATTGATAAAAAACGCCTGGGCCTTTGTTTGATTTACTGCCATCCAAAACAAGTGAATCCGAAAAACAATTTACAAAATCCGTAGCTGGGCCTGCATCGGCGATGGGTTTATGTGTTACATCGACGGTTACTTTCAAGGTTTCAGTACAAAGATTGTCATCTGTCAGGGTAACATGATAATCTTTGCCACCTTTAAGGGCGGAAAACAACGAGGTTTGCTGTTTACCCAAACCTATATCATACTGATAGCCAGGCGTGCCACCCAAAGCTTTTACATTGATGCTTCCATTCATTCCATCACATACTTCCTTATTTGATGTGGCGGTCAGGGATAGTTTAGTCGGTTGTTGTACTGAATAAGATTTGACAACGGAACACGAAGCATTATCGGTTACAGTTAGGGTATAATTTCCCATACCCAGCATTGAGTTCTTCTTGCTTGAATTTCCATTAGACCAATAATAAGTGTAAGGAGGAGTGCCAAAGGAAGCTTCAATTTCTATCTGTCCGTTTGATTGGCCAAAACATTTGACATGGCTGATTAATTCACTGGTGATATCAACCATTTTCGGTGGATTATTCACGATCCAGGGTCCAAATGATTTGAAATATCCATTGGCATCGGTAATAGTTACAGAATAACTGCCACCGGCCACATCGCTGAGATCTTTTGTTGTGGATCCGTTACTCCAGAGATAATTGAGTGTTCCATGACCTCCTGAAACCGATAAATTCACTTTGCCGTTAGCACCACAACTGGCATGCGACACGTTGCCGGTAGCCAATAATTTGAAACTTTTAGTAATCCAGTTGACAAATTCCTGATATACCAGTGTTCTGACTTCCCAGGCTCTTTTATCTGGAGAAATAACATAGACAGTCGGGTAATACGTAACTGCATAATTGCTTTTGACATTGGGGCCGTTGGCAGGGGAAAGATCGACAATCGGATAGGGTTCGCCAGTTACCCAATCACCTTGAGTCGTCCCGTTGCAACCAGCTTGTCCATAAAGGCAATTGGTATTCGTATTGTGGTCAGCTTCCAGGAAAACGGCGGTGGCATCGGCAGCCAGATTATTATAGATATTTTTCAGAATACCGCTGTTGTGAAAATTCCAGCATACACCACACCAGGTTGCCGAAAAATCAATACAGGCAGCTTTGGATCCCATTTTGGAATAAAGATTATAAGAGGTGCCGTTGATATCTAAAACGGTGAAATCGGGTGCCGGAGCGCCAGCCGGAAGTTGAGCATTCAAACGAATGACACAAAGAATAGCTCCCAAAAGGAATAAAACGTTCTTCATAATTCTAATTTTTGTAAAATTAACCAGATCAGACTGAATACTCCGGGTCCTAATTCATTTTAACTTTTTAATACGAAATGAATGAAACAACGGGACAGCCGTGTTCCTGGCCATTTATCGAATATTTAACCCAAAATTCTGGAATAAGCGGTAAGACTTAATGATAAGTCAAACTAAGGAGAGAGAAGGCTAGCTATGTGATCAGTTAGGTATCGTGAAATAAATCTATTTCGCTTTCAAAAATGCTTTATGGCCTTTTGCCTGTAGTTTAGAAACAACAGATTGAGCTTCAGTTCGGCTATTGTACAATCCGACCACTGCGGAGTAATATTCTGAAGAGCCGAACACTTTTTTGCTGGCTGATTTATAACCTGCTTTTTTTAGTTTTTTAACCTGTTCGTCAGCATGACCCGGCACAATAAAACTTCCGGCAACTACATAGAAGCCTGCTGTTTTACCGGCTGTTGGTTTTTTAGCAGATTTTGAATCTGTCTTCTTTATAACTGCTTTTTCTGCTTTAACCGAAGTACTGTGCTCTGCTACTTTCTGAGCTTTTGGATTTGTGTTGACAGCAGCTGTACGTTCCGGCTGACTTACAGGTTGACTGTAATCAATGGTATTGTTATTCGCAGTAACTGTTTCGTGTATGGGTTCAGTTTGTACCGGACCATTTAACTCTTGTTTATTATCAATGATCACCGGTGCACCAACCTGAGACGGTAACTGTCCTGTAAGGTCTAGAATCATACTATCTTCCGGAGTCAGAGCGATTTGATTGGAATGTGCAGGATCCATAAACAGGCTATCTGCCATTTCTGCAGTGGTAGGAATATCGTCTACCGGGCTCTTACTGCGTTTATAAATGATCACTGCTATGGCAATGACTAGTAAAGCCAATAATAGGTATAATAATATTCTGATTGCGTTTTTCATTGGTTTTAGTATTAATCAACCGCAAATATACAATATTTTACAAATTAGTAAATATTATTATATGTATTTTAGTCATTTTTGATATTTGTCTTTTCAAACCCGTAATGGAGTTAAGGGAAGGGCAGTGGAAGAAAATTATTTACATACCGATATACCGTCGATGTACATAACTTGGTTAAATCCATGTTAAACTAAAATAAAGCTGAATGGTAAATAAAAACAAGTCGTTTATGATTTGTTATTCGAAAAAATTTATAGAACTATGAAAAAGTATATTTTACAGTTTTTAAGTGGAATGACAGGCGGTATATTGGTTGTATCGGCGTTTTTTTATTTTAACCGGAATCAAAATATACCATCATCTACACCTGGATTGGTACATCAGGCTAATTCAGTAGTACCTGCTAATGCACCGATGGATTTTACCTTAGCAGCGGAAAAATCTCTCAAAGTTGTAGTTCAGATCAATGCCAAGGAAAGTGAAAAACTGGCCCGGCAAAAAATGGAAGAATCCAATCCATATTACAATCATCCTTTTTTCAGAGAATTTGATATGAGAGGATTTGGTTTTATGAATCCATTTTATCAACCAAAACAAGGTAGCGGAAGCGGAGTCATTTATTCCGCCGATGGCTATATCGTAACCAATAATCACGTGGTTGAATTTGCTGATGAGATGGAGGTTATTTTACCGGATGGTCGAAAATTTGCAGCCAGAAAAATAGGTACAGACCCCAGAACCGACCTGGCGGTAATTAAAATCGAAGCGTCCAATCTCCCGGTACTTCCCATTGCCAATTCGGATGATTTAAAAATCGGAGAATGGGTTTTAGCCGTTGGCAATCCGTTTGGTTATTTAACTTCAACAGTAACTGCCGGAATCGTTAGTGCTAAAGGTCGAGATTTAAAATTAATCGATCAGCAACGGCAGGAAAATGATTATTTCCGGTTTACTCCCAATAGTGTCAATGAATCTCAAAAAGGGATTGAAGAGTACATTCAGACTGATGCTGCTGTAAATCAAGGTAATAGTGGTGGCGCTTTAGTTGATGCTATGGGCCGTTTGGTGGGTATAAATTCTGCGATTGCATCAAAGACCGGATATTATTCAGGATACTCTTTTGCCATTCCATCCAATTTTGTTAAAAAGATTGTCAACGAATTAATTTCAAATGGTACTTTTGAACGCGGTCGTTTTGGTGTTGGAGTCGTAAATCTCGACAAAGAATTAAAAAAAGAACTCCGGGTTGCAGTAGATTACGGAGTTGTCATTACCGAATTAGAGGATAAAGGCTCTGCAAAATTTGCCGGATTATTACCCAATGATTTAATTATTGAAATAAATAATAAACCGATAAAAACTGTTGAAGATTTACAAAAAGTTGTAGCTTTGTCCAAGATTGGCGAGACGCTCTACACCAGGATCATCAGAGATGGTCAAACTAAAGAGATACCCGTCAAAATCAAAAAAATGTTATAGAGTTGTATAGTAGCCTTTTGTAGCTTTCTATAAAGTTGGTTTTTCGTTTTGTTTGAAGGTCCCGGCCATTACGTGGTCGGGATTTTTTTTTATCAGCCTTTAAGCAACATTTTTTAAGATGAAAATCTATTGAAATAAGGAAACGGCTTCCTTTGCTCCATCATTACTTTGATTTTATCCTGGTAAAAAATGTAAAATTCCCCGGTCATACATCCTTGCCTTAACTCATGATTCTTTTGCGCTTTCATTACTTGCTAAGACCCTGACGGAAAATCTGGCTTTAATAAAATTATTCCGTTCCTCAATCAGATATTGTGCTTATTCAATAAGTCGGTTGCATTTTCTCCATGGTACTCTTTAGTTTTGAGTCAAAATGAATACCCTATGCTTATTCAGAATCATTTTAATTCTATTCATCAGCTTTTGGAGTCGCTTATAAATTTATTTTATCCCAATTTATGTGTACTCTGTGAATTCAGAACACATTCAAAAGAGGAGCTTTTTTGTATGAATTGTCAGTATCACGTTCACCCTACGGGGATGTATCTGTACAGAGATAATGAATTTACAGATCATTTTCAATCGCGGATCGATATCGTACATGGAGTGGCCTTATATTATTATGTCAAAGGAGGACGTATTCAGAAAGCCATTGAATTATTAAAATATAAAAACAGACCTGAGATAGGATTGCGGTTTGGGCGTTTTTTGGGCACCCTTCTACATCAAATACCCGAATATCAATCCATTGATTTAATCGTTCCGGTGCCTTTACATCCACAAAAAAAACTACGGAGAGGATATAATCAAAGTCATTTATTTGCTTGTGGTATTTCGGATGCTTTAAAAGTAGGAGTGGATGAATTCTTTCTAAAACGACTATTTGACACGTCAAGCCAAACGCAACACAACAGATTGGAGCGTGGCATTAATATGCAGTCTGCATTTGAATTAAACTGCAAAGATGGACGGCATAAGCACATTTTGCTGGTGGATGATATTATGACAACCGGCGCGACGCTGGAAGCATGTGGCCGGGTAATTCAGAATCATTCTGATACCCGTATTTCGATGGCAACAATAGCCATAGCCACCTGATAAAAACTGTGCTTCAATCTGTAAGCTTCGGAAGCATCAATTTGCTTCCAGGTAATTTTTCTTAAAAAAGCTTTTGTATTCCACCAGTGTTTTGATCCGAAGTATTTCCCTGTAATTGTTTTGAGTAATTGGAAAAGCTTCCCAATTATCAAATTCTGTAATAAACTCATTGGTTTTGCGCTGAATGCCATTGTAATACTTCATCGCCTCTTGTTTATTATCAAATTTTCGGATAAGTATCAGCGGTTGATTTAATTCGATATCGAGTTCGATACTGGTCATTTTCAAATTCTCCGGTTTATGATAATTCTGGTTGTAATCTGAGATGGCAATTTTTGCTTTATCCACCGTTTTTTCAGGAGGATCATACAACACTACAAGTATGAAGTGCAACTTATCATCTTCCAGTTTAAAATTAGTTTTATCCAGTTCAGACTGTGTAATTTCAATAAAAGCGTCCTGGTCTCCTTTTAAAAATCTTAAAATTTCTTTGGCTTTAATTTCTTCAGGGGTTGAAGGATAATTGGCTACTACTTCTTTTAATGAATTAATATAGACTTCTTTTCCTTGCGTGTTGCCTAAACAAAAAGCTGATAATAAAGCCACTTTTGCCTGTAACACATGCGGTGGTTTGATTTTATTTTTAAGTATTTGCAATGCATCAAAAGCCTGGCTAAACTGACTTGATTTATATAAATCATAGGCTTTATTATAGTCATTTGAAATTTCATCCCTTCTGGCCAAAATGCCTTTAACATAATCGGGGTCCGTTAAAATTTTAGAATAATGACTTCCGGGAAACTCGTAAGTAATTTTATCTTTCAGTGAATTGGCACAAGGATCATCAAATTGATCCAGACAATTCAAATATAAATAATACAAAGCATCCACTTTTTTCTCTGTATCGGGATATTTTTCCAATAGCTGATTAAAGCTGGCAGATGATTTTTTATAGTTTTCCAGTTTTTCGCGGAACAATAGTCCTAATTCGAATAAGCTTTCAGCAATTTTACGATGGGCTTTTTTCTTTTCTTCCGGAGTTTCCGGTATGCCTGTCAAAACAAGAGCAAGATCAGATTCCAGGGAGTCTGTTTCTTCGACTGCTTTATGTTCAGCAACTTCATTGACCGTAAAGCTGTTTTTATTTTTTCTTCTCCAGTTGTCTTCCAGTTTAATTTCACCCCAGGTTTGTTCAAACTCAGACCGGCCTCTGTTAATCGAGCGCTGATCATAAGCAAAGAAATTGCTGGAACTTGACTTTTTATTTGTTTCGGGTCTGCGTTCAAATTCGCGTTCGAATGGATTCATTGAGCTGGCTTCCATTTCGCTAAAGCGGCTCCGTAAATCCCGGTTTGGTGTGGGTTCAGCTATTTTCGCTTTCTGAGCATTTTTCAACTGTATTGCAAGAGATCGTTTATCTTTTACGGATAGTGCCGATATTTTTAACAAACTATCCTGTAAATTAATGTTTTGAATATGTGCAGCAATCGCTGCCAGATTGGCAATCGTTTTGGAGACAGCTCCTCTGCGTTCGTCATTTTTTGCTAAAAAATTTAAGGTACTGTCGTAATGTAATTTTGCATTTAAATAATCCTGGTCATCAAAATACAAGTCTGCCAATTGTTTATAGGTATCAGCTTTTTGAGAATTTGTCACATTGGGTGATCGCAGGGATAAAAATAATTGTTCGATAGCCTGCGGTTTTTTATTTTGTTTCAAATTGATAAGGGCCAATGCGTAATACAATTCACCCTGATAGTCTTTATTTTTAGGATCTTTCAAAAACTTTTCAATTCTTGAAGCCACATCATCCTGAGAAGCTCCTTCGCTGGATTCGTTGATGAGTAAATTCATTTTGGCATGGAAGGACAGATCATAAGAAGGTTTTAATTTAACACATTGTGTAAAATATTCATTGGATGAAATGATTCGGCCTGCGCGCTGATATAACTGAGCCAATATAAAAGCATAGCGGGCTTTGGTTTTTTTTGATTTAGTAAATTCGATAGCTGATTTTAAGGATTGAATGGCACGATCGTGTTTACCTGTTTTAATATATAAATCGGCATAAGCAGCATACAACTCACCTTTTATATGCTCAGGACTGCTGGGTTCATTTTCAACTCTTCTGAATAATTGTTCGGCTTCATAGGGTTTTCCTCTTTCGACCAGATTTTTACCGGCCCATATAGCTCCTTCCCAATAAACTGTATAATGTGGAAACAGCCAGCTTCCTTCATTAATTGGTTTTTGTTTGGATTCGCTAAGTTGAGGTGTCACAGTGGGAACCGGAATGACCGGAGCAGGTTTTTTTTCAGGACTTGTTTTGGATTTTGAATTATTCTTATTTTTTCTGGCTTCAGCACGTTCTTTTTGTAAGCGTTTGCGCTCTTTCTTTTTTAATTCAGCTGCTTTTTTCTTTTCTTTTTTTATTCTGGCCAGTTCTTTTTTCTTTTCCTTAGCTGCATCTTCTTTTCTGATTTTAGCTTTTAGACTATTTTTTAAGGGATCAAATTCTTCCAGAAAAAAACGGTAAGAATTTTCTGCCGTTTCATAATCCTTTTTTATGTATTGTGCTTTACACAACAAAAGATAGCAGTCATCAGTCCAGTGACTGACTCTATGTGAAGAAATGACTACAGAGACTTTTTCAATAGCTTTATCCAGTTTAGGTTTTTCTGCATCCACATTTTCAGAAGCATTATAGGTAAAAACCGGTAAAATAGAATTATAATTAAATTTATAGGACTGATCGATGGCAAGCAGGCTTTCCTGCATTAATTCATTGGCATTAAAATATCCATTGTATTTTGCAGTTGTATTATGATATGCGCGGCCTAATGCCGAAGTTTGCCCTTTTTTACGGTGACTGACACAACCATTAAAAGTTGCCAGGAGTAAAACAGCTTGCAGAAGGAGTAGATGTATTTTAATTTTCATGGAATTCGAAGGAATGAGTATCATAACTAAAATCCCGCAAATTTATTATAATTTAAAGTATTTTTAAGAATGGCTTTTGATTTGAAAGGTGCCAGAAAATGGCTTAAGGAGCATTTAGAGAAGCGGTTTCTGTTTATTATCAGAAATGAAGAGACTTTTGAAGAAACGGCAAGTTATAAATTAACACTTCAGAATATCTATATTTTGGCTTGTACCCTGGTGGTTTTTATCGGAATTCTTCTGTTTTTACTCATCGTTTTTAGTCCGATCAAAAAATATATACCTGGTTATGGCGATCCTAAGTCGCAGGTCGAATTTATTGAGCTGGATCAAAAGATCCGGGATCTGGAAGAATCGATCAAAGCCAGAGATACTTATATTTCAAGTATCAGAAGAATATTGACGGATAATCCTGAAACCAGAGCTGATGTGACAAAAAATGTACAAATCAAACTGGAAAAGCCCGAGCCATTGGCAAAAATCACAGAAGATAGTATTCTGAGAGCTGAATTTGAAGCAAATCAAATGATGGGCAACCGGCCTCGTACTCTGATTCAGACCGGAAATGTCTTAAGAAATACACCGGAATCCGAAAGCTTCCGGGTATTAAAATTTATTCCTCCAGTCAGAGGCCCGGTAGGGGCTGCTTATGGCCCAGAAAAAGGACATTTGGGAGTCGATATTATGGCTGCCGCCAATACGCCGATCAAAGCCATTCTGGAAGGAACGGTCATCCAATCTGACTGGTCCCTTGAAAATGGCCACACGCTGGCAATCCAGCACAGCAATAATCTGCTGAGTATTTACAAGCACAATTCAGCTTTGTTAAAAAAAATCGGAGAAGTCGTAAAACCCGGAGAAGCCATTGCCATAATTGGTAATACCGGATCCTTAACGGATGGGCCTCATCTGCATTTCGAATTATGGTATAAAGGAAGACCTATTAACCCGGTTGACTACATTCGTTTTTAGCTTTTTTCTAAAAATAGTGGCGGAAGTTCTGAATTAGCTTACATGAATCATTTTTAGAAATCTGTACCAGAGTCTATATTGATAGTCCAAACAATGACGACCCGCCGTTTTTTGAGGTCTTTGTGGCAAGATTTTTGCTCGGTTTTAATTCAACTTTTTATCCAATATCTGCTGGAACACACTAATTAGAATACATTTACCGGCATTAAGGACCATTCATATAGTATGAGTGGTCTTTATTTTTTAACATCCTTCCTGACTTCTCTATCCAGACCGAATTTAACGCTCCGAGCTAAATGGCACTTAAAGCATTAAATTTTTATTAAGTAATTAACACTCAGCAATATGTACCAGATTTGGCAAATCTATATACATGAAAAATCCCTGTAAAAAAGGGTGTTTTTCCTGAGGTTTAACAACCAGAAGCAGTGGATCTTTGGGCTTCCATATAGTGAATATCATATTTAAAATATGAAACTCATAACCGAATTAACTCAAGATTCTAAAATACCTCTGTATTATGCTTTGGTATGTAAAAACAACCACCCCTCTGTTTTTACAAAGCATATCCCCCACTTGATTGAAAATACGGTAATGACGGCATGCCGGAAAGTCATAAGTCGATTCTTCGGGTTAAAAAAATTATTGATCTAAACGTAGCTTAATTGATATTCTTCGTCTGGAGATTGAAAATCAACATTTGGTATCACCCTAAAAGTTATGATTTTCAAAAAATCAGAAAATCCCCAATGGGCTATCCTTGAAGATGGTTAATCCATTGATGACCTCAGCCAACTCCTGGCTGGGGTCTTTTTATAAGTTCAGGACAAGAGCAAGCTTCATTCCAAAACTTGCAGGCTTTATATTTGTCTCTGAATCCGGTTTATGGAATTATTTACTCAGGTTTCTCAGCTAACAGCTTTTGTAGAACGAGAAAAAAAAGCAAATCGCAAAATGGCGTTTACACCCACTATGGGCGCTTTGCATAATGGGCATCTATCCCTTATCAATATTGGTAAGAAATATGCAAAATCCAGCATTTGCAGTATTTATGTCAATCCCAGCCAGTTTAATAATAAAGAAGATCTCTTAAAATATCCCCGGAATCTCGATCAGGACAGTCGTTTGCTGGAATTATTGCATTGCGATGTCTTATTTGCTCCAACAGATGAAGAAGTCTATCCCAAAGGTTTAAAAACTGAGTTGAGGCTTAACTTAGGAAATTTGGATAAAACAATGGAAGGACAGTTTAGACCTGGCCACTTTAAAGGAATGCTTGAAGTGGTTTACAGGCTGTTGTCTCTTGTTCAACCGGATTTTCTTGTGATGGGTCAAAAAGATTTTCAACAGTTTACACTGGTAAATCATATGATCCGGCAATTACAGCTTCCTGTACAACTGATTATTGGACCTACTCTAAGAGAATCTGATGGTTTGGCAATGAGCTCCAGAAATCAACGATTAAGTAGTCCAATGCGGCGAAATGCACCGGTGATTTATCAAAATTTACAAACCATCAAGGAGAAAATTTATGCTGAAATGCCCTCAGAATTATGTCAGAATGCCCGAATATCGTTGGAAAATGCCCAACTTAAGCCGGAATATATCGAAATTGTCGATGGCAACACCTTGGAAAAAATAGAAGATCCGGACCGACATTCCTATATAGTTGCCTGCCTTGCTGCATGGGCCGGGGAGGTTCGCCTGATCGATAATATTGTGGTAAAAGGCAGCCCGGATTGAACTATTTCACACTATTTGTCATTTTCAAGAGTGTAATTCTAATTTATTAATTTTACACCCATGTTTTTACAATTCTTTAAATCTAAAATTCACCGGGCAAGAGTCACAGAAGCCAATTTAAACTATATTGGCAGTGTATCGATCGATGAAGTGCTGATGAAAGCAGCCAATATTTACGAAGGAGAAAAAGTACAGGTTGTTAATAATAATAATGGCGAACGATTTGAAACCTATGTAATAAAAGGCGAAGCCAATTCCGGAATGATTTGTCTGAACGGTGCTGCAGCAAGAAAGGTGGAAATTGGTGATGTCATTATTATCATATCTTATGCATTTATGACTCCGGAAGAAGCTAAATCATTTCATCCGGTTTCAGTCTTTGTCGATGAACACAATAAAATAATTTCTTAAGCTAAATTGATAGCTACCTTTGCTTTTTTGAATTCGTCCTGCTTATAAAACAATGCATTCTTGAATCCTTATTTAAAAAATACGCTTCAACTAATTGTATTTCTGAGTATCGGTATCGGAATTATGTATTATTTGTATGACAAAAATCAAATTGCTTATTTTGAATATTGTAAAACCCAACAAATTTCTTCCGGACAGTGCAGCTTATTAGATAAACTCGCGAGTGATTTTAAGACACTAAATTATTTCTGGATCTTTATGATCTTTATAGGTTTTGGTATGACCAATTACTCGCGTACCATCAGATGGCGTATCATTTTAAAAACCTTACATTATGACGCAAAATTTTATAATTTATTTGGTGCGGTCAATGTAGCCTATCTTGCCAATTTAGGTCTGCCAAGAATTGGTGAATTTGTTCGGGCCGTACTGTTATCGAAATATGAAAAGCTACCTTTTGATAAAGTATTCGGCACAGTAGTCGTTGACAGAATTGCAGATATGATTTCCTTTTTACTATTGATTTTATTAGCTGTATTACTGGATACGGGTGCATTTATTAATTTCTTTACAAACCATGCCAGCTTTCCGGATCTGCATTTTAATATGATGTATGTCGCGGTTGTGTTACTCATATTATTGTCCATCTGGAAATTTCGAAACATTTTACTAAAGATGCATTTAATCAACAGGATTCATCAGTTTTTATCAGGTATATGGACAGGCGTTATTTCAATCCGCAATTTAGACGATCGCAATAAATTTTTATTGCACACCTTGTTAATCTGGGTATGGTTTTTTCTGATGTTTTATTTTGCTTGTAAGGCTTTTCCACCCACAGCTCATTTAGGATTAATACCCATGCTGGTAGTCTATGTGTTTGGAAGTTTTGGGGTGTTTATACCTTCACCGGGCGGCATGGGTACATACCATTTTATGGTTATTCTGGGATTAGGATTATATGGATTAAATCAAACGGATGCATTTTCATTTGCCAATATTGCTTTTGCCTCCGCTCAGTTTTTTGCTTTGATTGTCTATGGTTTGTTTTCCTTAATTCTATTGTCCTGGAAAAACAAATCAAATCCAATGACACAAATTATACCTGAACATGAATCATGAGTTAGATGATAAATTAATGGATATGCCGGGTTTAATAAAGCTCCGGAATATCTGGAAATCAGAAGGTCAAAAATTGGTATTTACAAATGGTTGTTTTGATATATTGCATGAAGGGCATGTGCGCTATTTGTCTGAAGCTAAAAATTTAGGAGACAAACTCATAGTTGGAATAAATTCAGATCAGTCGGTGGCTGCCATTAAAGGACCTTCCAGACCCATCAACAAAGAATACAGCCGGGCCATCGTTCTGGCCGGATTAAATTCGGTCGATGCTGTGGTGATCTTTAATGATCTGACACCTTATGAGCTAATCCAGTTGCTGAGACCAGACGTGTTGGTAAAAGGTGGCGATTGGAAACCTGAAGCTATCGTTGGCTCAGATATTGTACTTTCAGATGGTGGAAATGTCTATTCATTATCATTTCATGATGGATTTTCAACCAGCCTGATCGAGCAACAAATTAAAAAAAGCAATGGATGAAATTATATGAATTGACCCGTTTTCTGGAATCTATCGCTCCCCTGGAATTACAGGAAACGTATGATAACTCCGGGTTGATACTGGGCCCCGCCGGTTTAGACATTTCAGGAGTCCTTTGTTCGCTTGATTGCACCTTGGATGTCTTAAAAGAAGCAACAGCACATCATTGTAATGTCGTGGTAAGTCATCACCCCATTATTTTTTCAGGAATTAAAAAATTTAATGAGCAAAACTATGTCGAAAAGGCCATCCTGTATGCCATTAAAGAAGAAATCGCGATTTATGCAATTCACACCAATCTTGATAATGTACTGCATCAGGGAGTCAATGAAAAAATAGCACAGCGGATTGGTCTGGAACAGCTTTCTATACTTTGCCCCAAACCCGGCTCCAGGGATACCGGCTCCGGATTGTTGGGTTATTTGAAAAATCCACTAAAATCTGAGGAGTTTCTGCAATTGATTAAAAAATCATTACACACTTCGACGATCCGCCATACACGCCTTGTCAAAGATGAGATTCAAAAAGTAGCCCTGGCAGGAGGATCTGGCGCTTTTCTGATAAAAGAAGCCCTCAGAAACCAGGCCGATGCCTATATAACTGCAGATATTAAATACCACGAGTTTTTTGATGCCAACGACCAAATCGTTTTGTTAGATATCGGACATTATGAAAGTGAACAATTTACAATTGAACTATTATTTGAGTTGATTTCTCAGAAATTCAGTAATTTTGCCACCCATTATACAAAAATCAGTACCAATCCGGTACATTATTTTTAAATTATGTCTAAAGCAATCGTACACTCAGATTTACCTATTGGTTTGAAACTCAAACAATTATATGAGTTGCAGCAAATTGATTCCGAAGTGGATCAGGTTCAAATTGTTAAAGGAGAGCTTCCGGTAGCTGTCAGTGACCTGGAAGACGAAATAGAAGGTTTGACGACGAGAATAACCAAATTGGAAGCATCAACAGCAGATATGGACAAAGAACTCGTTAATCACAAAGTCAATATCAAACAAAGTGAGGAAAACATAAAGAAATATGAAAAGCAGCTGAATGGTGTTAAAAACAACCGGGAATATGATGCTTTGAATAAAGAAATCAATCTTCAACGTCTGGAAATTCAACTTTCTGAGAAAAAAATGAAAGATGTTTCCGAACAAATCAAACTGAAAAAAGTAACTCTGGATGGAGTAAAAGATAAATTAAGTATAAAACAGAAGGAGCTTTTGGATAAAAAAGAAGAGCTTAATAAGATTATTGAAAAGACGGAAAAAGAAGAAGCTGGTTTAGCCAAGAAATCAGAAAAATTCAGAAAAATTATAGAACCCCGTTTATTACTGGCATACAATAACATTCGTCAGAGATACCGCAATGGTCTGGCTGTTGTAACGGTAAAAAGAAATGCCTGTGGTGGATGTTTCAACCAAATACCTCCCCAGGTCCAGCTGGAGATCGGATTACGCAAAAAAATTATCGCCTGCGAACATTGTGGCCGGGTTCTGGTGGACGATCAAATAGAAGAAGTAGAAGGATAAGCTCTATTTTTGGAGCATGTTAGTATCGTTTCCGAGCAAAAGACTGTTCCTGTTATTTCTATACATTTCGTCCATCTGTCATGCTCAGGATTATTGCACTTTTGATCCGGATGTACAAAATATTTATACGCATATCGTCAATTTGGAATTGACACAGGCTAAAACCAATCTCGGAAATAAAGCCAGATTCAGCGACAACAAGGCTTACCTGCTCTTAGAAAATGAAATTGATTTTTATACTTTGTTTATTTATGAACAGGCCTCTGAATTTCAAAAACGAAAATCAGCCAAAAATAACCGGCTTAAACAAATTGAACAATCTTCATTGGGTATTGAGTGGAAGCGATTTTTGAAAGCTGAGATTTTATTACAATGGTCATTGATTTATTTTAAAATGCAGGAAGATTTCAAAGCCTTTCAATCGATCAGAGAATCGGTCTCGCTGCTTGAAGAAAATGTCAGAGAATTTCCGTATTTTATCTACTCTTATAAATCACTGGGTGTATTGCATACTTTATTAAGTACAATTCCAGATGATTTTAAATGGGCCGCCAAATTACTAGGCTTGGAAGGCAATCTTCAAAAAGGCAAAACAGAATTAGAGAAATACATCCATGCTGCTGTAACGCAACAGGATATTTTCTTAACTGAATCATATGCCGCAATGAGTTTTATTATTGCATACCTTGAAAACAGGCCTGATAAAGCGTATCAATATTGGATCGACAACTTATCTAAAACACCACCCAATGCTTTATTACTTATGCTGCAATGCAAACTCGCATTAAAAGCAGGTTACAATGATGCTGCTATTCTTGCACTCCAGTCGCTAAGTCATTTGGAAAAACAAAAACTACCTTATCTCTACTTTTTATCCGGACTTACTTACTTGCATAAACTGGATCCACGGGCTTCCGAACAGTTTACGTTGTTTTTAAAATTGCATCAGGGTACAAGTTATATTAAAGAAACGTATCAAAAGCTTGCCTGGGCGGCCCTCCTGAAATCTGATACTGGAATGTATCGCTTGTATATTTCCAATTGTTTAATCAAGGGGAATGAAATAACGGATGAAGACAAACAAGCTAAACACGAGGCACAATCCGGGCGAATCCCGGATGGACATTTATTAAAAGCCAGATTGCTTTCCGATGGTTCGTATAGCAAAAAGGCATATGATTTGCTGGCTCCGTTAAAATCCAAATATTATGCAGATCCTGAAAACCAGCTTGAATATGCCTACCGGGCAGGTCGCATTAGCCAGATGAATGAAGAGCCGGAAAAAGCACTTCAGTATTTTAAAGATGTTCTGCGTTTTGATCCAAAGAGACACTCCTATATGAGCAGCAACGCATTATTACAAAGTGGTATCATTTCAGAAAAAACAGGTAATTACGAACAGGCAGCACATTTTTTTGAACAGGTACTCCAAACGGAGCCGGTTCAGTATAAGCGTTCCATTCATCAAAAAGCAAAGGCTGGATTGGCCAGGATAAAAAACATATATCGCAAATAATTGCAGTTTGCTATTTGATCATCCTTTGCTTATTTTCCATTAAAAGTAAATCCTTTGGCATCGGTATCTACGATAAGTTTGCCATCCATTTCGATTTCTCCGGCCAGCATTATTTTGGCAATTTCATTGATGATTTCTTTTTGAATCACACGTTTTAAAGGACGTGCCCCAAACTGTGGTTCGTATCCTATATCGGCAAGCAGACTCATGGCATTATCACTTACTTCAAGCTGAAGACCCTGTTTTAAAAGATTTTTCTTCAAGCCCCGCAATTGAATTTCTGCAATTTTTTTGATTTCTTCTTTAGTAAGGGGAAGAAACATAATTTTTTCATCAATACGGTTTAAAAATTCCGGACGCAACGATTGTTTTAAACGTTCGAAGACTTCAATTTTAGTTGTCTCCAGTATATTATCTCGGTGTTTTGCATCAACGGCCTGCAGATCTTCAAAATTTTCGAGTATCAGATCAGATCCCATATTGCTGGTCATGATGATGATGGTATTTTTGAAATTCGCTACCCGGCCTTTATTATCGGTTAAGTGACCATCATCCAAAACCTGAAGTAAAATATTAAAAGTATCCGGATGTGCTTTTTCTATTTCATCCAATAAAACAATTGAATACGGTTTGACCCGAACAGCTTCGGTCAATTGACCACCTTCATCATAACCGACATATCCTGGAGGCGCTCCGACGAGACGAGATACTGCATGTGACTCCATATATTCACTCATATCGATACGGGTCATTGCTTTTTCATCGTCAAACATTACTTCAGCTAAAGCCCTGGCCAGTTCCGTTTTTCCTACACCAGTTGGACCCAGAAAAATAAACGATCCTATGGGACGTCCGGGATCCTGCAAACCGGCCCGCGATCTTCTGACGGCATCAGCCACGGCAGAAACCGCTTCTTTCTGACCGATAACCCGTTTAGCTAGTTCTTCTTCCAGATGAATTAATTTTTGCTTTTCACTTTGCAGCATTTTTTGTAAAGGAATTCCGGTCCATTTGCTGACTACAATGGCGATATCATTGGCAGTAACGATGTCTGATGTGAAGCGACTTCCTTCAGGAAGGGATTGTAATTTATCTTCTGCTTTTTTTAAATATTTTTCCTGTTCCTTCAAATCTCCATATTTTAATTTGGCCACTAAGCCAAAATCGCTTTCCCGCTCTGCACGCTCAGCCTGAATATTGATGTCGTCAATTTTTTTCTTAATAGATTGAATTGTATCGACAATTTCTTTTTCGGTCTTCCATGAAGCATTTAAAGATTCCAGTTTTTCTTTTGCATTGGCAAGTTGTTCTTCGATCAATACAAGTTTTTTATCTTCCTTTTCTCTTTTTAAAGCTTCGCGTTCGATTTCGAGTTGGCGAACTTTACGAGCCATTTGATCAATTTCATCTGGCACGCTGTCCAGTTCCAATCTAAGCCGGGCTGCAGCTTCATCGATGAGGTCGATTGCTTTATCCGGCAACTGGCGGTCTGAAATATACCGATGCGATAATTCTGCTGCCGCAATCAGGGCTTCATCGGTGATGGCAATTTTATGAAATACTTCATACTTATCCTGGACTCCCCTCAAAATCGAAATCGTATCTTCTACAGATGGTTCGTCAATAAGTACTGTTTGAAATCGTCTTACAAGAGCTTTGTCGTTTTCAAAATATTTTTGATACTCATCCAGTGTCGTCGCTCCTATAGTATGTAGCTCACCTCTGGCTAAAGCAGGTTTTAAAATATTGGCAGCGTCAATGGCACCTTGACCACCGCCTGCTCCAATAAGGGTATGTATTTCATCAATAAATAAGATGATATTACCATTGGATTCTTTGACTTCTTTGATAACCGCTTTAAGACGTTCTTCAAATTCACCTTTATATTTTGCTCCGGCAATTAATGCTGCCAGATCAAGTGCATATATTTTTTTACTTCGCAGGGTTTCAGGTACATCATTTTTGACAATCCGCCATCCGATTCCTTCCACAATAGCTGTTTTACCGACTCCAGCTTCGCCGATAAGAATCGGGTTGTTTTTCTTTCTTCTGGATAAAATATGCAGGATGCGGCGGATTTCCTCATCTCGGCCAACGATCGGATCCAGTTTACCACTTTCAGCAGCCGCATTGATATTGACTGCATATTTATTTAAAGCATTAAAACCTTCATCACTGCTGGAATCCGTTACTTTTTTCCCTTTTCTCAATTCCATAATGGCTGCCTTTAAACCTTCCGAAGTGATTTGATTTTTCTTTAGAATTTTAGAAGCAGGATCATTGGATTTAACCAGAGCCAGCAACATAGCATCGAGGGAAATATATTCATCGCCAAATTCTTCACTGACAGTTTTAGCATTTAATAAGACCGCATTGGCATCGTTTGACAAATATTGCTTTTGAGCGTTGACAACTTTTGGACTTTTGCGAATTTCCGTATCGAGCTCAAACTTCACTTTTTGAAGATTGGCAGCCATCTTTTCAAATAAAAATTCGATCAGTTTTTCATCTGTTTCGATAATGGCTTTACATAAATGACTGCTATCAACTACTTGTTGGTCCAATCCTGATGCAATTTGTTGCGCTTTTAAAATAGCATCCTGCGCTTTTATAGTAAAATTTTCGTAAGTCATCTTGTTTTATATTTTTTGATTTGTGTTCTCTTTCATAAGATAAACTAAATCCGCAAATCTGAATCCAATTCTAATTTAATGCCAGACTGTCATTTTTTATAGGCTTTGCCGCCAAAAATTCAGAAAAAGTATCGATGGCTTCTGACAATTTTTCTTTTCGGAAATGTATTAGCTACAAATTGTTATTTGAGTCAACACTAATCTTACTAAAAAAATTATCGGTATGATATATTAATTTATTTCGGATTTTATATCTTTATTGATCATTTTCCCTAAAATGTTCAAAGAGTTTATTAACAATCCGCCAAGCTTTATTCTTAGAATTGTTATTCCTTTAGGAATTTCACTGGCATCTGGATATGTGTTTTATAACACTGATGTGCTTAAATCTTTGTTGAGTCCGGGTATAACTATCCCTTTTACTTTTACTAAAGCCCTCTTAGATGGTTGGGCCATAGAGATCAGTTCCCGAAAGGTTAAACTATGCGAGCATATAACTCACTGTAAGTATGCCATTTCTAAAATCCCACATGTTAGGTCTGTTTTGACAGGTTCTTATTCACTAACGGCTAAAACAGCAAGTATTAATGATTTAGAAGTTATATTAACCGATGCATGGAAATGTTGTACTAACAATGACAAGAGTAAATTTAAACGCTTCAAAGGCATCATAGGAGACTATAAAACAGTTTTGATAAAATCAGCAGTTGACCCCAAGATTTCGCCTAATATTTCCCTATTTATTGATGATATGCAAAAATTAGAAGAATATTTAAGAGAAAATACTTGAAACCAAATTAACGAACCAAATGTTAATGAAATAATTATGGATACTAATCAAGTTGTTGAATTATTGAAATCAAAACAGATGTCATGGAGACATGTTGATGGTTTGCCTTGTGTACATACTTTTTACAAAGATTTTTATATCAATTTATGCCTTTACGACATGGATGATAAAAATGTAATTTCAATAAATGTCGATGATGTCGATAAAAATGAAAACGAATTAGTTGACCAAAATTTCGTTGAGGGTATCGATTCACAATATACATTATTACGTTCAATTTACGATTGGGCATTAAAAAATTGTGAAACCATTCCATCAGGAAGTCTTGCTTAATTTTTAATTTGCATCTTATTCTTTTGCATTGGCGTAGTTTTCAATATTCAAATCGCTTTACTCAATACAGCCTAAGTTTTAGTATAAATTAGTATATTATTCCCAAAATTATTTTATTGAATCTCCACGAGATATTTCCATCGATAGATCCAACAAGTGGAAGTCCGGATATTTGACAAGCCTGATTCCTTTGGACAGATAAATTTAAAACACCGCTTTTTTAATCAGCAACTGGCCTTTACGCAGCACATGAATTTCAGCAGAATCGCCTTTTGAAAATTTTGAAAGTACTTCCATGTATTTATAAACATCTCCGATTTCAAAATCGCCGATTTTTATAATGATATCACCTCCTTCTAGTCCGGCAAGCTGAGCAGGTCTTCCGTCGAGTACTGCATCGACTCTGAGTCCATTGCCATTAAATACATAATCGGGCATGATTCCGAGAGTCACTTTAAAGGAGCTAGTCTGTCTTGGCGTTTCGTCTTTGGTTTTCTGAAATGTCAGTTTATGTTGTTTACTTAATTCAAGTATGGTTGACAGAATAATATCAGAAACTTCTTTTATGCCCAGGTAATTGACGAGATAACTATCATCTCCGGGTTTATGATAGTCGCTGTGCTGGCCTGTAAAAAAATGTAAAACCGGAATGTCATTGAGATAAAATGGCGTATGGTCAGAAGGTCCGATGCCGCCATCTGAATAATTAAAATTAAATCCCGCAGGTTTAATTTTTTGTAAGATGTCTTTCCATTCCAGAGAAGTTCCGGCTCCACCAATAGCAATTGTTTTTTCTTCATTTAAGCGACCAACCATATCCATATTAATCATTGCGAAAATGGATTCTTTTGGGACAGTAGTAGCTTCCATAAAAGCTTTGGATCCGTATAATCCAAATTCTTCTCCAGAAAATGCAATAAACAATACATTAAAAGGCAGTTTTTTAAGTTTCGATAATTGACCAGCCAAATACAACAAGGAAGCCACGCCGCTGGCATTATCATCAGCACCATTGTGTATCGAATGGTCGTTTGGACTGCGGGAGCCAATGGCACCATGACCAAGATGGTCATAATGAGCACCGATGACCAGGGTTTTTTTTGCTTTATGATTTAAGAATCCGAGGACGTTTTTACCGGTTTTATTCTGATTTTTCAAATCATGTGGATTGGAAGCAAATTTAAATTCCTGAAACCAGGAATTATTTCCTTTGGGCTCCAGACCCAGAAGCTGCATTCTATGGACAATATAGTCGGCCGCCATGGTTTCGCCAATAGTTCCGGTTTCCCGACCCTGTAGGTCGTCCGAAGCCAGATAGACCACATCAATACGAATGGATAATGTAGGATCTGTTTGACTTCCTACCTGTAAAGTCTGGCAAAAACTTACTATCCCAATTACCAGACTCCTGAATATCAGCGTTTTCTTCATATCGTCAGATTTAAAGATGGATTTGTTATTGGAGTTCAAAGCTACAAACAATGCTTCTCAATCCGTTTGATAAACCGTAATTTTGCCAGCTAATCAAAAAATATGAACAAAAAAATACTGGTCATAAGCATTGTCTCGATTGTAATATTAATCTATCTCGTCTTATGTATGATATCTCCTTCCGGGTATTCTTATAAAAATGAAATTAAAATAACCGGCCCATATAAAATGATTTATGTCATTGTTAATGATTTGAAAGACTGGACTAAATGGAATAGCTGGAAAAAAGCGGATCCTGATTTAAAAATTTCCTATGGAGGCAGGGATATACATATTGGTGGAAATTTAACTTTTGAAAATAAAGATTTAGGGAAAGGGTATGCGGAAATTCTGGAAGCTTATCAGGACTCCCTTATAACCGTCAAAATTAAATCATCTAAATTACCCAATCCCATCAACATAGGTTATCAGATCATACCGGAAGGTACTAAATCTGTTTATGTTCATTTTAATGCCCGGATGGTCGGTCTCATTCCATTCATCAAAAGAGGAATGTATTTAGGATTACAGAAAAAGCTGGACAGGATTTTCGAAGATGATTTAAATGGCATGAAGGAATACATAGAAAAAATGGTGAGCGGGGATTTTGGAATAGAAAAAGTGGTTTATGAAGGTCAGAAATATTTTGGAAAAATTGATATGGTCGTAAACACCAAAATTCCGCAGTTTTATGCAAAGCAATATCCCAGAATTTATCATCTCCTCGATTCTTTGGGTATTGAAATTACCGGGCCACCGGCTGGATTAATTCTAGGCTGGGAAGCCCAAACTGGTTTAGTAGCAATTGCTGCAGCTCTTCCGATCAATGTCAAAATGGATTTTATTCCGGGTTTTAGTTATTTTGAAGTACCAAAAGCGGAATGTCTGCGATTAAAAAATTATGGCAATTATACCACCTTGCGGGCGGCACATGCCAAAATGAATTATGTCATGGATAACTCACCATTTACTCTGGGTGTGCCCATTATTGAAGAATATGTAACCTCCCCATCCCAGGAACCCGATACATCAAAATGGCTAACCAATGTATATTATCTCCTGGAAAGTCAGGGAGGCTATAGTAAAACCGTGGAGAAAAAATGGACATTAGAAGATGTCATCAAATTCCAGGAAATGGATCGTACAAAAGACTTAAAAAATTTACTAAAAGAAGTCAGATAAATTGGTTTTGATTATAATTTCTATGATATTAAATTCAGGATTATCGCTTAAGGATACTTCCGCTATCCAACAGAAGATTAGATCTGAAAATGATTTGGGCATCGAAGATCCGGAATACATTGCCGGAAAATTTAATCCTGCCGAACATCCTGATTTTGTTGCTTTCAAATCAGATACATTTAAACAAAGTATGTATCTCAGGCAAGAAGTCTATGACGCATTTTTAAAAATGGCTGAAGCAGCTGCCAAAGATTCCATACTATTAACCATCGTTTCTGCGACCCGTACTTTTGATTATCAAAAAGAAATCTGGGAAAACAAATGGACCGGAATGACACCTGTGGAGGGCAAAAAATTAAATAACAAACTGAAAGATCCGGCCGAACGAGCCTTAAAAATTTTGGAGTTTTCTGCACCACCCGGATTCTCAAGACACCATTGGGGAACTGACTTTGACCTCAATTCGACCGAACCCATTTATTTTGACAGTCCGGAAGGAAAAAAAATGTACGAATGGATGAAAAAACATGCATTTCGTTTTGGCTTTTGCCAGACTTATACTGAATTTAATGAACAGAGACCCCGAGGCTTTCATGAAGAAAAATGGCACTGGTCTTATTATCCGGTATCAGAAAAAATATGGAAAGCTCAGATTTCTAATTTTAAAGAATGTAAAATATATCGCTTCAAAGGATCTTCAGCATTAAAGGAGATCAACTTATTTGATTATATCTTTTTTACAAATACCTGCAATTAAATCATCATTATGGCTCTAACTGAATCTAACATGCTTCCCTTAGGTATAAATGCTCCGGCGTTCCGGTTGCAGGATGTCATCAGTGGCAATATGATTTCTCTGGATGATTTCAGATATTGTAAAGCTTATGTGATTATGTTTATTTGTAATCATTGTCCGTACGTATTGCATATCAATGAAGCACTGGTAAAACTTTCCAAAGAATATCTTGAGAAAGAAATTTGCTTTATAGGTATTAGTTCCAATGACATCGAAAAATATCCCCAGGATGGACCGGATGAAATGAAACGGCATGCTATGATGCAGGCTTATCCTTTTCCGTATCTTTATGATGAAACTCAGGAGGTTGCCAAAGCCTATGATGCCGCATGTACACCCGACTTTTATGTGTTTGATGAAGATAAAAAACTTGTATACCGGGGTCGATTTGATGATTCCAGACCCAACTCAGGTATTAAATTAACAGGACGGGATTTACGTCAGGCTCTGGATGCCATTTTAAATAAAAGCGAAATTCCCAATTTGCAATTTCCCAGTATGGGTTGCAATATCAAATGGAAGGTTTAGATGAATAATGTCTTTTTTATGAATCAGACAAAAGCCGGAATTTATGAGATAAAAGGCCAAAAGTTCTCATAAATTCTGATTTTTAATCGAGACCACTCTCAGCTAAAATATCAAGAGATTCCATCGGGCTAAAAATAGTCGTTGTGCCAATTCAAAATCGGGCTTCGCCAATAATTTTGGGAAAATTACTCCATATCAAGTCTTGACGAAAACCGGCATGATGTCCCTGCAGAACTCATCTTTCATGTTACATTCCGGTTTTATCAAAAAAAGTATAAAAACCTTTATTTCCATCCTATTTTTGCACTCCTTTTTACCAGAAAAATTCATAAAATCAATGACTTCCTTCCCACGTTACGACCGCTTCGAATCCCGTCATATCGGAACATTAAGTGCTGAGCTTGCAGATATGCTCAAAACAACGGGTGTCAGCAGTATGGATGAATTAATCCGTCAAACTGTACCAGACAGCATACGTCTGAAATCTGAGCTAAAAACACCCCCTGCTTTATCGGAATACGATTATCTCAACATGCTAAAAGGCCTGGCTGCAAAAAACAGTTTGTGTCATAGCCTGATTGGACAAGGATATTTTGGAACCATAACGCCCTCGGTAATTTTACGTAATGTTTTTCAGAATCCGGGTTGGTATACCCAATATACACCTTACCAGGCAGAAATCGCACAGGGAAGGCTGGAGGCGCTTCTTAATTATCAAACGATGGTTTCTGATCTGACAGGCCTGCCCATAGCCAATGCATCCCTGCTGGATGAAGGAACCGCCGCTGCTGAAACCATGATGTTGTTTTATCATGAAAAAGCCAAAAAGAATAAAGCCGAATCGCCCAATGTATTTTTTGTAGATCATCATGTGTATGATCAAACCCTGGCAGTCCTTAAATCCAGAGCCTGGCCACAGGGTATTGAAATCGTAACCGGGGACTGGCGTAAAGACCCACTGCCTGCCAATTGTTTTGGCGTTTTACTTCAATATCCGGATAAAACAGGGGCAGTACATGACTATGAAGAGTTTATAAAAAATGCAAAATCTGCAAATTGCCTTGTCGCACTGGCAACAGACCTGATGGCTCTTTGTCTGTTGAAAAGTCCGGGTGAACTCGATGCCGATATCGCTTTTGGCAACAGCCAGCGCTTTGGCGTACCCATGGGTTTTGGAGGTCCGCATGCCGCATTTTTTGCTACTAAAGATGAATTTAAAAGGATTATTCCAGGTCGAATTATCGGTGTATCCATCGATGAAAAAGGCAATCCGGCCCTTCGTATGGCACTGCAAACCCGCGAACAACATATCCGTCGCGAAAAAGCGACTTCCAATATCTGTACCGCTCAGGCATTGCTTGCCATTATGTCGTCTATGTATGCTGTTTATCATGGCCCCTCAGGATTAAAAGCTATTGCCAGAAGAATACACGATATGGGTTCTTCATTGGCAAACGCTTTAAAAAAAGCAGGTCTGGAATTAGAACATCCGTTTTTCTTTGATACCCTATCAGTCAAAGCCGGCAAAGAGCTCCGGGATGCGGTAAAAGCGGCGGCACTGCAGCAGAATTTTAATTTCTGGTATACTGAAAAAGGTTTCCAGATTAGTCTGGATGAAACCTTGACTGACAACGAACTGGATCGCATCCTCCATCTGGTGTGTACGGCTGCAGGTGCTAAACAAAGCACGTTAGAAATGCCTGCTACATTAAACATTCCAACACAATTGGTTCGATATTCTGAATATCTAAGCCATCCGGTCTTTAATAAATATCATACCGAATCGGCGATGATGCGCTATATCAAACGTCTGGAAAATAAAGACCTTTCATTGATGCATTCGATGATATCGCTGGGTTCCTGTACCATGAAACTCAACGCCGCTACCGAACTCATACCAGTGAGTTGGCCGGAATTTGCCAATATCCATCCGTTTGCACCTGCCGATCAGACACAGGGATATCAGCAGATGATCCGTGAGCTTGAAAATTATTTGTGCGAGGTTACTCAATTTACTGCCTGCTCACTGCAACCCAATTCCGGTGCTCAGGGAGAGTTTGCGGGATTGCTGGCCATCCGGGGCTATCATGAATCCAGAGGCAACGCACATCGTACTCTGGCTTTAATACCCGCTTCTGCTCATGGCACCAATCCTGCCAGTGCAGTGATTGCCGGCTATGATGTATTGGTGACTCCCTGCGACGAACAGGGTAATATCATTGTGTCTGAACTAAAAGCCAAAGCCGAGCAACATAAAGACAAACTAGCCTGCCTGATGGTGACTTATCCAAGTACCCATGGAGTGTTTGAAACCTCTATCCAGGAGATTTGTCAAATCATTCACGACAATGGCGGCCTGGTCTATATGGATGGTGCCAATATGAATGCACAGGTTGGACTGACCAGTCCGGCGACAATAGGCGCCGATGTCTGTCATCTCAATCTGCATAAGACTTTTGCCATTCCACATGGTGGTGGCGGACCTGGCATGGGACCCATTTGTGTCAATGACAAACTCAAAGATTTTCTTCCCTCGCACCCGTTTTATGAAGTTAATACACATCCCAATGCGGTACCGCCGGTTTCTGCGGCACCTTATGGAAGTGCAAGTATCCTGTTGATATCCTATGCCTATATCCGTATGTTGGGACCAGATGGCATGCGCCGGTCAACGGAACATGCTATTCTCAATGCCAATTATATGGCTAAGCGTTTGGGAGAAAAATACAAAGTATTGTATACCGGCACACAGGGACGTGTGGCCCACGAACTGATATTGGAATTGCGTCCTTACAAGGAAGCCGGAGTTAGTGCAGAAGACGTTGCCAAGCGTCTGATGGATTATGGATTTCATGCACCTACTTTATCCTTTCCGGTAGCTGGTACGATTATGATTGAGCCTACCGAGTCTGAAAACAAAGAAGAGCTCGATCGTTTTTGCGATGCCTTGCTGATGATCCACGATGAAATCCAGGAAATCGCAAAAGGAGATTATCCTGCTGATAATAATGTGTTGCATAATGCGCCGCATACTTTATCCGTCATTACCGCGGATTCCTGGGATCTTCCCTACACCCGCGAAAAAGCTGCTTACCCGATGCCTTATTTAAAACACGAAAGTAAATTCTGGCCCAGTGTAAGTCGTGTAAACAATGCCCACGGCGACCGGAATCTGGTGTGTGTTTGTCCGCCGGTGGAGGCGTATATGTAATTCTGAAATTGCAAGGATTTTAGGTCTTGAAAAATGCTTTTTTTAGGATAAAATAGTGGCGTGTTGGCGATTATGAATTGGATTCAAGAGAATTGAGCAGTGTTAATACACGTGTCACTATAAGACCTGACAAGTATTAATTAAAAGCCTTGCCATTTATTTACTAAAAAATAGAATTTTCCAATTATTTTTTCAGATTATCGGTTTAAACTATGGGTTTTTTATTGCTTAAACATTTGAAAGATTAGGCAACTAGCACAATCATAAATTAGCCTGCTTTTAATGCCAAATACAGTATATTTTTACATAAAGCTTATGCTTTCTGAACTAAATGAATCAGGAGATGGAAAATCAAATTGAAATATATCAGGGAGAAGATGGAAAAATTCAAATTGATTAAAATTTGAAACGGAAACGGTCTGGCTAAATCGACAACAACTTGCATTGCTTTTTGACCGCGATATAAAAACTATTGGAAAGCATATCAATAATGTATTCAAAGACAAAGAATTAGATCCGGAAGTGGTTGTCGCTAATTTTGCGAAAACCACTAAACATGGTGCAATTAAAGATAAAACTCAGACCACTAATGTTGAGCACTATCATTTGGATGTAATTATTTCGGTGGGTTATCGTGTTAAATCTAATAGAGGAATTCAGTTTAGGCAATGGGCGACTCAACGCCTCAAAGACTACTTAATTAAGGGTTTTTCACTCAATGAAAAACGATTAACTCTAATACGGCAAAATATTCAGCAGTTGGAAAAAACTGTTTCTCTTATTCAAAATTTAGCTCAAAACGAAATGCTCCAATTACCTGAAGCTAAAGGATTACTAAGCATCCTGAACCAGTATACTAAAAGTTTTATATTGCTTAACCAATACGATAGTCATAAACTTCAATCAACAAAATTCAATGAAAATTTAACATGTGAAATTCAGTAAGACAAGGCTGTAGCAGCAATTATGGAACTCAAAAAACAATTGATAGCAAAAAAAGAAACTACTGAATTATTTGGCAAAGAAAAGGATGACAGTTTTAAAAGTTCCTTACAAAGTATTGTACAAACTTTTGATGGAAAATACCTTTATCCAAGTATCGAAGAGCAATCAGCCCACTTGCTTTATTTTGTTATAAAAAATCATTCCTTTAATGATGGTAATAAACGTATTGGAGCATTTTTATTTATCTGGTTTTTAACCAAAAACAAACATCACTTCAAAAAATCAGGTGAGTTAAAAATTAATGATAATGCCCTTACGGCGATTGCTTTACTGGTTGCACAAAGCCCTCCTGCAGAAAAAGAAATAATGATTCAACTTATTTGCAATTTGATCAGGGATAATTGATTATAAGAAAAAATAATGCAATGATTATATTTGTATAACTTACAAAGGGTATAACAATTCTACTTATTTAGCACTTACATAAATGCCTTTTACAAAATAGCTCTCGATTTTAATAATAATCGGATCCCCTGATTCAACTTAATAACATATTAAGCTAGTGATCTGAACATAGTTAAAAATAAGCGGCTTTGGCACTTCGCCTACAGAAACAAAATACCCGGTTTTGTGTTTCTTTACAGTTTATTCCCAAAGTCAATCATATGTTAGTAGTAACCGGCGCCGGAGGATTTATTGGTTCGTGCCTGATTTCATTTTTACAGAAAAAAGGACATGAGGATATTATTGCAGTAGATGCCATTGAGAAAAAACAAAATCCAAACATCCTCAAAAAAAAAATAACAAAATTCATTGACCGCAAAACTTTTATCAACTGGTTTGATGAGCATTATAAGGAAGTCGATTTTGTATTTCATATCGGCGCACGGACAGATACAGCAGAGCAAAGTGAACGTTTGTTTGATGAATTGAATGTCGCTTATTCTAAGTCTATTTGGAGAATTTGTACCCAACATAATATTCCACTTCTCTATGCATCCAGTGCTGCCACCTACGGAAATGGATCTCATGGATATTCGGATGATCACAAAACCATAGCAGATCTAAAACCCCTCAATCCCTATGGCTGGTCAAAACAATTTTTTGATCAGTGGGTATTGCGACAAAATGAAATACCGGCACGTTGGGCAGGATTCAAATTTTTTAATGTGTTTGGTCCAAACGAATATCACAAAGGCCGGATGGCTTCCGTAATCCTGCATGCCTTTAATCAAATTCAGACTGGCGGGAAAGTTCGGCTGTTTCAATCCAATGATCCATCCATCCTGGATGGTGAGCAAAAAAGGGATTTTGTGTATGTGATGGATGTACTTGAAGTTTTGTATTATTTCTACCAGAATAATCCGCCCAATGGCATTTATAACCTGGGCTCAGGGCAGGCCAATACGTTTGTCGATCTGACAAAACATGTATTTGCAGCGCTCGATCTTAAGCCCGACATAGAATTTATTCCTATGCCTGCTGATCTAAATGCCTCTTATCAAAATTATACCTGCGCGGATATGAACAAATTAAAATCTTGCGGATATTCCAAAGCCTTTCACACATTTCAGGCAGCCATACAGGAATATGTCAAAATGTATTTATCTCAAAACACGTATTACTAAGCTATTTTAAAAAACTCCGAATAAAAATTAATCTTACATGAACCCTCAGGATTTTGATTTTAAACGCGACGTCGTCGATCTTTCTTTTGAAAAACCGGTACTCATCGATTTTTGGGCCGATTGGTGCGGCCCCTGTAAAGTACTGGGTCCTGTGCTCGAACAACTGGAACAAGAAGGCAATGGCCTGTGGAGTCTTGTAAAAATCAATACAGAAGAACATCAGGAGATTGCCCAATATTTTCGCATACAGAGCATTCCAAATTGCAAACTCGTATATGAAGGAAAAATTATCGCAGAATTTGCAGGGGCATTGACAAAACCCGCTGCTAAAAAATGGCTCGAAGAACAATTTGCAAAACTCGATCTTCCGGAACCGGTAGAAGCACAGGTCGATGATTTTGAAACACTGGTTGCAGAAAGCCAGATGTTTCCCGATCAAAAACTGGCCAGTCAGCTGCATCTTTTTATAAGTGGCAATCCGGATCATGAAAAAGCCATACTGACATGGGCCAAACACGAAGTGTTTTTTAATCCGGAAACTGCCATCGAAAGTGTGTCAGATCATAAGGATAAAAAGGAGTTTTTCGAACAACTGGAAGACATGGAAGTGATCGCTGAATTTTTAAAAGCCAAATTTGATGAGAATAATAGGCTTTCACAGTTATTGACAGACGCCAGAAAATATATCCGCGAATCAAATATCTCAGGAGCGATTGAAGCTATTATCGATTCTTTGAATCTCGATGCATCGTATAAAAAAGAAATCGCTCGTCGCACCGGAATTGCCTTATTTCATTTTTTAGGTAATCAGCATCCGGTGACCAAAGAATATAGAAAACTTTTTGACATGGCGATTTATTAATTCCAATTGCCATGTCTTCTCCATTTCATATCATCGGTCTTATGTCGGGTACATCCATGGATGGTTTGGATATTGCCTATGTACGGTTTGATGAAAAAGAGAAAATTCATTTTACATTACTGATCAGCGAAACTATCTCGTATCCTTCTGATTGGAAGCATAGATTACAGGAAGCCTTTCATAAATCACCAAAGGATCTCGTAGAACTAGACACTGACTATGGAAGTTTTCTTGGTAAAACAGTATATGAATTTATTCAACGCCATGGCATTCGTCCCGATCTCATTGCATCGCATGGGCATACCATTTTTCACAAACCACAGGAAGGCTATACTTTACAGATCGGATCCGGCAGACACATTCAGAATGAAACGCAAATTCCGGTAGTCTGTAATTTCCGGGTACAGGATGTTACCCTTGGCGGTCAGGGTGCACCCCTTGTTCCTATAGGCGACGAACTCTTATTTCCGGAATACGATTTTTGTTTGAATCTTGGAGGCTTTTCCAATGTATCCTGGAATTTTGATTCGCTACGTAAAGCCTGTGATATTTCACCTTGTAATATTTTACTAAATGAAATTTGCAAACGCATACTGATTGACTATGATATAAATGGGCAAAGAGCAGCCATAGGAAAAATTCAAACAGACGTTCTTAATCGATGGAATGCTTTACCTTTTTATGCTTTAAAGGCACCAAAAAGCCTGGGAAGGGAATGGTTTGAAATGCATTTTTTAGATGAAGTTCATTCATCAAATATAGATGTGGATGATCTGTTGGCTACTTCCGTGCAGCATATTGCTTTTCAGATTGATTTGTTTTTAAAATCGGTTATACATGCGTATCCACCTTTCAAACCACAGTATAAAGTACTCGCCACCGGAGGTGGTGCCCATAATCGGTTTCTTATGGAGCAATTGCGCAACATGGGATCACCAACCCTGGAGTACGTGATTCCAGAAACACAAATCGCAGATTATAAGGAAGCGATTGTATTTGCATTGTTGGCTTATCTGCGCTGGCATGACAGAAGTAATGTATTGAGTTCGGTGACCGGTGCAAGCAGGGATCATAGTAGCGGAGAAGTGTATCTATAATTAATAATTATTAATTAATAATTGATGTTTGATGTCCCCATGAATTTGGTTGACAGAATAATTAATTATTAATTGCGATGTTAAAAACTTTTTAGGCATTTACAACTAATCACTTTTCCTGCCTGCGGCCGGCAGGCACTTTTCACTCTTCACTCTTCACTGCTTCACTGCTTCACTGCATTGACTGCTTGCACCGCTTCACCGCATTGACTGCTTCACCGCATTGACTGTTTGACTGCATTGGCCACTTCACCTCTTTGACTGCTTCACTGCATTGACTGCATTAACTGCATTAACTGCATTGACTAGTTCACCACTCCCCAGTCTCTCAGCAGAAAATCCAGCATTTGGGTAGGTTCGCCTTTTACTTTGGCGACTTCCAGACTTTTTTTAATCAGATCGATGGCTTCTTGTTTTTTGCCATTGTGGTGTAATATGCGACCATAATTTATGTACAGATCCTGTTGTTCTTTTAATTCCAATGCTTTTTTTGCCGACTTCTCGCTGAGGTCCATGATTTTTTTGTCGTCTTTAAAATATTTGAGGCAAATCTGTGATAGGTCTTTGTGCTTTGCAGGATCTTTTTTGGCCACTTTAACTGAATATCCTTTGGCAGCTTCCAGAAATTTATCCGCGTTGCCGGTTGCACCATAATAATCGAGATCCGTTGTAAATTTAAAATCATCATATCCGTCGGGAAGGTTTTTCATTTTTTCCTGAGCTTCCATCAGCAGACCTTCATTGCGGTATTCCATGGCTTTCTTTACTGTCTTTTTACAGGCATTGGAAATTTTAAATTCATAAACTTGTTTGGATTTTAATTTGATGATCTCTGCTTTATTTTGAACAAGTAAATCAAAAATCCGCGAATCTGCTTCAGTCGTTGACTCCAGAATGATTTCCAGATTTTCGGGAGTGGTCAGATCTTTTTGCTGAGACAGATATTCATTAGCTATGCGCAGTGAAGGTTTGCCAACCTGGTTTAACGCTTTGATATAGCCCAATACCGTTGCTGCATCCCGTTTGCCATCATTGTAAAGTTTTTCCCAGGAACCGGATTTATCAAATTTTTTAAGCGCTTCCTGACCCAGTTCGATAAAGGCTTCCGGCGGACGAGCACCGGCACCATTATGAACGACCTTGCCACTGCCGTCTATATACAATAATGTTGGATAAGATCGTACGCCATAACGCTGAGCAAGACCGGGGCCTTCTCCTTTTTCCATATCGATTTTTAAATTGATAAAATTGGCATTGTAAAATTCACCTACAGCCTGATCGGGAAATACATTAGCGGCCATGCGTTTGCAGGGACCACACCAGGTCGTAAAAGCATCCATAAAGATGAGTTTTTCTTCCTGCTCGGCTTTTTTTAAGGCTTCATCAAAAGTACCGTGAAAAAACCGGATGCCTTTTAAACCGCCGGATTCTTCTTGTGCCAACACCGGCCAGGCTAATCCGACCAAAAGGGCAATAAACACTGTTTGTTTTATACCATTAGGATATACATTCATACGATTCCTCTTAAATTTACTGCAAATATGCTGATATTTTAAAGATTTTCCTTAAACCCCGGGCATTCAATACCAACGGAAAATAAACATTAACGAAGGCTTAAGCTTTTTAATGTATATTTTTTGCGTTGCGATGCTCCATTACTTATAATCATACATGTATTTAAGACATCAATTTTTACGACATATTGCCCAGACCAGTGAGATTCCTCAGGGATTTGAAGTAGATCATGCTGAAGGTTCTTACCTGGTAGATCAGCATGGACATCGCTATCTCGATCTGATTTCAGGATTTGGTGTCAATAACATAGGACATCATATACCGCAGGTCATTGAAGCCATTCAGCAACAATCCCAAAAGTATCTGCATAGTACAGTTTATGGAGAGCATCTTCAGACGCCACAGATTGCCCTGGCTTCTTATCTCACTGATCTGTTACCGGCCAGTTTGCATTCGGTGTATTTTTTAAATTCTGGAAGTGAATGTGTGGATGCAGCTCTAAAACTGGCCCGGCTGGCAACAGGACGTTTTGAAATTGCCGGTTGCCGGAATGCCTATCATGGCAGTACGCTGGGTGCTGAGTCACTGCGAACTGATGAACCTCATAGCCAGTATTTCCGGCCATTGATTCCGGGAATTCGGTTTATCAACTTTAATGTTTTTCAGGATCTTGATCAGATTACAAGCCGGACCGCTGCAGTGATTACAGAAGTCGTTCAGGCTGAAGCCGGAGTCAGATTGCCGGATCCAGACTATTTGAAGGCATTGCGCAAAAGATGTACAGAATCCGGCACCTTATTGATTTTTGATGAAATTCAAACGGGCATAGGCCGTACCGGTGCTTTATTTGCATTTCAAAAATACGGTGTTGTACCAGATATTCTTCTGAGTGGCAAAGCCCTGGGTGCCGGTTTGCCTTTGTCGGCCATGATTTGTGAGTCTCAGCTCATGCAATATTTTAGCAGGAAAATACCCCTGGGACATATTACTACCTTTGGTGGAAACCCGGTTTGCTGTTCCGCAGGACTCGCCGGATTAAAATATCTTATCCATAACAAATTAATGGATACCGCAGATGAAAAAGCCGATCTGCTCAAGACGCAACTCAAACATCCGGGGATTAAGGCTATCAGACATTGTGGACTGTTTATGGCAGTCGAACTGGAATCCAATGACCAGGTCATGAAACTCATTTCCCGATTATACCATCACCACATTCTTGCAGAAAGCTTTTTGTTTTGTCCACAGGCTTTGAGGATTGCTCCTGTGTTGAGTATTACTAAAACAGAATTGGAAAAAATAACAGAAGTTATTCTAAATTCTGCTTAAATTGTGCAGCGGTTTTTGAAGTATTTAGATAAAATTTCAACATGAAAAAAATAATAAATGGTATTTGTGGAATTCTGATTGTTTTGTTTTTTTTAAACTGTCGAGATACATTAAATAACGAATCTTTTATTGAAAATCCGAATGCCGATTGTCTGGTTCAGGAGCGAATTGATACCATTACTATCTACGATTTTGAAACACAGATAGAAACGGTGTATATCGTCAAATCCGGTGACACGATCTCTACGACAGTTCAAAAAGCTAAGTATAAAGTGGTGGAGAAAATTGATACGATCAAAACATTTAACAAAGAAACACAACAGGAAGAAATCAAAATAGAAAAAAACTGGATCACCGTTAGAGAAGACTCGACCGATTGACTTCAATCACTTGATTTATATTCCCTGACATTAACAATTAAATCAAAATTATGAAAAATCTTTTCTTATTTACTTTGTTGCTCTTTTGTTTGATTCAATGTAAAAATTCAAATTCAACTGATCAAAAGTCTACTGCACCAGACTATAAACTAGTCGAGCAGATTGACACCATTGTAATATTTGATCCGGTGACCTATGCCGAAGAAGTCAGGATTGTAAAAAGGTATGATACGATCCGCTAATTCTCAAATTTTCACTATACCAGGAAGTGAATGATGAAGTAAATAGTCACTTATCAGTTCGGGAAATTAAAACCGGAGATTTGGATGATCTCATCCATTACTGGTTGGATGCCGAACCCGAATTTATGAAATCCATGGGTGTGGATTTATTAAAAATGCCCACAGAAGCTCAATGGAGAACTCTATTGAATCAACAAATTCAGCAAAGCTATTCTGAAAAACAATCCTACTGCATCATCTGGTGCATGGATGGAAAAGCTATAGGTCATTGCAATGTCAATAAGATTATATTTGGCAAAGAAGCTTATATGCATTTGCATCTCTGGTATCCGGAAATACGCAGGAAAGGCCTTGGAATAGAATTTATAAAAATGACACTACCCTTTTTTTTTAATAATCTGGAATTGCAGACACTGTATTGCGAACCCTATGCACTGAATCCTGCTCCCAGCAAAGTATTGGCGAAAATTGGTTTTACCTATTTACGCAGCTATAATTGTATTCCTGGTTGGATTAATTTCCAACAGGATGTCAATCTTTGGAAAATGGAACGGCAGGATCTAATGTAAGGACCCATTGTATTCGTCCTTACCACCCAAAATAAAAATTAAATAACATGAACAAGACACCAAAATTTAAGCCCAACATCCATCATCGTCGATCTATCCGTTTAAAGGGATTTGATTATGCCAGACCAGGAAGGTATTTTATTACTTTATGTTGCCAGGACCGGGCCCCAATATTTGGTAAAATAATACACGGGAAAATGATATTAAACGAATATGGAACCATTGCACACAATGAATGGATGGCGACCACAATAATTCGACCAAATGTTACATTAGGCGAATTCTTAACAATGCCAAACCATATGCACGGCATCATCATATTACACGTTATGGGCGTATCCCATTCGCCCCCCAAAAGCCCATCACAAACCATTGGTGCCATTATACGTGCTTATAAATCCGCGGTAACAAAACAATTACATAATTTGAAAATGGATTGTACGATTTGGCAACGCAATTATTACGTACACATTATCCGCGATGAACGATCCTATCAACGCATTTCCAATTACATTAAACAGAATCCTGAAAAATGGACAGGCGATAAATTTTTTAAAAAAATATAATGGATTAAGGAAATTAGAAATGCCATTTATTTACCGGATCAAACTAAGATCCCCTTTGATAATCTGAACGTCTCCATTCTTCCATTCGACTTCGATGATATAGACAAATACGGAAGGATTTAATTTTTCATTATTGAATGTACCGTCCCATCCCTGCCTTGGATCATTGGGTGTAAAATTATTTTTAATAAATACCTGTTCGCCCCAGCGATTGTATATGGACATGGACCGGATGATTTGATAACTATCTTCTGCTACTACAGGATAAAACCAGTCATTGATATTGTCGCCATTCGGACTAAACACATTGGGTACCCAGATGCCTCTTTTAATAAGCTGAATGCGTATCGATGCACTGGCAATGCATCCGTTTTTATCTGCATACCGTATGGTGTACATAGTTTCAGTATCCAGATTCTGAATGACAGGTTGAGGACAATCATAACAGGAAAGATGATGTGAGGGTGTCCATTCGATCCAGTCAATGGAATCAATAGGAATTGTAAAATTGGGTATTATCGTATACCCTTCACCAAAATTAAGCTTGACCAACGAAGGAAGACTGACCCCAATACCAGAAGGCTGATCGATAAAAATATTTTTGCTGAGAATACATCCATTCGCATCTTCAATTTTCAAGGTGTGAGGACCCGGACTAATGTTTTGAATGACCGGTTGACTTACAGGAACATTGTCTAAAAAATAACTATAAGGCTTAATACCACCAGTGACAGATACTATCGTGGCACTAGCATTGTCGCCAGGACATTTGGCCTGCGTGATTGCGATGTGGAAGTCGACAGGAATGTTTGTGTTTTCCACGACATCGACAGAATCTATAGATTCACACCCGTTGACCAGATTGATAACATGTATGTAATATCTTCCGGACATATCGACATTACAGGAAGTTTGTTGGCTTGTTGATATAATATTTCCACCTATGGTGGTCCAGTTTATCTGAAAATTAGAACCCGCATTTGCAACCATGGCATTAATCTGGATATTTTTCCTGTTGCAGTTTAATTCACCAGGAGTAGCAATTGATATGAAAGGTTTTTGGACATCCTGAACCAGAAAAAGGCTATCAGTGGAATGGCATTTGTTTATTGTATCTGTAAGGGTAACAACATACCAGCCAGATGCATTGGAAGATATACGAGTTACATTGGCGGGACCGGAAATGCTGCCTTGTCTGGTGGTCCAGAATGTCTGAAAAGCATGAGCAGCCGATGAAGCGGAGGCGTCGAGCATTACCATGGTGGTGTTGCAATTGAGCGTATCCGGTGGAGTAAAAACAATCTGAGGCTTATCGAGATCCGGAATGACTTGCATCGAGTCTATGGCTGTACATCCATTGGCACTGTCTATTACAAAAAAATGATACTTACCAGGTGCAGAAACGGAAATCGCCAGTGCAAATCCGCTGCTAACAATCTGGCCATTGGTCGTGGACCAGGTATAGGTGTAAGAGGGCCGGTTTGTAATAAGTCGTCCGCTAAATAACAGTCGGGTCGATGCACAGTTCCAGATCAGATCCGGACCGGCATCGATTACTGGGTGCAGGGTATCCAGGCTCACCACGGTTTGTATGCTGGCACTACAACCATTGGACTGATCCACTGCGGTAAAAATATAGACTCCGGCGCTGTTGACCCTGGTCTGTAAAGAATCAGGAGAACTGATGCTTCCGCTGCCTGTTGTTCTCCAGTTAAAACTCAAAGGATTGCCCGTACGGGAAAGTGCATTTGCCTTAAGTATAACTTCCTGGTTTTTACAGTTTAAGGTATCATGATCCAAAATGCTAAGTATGGGTTGATTCAGATCCGGATTTATTTGAATACTTGCAGTATCCCGGCAGCCATTGAGGGTATCCACCACGATAAGCCGGTAGATACCTGGACTACCTGCATTTATAACCGGACTATTCAATCCCGATAAAATATTGCCATTGACACTGGACCAGAAATACTGGATACCCGGACCAGTGCTGCTGGCAGAACCATCAATCTGTTTGATGGTATCATTGCAGTTGAACACCAGGTTAGGACCTAAAACAGCCTGTGGTTTAGTGGTATTTTCATCTACATAAACGGAATCTCTGTTTTCACAACCATTGGACGGATTTAAAATGCGGATATGATACCATCCGGCTGCGTTGATCAGCGGATTTGGCAATGTCGCACCGGAAAGTATGCTGCCACCCTGACTGGTCCATATGATGTCCAGCGTATCCTTAGGATCTAGGATTGCATTGAGATATAATTGCTGCGTAAGGCAGCTTAGCAGGGTGTCGCGACCGGCATCCAAAAAGGGTATCGATCGGAAATCTTTAATAAGAAGGGTATCATTGACCTGACAACCATTTTTATCATTAACAAGACTAAGAATTACTTCCGAAGCATTGCGGATTATTTTGCTCGCGCTTATGGTTTCTTTGACTAATGCCATCTTATCGATTGTCCAGAAATAGGAAAATCCCTGACTTGCATTGCTATCCAGATTGCTAACAATAACTTCCGGATTTATACAATCAATACTTAGATCAGGCCCCAGGTTGAGCAAGGGTTTGACAGTATCAATATCCACACGCCAGGCGACACTATCAGCACAATAATTTGCACTATCTCTTACAATCAGGGTATACGTTCCAGACAGAGTATCCTGTATAGATTTTTTATCCGTGATGAGGTTTTGATCCGGACGTCTCCACTGAATCCGGTATTTTAAACTATCCGTAATGGAAGAATGTAATTGTACATTGGAAGCACGACAATCCAGCAAGCTATCTCCGGAAATTTTTGCAATGGGTTTAGTCGTATCTGCTTTTACATCCAGATCGAGTACCAGTACACATCCGGAAGTCTGATCTGTGATGGATACCGTGTATTTCCGGGCCTGGTTGACAAATACGGAATCCTTGTTTTGCCCTTTGAGTATAAGGCTGTCAGGAGCCCACTTATAGGAATACAGGCCACTACCTGTTGACATATTGGCTTTCAGCAAGACAGAATCCGGTTTACAACTAATTTTACCAAAAGATTCCAGGTTTCCGATTAGCACGTCCGGAGCATTAAATTCGATGGAAGCTTCTCTTTCACAGATCGTTGATCCATTGGTATAAATCACTTTGAGTGTATAGATTCCCGATCCTCTTGCTTTGGCAGTGACTCCGGATTGGGAGATAATTTTACCGATATCGGTACTCCATTCATAGCGAATATTGGGTCCGAAGGAAGAGCCTATGCCGGTCAAATCGAAAATATCGGAAGAACATTTAGGTTTTAAGGGTATATCAACTTTTGCAAGGAGGTTTACAATTTCTACTGTTACATCATCGGTGTCTATACATTTTTCGTACAAGGCGATATCATCGACGGCAAAATCATTTCCACCCCGTATGCCGGTGGTTTCACTAAGACAGATCTGTGTCGAAGTCGATGTGGCCGTAAAACTCAGGGTAAACAATACCCAGGTGCAGAGTGGGCCGGCCGGAGCTCCGCCAACAGAACTACCATTAATTTTGACGTTTAGCTGACCGATATTCGAAGCAACCAATGATTGGCTCCAATATTCAAATTGGTACATTCGTCCCACGACGGTAGTAAAGGTCTGACACCAGAAATTGGTATTGGCAATCGGGTGACCGTTGAGAATCAGCATGTTTCCGGCACCGGTGGTATGATCTGTACAAGGACTGAAACCACCATTCCAAAGAGCCGGAAACGGACTCACGTAATATTCCCCTTCGGTAACATTGGTATTGGTATAGCTATAATTGGAAGTAAAACCTGTATTTCCGGCTTCAAAATCACCATTGACCACCAGATTGGTATTGGAAATGCCTTCTGCTGTCAGCCGGAAGGTATAACGTCCCGGATTTTTATGAGTCACCATGGGATCCAGGATATTGGCATTGCTAAGACCTGCTGCCGGAGTCCAGAAAAACCTGGAATAATTCCCATTTATGGATCCCTGCAATTGTATCATTTGTGCCGGATCGCAGGTAAATAAATCCGGGCCGGCATCTGCATCAATTCCACTGCATTGACAAGCAAGCTGATGGTAATTGCTGACTGTGATCAGTATAAAAATAATTAAAAGACGCTTGGTAAAATGTACTGTCGAAATTTGCATGGTTTATTTCCTTAGCATGTTGTAAGATAGGGATAATCAAATTAACCAATGAAATTGATTAAGAAATTTTCATGAAGGAATGCTGGCTGGTAATTCATTTTATATTTTCATAAAAATCAATCTGATTAAACGAATTTCCCGGAATGTTAATAATTTTAGCTGTTGCCGGTATTATTAAACAAAACCTGTCAAAACTCTATTTAATACACTGCAATCTTCCATGATAACTTCTTTACATTTGCCTTTTATTGATTTTCTTAGTCTGACATATGCCGGATATTATTCATTTGCTTCATGATCACGTAGTTAACCAGATTGCTGCGGGTGAGGTTATTCAACGACCAGCATCCGTTGTAAAAGAACTTATGGATAATGCCATTGATTCAGGAGCATCAGAATTAAAACTTTACATTAAGGAAGCGGGCAAAAACCTGATCCAGCTAAATGACAATGGATGTGGGATGTCACCTACTGATGCCCGGATGTCTTTTGAACGTCATGCCACATCTAAAATCAAGGCTGCAGAAGATTTATTTAGTATTCATACCAAAGGATTCCGGGGCGAAGCACTGGCATCTATTGCTGCTGTTGCACAGGTAGAACTCAAAACCAAACCGGCCAATGATATTACAGGTACCAGGATTGTAATAAATGATTCGAAAATAAAATCACAGGAGCCCTGTGCCTGTCCGACGGGTACACAGATACAGGTCAGAAATTTATTTTACAATGTACCAGCCAGAAGAAAATTTTTAAAATCAGATTCCATTGAATTGCGTCATATCCACGATGAATTTATTTTTCAGGCACTTTCATTTCCTGAAATGGCATTTACCTATCAGGTGGATGATAATTTAATTTATCAACTGACACCGGGTAATTTGAAGCAGCGTATTCTGGGTATTTATGGTAAAAAATATCAGGACTATCTGATGCCCGTAAATCCTACTTCCGACATTATTGAAATCAATGGTTTTATCGGAAAACCTGAAATTGCAAAAAAAGCAAAAGGCGAACAAATTCTTTTTGTCAATCGTCGATATATCAAATCTCCTTATCTGCAGCATGCCATACGCTCGTCATATGAAAACATCATTCCGGCTGATCATACTCCGTTTTATATTTTGTTTTTAAATATTGATCCTGCACAGATTGATGTAAACGTTCATCCGACAAAACACGAGATAAAATTTGAAGATGAACGGCTTGTTTATCAGTTTTTAAAAGCTGCTACCCGATTTAGTCTGGCGCAGTATTCTCTAAGTCCTCAGATTGATTTTGAACTGCACAATCCCGGAATTGATAAAATGATGAGCGGGACATCCAATTTTTCAGATTCAATAAATTCGCAATCGAGATTTCCTTTACATAATAAAACACATGAAGCTTCCTGGATTCAATTAGCCAATCCGGAAGGAATTCAACCCAGGCCAGGATTTCAAACTGAGAAAAACAATTTACCCCTTACAGCAACAACTTCTGATGCACAGATACAACTGGAAGGCATGGAAGATACATTCCGGGTGGTGCAATTTCATTCAAGCTATTTATTGGTACAGTTAAAAACCGGGATGACAATTATTGATCAGCAATTTGCGCACGAACGCGTGTTGTATGAATATTACAAAGCCACTTTAAAAAATGGCGAAAATCAGATACAACGGTTGCTATTTCCACAAACGCTTCATCTAAGTCAGCCGGATTCTTTACAACTCAAACAGATTTTACCACAATTGCAAAAAATAGGATTTGAAATTGAAGAATTTGGTTCTGATTCATTTGTAATTCATGGGATGCCAGCCATGATGGAGGGAAAATATTCAGAGCAGGAACTTATCCTCCGGTTAGTAGAACAATATAAAATGAATCTTGAGTTTGAATTATCTTTGGAAGAAAATATTGCGCGATCAATGGCCCTGAGTAGTTCGATTAAAAAAGGTAAAACACTTTCAGACGAGGAAATGAAATCTTTGGTGGAGCAATTATTTTTATGCGAGATACCGTACACAAATCCCTTTGGTAAAAAATGTCTTTTCCATCTGAGTTTTGAAGATTTACAAAAAAAATTTAATTAAATAATAATGTTTCAAATAACCGAAGCTGTTAAGCACCTGATTATAATTAATGTCATTGCCTTTCTGGCATCGATGAGCGTTCTGGGTGAGTACAAATATTATTTCTACTTGTTTTATCCTGGAAGTGATTTGTTTCAACCCTGGCAGCTTATCACACATATGTTTATGCACGGGGGTTTTTCGCATATTTTTTTTAATATGCTGATGTTGTTTTTTATCGGACCGCTAATGGAACAAAGTCTGGGCACTAAAAAATTTGCATTCTATTATATAGCTTGCGGATTAGGTGGTGCGGTTTTGCACATCTTTTCAAAATATGTCCTCATTCATTATTTTAATAATTATGACGAATACAACATTCCGGTAGTCGGCGCTTCAGGGGCCATCAACGGTCTTTTTGTCGGACTGGCTTATTTATATCCAAATTTGCCAATGCATCTGATGTTTATTCCGATTCCTATAAAAGCAAAATACCTGGCGATATTTTTTATTGCAGCTGATCTTCTTTGGGGTATGAGTGGATATCATACGGGAATTGCACATTATGCCCATTTGGGCGGAGCCTTCTGTGGATTATTGTTATTGATGTATTGGAAGCGACGTTAATCAAATGTTTGATTCTATTTATAAAGATTTAAAATACCGAATTCTAACAGGTGGTTTTTGGGTACGATGCATTGTACTTTGTGTTGCGGTCTTTTTATTAGTTAATTTGTTTAAAGCCTATTTTACATTTAGCAATGAAGGATTTCCGGGAGAAACTTATTACGATATTATACATGGAATTAGTTTATCCTCAGTTTGGAAAGATAATTTCCTGTTTCCCTGGGTTTGGATCACACATATATTCCTTCACGAAGGTTTTTTTCATTTGCTTTGGAATATGCTGTGGTTATTTTGGCTCGGATCAATTGTTGAAGATTTAATCGGACGGCGACACGCGATTTTACTATTTTTTGAATGCGCCATAGTTGGTGGTATCTTTTTTATATTAAGTGCATCTTTATTTCCCTGGTATAAAGAAATCGAAGTACACGCTTACGGAGCTTCAGCAGCAGTGATTGGATTATTATTTGCAGCTGCCACTATTTCTCCCGGTTATGAAATCCGTTTAATTTTAATTGGTCCGGTTCAGATAAAATATATTGCTTTGGTGGTATTAATTCTGGACTTGCTTTTTGCCGGACAAAATTCAAATAGTGGCGGACATTTTGCACATATCGGTGGCGCTTTTTGGGGATGGTTGTACATTAGCCTGTTGAGAAAAGGAATATCGATGGATGCTTGGGTTGATGCCATTGCCGAACCTGAAAAGTCAAAAAAAGTTAAAACTAATTTTAAAAAACAGGCATCTTCTAAAAGTGACAATAAACCGATACCTAAAGAAGATACTCTGAATACGATTTTACAAAAAATTAAAACACAGGGTATCAATGCATTAACCAAAGAGGAAAAAGAATTTCTCGATAACATCAGTAAAGAATAATATGCTCCGGTTTATTCTGTCTGTCAATATTGTATGGTCTGTTGTCTGTGTTATTAGTTATTTTGTGTCGGCACTGGATCCGGCAAGTTTCTGGATGTTTTCGATTTGCAGTCTCATTATTCCGGTACTATTTTTAATTAATGTGCTTTTTATACTTTTCTGGCTGGTGTTTTACTGGAAAAATGCCTGGCTGCCTGTTTTGACATTACTCATAGGTATACAAAGCTGGAGTCTGATGTTTTCTTTTGGTGAAGACTCTAAAGAAAAAAAATGTTTGCAGGATCCGATTTCAATTATGAGTTTTAATGTATATGGATTAAAACAATTAAAGGATGCATCAGAAGCAAAAATGCTCATGAAAAAAAACCGATTTACTACATTCATCAGGCAACATGAACCAGACATATTGTGTGTGCAGGAAAATAATTTTTTTTCAGATGAAATAATTAATAATACCGGCTTGTATCCTTATTTTCATTATCTGATTCAACATGGTACAGCTATATATTCAAGATATCCGATTTTAGATAAAGGGACAATCGATTTTGGGACAAAAACAAACAGCTGTTTATGGGTTGATATATTTATCACCGGGAAAAAAGTCAGAGTGTATAGTGTACACCTTCAAAGCAATCGCATCGTAAAGGATGTTACCCAAATGACGGATGAAAGGGAAGAAGAAAACTCTGAAAAAATAAATCTGTTAAAAAATATACTCAGAAAATACCGCAATACTGCCATTATCAGAACCCGCCAGGCCAAAATGCTTCTGGATCATTTTGCTACGACTGCGAATCCATGTATCGTGGCAGGTGATTTTAATGATACGCCATTTTCTCATGTATATAAATTGCTAAGTAAAAACCGAAGCGATAGTTTTTTGGAATGTGGAGATGGAATCGGTACCACTTATGTGGGTGCATTACCCGGATTACGGATTGATTTTGTCCTTGGTGACGAAGATAAAATTAAATTTTGCAGTCATAAAGTATTACAAACCAGTTACTCTGATCATAATCCGGTTTTGGTGAAGTGTTATCTGTCTAAATAAACTACTCATATAAAACGTGATTTTATTTTTGCATAATCAAGATAATTGATTGATCTATAATATCAATTTTCTAATTTACAATTGCTGAAGCAGAAAAGAATACCAAACAATGCCTATCTTTCGGCTTTATTCTATGTTGAAATATATTGCCAGAGTCAGTTCTTATTTATTTCACCCCTTACTTATTTTATTTTATTCCCTGTTTTTATTTTTGTGTCTAAAACCACATTTGATGGGTGCTTTTCACTGGAGTGAACAAACCCTGCTCATCATTCTGTTGTTTATTTACACATTTGTGGTACCTGCCATTGGTATATTACTGCTAAAATTTACAGGTCTGATTAAGACATTAAATATGGAGGACAAATACGAACGCTATGGTCCATTGATTATCTGTGCTGTATTTTATCTGTGGCTTTGGGTAAATCTGAGATCCCAGGACAACATTCCCAAATTGATGCTGGCATTTATTCTAAGCTCTATTTTATGTATATTTCTGGCCTTCATTTTTAACCTGATGATCAAAGTAAGTCTACACGCCATGGCAATGGCTAGTTTTTGTAGTTTTTGGATTATCATCAGGTGGTTTCATTCAGAAGATCATGTTTTTTATTTTCGATTTTTAAAATCCGGCATTTCCACTTTTCATATTCATTATATGATCGGTCTATCCTTAATTCTGACTGGTTGGATAGGAACCTGCCGTTTAATCTTAAAATCACATGAACCAACAGAAATTTATCTGGGATATTTCATAGGAATTATTTCTACTATACTTGCATTTTCTTATACTTTCTAATATGGACGAATTAAAACACATCATCGAAACAATTTGGAATGACCGGAATTTACTTTCAGATCCTGAGTTTAAATCACGAGTCAGAGAAGTCATTCAATTATTGGATTCTGGTAAAATCCGGGTAGCAGAAAAAATAAATGAAGAATGGATCGTAAATGAATGGATTAAAAAAGCGATTCTATTGTATTTTCCAATCTCCGAAAATAAATTAATTAAAGCTGGAGATCTTGAATTTTTTGATAAAATTCCGACAAAGACAGATTATGAAAAACTTGGCATACGCGCTGTTCCTTCTGCCATTGCACGATATGGATCTTTTATTGAACCCGGTGTTATATTAATGCCCAGTTATGTAAATATTGGCGCTTATGTCGGATCCGGATCGATGGTGGATACCTGGGCGACCGTTGGCTCATGTGCTCAGATCGGCAAAAATGTCCATATCGCAGGAGGTGTCGGTATTGGTGGCGTATTGGAACCATTACAGGCAAAACCCAATATCATCGAAGACAATGCCTTTATCGGTTCGAGATGTATAATTGTAGAAGGCGCTATCATCGGTGCAGAAGCCGTCCTGGGTGCTAATGTCGTGATTACCGGATCCACCCATATCATTGATGTTACAGACCCTGAAGCCAAAAAATATAAAGGCTTTGTTCCACCCAGATCCGTCGTCATTCCTGGATCTTATACCAAAGAATATCCTGCCGGATCTTATCAGGTACCCTGCGCTTTGATCATTGGAAAAAGGAAAGAATCAACAGATAAAAAAGTATCACTCAATGATGCTCTCAGGGAATACGATGTCTCTGCCTGATAAAACTTTATACAAATTGTATACATGCTATAAATCATTTTTCTTAAAACTGCGCAAGCTGAAATAAAGTGGTATCGTAATCCATAAAATCATAATGCCGGCAGTATATAAAATGCCATTAACGCTGCCAAAAAAATCCCGGTACAATGCACCGGTATATCCCATTAACGCACTGACATCCAATTTCAACATAATGGATACTCTGGCAAGATCAATGGGATTCAATGCAGTCAGGAATAAGGTTAATTTTTCGAGAGGATAATCGCTGAAGGTAAATAAAATCATGAGGACTATTCCATCATAGATTAAAGCAAAATAAAACCACAACAACAAAACAATTCCAATGCCTTTTGCCTTGTCTCTGGATCGGACGGCAGCCCAATACGAAAGTGACGTACAGGCTAAGGTGAGTCCGGTACCAGTTAGTATTAATGTTAATCCCATCTCTCCCGAAGTATAAACTAATACAGGGATACCCATTCCAGTAAATAAGGCAAGGACCAGAGAAAAAGCAGTACTCAGGTATTCACTCAACAATACTTTGGTACGGCTAACAGGTTGCGCCAAAAGCATTTCAATAAACTCATAGGAATTGTAATATTGTATTGTAGAAAAAATCATACTGATCAGGGGAATCGTAATCAATTGAATATTTAATAAACTTAAGATCGCTTTATTGGGATTCTCTTCCAGGCTAAACAATAATAAACTGACTAATAACAAAAAACCTGTATAGGCAATAATGACTTTATTGCGAATAATATCATACAATATATATTTAGATAATCTGAGCATCCCGTTAATTTCCTTTAGATTTCATCAATGTAGCAATAGCTTTTGCAAATTTTATTTCACCGGTGCTATTTTTTAAATAGTCCATATCACCAGAAAATTCAATTTTCCCTTCCTGTAAATACAAAACATCGGTTGTTAATTCATCAAAATCGCTGAGTATATGTGAGGTAATCAGGATTAATTTGTTTTTACTTTTTTCCTTCTGTATTTTTTCTTTTAATATTTCAGAAGCCAATGGATCTAATCCTGCTGTGGGTTCGTCAAGTATTAAAATTTCCGGATCAAACAGGAAGGCAATCGCAGCACTTACTTTTTGCCGTGTACCTCCTGATAAAGCCCGCATTGATTTATCAGCTATATCATTTAAACCATAAGATTGAATTAATTCTTCATCAAGCTCATTGACATCTTGGTTCCTAACAGTTTTCAATATTTTAAAAACTTGTCCAATTTTCATCTGATCCGGAAACCGACCGATCTGAGGCATATAACCAATTCGTTTCCGGTATTGATCATTATTTAAAATACTATGATTGTCTAAACGGATATCACCCTGGTCTGGTTTTACCAAACCCAGAATACATTTGATGATAGTTGTTTTACCGGAACCATTGGGTCCAATTAATGAGACAACTTGTCCTTTTTGAAAATCAACTGAAATGTTTTTTAAAGCATGACATTTTTTAAAACTCTTTGATATGTTAATAAGTTGTATCATAATTTATTAGGATTCATTTTTGGTTTTTCGTCTAATAGTAATTCAGGTGTTATACTTGGCAATGCTTTTTCAGCTTTATCCAAAAATGAAATTAATATACTTCGTAGCAGTATTAAGGTTACCGGATTTTGTTCAACAATCATAGCATATAAATTTACAGGATGATACGGCACATCGCCAAAATGATCGTTGTTGCGGTCATAACCATCATACTTATCCCAATAATTACCATTAAATTTATTAAGCATCATCGTGCCATTGGTTGCTACATCAAAACTATTTCCTTTAAAATTATTAAACTGGAATGTATTTTCATTACAACTCGCCTGCACTTTTAAGGCCCAGCCATTTTCTTCAAATGAATTATTTTCAAGTATCATTCTGTTACTTCCTTCGATAAATATACCCACTGTATTTCTTTTAAAAATATTGTATTTGATTTGGCTATCTGATAAATCTTTAAGAAGTATACCATACGATGAAGGCCCCCAGTTGTTTTCAAAGGTGTTTCGTTCCATATGTACATGATGAGAATACATCACAGCAACACCGGCACCATTATTTCTAAATGTATTACATTCATAAAAGTCATTATGAGAAAACATAAAATGTAATCCATACCGTATATTTTTAAAACACAGATTATTGGTAATTCTCGATTCCGTTACAAATTCCAGATAAATCCCGTCGCGGTGTCCACTAAGTTGATTATTTTCAAGCTGCACATGGTTGCTTTTCCAGATATGAATTCCATTGCCGGTATTTTGTTCGTTTTTTGGATGACCTTCTATTATATTATTTTTAATAAGTATTTTTTCAGAATTAGAAATGTGTATGGCAAAATGAGCATTTACAATGAAGTTGTCATAGATTTGAATCTCACGCGCATCTATACATTTGATCGCACCAAAATCATCCATTGCAGAGGAGCCACTATTTATTAGTTTAAATCCACTAAGGCTAATATTTTTACCACTGATTGTGATAATTTCATATTTATACTCTCCATCCAATACCGGGAAACCAAGTCCAATTATTGAAACCGGCTTTTGAATAATCAATTTGCCTTCTTTGTAAATACCGGGTTCAATATAAACCGTATCTCCTGCGGCTGCGGCCGTAACACCTTCGCAAATCGTCTTTAAAGACTTTCCGGCTCCGACATAAATCGATTTACCGAACGAGACTGATGTCAGTTGAAACCAGAACAGAACCAATAGACTAATTAGGTTGTAAACTTTATTCAATAGTGTCATATAATTTTTTCCAGTCTACAATTTTACGACCTGGTTTTGCAGCAAATTCAGAGGCTGCCTGCTTATTTGAAAATCCAGCTGTATTAAAATTCATCGGACTCCGGATATCTTCACCAACCACAAATACACAGCTATTAACATCCAGTAAATCATTCTCTTTTTCATAATTCATGACTAAAACATGTTGAAATGCGGATAAATCCAATTCACCTGATTTCATCCAGCGAACCATACAACCGATATCATCAAATTTGAAAACCTTAGCTTTTTTGGTAACAATCTCGCTTCCGAATCTGGAATCAATGATTCCCATTTTACAAACGTGACAACTATCAGTTCCAAACTTAAATGGCTCAGGTTTTGGAGAACAGGAAGGAAGTAAAAAAAGGACAGATACAATGAAGAAAGAGAGAGGTTTTGTTTTCATAATTTGATGTTTATAGTTTTCAAAAATCCAAACACCGAGCATAATGAGTACAGCGATAAACGCTACCCAGCCTCCGATATCGGGTTGTGAGTATGCATCAAAATTTAATAAGCGTTTGTGTCCAATAACCGGCGGTTGATATGAAAAGCCTGGCACCTTGATCGCTGCGGATGGATCGAGCTGGTGACCATATTCATAACCCCAGATATAAAAATCATAAAGACTCAGGGCAAATCCCAAAAAGCTTACAATAATAAATGAAAGGAGTATTTTTAAATTACCTAAACAGGCAACAATTAAACCAGCAAAAATGTAAACTGCTATGACATACACCAAAAAAGAAAATTCAGGAAACATATCCACACTGATATGACGCATTCCAATATAATGATTCAGACCGTTGATGATTTCAACATCGCCTGTCAGGGTATATAGCCAAATTTTCATGGTTAATCCTTCCGGATACTGTGGTGCAAATAAATCGATGCGCCATACGGGAACAAAATAAGTTATCAACAAACTTAGTGCCGATATAGCGATGATAATTCTTGAAGTATTGTTCATTTTTATCAATTTGTTAAAATTAAAAAAGGGCCGGGCACGATTGCTCCGACCCTATTACTCAAATTAAATGCTTCTGAAAACTCTTAGCTTATTTAGAAGGCGGCAGTAAGACCGCATCAACAATATAAATCAAACCGTTTGTTGCAGGAACACTAGCGATAACATTAGCGCTTCCATTTACAGAAATTTTGCCATCCTTGATTTGTAATGTAATGTTATCACCATTTGCCATACCGATCACCTGACCATCCTGCAAATAATCTTCCTGATATACACCAATCGCAACATGATACTCCAAAATATTTTGCAGCGCTGCTTTTTGATCCGCTTTCATCAAGCCATCCACAGTACCTGCCGGCAATTTATCAAATGCCGCATTTGTCGGTGCAAATACTGTAAACGGTCCTGCATTGGCCAGGTCATTGACATATTCTGCTTGCTTTAATGCAGCTACTAAAGTGGTGTGATCTGGAGAACCAACAGCTACTTTTACAATATCATTTTTCGAAACATCGTCACTGACACCAGCTTGTCCCATATCCGCTGCTTTTGAGGATTCTGATTGATCAGTTCCTGTTCCAGCTGGTTTATCATTATTACAGGCAAGTAAAAATGAAACCAGGGCTAACATGGTAATAAGAATTCTTGATTTCATAATTTTATATTTTACAAATGTTGTTAATAAATTATTTGGATGCCGTGGTCATGTTTTTTCCTGTGCCATATGCTAATGGAACATTAGAACCTGCAGGACTAACCCTTATATAACCGGACATTTCCTGATGTAAGGCTGAACAAAAATCTGTACAATACATTGGAAACACACCTACGCGATCTGGTTTCCAAAGAAGTGTCTGAGTTTCTCCCGGCATGATCAAAAGTTCTGCATTGTTGGCTCCTTTTATCGCAAATCCATGCGGAACATCCCAGTCTTGTTCGAGATTGGTAATATGGAAATACATAAAATCACCAACGCGAATACCTTCAATATTATCAGGAGTCATGTGCGAACGAATAGCAGTCATATAAACATGAACTTCATTTCCTTTGCGTTCGACTTTTGTATTTTTTTCACCCAGGGTAACAGATGGATGTTTGTTTTCTTCCAGCTTGTAAATTTTGGTGCTGTTTTTTGAAACTAACTCTGCAGGAATAGCTTCGCCATAATGAGGCTCACCTATCGTTGGAAAATCTAAAAGTAGTTTCATTTTATCACCTTCAATAGAATAAAGTTGCGCACTTTGTGTCAATTCAGGACCAGTTGGCAAATAACGGTCTTTGGTTATTTTATTATAAGCAATGACATATTTTCCCCAGGGCTTTTTGGTCGGGCCGCCGGGCACACATAAGTGACCAATAGAATAATAAGTGGGCACGCGATCCAAAACTTGTAAATCACTGATTCGCCATTTTACAATTTCTGAAGAAACAAAAAAGGAAGTGTAGGCATTTCCGTTAGCATCAAATTCGGTATGAAGAGGACCTAATCCTGGTTTCTGAACTTCACCATGCAGTACAGCATCGTATTTGAGTACTGGAATACCTTCATAATCACCTTCAAAGGTTTTACCAGTAATGGCATTTTGCATTTTTGTAAATGAAAAGACCGGAATGGTCGCTGCAAGTTTTCCGCTACCCACGATATATTCCCCGGTTGGATCAGTATCACAACCGTGCGGAGATTTAGGACAAGGCATAAAATAAACCATGTCGGGACAATCTTTTGGATCTATAACCAATACTTCAGTTTCTATTGTACTGGTGGCAGAATGAGTATGCTCGTCATATTTATTATGTGCATACTTTACGGTCTTTTTAACACCTTTTCCGGCTTTGACATATTCTTCCGCTTTTTTCCAGTTAATCGCCATGATAAAATCTTTATCTTTTTGCGAAGCGTTTACTTCCAATAAAGTATTGGCTCGTTCAGAATTATAACAGGTAAAAAAGAACCAACCATGTGATTTTCCTTTTCCTGCACGGGATAAGTCAAAATTGACACCCGGTAATACTATCTGAAATGCAATTTTCATATTTCCACTTTCTTTATCTACACTGATAAAGCTTACAGTTCCTCTAAAATTTTCTTTATAGGTGTTGATTGGCACATCCTGATTAGCACCCATTGGAATACTAAAACGCGTTCCGGCAACTACGTACTCTGTGTTTTCAGTAATAAACGGGGAAGAGTGGTTACCACCACTATTTGGGATTTCCAAAATCTCCACGGTTCGAAATGTTTTGAGATCAATTCGGGCAATTCGAGGCGTATTATTGCCATTACCAAAAATCCATCGTCCGTCATGGATTCCATCTGTCGTGGACAAAGCCGGATGATGTAAATCATCCCAGGGTACAAATCCATGTGATGTATTCAACATAGGCTTGGTTTCTTCGGAATATCCGTAACCTTTTTCTGGATCTACTGAAAAGACCGGTATTACTCTGAAAAGTCGTCCAGACGGTAAACCATATACAGACATTTGTCCGCTAAATCCTCCGGAAACAAAATTGTAAAACTCATCGTATTTGCCGGGAGGCACGTAGGCCTTTACAGCTGAGTCTCCGCTGATAGCTGATTGTATGCCTTTTGGCTTGCAGGCATTTAGTACAAAAACCAGCATGAGTACAAAACCTAAAAAAGACATTACCCTCATTGATTTAAAATTCTTCATATTAATTTTCATGGTACAAATTTTTTACTGATTCATTTCCTATTTTGATCCGTTCACTTTACTAAACTTGTTTATTGGTAATTTACGGAGATTGTACAGTTTACTTTTCGCCGTCATTTTTGCGCATAAACTCGACAATATCCCGGGCCTCTTGCTTGCTTACATTCTGATTGGGCATTCTGACAAGACACAACTCCAATAACTTTTGTGCTTCTTCATCTGTTTCCAGCATCATATCGACGTTGGTAATCATATTCATTATCCAGATAGGCTCTCTTTTTTTCGTAATTCCTGCCCATCCGGGGCCTACAATCCGTTCATCAGTTAATTTGTGGCAAGCACTGCATTTTAGATCAAAAATCTTTTGTCCAGCGTTAGCCATTTCCATGTTTAATGGGGTGGTATAATCAAATTCACCCTCCTTAACTTCCAGACCATGTACTTCCGGTTGCTTTTCAATCAGGGCCTCCATATCCACTGGTTTCTCATCTGTTTTAACACCACCACCACATGCATAAGATAAAAAGGCTACGAGTATCATCAGATAACTTGTTTTTAAAAAATTGTTTTTCATTGTTCAGAATTTTTAACTTGATTAATAATGATAATTCAGATTTTATTTAAAAACTCAAAACTATTTATTGTGCTTAGTCGAATGAATGATAATGGTTATTGACTGGAATGATATTTGTCAAAAATGAAAATCTGACAGAAAGTCCTCGCGTTTTGCAGCTTGTTTTTACCAGATTATTGAAACTCCTGCTCTTGGTTACAAGATTATTTTAAAATAAGGATATCCCCAGCTACTATTAATTAATCGGTTTATTCAATTTGAATGTCTTATTTTTGCCAACATCTTGATAAACAATGTAACAAGTGGATGAACAAAATGCAGTTCAATTCATTGATTCTGTTCTGATAAAATAATTAAATTGATACGCTTAATGAAAAATTGTAAATTGCTATTGGCACTTTTGTTTCTGGGAATTGTTTCTTGTAAATCAAATGTAAATGCGCAACTGAATGGCAAAGAAATTGAAACCCGGTATAAAAAAGAAAATGCCGTACTTGTCGATGTGCGCACAATGGAAGAGTGGAATTCTGGTCATCATCCAAAAGCCATTCATTTGGATTGGTATAGTGATGAATTTAAAAAGAAAACCGCCAGTTGGGATAGCTCTGGTACATATTTTCTGCATTGTGCCGGTGGTGGCCGCAGTAGCAAGGCAGTTGACTATTTAAAAAGCAAAGGCTTTAATAAGGTATATAATTTGGGTGGATACGATGATATAAAAAATTTAAAACTGGACTAAAACCTGTATGCAAAAATCATCCTTTAACCTACGGGAAACTCAGAAGAGAATATCAAAAGAACCTGAAAAAGCAATTCTGGTTGCAGTCATTCTCCCAGATCAATCAGAGTCCACCGTTTCAGAACATCTTGATGAGCTTGAATTTCTGACTCAAACCGCAGGAGCTGAAGTCATTAAAAAATTTACTCAAAAATTACCGGCGATTAACAGCCATTCTTTTATAGGAAGTGGAAAAATTGAAGAGATCAAAAAATATATGGAACATTTTCCGGCAGATCTGATCATTTTTGATGACGACCTGAGTGGTAAACAACAAAATCACCTGGAAGAAAAACTGGAAGTTAAAATAGTAGATCGTAGTTTTTTAATTCTCGATATTTTTGCAAGCCGTGCTCAGACTTCACAGGCTAAAACACAGGTTGAGCTGGCACAACTTCAATACATTTATCCTAAACTCCGGGGCATGTGGTCGCATTTGGAACGTCAACGCGGTGGAATCGGAATGCGTGGACCTGGCGAACAGGAAATTGAGACAGACCGGAGGATCGTCAAAGAAAAAATTTCACTGCTTAAGAAAAAACTCGAAAAGATTGATCTGCAGAATATAACCCAACGTAAAAACCGCGATGAAATGATCCGGGTATCTTTAGTAGGTTATACCAATGTTGGTAAATCAACCCTGATGAATCTGCTTAGCAAATCAGAATTGTTTGCAGAGAATAAATTATTTGCCACTCTGGATACTACAGTAAGAAAGGTCGTTTGGGATGCTATGCCTTTTCTCCTTTCTGATACCGTCGGATTCATCCGGAAACTACCTCATCATCTTATTGAAAGTTTTAAATCAACATTGGATGAAGTACGTGAATCTGATATCCTGTTACATGTTGTGGATATTGCCCATCCGCAATATCTTGATCATATCGAAACGGTTCAAAAAACACTTAAGGACATCGGAGCCGGAGATAAACCGGTGATCCTGGTTTGTAATAAAATGGATGCCTACAGGGAAACACAGTTTGACGCACTACTCGATGATGAAACCAGGAAAGAGCTGGAAGAAGATTTATTTAATAAAATGAAAACTACTTTTCCCGGGTTGCTGATTTTTATTTCAGCAAAATCAAATGAAAATATTCCGGCATTGCGCGAATTATTAAAAGATCAGATAGCCAGGCAATATCTTATACGATATCCGTATCGTTCCAAAAACTGGTAATACAATTTTTAAAATAAATTATACTTCATGAGCTGGATCGAAAAATATGCACAACTTCTCGTACATTATTCTTTGTATCTGAAAGAAAATGAAAAAGTTTTTGTGCGAAGTACGACTCTGGCAGAACCCTTATTAAATGCATTTTACAAACAAGCTTTGGATGTTGGCGCCATCCTTGAATTTGAAATTAGCCTGGAAGATCAGGAAGCCATCTTATTACATAAAGGTACTCCGGATCAATTGGCTTATTTGTCAGAATCCTATAAAAATGCAATCCGGCATTTTGATGCTTATCTGGTGATACGTGCACCTTATCAAGCTAACGAGAAATATCCGGTCGTCGATCTAAAAAAGAAGCTCCGTACTGCCGCAATTGCACCATTTGATGCAATGTATTTTGAACGATTGGGTAATGCCAGTTTAAAACGCAGCTTGTGTCAGTATCCAACACAATATGCGGCAGATTTGGCTGGAATGAATCTGGAGGATTACACCTCATTTATACAATCTGCCTGTTTTTTAAATCAGGATGATCCGGCTGCAGAATGGAATAAATTATCCCTTATGCAACAATCAAAAGTAGATTATCTGAACTGCTGTGATCAGATCGTGTACAGACATCCAAAATTTGAAATATCTTTTTCAGTTAAGGGCAGGATCTGGAATAATTCAGATGGAAAAGCGAATATGCCTTCCGGAGAAGTATTTACCAGTCCTGTTGAAGATTCCGTACAGGGTGAAATTTATTTTAATTTTCCCAGTATGATGTGGAATGAAGAAGTACAGGGTGTCAGACTTATCGTTAAGGATGGTTATATTATAGAATGGAGCGCAGAGAAAGGAAAGCATGTTCTTGATAAAGTATTTGCTATTGAAGGAACCCGAAGATTTGGTGAAGTTGCCATAGCAACCAATATGAATATTCAACGAGCTACAAAAAATATTTTGTTTGATGAAAAAATTGGCGGTACAATTCACATGGCGATCGGACAATCCTATTTACAATGTGGCGGTAAAAACCATTCATCAATTCATTGGGATCTGATCACAGATATGAAGCAAGGTGGTGAAATTCTGGCAGATGGAAATTTGATTTACTCTGATGGCAAATTTCTAATCTAAAGATAATCCTGACTGGAATCACTTAATTTGGAACAGGGATTATCCTTTTTCATTCAATTTATAAGTCAGTGCACCAGAAGGACAGGTTTTGACCTGATCTATAATTTCTGATGTGCTTGCATTTTCCACTATAATCCAGGGTTTATCTTTTGGGCGATATACTTTTGGAAGAGTACGCACACAAATTCCAGAATGCTGACATAAATCAGGCTTCCAAATAATTGTTACTTCACCATTGGAATATTCAAATTTTTTTTCCATAATACCAGGTTTACATTTATTCAAAGACATAAAACGAGGAATAGCGATGCATTGTTTGCTTTTGTCACGAAATATGGAATAGCATTTGTTCCTGTAAAAAGCTATTTTTGTAAAAATAATGAATATGAACGTACGTTTTGATTTATTAAGAGCTTCCCTTTTACCTGGTTTCTTTCTGATATGTTTCATTAATTCAGGCTTTTCTCAATCCTGGGAATCGTTGGCTAATATGCCTGAGAAACTTACATTTCCGGTAGCTGTCGTTGCTGATGGTAAAATACATGTGATGGGTGGCGGAGCGACTGGCGGTGCCACAACAAAGCATTTTCAATATAATCCTGCCAATAATACCTGGACCCAAAAAGCAGATGTGCCTTATAAAGCACAACAGCCGGCCGGTGCTGCCTTAGGTAAACAGATTCATTTTTTTGGCGGAGGTTTTCCAAATTCTGGTTCACCTCTTAAACATCACTATATCTACAATACGGAAACAGATAGCTGGAAACAAGCTGCAGATCTGACTCAGGCCAGAGCCATTCATTATGGAGTCAGTTTAAATGGTTTGGTGTATTCTCTGGCCGGACAAGGCGTTTCCAATTGGTGTGAAGTGTATGACGAAGTTAATGATTCGTGGCAACGCAAAAACAATTTGCCGGATACAAAATTCTGGTATGGTGCCCATGTCGTTACTCATGGAAGTATTTTTCGATTTTGCGGAGGCGGATATACAGCTCCGGTAAATGATGCACACCGTTATGATCCACTCAGCGATACCTGGAGTGCTTTATCAAAAGCTCCGGTGGCCATACATGGAGTTGGCGGCGCAGCTGTTGGAGATAAAATTTATCTGGTAGGAGGTTATCATGATTTTGAAGACTCCAAAGAAGTTTGGATTTATGACTTACAATCGCATTCGTATCAGAAGGGAGAGGCACTACCTGTCGGACGTACTTACCATAATGTACTTTCTTTAGATGATTGTATTTATTCTATAGGTGGCAATAATGCTATCGATCCAACAGTGGGTATATCCCTTTTGCGGTTTTGCCCCGATAAAACTACTTCTACAAACAATAAATTGGTTATAGACAAACCATCTGTAGAGATTTATCCTGCCGAAATTCAAATTTATTTTCAAGATCATCTATTGCAACCGTGGAGCATTCAGTTAATTTCTCCGGATGGCAAAATTGTATTTTCGGAAATATTGAAAACCGAAATACCTGAGACATATCATCTCGGAACAAATCATTTGCCTGCCATGTATTATCATCTGGTTTTAACATGTGCAGAAAGTCAATTTAATTATCCAGTCATAACTATAAGATAATTTCAAATGAAAATAGTACACCTAAGCTTTTGCATGTTGCTAACATTATTCACACATGCTCAGATTGGCGATCCCGCTCCTGATTTTATTGTTACGGATGTACATGGGGGCAAACACCGTTTATACGATTATCTAAATCAGGGAAAAACTGTTGTCCTCGATTTTTTCTTTACAACTTGTATACCTTGTCAGTATTATGCCCCGCAGGTTAATAAGGCATATACAAAATATGGTTGCAACACGCAGGATGTTATTTTTCTGTCAATCGACTACAACGATACCAATTTGGAAGTCAAAGCCTATGAAGACCAATTCAAAATTGAATTTCCTTCAATAAGTGGCAAAGAAGGAGGTGGAAATGCAGTTGTTAGTCAATATAAAATAATTGCGTTTCCTACATTTTTAGTCATTGATTCGACAAAAAAAATTATTGATAAAGTAGATCCACCCACTGTAATTGTTTTTGATTTTATTTTTGGAAATCATGGTATTGTGCCCAAATCATGTTTGACGAAAATTAAAGAGGCTGAAAACAAAAACAAACACAGGATTATTGAAAATCCGGTTTATAAAGGAATTATCAGTCTTCAACTTCTAGAGGCAAACTCTGATTGGCAATATTTTAACTTAATAGATCTATCCGGAAAAATTTTAAAATCCTTTTCAGTATTTAATTCTGATAGCTCAGAAATTCAACTTGACGTGCGGGATGTAGCCAATGGTATCTATTTATTGCAATCAAAGAGTAAAGGAAAAGATCCGGTTTATCAAAAGGTCTTTTTGACAGGTAATTAGAACTAAGAAGAATTTAAATGATCGAATTTAAAGAATATCAGAAACTGGCATTATCATTTTCCGATACTAATGAGGAACCCCATTTTGAAGCCAGGTCCTTCCGGTATCGCAAGAAAATATTTGGCACTTACTGGCCTAAAGAACACAAGGCCATGCTTCGTCTTTCATTAGAGGATCAATCTGTATTTTGTGCCTATAATCCGGCAGCCATTAGTCCGGTACCGGGAGCCTGGGGAAAACAAGGTGCTACATTTTTTGATTTAAATGCTGTTGATAAAGATATGTTTGCCGATGCAGTACAATGTGCTTATGATTACAGTTCTAAAAAAAATAACAAGACGAACCAATAAGTTGGATGATAAATTTTTCCAGAATCAGGAGAAATTATTCTCAAAGATTATATTATAATTCCACTAGATGTTGATTTTTTTCTGTTTTCAGCATTGCAAAGCCCTACAAATATTTATTAATAATTTAATATTATTCAGCTTGTTCATTACGCATTCAGGATTATAGATTTAGTGCGCATTGATTCTGAAAGCAAATCTGTTAATTCATCTATATTATGTGTTAGCCCTGCAGCTTTTTTTTATTGATAAACTGGACTCCACCTTTTGAAACCTTTTTTTTCTAATTCCTTATAAATGCCATAAGCAGTAAAAGATATGCATATATGTGCTTCAATTCTATGTTGCTAACCATGACAGATAGGCCGTATACTTAAATCGGTTTTTGAAAATCTAAAAGCTCCTTCAATTTGCCATAACATATTGCATCGGTTGCAATAAATTTAGTTTTATCAGGTTTGTGTATTTTAAGAAATTTTCCATTATCAAATTGCTATTCAAGTATATGTTTATTGATTTTTTCTGATTCAGTTTGCAATATCGCACCAATAATGTATTCATAGTATTTCTCTTATAAAGACTTTATGTTTTAACTAGCTTTCAGTCCTCTATCTGAAACTACAATAGGTTTATTAAGATTAAACTTTGCAGTGATTTATCTAAAAATGGAATAAGTGTATGGACTTCATAAATGTTACCTTCAAATATATCGTAACCAAATGTATAACTGCCTAAATCAACCAGTAGTCCTGTATAAATAAGTGTATTTTAATGTTTTCAGTCTTTACTAAATCCTGCCATTCGTTAATCATGTTCATGACTGACCTGGAATTTTAGTGTAGTCATAAGGTAGAATACAATTCTGATGTTTCGACTTAATATTCTTTTTTTATAGGTAATCGCAATTTGTTCTACCAGTTCCTTTAATTTACTGTTTATCTTGTCTAAGAATCGATAAATGGAATTTATATTAAGTAAAATTCTCTGATAACGATATAAATATTCTATCGTTTTCAATTTGCTTAAGGGAAAAGCCAAATGTGCTATTACCAGGTGCCTGAATATATTTTCTTAAATAGCTGCAAAATCTATGTGATCGTAATTTTATCCAAAAAAAACTACTGAACCAACTGCTCTAATATTTAAATTATTAAACTATTTATTGCTTGAACAACAATAGTATCAGTTTGGGATACAAATAATTTAGGTTCTTTACTCAATATCACCAACTCTTGTTTGCGTAAATAGTATAGCTTTTGAATATCTTGCTTAGTAGTCTTACATTCTTTTTTTATTACTACTTGTATTTGCCATTTGATTTTGAGATGTTTTGAATGGAAATACTCCCAATCCGATTCTTCAATTTTCGCAAAAACATACGTTAGAATGGGCTTGCAACAACCATTTTCAAAATTCATCACACTAAAATAGGGGCATGCAAGGCATGTTTTTGAAAAGTAGGAAAAAAAGGAGGATGGTCTGACGATCGGAAATCATGCTGTGGTGGGAATAGGCGCTCTGGTACTCAAAAATATACCCGAAGGTGAAACCTGGATTGGCTCACCGGCAAAAAAATACAACTAGTTTTTTTTCAAAAACTCTTATAGATCATGTTTTAGCCAATGGATCTTGCCCAAAACGTATAGGGGTCAGACTAATTCCATTTTTACCAAAACCAGCTTCCCTCATTTTTCCGATCCTCAGGGTAATCGTTGTTTTTCCGTACAGGCTGGTTTTACTAAATTCCCTAACTTTGCCTGAAATTCAGATCAGATGAGATTACTAATCGCGATACTATGTATCTATGTTGGATTTTTAAATGCACAGGTATCGCCTGCTGTTTTAAAAACATTGGACCATCAGGCCTCGGCCCAGGTCCTGATTGAACTTAATGATCTGGCTGATTTGAGCGGCCTGAAGAGCTTCTGGACAAAAGACCAGAAAGCCCGGTATGTGTATCACGTGCTATCGGCACATGCCAACCAGACACAACAGGAGCTGCGCGCGTATCTTGACTTGCACGATATACCCTACCGTCCGTTTTACCTGGTCAATGCTGTGTCTGCGGAGCTCAACTTGCAGCAAGTTGGGCAGATAGCCAGCCTGCCATCGGTTGGCCGGATCAGCCTGGATGCTCCGACCCGCAGTTTGCCAGGCCAGGATCATAAAGCAGCTCTTAGCCAGCGGGCACCTCAAATCACCTGGGGTTTGTCGCGTGTCGGCGCCGACAAAGCCTGGGCTATGGGCATCGAAGGCCAGGGTACTGTAGTCGGAGGTTGTGATACAGGCATTAAATGGGATATACCAGCTATCGCCGCTCAGTACCGCGGCAACAGCCCTTCCGGGGTAAATCACAATTATAACTGGCATGATGCCATTCATCAAAATAGTCCTTTAAGCGGCCCCAGCGACAATCCCTGTGGTCTCAATATCAAAGCACCCTGCGACGATCACGGCCATGGCACTCATACCATCGGCACCATGGTGGGTCTGACACCCGAGTTTGCCATCGGCATGGCCCCCAAAGCGCAATGGATGGGTTGCCGCAATATGGAACGCGGCAACGGCGCCCCTTCCACCTATATCGAATGCTTCGAATTTTTTCTGGCACCTGTCGATCTGGAAGGCCTCAATCCCTTACCGGAAAAAAGTCCTCATGTCATCAACAACAGCTGGTACTGTAGCCTGGAAGAAGGTTGCGATACCTCGGTGTTTCCGCTTATGGAACGGGTCGTCGATCACCTCAAAGCCTCCGGTATCGTGGTGGTGGTATCTGCCGGCAATGACGGCGCTGCCTGCAATACGCTGCGAAATATTCCGGCCATCTATAAAAATAGCTTTAGTGTCGGAGCTATTCAATCAAATAACACCATCAGCGGTTTTAGCAGCAATGGTCCGGTCAATAATTACCGGGACGTGATTATTAAACCCAATGTGGTGGCTCCGGGATCGGATGTCTTGTCTATGTTGCCTGACAGCTCCTATGCATTTTGGAGTGGCACCAGTATGGCCGGGCCACATGTAGCCGGTCTGGTGGCACTGCTCATCTCAGCCAATCCGGCCATTGCCGGCCATGTAGAGCAAATTGAAACGATTATTGAGGAATCTGCTGAACCCCTCACAGCCGATTTTGATTGCTTTCCCTATTCCGGCATGAGCTTACCCAACAATACATATGGCTATGGATTGATCAATGTGGAAAAGGCCGTCGAAAAAGCCCGCCTGGCCGTCGGTTCCAGCCAGGACCAGATACAAGATGTGGTCATTTATCCCAATCCGGCCCGGGATATACTTACAATTGACAATAAACGCCAAAGCTCTTTTGAAATCACCATCCGCAATGTATTAGGACAAACCCTAAGTCGCAATTTGGTACAAAAAGGTATCCAGAATATCATGGTTTTTGACTTACAACCTGGGATGTATTTTTTATGGACAGATCAAGCTGCGATGGCCTATCCATTTATTAAACTATAATGCCTTGAAGCCGATCCGGAAATTATACAATCAGATAAACAGGGAAGAGCTCCTTCATAAAATGCGAATAAGCACAGAAGAACGCACCACGCTTTCTTTTTATAAATATCACAAAATTCTCAATCCGCCATTTTTTCGCAATCATCTTTACGAAAAGCTGGATGATATTCAAACCCTGGGAAGAATCTACCTGGCTGCAGAAGGAATTAATGCACAAATTTCTGTACCAACAGCCAGATTAACTGATTTTAAACAGATCCTGGAAGACATCGTGTTTTTACGAGGCCTCCGTTTAAATTTTGCGATTGAAGATGATGGAAAGTCATTTTTTAAACTGGCTATAAAAGTACGCAATAAGATAGTGGCCGATGGATTGGACGACAGCACATTTGATTCGTCTGATTGTGGAATACACTTAAATGCTCTTGAATTTAATGCACTTGCGTCTGCTGAAGATACTATCATCGTCGATATGCGCAATCATTACGAGTCGGAAGTGGGGCATTTCAAAAATGCCATCTTGCCGGATGCCGTCACGTTTAGAGAAGCCTTACCTATGGTGCGCGATATGCTGCAGAGTGAAAAAGAAAATAACATCATCATGTATTGCACCGGAGGTATCCGCTGTGAAAAAGCAAGCGCTTATTTAAAACATGCCGGATTTAAAAATGTCTATCAGCTGAATGGAGGCATCATCGAGTATGCAAGACAGGTCGAACAACAAAAACTGGAAAATAGATTTCTTGGCAAAAATTTTGTGTTTGACGAACGCCTTGGCGAACGGATCTCTGATGAAATTATCAGTGTCTGTCATCAATGTGGTACAATTTGTGACCATCACGTCAATTGTAAAAATGACCAGTGTCATATTTTATTTATACAGTGTCCGGTCTGTGCTCAGAAATATGAGGCATGTTGCTCAAGGCGCTGTGCTGATTTTGTAAAACTCGATGCGGAAACCAGATTAAAATTAAAACCGGAAATTCAATTTAATGGCAGTGCATTTTCCAAAGGCCGGTATAAAGCTTTGGGAAAGGATGAAGCATTAAATACCTTGTAATTTAGTCGATACAATTTAATTTTTTTTGTTCTGACATCAGTAGATATTTGTCGCAGATCAGATGAGCCGTTTGATTTAATTGGGTGATGACCAAAATAATTTCATTTATCGATGCGGTTTACCGGGGGGTATCCCGGAATAGTGGATGAATCTGAAATGCAAAAATTAAATTGGTACAATAGGTTTATTTTTATGATACATGAGCGGTTGAGTATGTTAATGCTTATTTCTTTTTTTTTGTTGTGCCCTGGATGTTTTAAGGAATCTGGCGTTGGTGAAAAAGCTGCTGAATTTAGTCCGGTGGCATGGATTCAATCACCCCGGTTAACTAGTAGTAGATTAAAAGGAAAAGTGGTACTTATCAGATGGTGGACAGATGAATGTATTTTTTGTATCAATTCAGCAGATGCATTAAACGATTGGCATGAGCAATATGCTGATTCCGGATTGGTCATCATTGGAATGTATCATCCGAAACCAGAGCCAAAAGTATGTGACGCGGAAGATGTGCGGCAGTATGCTCTCGAAAAGCAATTTCGCTTTCCAATAGCGGTGGATGATCAATGGAAAAATTTAAAAAAATACTGGCTGAATGGTTCTATCAAAAAATTTACCTCCGTCAGTTTTTTAATCGACAGACATGGCATCATCCGGTACATTCATCCCGGTGGTGAATATCACCGGGACTTAGAGGAAGGACACGAGCAATGCGTAAAGGATTATTTTGCACTGCAGGAGATGATTGTTAACTGCATCCAAACCAAATAGCCAAACTTTTAAAGTCGTGTATAGACTTCTCTGTCATTAACCGGGAGACTCCGGATCCAATTTTTTGTTCAATAAATTTGGAATAATCAAAGAAGACGTACAATTGCTACTTCATGCTCCTCTGTGTCGTCGTGCCTTCGTGGCAAAATGAATCAGGCCACTAAGGCACATC
>CAZALD010000021.1:0-64770 GCA_964486185.1 uncultured Saprospiraceae bacterium
GTGAATTAACCAGAATCACAGCGACAGCAGGAGCCTGTAATCCATTAAATAATACACATACAGTTAGCGGACAGGTTACATTTACAAATCCACCAAACAGTGGAACATTAACCGTTCAAATTGCTGGAGGTGGCTTTCAAGTATTCTTTGCACCATTTGGAAGTCCGATTAATTATAGTATTGGCGGACAAACATCCGATGGATTGGAAAGAACGGTAACTGCAACATTCAGTGCCGATCCAAACTGTAAGAAGAGCGTAAAATATACAGCACCCAAAGATTGTCAGTGTGAATTAACCAGAATCACAGCGACAGCAGGAGCTTGTAATCCATTAAATAATACACATACAGTTAGCGGACAGGTAACATTTACAAATCCACCAAACAGTGGAACATTAACCGTTCAAATTGCTGGAGGTGGCTTTCAGGTATTCTTTGCACCATTTGGAAGTCCGATAAATTATAGTATTGGCGGACAAACATCTGATGGATTGGAAAGAACGGTGACTGCAACATTCAGTGCCGATCCAAACTGTACAAAGAGTGTAAAATATCAATCACCGCCCAATTGTGAGTGCCTTACCGGCGATTTAACAATTGATGTAAGTCCATGTGACCCATCAACCAATAATCATACGATCAGTGGTAAATTTACTTTTAACAACCCACCCAATTCAGGAACATTGACGATTCAAATTTCAGGAGGTGGTAATCAGGTATTTTTTGCGCCATTTTTTAGTCCAATAAACTACAGTATTGGTGGACAAAATTCAGATGGGTTAGAAAAAACAGTAACAGCTACATTTAGTGCTGATCCAAATTGTACTAAGAGTAAAAAATATACCAGTCCTCAGGAATGTTTACCTAAAATCAAACATAAAAAAGAATTTGTATCAACGTCAATGACAGGTATGAATACCTATCAGGTAACTTATAAAATTACGGTAACCAATACCGGAGGTGCAGGGTTTTATAACCTGGTTGATGCACCAAGTTTTGATGACGATATAAATATTAACAGCGCTAGTTACACATCAAATGCAAGTGGCAATCCAGGCAATCCTGGACCAGCTGCACTCATAGGTTCTGGTCCCTGGGCTCTTGCTATTAATCAAAGTATTGCGGCTACAAGTATACAAACATTTACCATTCGGGTAAATGTTAGCATCAACCTTGAAGACACAAAAGGAGATAATAAATATGACGAATGTGGAAAATCTTTGCGTGTTCCAAAAGTGGGTGAAGGCTTGTTTAATGAATCCAGATTGGATACAAACAGAGATGGAATTCCGGATGCAAGAGATACAGCATGTGCTGATTTACCTTATTTGAAGCATACTAAACGATTGGTCGGTGTAACAAATACTGGCTACAACACATATCAGGTAGAATATTTGGTTAGTGTCGCAAACATAGGTGGTCTTAGTACACAATATAATTTAAGTGATGCCCCGGCTTTTGAAAATGATATAGTTATAGCTAATGCGAATTACACGACAAATGCATCGGGTAATCCTGGTAATCCTGGTCCTGTTGGTTTGATAGGAACCGGCCCATGGACATTGGCGACTAATCAAAATATAAATGCAGGTAGTATAAATGATTACAGGATCAAAGTAAATGTTAGCATTAACCTTGAAGATGCAAAAGGAGATAATAAATATGATGAATGTGGAAAATCTTTGCGTGTTCCAAAAGTGGGTGAAGGTTTGTTTAATGAATCCAGACTGGATGTCGATCGAGATGGTATAACCGACGCCAGAGACACAGCTTGTGCGGATCTTCCCTACCTGGTTCATGATAAAACATTCATAGGAACGACTGTCACTGGTTTGGATAAATACCAGGTAGAGTATCGTATTACAGTAGAAAACAAAGGTGGCACATCTACATTTTATAATCTTGCAGATGCACCATCATTTGATAATGATATTATAATCGAAAGTGCAAATTATTTTAGTAATGCCACAGGCAACCCTGGTAATCCAGGCCCGGTTGGATTGGTCGGTACAGGTCCATGGAATCTTGCTGTAAATCAAAATATTGGTGCTGGTGTTTCTCAAACGTATACTTTACGGGTGAATGTTGCCATAAGTTTGTCTGATGGTAAAGGAGATGAACGTTATGATGAATGTGGAAAAGCATTGAAAATTCCTAAAGCAGGCGAAGGTCTGTTTAATGAATCCAGACTGGATGCTAACAGAGATGGTATAACGGATGTAAAAGACACTGCTTGTGCCGACTTACCACTAATCGTTCATACGAAAAGACTTATTGGTGTTTCACCTTTGGGAGGAATTAATAATTACCAGGTGCAATATCGCATCGTGGTTGAAAACAAGGGAGGTGTTCCAACACAATATAATTTAAGTGATGCCGCTGGTTTTGATGATGATATTATTATTACCGCAGCAAATTATACAAGTAATGCAATTGGCAATCCAGCTAATCCGGGTCCGATTGTTTTAGCTGGATCTGGTCCTTGGGCATTAGCCACAAATCAATCTATAGGCGTTGGAGTTTCACAGACCTATATCATATCCGTTAATGTTTCTCTGAATCTTGAAGATCTTGTTGGTGACAATCGATATGACCGTTGTGGAAAATCAATTCAAAAACCTATCCGAGGTGAAGGATTATTTAATGAATCGAGATTGGACGTTAATCGTGACGGTATACCGGATCAGAGAGATACAGCATGTGCCGATTTGCCATATCTGATTCATACTAAACGATTAGTTGGTGTGACAAATACTGGATTAAATGCATATCAGGTGGAATATCGAATTTCTGTTGAAAATCTAGGTGCAGCAACTACACAATATCATTTAAGTGATGCACCAGGTTTTGAAAATGACATTACGATTGTAAATGCATCCTATTTCAGTAATGCCCTTGGAAATCCTGGAAATCCGGGCCCTTTAGCTTTAGCTGGTTCTGGTCCATGGTCACTGGCATTTAATCAAAGTATCTCTGGTGGTACTATTCACATCTATACGCTTAGAATTAATGTGACCATTAATCTGGATGATGCATTGGGGGATAATCGATATGACGAGTGTGGAAAAGCATCAGGAAAACCAAAATCTGGAGAAGGTCTGTTTAATGAATCCAGACTGGATATCAACCGGGATGGTGTGCCTGATCAAAGGGATACGGCTTGTGCAGATTTACCTTATCTGAAACATCGTAAATCTGTTATAGGAGTTACAAATACGGGTGTAAATACCTATATGGTTGAATACCGGATCACGGTAGACAATATAGGTGGTAGCTCGACATCGTACAACTTAAGTGACGCACCATCATTTGATAATGATATTTCCATTACAAGTGCCAATTATATGAGTAATGCAATTGGCAATATCGGAAATCCCGGACCAGTAGGTCTTGTGGGTGTAGGACCATGGACGCTGGCAACCAATCAAAATATTGGTGCTGGAGTTACACAAACCTATACACTGAGAGTACATGTAAGTATTGATCTGGCAGATGGTAAGGGAGACGATCGTTATGACGAGTGCGGACGATTAACAAAAACTCCGAGAGCCGGTGAAGGATTATTTAATGAATCCAGACTGGATGTCAACAGAGATGGCGTACCGGATGCAAGAGATACGGCGTGTACCGATTTACCAATCCTTGTTCATAAAAAGCGATTGGTCGGTATTACAAACACAGGATTAAATACACACAGAGTAGAATATCAAATTATAGTAGAAAACAAAGGTGGAGTGGCAACTCAATACAATCTTGCGGATGCACCTGCCTTTGATAATGACATAACAATAACCGGCGCAAACTATTTCAGTAATGCAATCGGTAATCCGGGTAACCCGGGTCCATTGGCATTATTTGGATCGGGTCCGTGGGCATTGGCAATTAATCAAAGTATCGCCGCAGGAGGTATTCAGACATATAATATCCAAATTGATCTAAGTATCAATCTTGAAGATGCACATGGAGATAACCGATATGACGAATGTGGCAAATCATTGCGCATACCTAAATCAGGCGAAGGTTTATTTAATGAATCGAGATTAGACGTCAACAGAGATGGAATAACAGATCAACGGGATACGGCATGTGCCGACATACCCTATTTGGTTCATACTAAACGATTGTCTGGAGTTACACAAACCGGAGCTAATGCATATCAGGTCGAATATCGCATAGTAGTTGAAAACAAAGGAGGTACATCAACCCAGTATCATCTGAGTGATGTTCCTGGATTTGAAAATGATATTGCAATTGTAAGTGCAAACTACAGTACAAATGCTACTGCAAATCCTGGAAATCCGGGCCCTGTAGCTTTAGCTGGTTCTGGACCATGGTCACTGGCATTTAATCAAAATATAAATGCAGGTGCAAGCCAAACGTATATTTTGCGGGTCAATGTGACGCTGAATCTGGAAAATGTACATGGTGATAACCGATATGACGAATGTGGAAAATTCTCTGGTAAACCTCGCTTTGGAGAAGGTCTGTTTAATGAATCCAGACTGGATATCAACCGGGATGGTGTGCCTGATCAAAGGGATACGGCTTGTGCAGATTTACCTTATCTGAAACATCGTAAATCTGTTATAGGAGTTACAAATACGGGTGTAAATACCTATATGGTTGAATACCGGATCACGGTAGACAATATAGGTGGTAGCTCGACATCGTACAACTTAAGTGACGCACCATCATTTGATAATGATATTTCCATTACAAGTGCCAATTATATGAGTAATGCAATTGGCAATATCGGAAATCCCGGACCAGTAGGTCTTGTGGGTGTAGGACCATGGACGCTGGCAACCAATCAAAATATTGGTGCTGGAGTTACACAAACCTATACACTGAGAGTACATGTAAGTATTGATCTGGCAGATGGTAAGGGAGACGATCGTTATGACGAGTGCGGACGATTAACAAAAACTCCGAGAGCCGGTGAAGGATTATTTAATGAATCCAGACTGGATGTCAACAGAGATGGCGTACCGGATGCAAGAGATACGGCGTGTACCGATTTACCGGTTCTGACTCATAAAAAACGTTTGGTCGGTGTAACCAACACTGGTTTAAATACTTATCAGGTAGAATATCAAATAAGTGTAGAAAATAAAGGAGGTTTGGCAACACAATACAATTTAAGTGATGCACCTGCATTTGATGATGATATTGCGATAACCAGCGCAAACTATTTTAGTACAGCTGCTGGTAATCCTGGAAATCCGGGTCCAATCGGTTTAGTAGGTTCAGGCCCCTGGTCTTTGGCAACAAATCAACCTATAGCAGCAAATAGTACTCAGACTTATACTATCCGGATTAATGTGAAAATTAATCTGGAGGATGCACTGGGTGATAATCGTTATGACGAATGTGGAAAAGCTAATAGCAAACCAAAAGTGGGCGAAGGTTTATTCAACGAGTCAAGATTGGACATTAATCGGGATGGAATTACAGATCAACGGGATACAGCTTGTGCCGACCTTCCTTATTTGATTCACGATAAAAGAGTCATCGGAGTATTCCAAACAGGCGCAAGAACATTTAGTGTTGAGTATTTAATATCAGTCAGAAACCTGGGTGCTGCCAACGGTAGTTATTCCTTGAGCGATCGTCCTGATTTTGATAATGATATCTCGATTTTAAATAGTTCTTATACCTCAAACGCACCAGGTAATCCGGCAAATCCGGGTCCTCTGGTACTGGTGGGTTCTGGTCCATGGGCATTGGCTTCTAATCAACTGATTAATGGTGGTGCTACACAACATTATTCAGTAAAAGTGAATGTGAGAATTAATCTTGAAGATGGTATCACAGGTAATGATATTTATGATGAATGTGGAAAATCGAAACCAGGATCTCCAAAAACTGGCGAAGGCTTATTTAATGAGTCCAGATTGGATGTTAATAATGATGGAATTCCGGATAATAGAGATACTGCTTGCGCAGATATTCCATATATCGTTCATGAAAAATCTATAGTCAGTGTAACCAATTTACCAAATAGCAATTTCAAAATTGTCTATCGAATTGATGTGAAAAATTTAGGCGGAGGATCTGGTGTATATGGATTAACAGACCTTCCAGGATTTGATGATGATGTCGAGATACTCAATGCAAGTTATCAAACAACAGCACCTGGTAATGCAGGCAATCCTGGACCTGCCGTACTTTTCGGAACAGGACCCTGGACATTGGCCAATAATCAGGGAATGTCGCCTTTTTCATCTCATGTCTATACACTGACCGTAAATGTCAATATAGATTTGACAAATCCTTCCAGTGTGGGCGATGAAATCATGAGAACCTGTGGTTATAGAATTCCGGGCACACCTTCGTCTGGTGAAGGACTGTTTAATCAGTCTGCTTTGGATGTCAATAATGATGGTATACCGGATCAGAGAGATACAGTGTGTACTAATATTGATATAGCAGGCTTGGGTGATAAAGTTTGGAATGATCTGAATGGTAATGGTATCCAGGATCCGGGAGAACCGGGTGTACGCAATGTCATTGCAATTTTATATGATTGTTCTACAGGACTGATCGTTAAAAAAGATACTACGGATCATACCGGATTTTATTTCTTCGAAAATCTGGTTCCGGATAAAGATTATTTCGTACGATTTGATCTGAGCATGATCCCATCAGGATTTGGATATACGCTTAGAGATAAAGGTGGTAATGATGCCACTGATAGTGATGTTAGTTTATCAGGAATAGGCCCTTGCACACGAATTGATATCGGTGAGCGAGATAGTACATATGACGCAGGTTTAGTGTTATTAGCTTCTCTGGGTGATTATGTATGGAATGATCGCAATTTTAATGGTATGCAGGATTTTGGAGAAGAAGGTATTGCAAATGTAACTGTGATGTTAATTGATGCTGTTACCAAAACCATGGTAAAATCAACCACAACTGATGCAAACGGACTTTACTTATTTAAAGATTTGTATCCGAAAGATTATTATGTGAAGTTTACTCCACCGGTAAATTACAGAGTAACAATTGCAAATCAAGGAGCTGATTTTAAAGATAGCGATGTCGATAATAGTAATGGTTTAAATACCACAGCAACTACAACACTTAGTCCGGGAGAAGATGACAGAACCTGGGATCTCGGTTTAACCGAATGTCAGAATTTAGCGGGTGATGTGTGGTTTGATCTGAACTTGAATGGGATCTATGATCCTAACGAAAAAGGTATAAACGGCCTTTATGTCTATCTGGTTGATTCCTTAACCGGGGCAGTTGTTGAAAGAGTGACGACAGGTACTAAGCCTGGCACGCCTTCTGATGACGGTTATTATATCTTTTACTGCGTACGTCCAGGTAAATATTATATACGTTTTGAAAGACCCGGACATTTAGGTGCAAGTCTTCCATATCAGGGTACCAATCCACTGAAAGACAGTGATATTACTCATGAAAATGGAGTCAACACAACCAAAACATTTGATATGGTAGCTCTCGCAGCAATGGCCATCCCACCAAATCTTGGCGATTTGTGTGAGCATATAGGTGCAGGCTTCCAGACCAAATCCAGTATAGGTAATACTGTTTGGATTGATCAGAATGTCAATGGTATTCAGGATGAAGGTGAAGCACCTTTACCAGGTGTAAAAGTCAGAGCCTATAATAATCAGGGCATCGTCGTAAGTGAAAGTATGACTCAATCCAATGGACAATATGTGCTCGATGGTATGGTCAAAGGTGATTATTATCTGAAATTTGAAACACCAAATCAGAAATATACCTTTACCAAACCACTTGCTGGTCCAACAAATAAGGATAGTGATGTGGATGGAACATTTGGATACGGAAGTACACGTATGATGAAAATTCAGGCAGGTGAAGTCAGAAATTATGTTGATGCCGGAGTAGTAGCTACGGTATTAGCAATTGACTGGATGGACTTTGCAGGAAAATACAATGGAGATTTTACGGAGTTGGATTGGACAACAGGTGTCGAAATTGATAATGATTATTTTGTAATTCAACGTAAACATGAGTTGGATAAAGATTTTAGAGATATCGGTCGGGTAGATGCACACAGCAATCCGTCTCTGTCTCATCACAAATATGATTTTAACGACTTCGATGTAAACAGAACTGGTAAATATTACTATCGCATTAAACAGCTTGATAAAACTGGAGTATTTACATACAGTAAAACCATTTCAGTAAGTGTCGAAGCCCCAGATCGCTTAGGAGTATTTATTTATCCAAACCCGGTTCAGGATATCATGAAAATTGAATTATGGCTACCTCAGGATGGCGAACTTGAGGTGAAAGTATTTGATCATAATGGAAAAGCCGTCTTAGTAGCTCCTTTCAATGACTTCAAGGTAAAAGGAAAATACCATGAGCTTTTGGATATGAATTATCTGACCAGCGGACAATATGTCCTTCAGATTAAATCATCATCCGGAGTTATTAATAAGAAGTTTACCGTTTCCCGTTAAACAAATTTTATCTAGTAAATAAAAAATAGCCCGGTCAGTTACTGACCGGGCTATTTTTTTTGTTCAAAAAATCTGTCCAAAACAACCCAATTTCAGCTATAGATTTGACAACTCTTAAGAGTTGTCAAATCTATTAGGTATTTAATTGACAATCAATTAGATATTGTTTTTCTTCAAATCGGGGTATAAACGGCACTCTGATATCTGACCATCAAATTTATTTATGAAGTTGTCGACCAGAAATTGAAGTATTAAATTGACTCTCCGTAAGGATCAACTATATAAAAAATCTGGCAGACTTTATAATGCTCATAAAATCGCCCAACACGGTTGATCTAAAAAGTGCTGATGTTTAAGCTGTGTTTCAATACTTCATTCATAGTAGAAACATATATGAATTCAAGGTTTGAACGATGCAAGGCATTGACTTCCTCGACATGTGCTTTATTCTCTTTGCAGAGTATAATGGTCTTTATACCAGCTCGTTTTGCTGCCAGAATTTTTTCTTTGATTCCTCCTACCGGCAATACTTTTCCACGTAATGTGATTTCCCCGGTCATGGCAAGATACGGTTTGATGGGTTTCATCTTAATTGCGGAACACAGCGAACTTAACATGGTAATACCAGCCGACGGACCATCTTTTGGAATGGCTCCTTCGGGTACATGTATATGAAAATCATTGTTCTCAAAAAAATCGGCGTCTATTTGCAATTCCTCAGAATGTGCTTTAATAAAACTTAATGCCGTTGAAGCGGATTCTTTCATGACTTCGCCTAAGTTGCCGGTCAACACCATTTTACCTTTGCCTTTGGAGATACTGGCTTCTATATATAAAATATCACCACCTACACGGGTCCAGGCTAGTCCGATAGCAACCCCCGAAGGAAGATCTGCCTGATACAATTCGTTATTAAATCTGGGTATTCCAAGTATATCTTTTAATTCTGTGATTTTAACCGCATACGATTTCTTTTTCTCCATGGCAATTTTACTGGCAGCCTTTCTCATGATCGATGCCAGCTGACGGTTTAAATTCCGTACTCCCGATTCGCGGGTATAATCCTGAATAATTCGCTCTAAAATTTCATCCGTTATCTTTAACTGACTTGCTTTTAAACCATGTTCTTCCAGCTGCTGTGGAATTAAATGGTCTTTTGCAATGTCAACTTTTTCTTCAGTACTGTAACCTTGCAATTCTATTATTTCCATTCTGTCGAGAAGTGGAGCCTGAATTGTTGATAAAGAATTAGCAGTTGCAATAAATAATACTTTGGATAAGTCAAATTCCAAATCGAGATAATTATCATGAAAACTTGAATTTTGTTCAGGATCCAATACTTCCAGTAATGCAGAAGATGGATCGCCTCTGAAGTCTTTTCCGATTTTATCGATCTCGTCCAGGATAAAAACAGCATTAGCCGATTTTGCTTTTCGGATGGATTGCATTATCCTACCCGGCATGGCACCAATATAGGTCTTCCTATGCCCCCTGATTTCTGATTCATCATGTAAGCCACCTAAAGACATTCTGATAAATTTTCGATCCAGCGCTTTGGCAATTGATTTTCCCAAGGATGTTTTTCCAACTCCGGGAGGACCAACAAAACAAAGAATTGGTGCTTTCATGTCACCTTTTAATTTTAATACAGCAAGATGTTCAATAATTCTTTCTTTGATTTTATCAAGTCCTTTGTGATCCTGATCCAGAATTTCTTTGCTGCGTTTCAAATCGTAGGTATCTGTGGTATACTCATTCCAGGGTAAATCCACCATAAAATCCAAATAGTTTAACTGAACTGAATATTCAGCTACCTGTGGATTCATCCTCTTTAGTTTATTCAATTCTTTGTCAAAATGCTCTTTAATATTCGGTGCCCATAATTTTTTCTCAGCTCTTAGTTTTAATTCTTCAATTTCCTGTTCGTTTGGATCTTGTCCAAGCTCCTCCTGTATAGTTTTTAATTGTTGATTTAAAAAATAATCGCGTTGTTGTTTTTCCAGATCTGTTCTGACTTTTGATTCAATCTGATCCTTTACTTCGAGTAATTTTAACTCATTGTCCAAATAATTGGAAACCATCTCCGCTTTTAAATATAAATCATCCATTTCAAGCAATTGCTGCTTTTGATCAATGGGTATATTGATATTGGCAGAAATAAAATGTAAAAGAAATCGATCGTTGTGAATATTTTTTAAAAGCAATTGGGCTTCATTGGGTATTTGAGGAGAAAGCTCTACGATCTGTCTGGATTTTTCCTGAACCACTTTGATCATCATATCGTATTCTTTTTGCTTTTTTGAAACGATATGTTCCCTTTTGCTTACTCGTGCTTCCAGATAGGGTTCTTCCTGAATCCATTCCGTAACAAGGCAACGTTTTCTTCCCTGCAGGATGACCGTATGACTTCCATCCGGCATTTTTAACAGTTTGACAATTCTCGCGACGGTTCCGGTTTGGTAAACATCGTTAAACTTTGGTTCTTCGGTCTTAGGATCTTTTTGTGTCAATACCAGAATATATTTTTCACCATCCTGGGATTTCGTAACGGCTCGAATCGATTTGTCTCTGCCAACCGTAATCGGGATAATGACACCTGGAAATAAGACTGTATTTTTTAGAGGCATAACAGCTAATACATCACCAAAATTGTCTTCTCGTATGGGCTCTTCGTCATCCGCAACTGCAACAAAAGGTAATAATTCTTCATCTTGCTGAAGTTTGGATGTAAATACTAAATTGTCAAAATTCATATAGTTTGTGCTGGATTTAAAGGAAAGATATAGGCAATTCCATTAATTGTCATACCTGATTAAACAGTTCATTTAAAGTCTCAATACCTGTGCCATTAGCATTTTTAAGCCATATTATGACAAAAAGACCATATCTGTCTGGACATTTTGACAAATTATGCTAGAATTGTCTAAATTAGGAAGTGAAATGGTTTTAAACGACTCACGCCTAATAAAGTATTATTTATTTGTAAAATAATATTTTATATAAGTAAAAATAATTTAATATATAAATTGAATTGATTTTCCCTCAGTTTAAAGGTACTGTCCTAAACTCATTATGGCGCTATTCTCGCCGTTCGCCACTCAGTCTCTTTTCGTTCATAAATAAACCGGTCATGCAATCTGTTTTCTCTTCCTTGCCAAAACTCAAAATATTCAGGTGTCAATAAATAACCTCCCCAATGTTTCGGTCTTTTGATTTCTTCCGGATGGATTGTATAATAGTCAACTCTTTGAATCAGCTCTTCACGACTTGATATTTCCTGACTCTGTGGTGATATCATCGCTCCTATCTGGCTTAAAACCGGTCGGCTATAAAAATATTCGTCAGACAATTTTTCAGACAACTGGCTCACTACACCTTCTATTCGTACTTGTCTTTCTAGCTTGTCCCAAAAAAATAACAAACAGGCATGTGCATTAAATTGTAATTCATGCCCCTTCCTGCTTTGATAATTTGTAAAAAAAACAAATCCTTCTTCCTGATAATTTTTTAATAATACGACCCGTGATGAAGGTTTCTGATCGGGTCCGACCGTAGATAATACCATGGCATTTGGCTCGGGAATTCCTCTTTCTATGCATTCATCAAACCATATTTTAAATTGGTCTATTGGCCTTTGTTGCAGCTGCGATTCACTCAACGCAGATTGTGTATATTCTTTTCTCATCTGATCCATTTATACAAACTTTTATAATCTAAAAATATCATTAATTCTGCATTTATTATAGAATATTCAGATTCAATTGAATCAGTTTTATAGGTTTTAAAATTTTGTTCAAAAAATTAAAAACAACAAGAGATTCTTTTGTGAAACATGGGTACTATAAAATTTGATCAAAATCAGAATTTTATGGTGTAGGGTATTATGCTGAATACCCCGCATTTACCTGAGTTTCCAAAGGTACATGGATCTTTTGGAATTGAATTGATTTGCGATTATCAGAATTTACCCATACTCTTATCAAGATCAGCCTTAGCATTGATTAATTGAATCTGAGCATCCAGTAAATTGGCCTGAGATTGATACATATCCCGTTCAGCAGAAGTGATTTCAAGACTTGATCCGATACCTTCTTTAAATTTTATATTAGAAATCTCATAGATTTTTTCAGCCAGAGTCAAAGATTTTTTTCTGGATTCAATGGTTACTATAGCATTTAAGTATTGCGTTCTGGCATTTTGAAATTCCAAATTTGCGCCATATTCAAATTCTGCAAACTGCAAGTTGGTCCTTTCATGTAATATTTTGGCTCTCCTGATTTTTGCTTGCTTATCAAAACCATCAAATATGGGTATATTTAGTTTTAATCCAACTAAAGAAGTAGGAAACCAGTTGTTATCATTTTTATCAAACAATTTATTACGTTGTAAACTTTCCTGATAACTGGCAAATCCAAACAGACTGGGCAGGTAAGATACTTTATGTCTTTTAATATTTATTTCCGTAAGTTTAAGACTTTGAGCAATAACATTATATTCTGGCCTTTGCTGTAAATCTAATCGTATGGAGGGATCCATTACTTCAAGATAAGATTTATTTAATACATCGTCAAGTTTTTCTACCAGCTCGATGTCCTGATCTAATGGAAATGACATTTGAAATTTTAAAATATTTAAACTGATGTCAGCAATTCGTTTTAGTTTATCTTTTTCAGTTTGTAAGTTTTGTAAGGATAATTCAACTCTGTCAACATCCAGTTTTTCAATAAATCCTGCAGAATAGATTTCTGACAATTCTCTTTTAACTTTTTCAAGATTCGAAATATTTTTCTCAACTAATTTTAAATTTTCCTGAATGGCTAAAGCTGCCATATAGGCTTTGGTCACCTGATACTTTAATTCAGATACAGATTGATTAATTTGTTTTACTATGAGTTCCTTATACAATTTTTGTGCTTTCAATCCCACAAAAAAACTCCCATCAAATAGTAAGGTATTAAATTCCAAATTTGCCGATAAATTGTGCTTAGTTCCAAACTGAACAGGTATACCTGGACCACCATCTATATCCCTGCGTGGAATCACATTTTCATCAAATAAAACTTCATAGATAGCCGGACTTAAAAAATTTGGAAATATGCTGGTCGGTAATTTTAAAAAATAATTATACGAAACAGAAGCTGACAACTTAGGCATACCAATAGCATAATACTCTTTAATCTGAGCATCAACATCTTTTATATCCAGCTTCTGGGTATTTAATTTTATATTATTGCTTACAGAGTATTCAATTGCTTCTTGAAGGGAATATTTTTTTTGAGCAAAACTAAAATCGCTTACAAGCAGGAAGATTATGACTACTAAAATTCTATTCTGCATTACTTTGGATTTTGAAAAGAGAGGTTGATTCAATATGGACTAATTGTTCTGATTTTTTATAAAGGAAAACCTTTTATTAGGCTGGTTCATCGACATTATAGTGTTTATAAACCTGAATGCCAGATAGTAGAACTATTTTTGCGGATATTGGTTCATGAAATTTTTAAGGTTTATGCGTTTTTCTGTTATTTTGGTTTGTTTTTTTCTCTTGGTTATAATGATTGCATGCCAATATTCCAATACCGCCGAAAAGCAAACAACCTCAGATCTATTTAAAATCTATTGTGTTAATTGTCATGGAATCGATGGTTCACTGAAAACAAATGGCGCCGTCGACCTGCGATATTCTGTGCTCAATCGTGATGAGCGAATTCTGGTTATAACTGAAGGCAGGAATATCATGACTTCTTTTCGTAATACATTGACAGAGAAACAAATAGAAGATCTGGCTGAGTATACTATTCAATTATCCAAATAATCCGGATGCAAAATAAAAATGTCTTTATTACAGGTGGTACGGGTTTATTGGGGAATAGTATTCTGACTCAGTTGATCAATGATGGATATAATTGTTCAGCTATATCCAGATCTAAAAAGAATCCGGAGGGACCCGTTAACTGGATTCAAGCTGATTTACTTGATCCGTCTGCTTACGATCAAGAGCTGCGTGGGAAAAATACAATTATCCATGCCGCCGGATTAATATCTTATTTGGCTTCTGACAAACAAAAACTTTTTCAGTCAAACTTTATGGCAACCCGTGATCTGGTAAATGCCGCGATTTATCATGGAGTTGAAAAACTGATTTACATTTCTTCAGCGTCAACCTTGCTACGGTCATCAAATCCACTTAACATTTCAGTCCACTCAAAAGGTACTCCGGTCTTTAATTCACAATATGCGCGATCAAAATTTTTAGCAGAATTGGAAATATGGCGCGCCGAAGCTGAAGGCATGAAAGTGTGCATTCTGCATCCCAGCTTAATTATAGGTTATGGCAACTGGACAAAAGGATCTATGAATATTTTTCAACATGTTCTTGACGGATTAAAATATTATCCACCTGGACAAACAGGCATTGTGAGTGCCGACGACGTCGCTAAGATCATCTCAAGGATCTGTAAACATGAAATTTTTGGTAAATCTATTCTGGTCAATGCGGAGGTCTGGTCTTATAAAAATTTATTAAACGAAATTGCTTTCCAGCTGGCGAAACCCGCTATTTCAAAAAAAGCTTCACCTTGGATGGCCACCATGATGGCCTGTACAGAAACGTTGAAATCTTTCATAAATTTTAAAAATGTCCTCATTACCAAAGAAACCATAAAGTCGAGTTTTTCACAATTCAGTTACGATACGGATACCATGGCCGATTATCATTATGAGGACATTAAAACCTTGATTGGTAAAATAATTATCAATCAGAATTCTTCAAAATTTTACTAAAATCGGTAGTGTCTCAGTTTGAATTTATTTGCTTTTTCAGATGCTTGACCGGATAAGAATACCGTTATATCTTTGCGAATATGAAAAAATCAAAGTTACCTACTGATTTTAATCAGAAAGCCAAAAGTATAGTTGATTTGGCAACCGGAGAAATCCAATTAACAGAAGATGGAAAAAATGCTGCTGCTGTAGCTCTGGGAAAACTTGGAGGACTGAAAGGAGGAAAGGCAAGGGCGAAATCTTTGACGGCTAAAAAAAGGTCTGAGATTGCGAAGAAAGCGGCAAAGGCGAGGTGGAAGAAGAAGACAGGTTGATTTTAGGCTAATCTTGATAATGGATAATACATAAAAACCGTATCTCTTTCTGTGTCGGCATCTATGTTTAAGGTTTCAAATTGATTAGAACCATAAAACTTCAAATTTTTAGGCTGGTTATAAGAATCTAATACAAGAAATCTAACTGCGGGCTTATGATCTTTTATTACCCAACCTTTAATAAAATCCATCAACTGATATGCCAACCCTCGATGACCACATCCCTGTTGTTCTTTGTGTACTCCAAATCTTCCAATTTTAATAGCAGGATAAGAAATAGTTCTTTTTACGTTTGGAATGCTGTTTTTTCTATTAAACCTGTTTCGACTACGGTTATCGCCTAAGTCCTTAATTGAGTCATTTGAAATTGTGAAATAAGCTCTCACAATACCATCCCTTGAATAAAACACATATGTATTACCAAAATTTTCATTTTGATAATCTATTGCTTCAGTATAAATAAATTCATTAATAGGTAAATCATCGCAATCAAATGACGTGCAATCTAAACCTGGTTCTAACTTTTTAAATTGTAAGTCCTCTAATAGCAAGGATGGATTAGGATTGTATAATTAAGATTTTGCAAGCACCTTTTCAACGAGATCAAAAATTCTTTCTTTAACCTCTACAGACTCCTTAACGTTTCTCAACTCGTTAAGTCTTTTGTTAAAATCAACAGATGCCTGATCTTTAATGTCTGGTATATATGTGGTGGGCTTTGCCATTGTGATTTACCTTTTAGTTTATTAAGCAATAACTATTCCAATATAAATATTAGTTTCGTTTTAGTTCTATTTAACATAGAATTAAAACACCAATATTTGTTTTTTGCTAAATGATAAAATTCTAAAAAGATAATAGGATACTTTGCTTCGTCTCTTTTACCTTTCAATCATTTAATTTTCAATACAAATATACTTTTGAAAAACGTTATTTTTGTAAAAATATTACAATTATATGTACTATTCTGATTTTCAGTGCAATATAACTATTTTATTATATAAGAGACATATTAATAAAAAATATAATATAAAAAATACCATAATTTAAATTGATATTTATGCTTGACCGTTCAAGGATTTGTTATATCTTTGATGCATGAATAAGTTACCAATCGAAAAACGAACCCAGATAATCAACTTACTTGTTGAGGGAAGCAGTTTAAGAGCAACTTCAAGAATTGCAGACGTATCAATCAATACAGTAACCAAATTACTTGTTGATGTTGGAAGGGCTTGTCAAGCATACCATAATGCGAACGTGGTAAACGTAAACTCTAAAAGAATCCAGTGTGATGAAATCTGGTCTTTCGTTTACGCTAAAGCAAAAAATGTAACTGATGAAATGCAAGAAGGTGCAGGTGATGTTTGGACATTTGTAGGCATTGATCCAGATTCTAAATTAGTTCTTTCTTGGTTGGTAGGTTCAAGAGATTTAGAGACTGCTATTCCTTTCATGGAAGATTTAAGATACAGATTAAAAAACAGAGTGCAATTAACTACAGATGGCTTGAAAGCATATTTGGAAGCTACTGATAACGCATTCGGAGGAAACGTTGACTATTCACAGTTAGTAAAAATTTACGGTCAAGGAGAAGGCAAAGGAAATGAAAAAAGATATAGCCCTGCTGAATGTATTGGAACTAAAGAAACAAGAATTTCAGGAAACCCAAATCCTAACTACGTTACAACAAGTCATATCGAAAGACAGAATTTAACAATGAGAATGCACATGAGAAGATTCACAAGGTTAACAAATGCTTTCTCTAAAAAAGTAGAAAATCATTGCTTTGCAATCGCATTACATTTCATGTATTACAACTTTGTAAAGATTCATAAAACATTAAGAGTTACCCCAGCAATGGAAGCAGGTTTAACTAAGAAGCTTTGGGAAATTGAGGACTTAGTAAGACTTACAGATTCAAAATAAAAAAAGGGCTGGGAAACCAGCCTTTTGTATTTTTGGCATCTTAACCAACTAAACTAATCCTTATGAAAGAGCCTAAATTTAAAATCGGTGATGTCGTTATGCTTAATTCTGGTGGCCCTAAAATGACTGTGTTTTTACATAGGGGAGACAGCCATGTATTGTGTGTTTATTTTAAAGAAGATATTTTTATGTCTCCGGAAAAGGTTGATTTCCCAAATGAAGTGCTTCATTTAGTCAAAGCCGATTGACAAACGTATTCCTCAATTTCCTTTGCTTCGTTTACAATTGGATTTCCGTCCATAAGGGTAACAGGTTTTGGATGCTTCAAAATAGCCTCTACAATCCTAAGTCTAATTTCTTGATTTGATAATTCATTCATATATTAATGCTTTATTTTTGAATTGATTTATTTTCAAACTGAGACACTACCCTAAAATCCTTGTGAATTTATGCCTTTAACCCATCATGAAATGCATTTAAGTCAACATTTCAGAATATCTTTCTAAATATTTGTAATTTAATATTATAAACATTAGAAAATATTATATATCTACAATTAATCGGTTTAATCGTTAATCGTTTGTAAATTTATAGTTCATTAAAACGTTACGATTATGAAGAAAGCTTTACTTAACTTATTTATTTTATTTATTATTTCATCAACTGTTTCCAGTCAGGCAGTTGTTGTAAATTCTCCTTCCTCGATTGCAGGATCTTATACATATGGAATTGCTCAGTTTGGAGCTGATTTACTTTCCAATGTTTGGTGTGGTGATGCTATCCTGATCAAGGATGCTTCCGCTAATCCAACTTTAGGTTGTGATCCAAACATTCTGAATGCTGCAGATATTGCAGGTAAAATTGTATTAGTGGATCGTGGTACTTGTAATTTTAGTTTAAAAGCATTGCATGGACAACAGTCTGGAGCTATCGCCTGTATTATTTTAAATAATGTTGCCGGAGCAGGTGTTCAAACTATGGGAGCCGGGACTTTTGGTGCTGATGTTACTATTCCTTGTGTAATGTTATCTTTTGAAGATGGTCAAAAACTTAAATCTGCACTGGCTAATGGTGAAACTGTCAACATTTGTCTTGGAAATATCAGATTTCCAAATGATATGTCTACAAACAACCGTGCGGGTATCTGTCATGCACAATTCGGAACATATCCTTTAAGTTGGTTGAGAATGGCCGGTGACCAAACCATCACCCCTGGCGCTACCATAACAAACAAAGGTCAAAATTTAGGCACCGGAGTTAAATTGAATGCAAAAATCAGCTTCACACCAACGGGGGGTTCTCCTACAGAGTTTTATAATAAGACTTCTGATCCAGGTATTTTTATAGAAGTAGATTCTTCCAATAAAATAGTACTGGAAACCCAGGATTTATTCGGAAATATCAACTCATGGGGTAAAGGAACTATTTCTTATACAATCAGTTCCGATAGTACCGAAACAGCAACAACTGATAATACAGCTGTTTCGGATTTTTATATTTCCAATGAGCTTTTTTCAAAAGCTCGTCTGGCAAGCAATGGAAGAGATCCTTTTATAACAGCAAATTACCGTAGATCTGATGGTACCAATGCAGAATATATTACAGGTTTCAAAATTCCATATTGTAAAGATTGCAAAATTGATTCAATATTGTTCAGTATGGCCATAGCAGCTCCGGCTACTTTGGCAAATCTTCAACCAGAAGCCAGCCTTTATGGATGGTTTGATGCAAACGGAGATGGTGATGCAACCAATGACGAAATAACGTATCTCGCCGTTGGTACCATGATTTTTGATGCAGCTGAAACCAGATCTTCCGCAATCGCAAGAGTCGCTTTGGAAGATTTTAATTCAGGCGAATTGGGTTATACCATTCCGGAAGATAATTTTGGCGTATTCGTTGGTGTTCGGTATTCAGGTTCGGAATCAACATTCTTTGGATTCGATGAAGGCATCGATTATACTTGTGATAATGAGCTTAGAACCAATGCAGGGATTTTAAATATTGACAACCTGCCTTATTTGGGAATCACTGGTTACGATCCAAATTCAGGTGTTCCGGATGTTGACAATTCAGCTTTCCGCTTCACCGGCTTAGTGGCTCCATTAGCTGTCAGTATGGTCTTATCCGGTGATCAGTTTATTGTCAGTAATAAAGAACTTTCTGATCTCGATGCTAAAATAAAAATGTATCCGAATCCTGTTACGGATAAGTTTCAAACGGAAGTTGTATTAAATGAACCTACATCCAAAATTATTTATAGTATTTTAGATAATACCGGTAAAATTATATTCCAGCAAAAAGATTCGAATTCAGGTAAAGAATTTAAAGCCAGATTTAATGTTCAAAATCTTAGCAATGGTTTATACCACCTGCTTGTAAAAACAGATAATGGATTTAAACAAGCTTCTTTTGAAGTTGTAAAATAATTTAATTCATACTTGATTATAAAAAAGACCATTGCCCCAGGTAATGGTCTTTTTTTTTTTGGAATAAGAAGGTAATCAATGTCAACGGTTATTTATCAGTATGCCAATTCAATAAACACTTCATAAAATTTGCATCCTATTTCCTACCTTCACTACCTTAATTCATTAAAAACCTATGTATGAAAAAACTACAATTAGTCATTTTGATGCTGGCCATTCTAACGAATTGTTTACAAGCACAACAGACCATAACAGGGGTCATTAAAGATGAAACAGGTACTGCCTTAATGGGTGCTTCGGTTCAAATTACAGGCACCAGTAATGGCACACTTACCGACATGGAGGGAAAATTTTCCTTGAAAATTAAATCCGGAGATAAAGTTCGAATTTCCATGGTAGGTTATCAGGCGCAGGATCTATCAGATTTTAATGATCAAATGCTACAGATAACATTACTGGCTTCATTAACCAGCCTGGACCAGGTCGTGGTGGTGGGATCCCGCAGACCTAATCGAATTAATACGGAAACGGCAGTTCCTGTTGATGTTATTCAGCTCAGCCAAACCCAGTTTCCAAGTTCAAAAATGGATGTTACTTCAATGTTGAATACCGCAACTCCTTCATTTAACCACACGAAACAAACAGGTGCCGATGGAGCAGATCATATCGATTTAGGAACTTTAAGAGGTTTAGGTCCTGATCAGACGCTGGTTTTAATTAACGGCAAAAGGAGACATCAAACAGCTTTTGTTACGGTTTTTGGGACCAAAGGTCGAGGTAATTCAGGAACGGATTTAAATGCCATCTCACCTTCCTCAATTGACAGAATTGAAGTCCTTCGTGACGGTGCTTCAGCTCAGTATGGATCTGATGCGATTGCGGGAGTTATGAATATTATTCTCAAAAAAAATCCAGGTCAATTTACGGGCCATGTAGGCTACGCAACACATTATGATACAAAATACAACACTGTTTTGGCTAAAGATCAGGGTTATAATGAATATGAAGATAAACTCGATGGAAATACATTCAGCGCAGGATTAAATTATGGAATTGGCATTGGCACAAAAGGAGGAGTCATCAATCTGGGAGCCGATTATAATAATATAGCTAAGACCTATCGTCAGGATCCCGATATGATTCTACCTTTTAATATCTACAGACGGGCTCATGGTGATGCTTCTCTGGATGCTTATGGAGGAACAGTCAATGTTGATTTACCCATTCGGGAAGAACAGAAATTAGTTGTTTATGGAAATGGAGGATACTATTTTAAAAAATCAGATGCGTTTGCTTTTACTCGCCGGTTTGCAGACAATCCGGAGCGATTTCCTACTGATGCCTCCGGAAATATTATTCTGGTGCCTGGCATCATCAAAGAAACAAATGATAATAGCTATTACTTCAACCCACATATTCAAACAGAAATATCAGATCTGGGTGCCACAGCCGGTTTAAAAGGACGACTCAATTCAGATTGGGACTGGGATCTTAGCAATACTTATGGCAAAAACAAATTTCATTTTTTTGGAGATCAAACATTCAATTCAGGATTGGGTGCTGCGCAAACGCATTTTGACGATGGTGGATTCAGCTTCTCTCAAAATACGGTGAATTTAAATATCGGAAAAGAATTTGAGAGTGTCTGGAGTGGTTTACACCTGGCTTTTGGAGCCGAATACCGCGCTGAAAATTATGAGTTATTTGCGGGTGAAGAAGCATCTTATGCAAACTACGATGAAAATAAACCCAGTGGTGCTCAGGGTTTTCCAGGCTATCAACCGGGTGATGAAGTGGATGCTACCAGAAATACTATTGGTTTTTATGCCGATGCTGAAGCTGATCTTTGTCCTTCTTTTTTAGTAGGTGCTGCTGTTCGTTTAGAAAATTATTCAGATTTCGGATTTACGGATAATTATAAATTGATGGCCAGATATAAAGCTTCTAAGTCTACTTCCATCCGTGCTTCTGCCAGTACGGGTTTTAGAGCACCATCTTTGCAACAAATTAATTTTAGTTCTACTTTTACAACGGTACAGGGTGGTCAGATTTCAGAAGTAAAAATTGCTCCAAATTATAGCCCGATTACTAAAGCCGCCGGAATTCCTGAGCTGAAGCAGGAAGAATCCGTTAATCTGAGTCTGGGTTTAAGCATCAGACCCGTCAACAACCTGATTTTTTCAGTTGATGCATACAGAGTTGAACTTAAAGACCGCGTGGTGCTTTCTGGACAATTTAGTGCTGATGATCCGACCTTGAGTGATAATTTACGGAATACACTACAAAATTTAAAAGTAGCTTATGCACAGTTTTTTGCTAATGCAGTCAACACGACAAATTGCGGAATTGATGTAGTTTTGGATTATACACACAAATGTGGTTCCGGTAATTTTAAATTTTTATTTACCGGAAACATTCAGGATATGAGTATTGATAAAATTAATGTTCCGGCTGAATTGAATACCTCAGAATCAAATCGCGAATATTTTTATAGTGAACGTGAACAATACTTTTTGCTGGCTTCAGCTCCTAAAACAAAATTTGGCATTAGTGCTGAATATAGTTGGAGTCGTTTTTCAATTGGTTCTCGTCTCAATTATTTTGGCGAAATCAAGTTATTGGGTTACGGCGATGGTGGCTCCCTCGAACCTCAGGTGCCTACAGATGCTGATGAAAATATCCGGGTCAGAGATGAATATAAATACAGACGCAGATGGGTACAGGATATTTTTGCTTCGGTTAAAGTTTATCAGGGAGCAACGTTGTATTTAGGATGCGATAATTTATGGAATGCACATCCCGATCTAGGTTTTGCGCCGGGTGCAGCTGGCTGGGCTTATAATAATGAAACAGGAGGTCCCTGGGACGCTGTGCAAATGGGTGGCAACGGCCGGAAGTTGTTTGTCCGTCTTGGTATTAATTTCTGATCTTAAAATAATTTAGTAAGAAATATAAATTATAAAAATAAAAAACCCCGTGGTCTAATACCATGGGGTTTTATTTTTATATAAAAATCCTTGTGTTTATCTGACAATAAATTTACCAATATGTACTTGCTTATCAGATTGAACATTTACCAGATAAACTCCTGAATTCAGACCACTGATATCAATATGAATAAAATTATTACCCGGATTCAATTGAAGTTTTTTACTTAAAACTTTTTGACCGGAAGAATTTATAAAATGAATGGTAGAATTCCGCAATTCATTAGAATAGTAACTCAGAGTCACCTGGTCATGACCAGGGTTTGGGAATAATTCCAGTGAAGATTCAGAGGGCTCATCTTTAATTCCGGTCACCAGACTGTATGTTCCAAAATCTCTGAAAAAATTTCCAACACCGATGACGCGCTGCTGAAATACCAGGTTATTCTGATCATCAAAAATTTTATAAGTACCATTAAGACTTACCGTATTATTTGTGGCTAATACCCTGTAGCATTTATCTTTTTCAAGAGTTAGATCATACTTTTTTGTTGAATTATTGGGAAATGGTCCATCCTGAAGTATAAGTTTATTGTTTTCATCCCGAATGACAAACGCCAGCATACTAGGTTGAGTACCGGGGGTCATTTCAAAACGGGAAGTCAGCGTTGTAGATGGTGCGGAATAAAAATTTTGAGTTGTAATATTATTTACCATATTAATATCTGCAACATCGTTTATGCTCACAATTTCAAGATGTAATTGATTGCTGCCTTTATAAGGAGTAAACGTTATGGCCGGTAAGGAAATGTCAATTTCTTTGAGAAAATCCAGCTTACCAGTCCATCTGTAATTCATGGCGTTGCCCCCGTTGACACTGTAAACAAAATCCATAGATGTAACCGATTTATTACCGGTATTTAATACTTTCACAACAGGTGTTGTTTTGGTGCCGCAGACAATTGTATCACCATATACGCCGGTAGCATTGGATAATTTAATGGCGACATCATCACCGGGAGTAGCTTTAAATTCAACCGGGGCACTGTTGGATTGATAAACTTCTTTTGTCATGTCATTTTGAATAAATGCCGCTGTTTCAAGAGTTTTGAAGTCATATAATTTATCAAATTTATAGATAAATGTATAGGTCTTGCTTTGTCCAATCTGATTAATCTCAGAAATATTGGTACCGTTGGTATTTGGAAGGAATTTTTTAAGAACATGATGAAATACGCGTTCTCCGTTTGTTCCGGGAGGTGTTGCCCAGGAGATGACTTTTTCCAGAGCAGCAACCCTCAGCATTGGGTTTCCACTAACAGGTCCTGTAAGCTTTACAGTAACATTTACTTCAATAGAATTATAATCCGGCAAAATTGTATTGACAATAGTAATTTCGTAAGGGGAAGGTATTAAATAGGCATTTTGAATGGTTGCATCAGTTATCGTGGCGGTTGGATTTCCAGAGCTATATGCATTTAAAAATACATCCGGAACACCTGTTACTCCATAATAATTTACCCGGTTTTGTACTTCACCCGGATTGTCCTTATTCATAGGATCTACACCTGGCCAGCTTACCTGGTGTGTAATTTTTGTTACCTTGGAAGCATTGCGTTCAATAATTGGGGTAATGATTGGATTAATAGAGGCACAGGGTCCGCAGGAAGCTTGTGTAAAATGTTCAATCAATACTTTCCGTTGAGATTGGGAAAACAATAGATTTGTAAACAGGAAACAAACCAAAATTAATGGTAGAGATTTTTTCATATAAGCTTGTTTTTATTTTGACTGTAAAAGTAATGGATTTTAGTTTAATAACTTTTGCTAATTGCCTTACATACTCTTTTTTAACTTTTAAAATTAGCTAAGAATGATCTGATTCGGGGGATTTTCAGAATTCTGAATAGGATCAGAATGCCGGACTAAATGGAATTAGTCTCTTTTTTAGGGACAGGATCCGATCCGGAGCCACCCCAGGGGTGACATTTGAAAATCCTTCGTAAACCCAGAAGAAATCCTTTAATTATGCCCCATTCTTCAACTGCCTGAATCATGTAATTTGAACAACTGGGTTGAAATCGGCAATTCTTTCCCAATAATGGTGAAATCAAGTACTGGTATGCTTTTACTGGTAAAATGATGATGTATTTTAAAGGTTTCATTCCCGAAAAGTATTATGAGTAAAGATCATTTCTCCCTTGAAATAATAATTTCTTTAACTATTTTCTTCATTTTTTCAGCAGCATCCAACAGAAGCTCCTCATTAGATGGAAACGGAACCAGATTTCCATTAAGCCGTTTTTTGCAATTGTCAGAAACAAACCGACTGTCACCCTTTATTAATCTGGCCATATGATTCTCAAATATACCTTCAACATCGACGGGTTTTGAAAACTCTAATTCGCCGGAATTCGCACGAATATATTCTAGTTTACTACGTAAAAATACCGATTTGGATTGGGTAATTTCTTCAATGGTCGCAACATACTGTTTCGTAATCTTTTCCTTTATTTCTTTACCGGTTGAGTCTTTTAATATTTTGCCATTTTTATCTTTTTTAACTTGCTCAGTTATTATCTCATTCAAATCATCATAGACACGGGATCTTTCACGCTCAGGTGTAAAATCCAATTGTACCAGATTCATGACGATATAATAATCGTAACTGATAGTTGGATTTTTTTTAAGATCAAAGTTTTTAAATTTGCTATTCAAACCATCCAGGCTTAATTCGAGTAGCTCTGATTCAATGTTTTCGGGTATGATTTGTTTTGTGTTATTGACTATTTTAACCAGGTAGTTTTGCAAACTAAGACTATAAGCTATTTTCTTTAGTTGTTCTTTATCTTTATAATTGGAAAACAGAATATCAATTTTGGTTAAATAATCATAAGCTTTTCGAGCGGCAGCTTTATCGGAATTGTGTCTTGATTCATCAATAAGTATTAAAGCGGATTGATAATAAAAATCTGCCGTATTTTTTTTAGATTCATTTTTAAGTTCGTTAATGTTTATAAACTTAAAAGTAGCCTGATATCCATCAATGGAAACCAATGGTAGCAATGGTTCAATTTTATTTTGCCGGTTAGAGATAGATGTATGAATGGAATATATCTTTGACCAGTTATCAGGTAGATTTTCATCCCGCAGAGATTTTTCAATTCGCAAATCACGTTCCTGTGCTTTTTGAAATACATATTCCAATTGAATAATTTGTTCTTTTTTCTTATTTTTTTTACCCTGCAGACCTTTAACTAATTTATCAATGGCTGTTTCATAATCTCCACGATCAATCAGCTTGTCAATATTGGTACAGGATCCAAGGAATAACAGCAGACTACAACAAATAAAAATTTTATTCATAAGATGAAATTAATTCAAAATCACATAAAGATACAATGTGCATATAGATCGTCGGGAATCTCTAGAGTTTATCCGATATATCTTAAAATTATGTCAAAAATCAGAAAATAAGACCTTGACAAATTAGCCATTCTGAAAAATAATTTTGTTTGTGGCAACTAAGCGAAAAAAGTGCCCGGAACAGGATTTGAACCTGCAAGCCTCGCGGCATACGCCCCTCAAACGTACGTGTCTACCAATTTCACCACCCGGGCATTTTGAGATTAAAGGAGGGCAAAGATAAGCAAGAACGGTACTTTAGAAAGATGAAGAGAATATGTTTTTTAGCTAAATTGGCCAAAGGCAACAATTGGTTTTCTGCCTATTTATAAATTTAATTAAATATATATTAAATTAATATAATATATATAAAAAATTAAAAATGAATCCATAATACTTTATAATAACTCCCTTTATTTCAGTGCTTCATAAATATGAGTTTTATATATAAACTTTTTTATAATATTTTTCGTTGAATATTTGGAAAATCAAAAGCTCCATGGTACTTTTACGTCAAATCCCAGCGGCAGTATATCTATAAAGATCAGATACCCTATCGCTTATATCTATTAACTATTTCTTATTAATTAGTTTTTTGTCCGGATTTATTTATTGAGCAATCTATTTATTTTAGATAAAGATCGTAGTTTTCTTATTTTGAGACCTTAGTCGAAAGAGCCTGAATTTGCGCCTTGCAGATTTGGGCTTTTTTATTTGGGAAAGGTGAAAGAATCCCCAATTGCCCTTACTTACGTTCACTAATGTACTTTTACTTAAACCCAGAACCGTTTGGGTCGGGATGTGTGACAAGCAGTCTTAATTTGGTTTTCTTTTTCTGGTTTATTTCCATCAACACTACTTTATTAAACCCCTTGCAAAAGACATAATTCAACTATTTAAATGCCTCAGTTTCCTGGAATTTGGTTCAAAATTTTGGGTTTAAACGGGAGAGAAGCTATTTTTTAATAAATCGCAGATAATCAGCAACATAAGCTAATGAGTTGTCAACTCTTAAGAGTTGACAAATCTATTGCATAATTTGGATGAATCGCTGAGCTCTGAAAAAGAAGGTTACTCAGTGCGATTTTCTACTTTCAATTTAATCCTACTTGCTAGTCAGCGTTTTTAATTCCTCCCAAAATTCAGCGGCCCTGCGGGTATGGGGTATACAGATCGATCCACCAACCATATTTGCAATTGCAAAAACATCATATATTTCTTCTGTTGTGACATTTAATTCGTCACATTTCTGAAGATGGTATTTAATACAATCATCACATCTCAATACCATGGATGCCACCAATCCGAGTAATTCTTTGGTTTTAACTGAAAGGGCACCCTCCTGATACATCTGATGATCCAAAGAAAAAAACCGCTTCAATGCAAGGTGCTCATGGGATAGTATCAAGTCATTCATCCTTGTCCGGTAGTCATTAAATTCTTTTACCTGTGACATATTTATTTATATTAAATTATAAAACTTTGAACAAAACTTATACCTCATTCCGATTATATTGCTTCCAGATACTCCAGATCATTTTAAATGGAACTAATGAGGATGCAAGGATATAGGCTGTTCCGAAGAAAATCATTTCACTCCTAATATATAGTGAGAGATTCCGCTGATCCCTTTCACTACATTGTGTAAGAATCTCTTGTAATCCTATATCATCAAGAAAGATTCTAAATTCAAAAAATTTATTAAAACCTGTAAAAATAACGGGAATCATGACAAATACTAAAACAAGTTTTAATGGTATATACCAGGCATAAGGGGTATATTTCCACAAAAACAACCATCTGGTAAAATTGACGAAACCAATAATAAATAGCATATTGATATGTACAAAAGGATAATCAACCTGATATACATACATAGGTATCAGGGCAATTAACGACAGAAAAATACTCAATAAAATCCAGATTAGTTCTGCAAACCACTTGTTTTGTATCCAGCTAAACTTCATGGCGGAAAGATATTGTAATTCGATGTATTCTTATAAGATTTTTATGCTGCCAAACGCTGTGGAATAAAAACGCAAATTGTTTAAAATCTCAAATTTCAAATGCTTTGATTTAAGCTTTTTAGTGTGAATATTAAGATTCTTAAGAAACATCAACAGACTTATAAAGCTTGTGTTAAGATCACAAAAAAAAAACAGGTATTCTAAGCGCTGAGCATTGTTGAAGGCTTCGACCGTTGTATCTTTACTCCATGTGGCAAAAATATTATCGTTACATAATCGGAGTAGCAATATTGGCTGCGCTTATCTTCATTTTAGGATATTTCAGTGAAGTAGTAAGTTATATACTTATTAGCTGGATTATCAGTATGATCGGTCAGCCCATTATGAATTTTCTCATGCTTAAATTGCATTTGTACCGGTTTGGATTTGGAAAATCGCTGGCATCGCTGCTAACCCTGATTACTTTATTTAGTGTTATTGGTATCTTACTTTGGATGTTTATTCCTTTGATAATACAACAGGCGGTTGTACTATCAAAAGTTGATTTTAATTCGATATCGCTGGCACTTCAGGAACCAATTGACAAAATAAACATCTGGTTAAGATCTTTAGGATTGGAGCCTGGTCCCAGTGCTTCAGATCAGGTTAAATCATTAATTGGAGGTTATTTTGATCCAAGCCGGATCAGCCTGTTTTTTGGGAGTCTGTTGGGAAAAGCAGGACATCTTTTAATCGGTTTTTTTTCAATCATTTTTATAAGTTTTTTCTTTCTCAGGGAACGGGGATTATTTACTGAAATTATCGAGGCGGCCGTTCCAACGGATATGGAAAAAAAAGTTCGCAATGTAATTGACGATGTGAGTATTTTATTAACCCGGTATTTTGGTGGAATTATTTTGCAAATGACCATTCTCATGATTTTGTTTGTAAGCTTGTTAAGTTTTATTGGAATTAAAAATGCCTTTCTGATAGCATTTTTTTATGCAATAATGAATATAATACCTTATCTGGGACCAGTTATTGGTGCAGCCTTTGCCTGTTTATTAACCATTTCATCCAATCTGGAAATGAGCTTTTATTCACAAACAATTCCACTATTAATTAATCTTTTGATTATTATTGTCATTATTAAATTACTGGATGATTTTATTATTCAACCTTATATTTTTTCGAAAAGAGTCCAGGCGCATCCATTGGAAATATTTATTGTAATTATGATAGGTGCTCGAATAGGAGGCATCATTGGGATGGTTACGGCTATTCCTGCTTATACAATATTCAGAGTTATTGCAAAAACATTCCTAAGCGAATTTAAAGTAATCAGAAAGATAACTGAGGATCTGAATCCTGAATAACAGGATTTAGTGAATTTGATAGAATTGATTGTCGAATTGTAACTATATCATTTAGAAAAATAATATTATGTGGTCTGAAATTCAGAATGCTTTTTATGGATATACTCAGGTATTGGCAGGTTCTGTTCCTAAAATAGTCAATGCTATTTTTATTTTAATATTAGGGTGGATCCTCGCTTTAATAATCAAATGGATCGTATATAAATTAAGTCATGCATTTGGACTTGACCGCCTTGCTCAAAAATCAGGCGTTCATAAGTTTATAGAGAAACGGGGCATTAAAAATGGTTTTTCTGGTCTGGCATCTTCCCTGGTCTTTTGGGCTATAATATTAATGGTATTGGTGCGATTTTTTAATCTCTTGGGTTTAGATGTGGTCTCCGATTTATTAAATCAGTTTTTATTTTATATACCCAATATCTTAATTGCGTGTATATTAATCATTATTGGGTTTTATCTCGCCGAACTTGTTTCCGGGATCGTTGTCGGCTCTTTGGAAGAAAATAATTACGAAAACTCCGAGCTGATTGGCCGCTTGGTTTTTTATTGTATTGGATTTATAACAATAGCTATAGCCCTGACACAAATCGGCATTGGTGAAGGGATCATTACAAATGTGGTAAGTATTTTTTTTGGATCAATTGGACTGGCTTTTGCCATCGCTTTTGGATTAGGTGGAAAAGAATGGGCTTCTGATGTAATAGCTAAGTATTTTTCAAAAAATCAAAGTAATAAATCTTCCCAATAATAGGGTAGAACCATCAGTCGACCTCAATTTTGGATTCCAGCAACCATTCAAATGGAATATACTTTAAGACGTCTTTATTAGTAGATTCTAATTTTACAGCCGGTGCTTTACCTGCTTCAAATGCCTCTTTCCATCTCAAAGCACATAAACACCACTGGTCACCTGGTTTAACTCCTGCAAATTGGTATTCCGGCCGGGGTGTCGACAAATCATTGCCTACCGATTTGGAATACTCCAGAAATTCCCGGTCCGCGCGAATGCAAACGGTATGCATTCCAACATCTTCGCTTCCGGTTGTGCAACATCCATCCCGGTAAAAACCAGTTAAGGGATTAAAACTACAAGGCTCAAGGGCTTTGTTAAATACATTTAAAGGATTGTTTTCCATATGAGTAGCTATTGTAATCATGCCGCTATTAACATTTCTTTTGGCACATTATTTGCTAAAATTCTTAATTTTGTGCTTATTCTCCAAATTTTTTCATTGAAAACAAGAATTATGAACAAGTATTTCATTCTTTTAATATCACTTTTATTTGTCACATCCTGCGTTTCCAGTAAGAAATATAAAAGCTTACAGGAAGAAATGGAAAATGCCAAAATGAGTTTACAAAAATGCAATAACAGTCTGGCTGATTGCGAATCATCCAAAACCAAAATGAGCGCTGATTTTAAAAGTCAGATGAGCAAAATGGAAGCCGATGCTGCTTCAAAAATGAAATCTCTCGAAGAACAAGTGGAATTGTTAAAACGTACCAATACCAACTTATTGGATCGTCTTTCAGATTTATCAATTGTTTCCAAAGCGGGTGCCGAAAGTATTAAAAAATCGCTGGATGCATTAAACGAAAAAGATAAGTATATCAAAGATCTGAATATGGCAATCGCCCGTAAGGACTCTTTAAACCTGTCTCTGGTTATGAATCTTAAACGATCTTTAGCAGGTGTTAATTCAGAAGATGTTAACGTTGAAGTGAAAGGGGGTGTTGTATTTATTTCACTGTCTGATAATATGTTATTCCAAACAGCCAGCGCCGTAATCAGCTCTAAAGCAGGTGCTGTTCTGGAAAAAATCGCTTCCGTCGTAAATGATCATAAAGACTTAAATATTTTAGTGGAAGGTCATACAGATAATGTACCAATGTCAAGCGAATGCGTTACTGATAATTGGGATCTGAGTTCTAAAAGAGCTAATGCCGTAGTTCGTGTGCTTCAAAAGAAATATAAAGTTGATCCTTCCAGAATGACTGCAGGCGGTCGCTCCGAATATGATCCAAAAACATCAAATGATACAGCTCAGGGACGAAAAGTAAACCGCCGAACTGAAATAATCATTTTACCAAAATTGGATCAGTTCTTTGACCTTGTAGCTCCAAAAAGCTGATTAATTAAAAATTAATTTTACCAACATAAAAAAGCTATACCTGAAAAAAGTATAGCTTTTTTATTTAAAAGGACCTTAGTAAGACCAAATAATATTTTTAAATCAATGTAAGATTCCAGATCGACTTTTAGTCCTGTTTTAGATACCTAAAAAATAAATTGCAGGCGATTTTTAAAAAATTAAATTTAAATTAATATAAAGTGTTATTTGTAAAAAATTATTTATTAATTAGTTATAAATTCAAATTTTTATACGATCAAAATATTGACTATTTGCTAAATAATTTACACGATTTTTCAAGGAAATCGTTTTATCATTACGTCCAACAAGTTCCGCTTTATGGATAACTAACTTAGTATTTATTTTGCGGGACTTATGTTTTTTAAGTAAAATTAAAATTAAATTTTATTCATTCATTCAAAAACTCTAATCACAGACTGTTATGAGTAATCAAAAATCCAAGGGTGCTGATGCATCCAGTAGTAAGTTTAGTTCACTTTTTGCCAGCATCATCATTCCTTTATCCATAGGTGTCGGTGTGCTTATTTATCTATTTATTTTAGGAGATCCTTCCCATTTTGAAAATGGCGATCCAAAAGGTCATCCACATCCAGGCGATTATCTGGGTATGATGTACAAAGGTGGATTTATGGTGCCTATATTAATGGGCAATTTTATTATTGTATTATGTGTAATGATCGAACGGTTTTTTACTATTAATGCAGCTTCAGGAAAAGGGTCTATCGAAAACTTTGTCCGTAAAATAAAACAAATGCTGGATGGTAATCGCATCGATGACGCAATTAAAGAATGTGATAATCAAAAAGGTTCTGTTGCCAATGTCATCAGAGAAGGACTGGTAAAATATAAAGAAATGTCCACGGCAAGTGGGATGGATACCGAACATAAGGTGATGGCCATCCAAAAAGAAATTGAAGAATCTACCTCATTGGAATTGCCAATGCTCGAGAAAAACCTGGGTATTTTAGCGACCATTTCGTCCGTCGCAACTTTATTAGGTCTGTTAGGGACTGTATTCGGAATGATCCGCGCTTTTTCGGCTATTGCGACTGCAGGAGCTCCTGATGCGGTTGCCTTGTCAACTGGTATTTCTGAAGCCTTGATTAATACTGCATTGGGTATTGCATCATCGGCTACAGCGATTATTTCTTATAATTATTTTACAACCAAAATCGATGGACTGACTTATGGTATTGATGAAGCAGGTTTCACCATTGCTCAATCATTTGCTGCCAAACATTAATATCCTTACACAAAATTAGCTACTATGCCAAAGGTTAAGATTCCTAGGAAAAGTACAACAATTGATATGACAGCCATGTGCGATGTGGCTTTCCTGTTGTTGACTTTTTTTATTTTGACCACCAAATTCAGGCCTCAGGAAGTTGCACAAATCGACATACCTTCTTCCACTGCCCAGATACCGATTCCGGAAAAAGATATTCTGATGTTTCAAATAACTCCGGAGGGCAAAGTCTTTTTTGGATTGGATGATCAGATTACTCGGCTAGGCCTTCTCGATAAATTAATAGAAGGTTATGGCATTCAGGTTACCGAAGATCAACGGGATGCCTTTCGGTTAACGGAAGTCTGGGGTATGGATATTATGGAGCTTCCCAAATGGCTGGATCAGGATGCCAATGCCAGAGCTCATTCAATACAACCCGGACTTAATATTGATACAACGGGAGGTTCTCACCAACTTGAAGATCTGATTTTATGGTCACGTCAGGTGAATAATAATCTGAGAATTGCGATAAAAGCAGATAAGACAACTGAATATAGAGCCTTTGATAAAGTAATCGAAGCTCTTCAAAACAGAAAAGTTAACCGGTTTAATCTGATTACCTCAGCTAAATCCGGTCAGGAATAAACAAAATCATTTTTAAAGCATAAAATTCGATTGAATCATGGCTGAAATGAATGTACCCGAAAGTGGTGCGAAAAAAGGACACAAAAAAACGCGATCGAAAAAACAATCAACCAGGGTCGATCTAACGGCTATGGTGGATTTAGGTTTCCTTTTAATTACATTTTTCATGCTGGCTACCACCTTTAACAGGCCTAAAACCATGGAGGTAAATAAACCGGCCAAAGACGATGATGATAAAAAAGAACAACCAGCCATAAAAATGTCCAAAACCGTTTCTTTATTACTTGGAAATAATAATTTGGTTTACTGGTATGTTTCACCCGATGAAATTACAGCTGAAACTAATTTGGAATTAGATAGCGTGGATTACAGTCCAAAAGGAGTTAGAAAAGTAATTCAAAGAAGAATGAAAGAAGTACGCGAACAATGGGGCGATTCAACCAATCTTTTTGCCATGATCAAACCTTTACCAGGTTCTAAATACAAAAATATTGTTGATATCCTTGATGAGATGACCATAAATAATGTTAAGACTTATGCTATTTTACCGCCAAATGATCCGGTAGATAGCTTGGTTTGTGTAACTATAGGTCAGTCAAGAAAATAAATTCATCGTGGAACTGTTATATTAATTATTGGGTTTTAAAAATATGCCAACAATGGAACAGAAAGATTATATGAAGCTCAGCATGGATGATATCGTCTTTGAAGGACGGAATCAAAGCTATGGTGCATATCTTCTTCGAAAGATCTATGATAACCATATGACCCGCTCAGCGATTATCGGTATCCTATTTTTTGTGATTGCCGTTAGTAGTCCAATGATTATCAATATGGTAAAAGGTTTGATTCCTGAAAAAAATAAAGTGGATACCATGAAAGAAGTCAATCTGGCTGAACCTCCACCTCTGGATAAAACCAAGCCACCTCCACCACCTCCACCTAAAGTCGAGCCTCCTCCCATTAAGGATCAGATAAAATTTGTTCCACCTAAAGTAAAAAAAGATGAGGAAGTAAAAGATGAAGAACCACCACCGCCAACAATTGATGAGTTAAAAGATAAAGAAATTGCTACCGAGACAAAAGAAGGAGTAGAAGGTGGAATAGATGCTTCATTGGTTGAACCGCCTCCACCAGTTTTTGAAGAAAAAAAGGAAGAAGAGGTCTTTAAGTTTGTAGAGCAAATGCCAGCGTTTCCGGATGGGGAAGCTGCACTTTTCAAATACATTAGGGAGCGGATAAAGTACCCTGCCATTGCCAAGGAAAATGGCATAGAAGGTGCAGTCGTTGTTCAGTTTGAAGTATCCAAAGAAGGCAATATTCAAAAAGTACAGATCGTAAGGGGTATTGGCGGCGGATGCGACGAAGAAGCAGCCCGGGTTGTCAGATCGATGCCACCCTGGAAACCTGGAAAACACAATGGTAAACCCGTTAAAGTAAGCTTTACGCTACCTATTAAGTTTAAGCTTGAAGGATAGTGGGCCTTCGCAAATTATTTTTTTACCTTCTGGGATTGGCCTATGTAATCCTCGGATTATTTGTCTGGATAAATCAAATTGTTACACCTCCGTGGAATATTGTGTTTGCTATTGCCTGTATCATCTACGGTTTTTGGCGCATTTATCGGGGTACACAATTAACAGCTAAGCTTTAAATACATCAGATCCAAATAATCTTTTTTATAAACTCCTAGGGCATTTTGCTCTACGCTTTCCCAACTGGCTGATCTTGGATTCGTTTTTTCAACTGCGAAATCTGTGTTTATCTTTGAACTATGCAGCAACTTGATTTGATATCCATCCTGGTCGGAATTTTTATAGGTATCATTCTGATATTGATTAACAGGATGAATATGTCCAGGAGTACCGAAGAAATCCGGAATAAATTAAATGAAAGCCAGACTTTATTAAAAGTTCTTGAGGAAAAATCCAACCATTTTGAAAATGAATTGAAAAATGCCAATCTTAGGTATGAATCCAAACAGAGCGAATTACAGGGATTGATCTCTGAAAACGCTGCTTTACTCAGCACGGTTCAGAATACTAAAGAACAACTGAATACAACTATCTTGCAACACGCGGATTTGAAATTGTTGAGTCAAAAACAAACTGATGAAATTACTGTCTTAAGACAAAAACAGAGTGAATTGCAAAGCCAGAATCATTATTTGCAGGAGCGGCTCGAGTTGCAAAAAAAGGATTTTGAAGAAATTAAAAGACAGTCACAGATCGAATTTCAAAATATTGCCAGTAGAATCCTGGAAGAAAAATCGATAAAATTTACAGAGTCCAATAAAGAAAACATTAATAATTTATTAAAGCCATTGGGTGAAAATCTACATTCATTTAAAAAACAGGTCGAAGAAACTTATGACAAAGAATCTAAACAACGATTCTCCCTTGAAGAAAAGATAAAAGAATTGGTAGATTTGAATCATAAGCTGAGCAAGGAAGCTAAAGATTTAACCTCTGCTTTAAAAGGAGAATCCAAAAAGCAAGGTAATTGGGGCGAGATTATACTGGAAAGCATACTGGAAAAATCAGGACTTGAGAAAGGCCGTGAATATAAAGTCCAGGTTAGTATTCAAAATGAAGACGGTAAAAGATTGCAACCCGACATTATCATTTATTTGCCGGAGTCCAGAACTATTATTATCGATTCCAAAGTATCTCTGGTAGCATATGACCGATTCTCTTCAGCCGAATCCAAAGAAGAACAAGATCTTGCATTAAAAGAACATATTAAATCGATGTATCAGCATATCGACCAATTAGGCGATAAAAAATATGATACAGTTACCGGTACATTGGATTTCACGATGATGTTTATACCCATAGAACCAGCGTATATAATGGCTATGAAATTTGATCCGGAACTTTGGGCATATGCGTATGCAAAACGTATTTTATTAATTAGCCCAACTAATTTGATTGCTGCATTAAAACTGATAGCGGATTTATGGAAACGGGAACAGCAAAGTAAAAATGCTATGGAAATAGCCAGACAAGGTGAAAGATTATATGATAAAATGGTCGGATTTTTAGAAACTATGGAAGATGTCGGAAGACATATTAACAGATCTCAGGACTCCTATTTAAAGGCAATCGGGCAATTGCGTGATGGCAAAGGAAGTTTGGTCAAACAAGCGCAGAAAATGAAAAAATTGGGTTTGAATTCACAAAAAGAAATTCCGGATTCGCTAATTCCATTTGATGGCGAGACCGATGAATCTGACGAAATTTAGCAATCTGAAATGATTGTTTTGATAAAAATTACAAAATAGATTGAAATATTGATTTTCGGATAAATTAATTAACAGAACAACAGATATATAAATATAGCATTTTTTAATCACTTATAAATGAGTATCTTTTTATGGTCTTGATAGAATCTAAGCTGTTAAAATCCCGGGATTGTCCTATATTCTGATTATATTTGATGTTCATTTTTATTTATTAACTCGAAAAATCAGTTTTATGAAGAGATTTTTACATATTTTCTCATTTGTTATGGTTTTCAGTGGCATAAATGCCCAGAATAACTTTGCAGATGATTTTGATTCGTATACTCCCGGTGCATTTTTGGGAGTAAGTTCAACAAAATGGACCACATGGAGTGGCGTAAAAGGTGGAGCCGACGATACCCGGGTTTCGAATGAGCAAGCTCATAGTGGAACCAATTCAATTAAATTTTTATCTACAGCCTCAGGCGGTGGGCCGGCAGATGTAATTCTTCCATTTGGTGGAAGAAAAACAAATGGGGTATTTACACTGGAAATGTGGATGTATGTTGTTTCCGGTACAGGTGCTTATTTCAATTTTCAGGGAAATGCTACCGTTGGTCAGATTTGGTCAATGGACGCTTTTTTTGATCCAGACGGTGCTGTTCGTTTTACTTTAGGAACGGGTGGTTCTGCATCCGTGGCTTCAGGAAGGCATACAAAAAATACCTGGTTTAAGTTAAAGGTTGTAGCAAATCTAACTGATAACAATTGGGAAGCGTTCGTTGATGATGTTTCACTTGGAAGCTGGGCAAATCCAAACAATGCGGTGGCATCCATGGACATTTATCCGGTTAGTTCAAACAACCTTTCTACTTTTTATGTGGATGACGTAAGTTATACTTATGAGCCTTATATTCCGCTGAATCTGGATGCATCATTTTCATCTGTTACAGCAAGAGCAAAAAATCTTGCGGGTGCTACGGCTCCGGCAACAATTAAAATTAAAAATGTTGGTGTTTCAAAAATAACCTCAGTTGAAGTAGAATGGTCAATTAATGGCGGTACTCCGATTGTTGAAAATTATACTGTCGATTTAAATAATTTGGTAGAATCAGCTGCTTTACCACTTTCTCAGACGATATCGTATCCAGGTGGTATAGGTAATATTGATTTTGCCATTACAAAAGTAAACGGCACGGTAGACGATAAAGCCAGTAATAACACCAGATCTCTTGCCATTGAAGGAGTTGTTCCAGCTCCAAATAAAAAGATTGTGGTTGAAGAAGCTACAGGTACCTGGTGCCAGTGGTGTCCAAGAGGAGCCGTTTATATGGATTCTTTAACCAAACTTTATCCGAATTATTTTATCGGAATAGCAGTACATAATGCCGATCCGATGGTTCATGCTCCTTACGATTTAGGTATGAGGTCCTTTCCAGGATTTACAGGATTTCCAAGTGTCGTAACCAACAGAAGAACGTTGGGAGATCCGAGCGGAATGGAACCCGTATTTTTTAACCAAATCGTTGAATTAACACCGGTCGCTCTTGATTTAGGTGCAGCTTATGACGCCAATACCCGACAATTACAAGTTGAGGTTAAAGCAGATTTCTCTGAAGATGTTACAGGAGATTACCGTTTTAACCTGGTTATTGTTGAAGATGGTGTAAAAGGTACCACTTCTGCCTATAATCAATCAAATGCTTATGCTGGAGGAAACAATGGCGTCATGGGTGGATATGAGTTACTTCCTAATCCAGTTCCGGCGGCGAGAATGGTGTATAATCATGTAGGCCGTACCATAATGGATGGTTGGGCTGGTACTGCAGGTTATTTACCGACAGATATCCCAGCAGGAACCTCTTATCTGAAAGCTTATAATTATGTAATTCCAGCCACATATATTTTTAGCAATATCAAATTAGTAGCCATGATGCTGGATCCTAATGGCGAAATAATTAATGCAAATGAATTGAGTATTGATGAAGCTATAGCTAATGGATTATTTACATCAACGAATGAACCAAAATCAAATGCAGCTCAATTAATCATTACTCCGAATCCTGCTACTGGCCTGGCCATCGTTCATACTAATATCGCCAATTCATCCAGTGTGTCTTTAGAGCTTGTCGATTTAATGGGACGTGTAATCAGTAAAAAAGATTACGGCGTCATGAGTGGTGCAGTTGATCTGCCAATACAAACATCATTACTTGAAAATGGAAATTATTTAGTTCGCTTGATTCAGGACAATAAATTTCAAACTCAAAAATTAGTAGTTTCAAATTAAAAGAAAGTTTTCATTTAATAAAAAAGCCGTTCAGGATATCCTAGACGGCTTTTTTATTTTAGAAAAATTTTAAGTTGGGTTGCAAGAACGCATTCACTCGTAATACTAAAAAAAGAAAATTTTAACTCTTTAAAAATCGTAATGGATCTACAGGTGTTTTTTCGATCCAGGTTTCAAAATGTAATTCATAAAGACCTTCAGCAGTTTTTGCAGCTTTTCCAAGATTTACACCTGATTCTATTCGTTCGCCGTTTTTCAAAAGTACATTTTCCAGATTTGAATAAACGATAAATAAATTTTCAGACCTGGTTATCAATAGGTATAATTGATTTGGCATTTTGCGGATTTCTACAACTTCAGCAGACAATGCATTTTTTACAAAAGGATTTGCAGATTGTAAATCAACTCCATTATTACGTATGATCAGTTTGGATTTACCTTTCTCCATATTATTTCCAAATCTGGAAATAATAGTTGGATTTTGCATGGGGTAATTTAATATTAAATTGGATTTGAGATTTTGAATGGACTCTTTAGCAGCAGTTAAATTTTTCACACTGGCTTCAATAAATAGTTTTAATTCATCTTTTTTCTTTTTGTATCCTATTAATTCATTATTTAATTCTGATTCCCTGCTGCTTAAGTCCCTGATAATTTGATTTGATTTGATAATATCGGCAGCGAGATTCTTTTCTTCCAATACAGTTGATTTTAATAACGAATCCCGACTACAAGATTCTGACTCTAAGCGTGCACGTGTCAACTTGTACGATTTTTTTGTTTCCTGAAGAGTAATATAGCTCGATTTTGTTTGATTTTCCATCCGATCAATTAGATACCATCTTTTAATTTTTTTATCTATATCTTCAGGATTCAATAAGGCCAGGATAGGATTATATGTTAATCTGTGTACTAATTTATTTTTAAGAAGTAAAATATATTCTTTTTCCCTTTTCTGAAGTTCTTTGATATTGTTTTCATGCTGAAAATTCAAGATTTTAATTTGATTTTCGATATAATCTATTTCCGATAATAGATTTTGTTGCAACTCTTTCCGATATGTAATCTGACTTTGTATAAGCTCAAGTTGTTTCAAAATCTGACTTTTATGTTCCCTTGAACCATTGAGTAAAAGATTTGTCTGATCTATGGATTTTTGTAATTGCTCAATAGTTTGTGATTTTGAAGATCCCGAGTTGAAATTTTGACTCTTCGAATGAAAAATCAGTGTGATGGTCAAAAATGAAATGATAAGGATACTATATGTTCTTTTTTTAGTCATCTAATAGTGTTTCGAGTAATGCTCAGGTATATTAAATTTAAGCGAAGATATGGGATCAAGTTTTAGTTCATGCCAATTTATTTCAAATGTCTGTTGTCTTCCACCTGAATACTTTATAGAGATTTGTAATGTAGCGGGTAGCCACTTTTCGTTTACCTGAATGGATTTAATTTTATGAATCGTCATTTCCCTTAACGAATCCTTTACCATAAATTTAATTGGCAATAAATTAAAACTATCTAAATGAAAAATTGATTTAATCCGTGAGGAGTTACCCCTTAAAATACATTGATCCTTGGTTTTTGTAAAATGATATTCTGACTCTGGGTCAATAATACCGGCAGCAGATATTAGTTGATAGAATTGCCCAAATCCAAATGGAATTGAATATTTGGAAGTCATACCGGAATAATCAAATTTATAAATGGCTTGATCAATCCGATCCAAAATTGAAATGCTGTCTTTTTTAATTAATATCCGGCTTATTTCAATGCCAAGTTTTTTCAAAATAATCAGATAAGCACTATCTTTAATCAGTTGGGCATTAATTTTGAATTCAGTAATGATGTTATCATCAGTAAATGTACATTCTCCTTTGGCACTAAAATAGGAAAAAGCCGAATGATTTGCCATTCTCACAAGAATCGAATCGGCCGTTATTGAATCAAATTTTAAAGGAGACCTTTCACTTTTATTATAGGTTGCTAGTTTTTTAGCAGATTGGCAACTAAAAAAAATACAAATAAGTGATATAGCTATAGATAACTGGAAAGTCTTCATTTAGGTTCTGTGATCATTCGATATGCATCAATAGAATCTTCTTCAGTTAATTTGGTTAATTGTTCTGTATAATAATTGGCTATTTCTGTTATACCCAGGGCTTTATAAATTTTAGCTGCCAAGTCGAGAGTTTCCAGTGATTGATCATTGCCGTTTCTGATGGATGTATCTATATGTGATTTTGCTTTTGCAAAGTCTTTTTTATAAAAATAGATTTCTGCTGCTTTATCCGCTTTGAATGATTCGTGAATAAATTCCGAACGCATAGCTTTGTCAAAATATTCAGCAGGATACGATTTGTTTACAGAAGCCATAAAATGACAATATTCAAGAGTCGTAAGGAAATCATGATCGTTTTCAATCGCTTCTTTCCAAATTTTTTCTGATTCAGTGGTATTATTTAAACTATATAAAATCTTAGCCTTCAAAATCAGGACTTCCGTTTTCTTTTGAATGTTATGACTTGCAATTAATTCCAGAAAATTTAATTGAGATAATAAACCATTCAACTCATTTAATTTGTATTGACTTAAGATATTCACATAGTTAGGAAAACTTTGATTGGGGTATAATTCAACACATTTGCCTGAAAAATATTTGGCTGTTTTCCAGTAATTCAAACGGATAAGACAGAATAACAGATTATCCCAAACTGAATAAGGAACTGTGCCATAAAGAATTGATTGAATATATTCTTTTTTTGCATTATTCAGATCATTGAGTTGAAAATAAATATCTGCCAATAATGCCGCTGTCTTTGAATTTTCGGGATATTGGTCTTTTAATGATTTAGCCGGTTTGAGTAAATCAGTCAAACCTGATTTATTATAGCTTTCAGCATACTGATTTAACTGCAAAAAGATAATTTTGATTTTATCATCCAATGATAGATCTTTCGATTCAATGATTTGATTTAAATTTTCATGATTTTGAGTAGTACTTTTGGAATCAGATAAAAACTTGATAAGTTCCGGATTAGCCGGATCGATTTGTTTTAATTTTGAAATATACTTCTGAGCCTGATCATTTTTATTCATAGCTCTTAGAGTGTTTATTAGTTCGATAACTATTTCGGGGTCAGTTGGAAATTTCGAATGGCCATTTTCCAATATTTCCAGAGCGTTTTTTTCTTTTTTGATAAAGCAATAGGCAAAAGATTTTTTTAAGACAATTTGTGGAAGCAGTCCAAAAACTTTTTCAGATCTGTTTAAAATTTCCAATGCTTTTTTAAAATCGTCAGCTTTCAAAAAGTATAGGGCAGCATTGTCATAATGTGAAAATTGTTTTTCTTCAAGTAAGCTTAATTTTTCATAAGCAATTGCCGTTTCGAGATCTCTGGCATATTCTTCAGTAAGAGAAATTTTGAATTTTAGATACCAGGTATTTTGAGGCTCAGAAAATATAGCAGAATTAATCGCTTCAATAGCTTCTTCAATTTTTCCTTCCGACTTTAAAATTTTTGAAAGAAGGTAATTACTTACACCTTTGCATTCGGGTTCATGTTTTAAGTCAGCCAGGATTTCAGTAGCCTTATTTTTATTGCCAATTTGTATCTCGCGTATGGCATCAATCAGTAAGGATTGATTTACAATATTTTTTTCATTAGACTGAGAAATAGAATGTTGGGAAAAGAAAAATAAAACAAGTAAAATTGATAGAAAATGGCGCATTATACTGTACTTAAATAATCCATAATAAAATAATGTTCAATGTATTTATTCAACTTCGGTAACTTTCAACATATTGGTTCTTAATTTTTTCTTTATTGGCATACTGCCTGTATTGACGACAAGATCGCCTTGTTTAAGTTTGTGATATTTTTTAAGTATTTCGATGAGATCTTCAATGGTTTCATCTGTGGAAGTCATTTTATTGTAATAATAACATCTAACGCCCCACACAAGGTTTAAAGTACCCAACATATGCATGGCACTGGAAAATATATAAATAGGACAATGTGGTCTGTAGGATGATGTTTTAAAGGCTGTATAACCGGAAATTGTCAAACCGATGATTGCACTGGCTTTAATATCTTCAGCTGTTTTCGCGGCATTAAAACACACTACATCGGATAAAAAAGTTGAGGATTTGCTGGATGGCTTTGGTTTTTTAATATTGACTGCATAGTGACGTTCTGCTTCAAAAATTATTTTATTCATAGCCTGAACCACTTTAACAGGATGAGCACCTATTGAAGTTTCGCTGCTAAGCATGACGGCATCGGTACCATCTAGCACTGCATTGGCTACATCTGTCACTTCAGCCCGGGTCGGGCTGGGATTACTAATCATACTATCCATGAGTTGGGTTGCCACAATGACTGGTCTGGCTCTTTGTATGCATTTGGAAATGATCATTTTTTGAATAGTGGGTAGTTTTTCGATAGGATATTCAACCCCCAGATCACCTCTGGCTATCATGATTCCATTACTCATCTTAATAATAGAATCGATATTTTTAACTGCTTCAGGTTTTTCTATTTTTGCAATGACTTTGGCGGTATGGCCTGCCGTCTCAATACGATTCATAAGATCTTCTATATCAACAGCTTTTCTGACAAAAGACAAAGCGATCCAGTTTACGGGGTGTTTTAAAATAAAGTCCAGATCTTCAAGATCCTTTTTAGTAAGAGAAGGTAATGAAATAGCGGTGTCCGGTAAATTGACTCCTTTATTGGAAGACAAGGTTCCACCAAAAAGACATTTTAATTTTACCAGATCCGTTTTATTGGTCTCCAGTACTTCAAAAACTAATTTTCCATCATCGATTAGAATGGTTTCACCGACAGTAACGTCTTCAGCAAAATTTTCATAACTCATATAAATCCCCTGTTTCGTACCCATACAGGGTTTGTTGGAGAAAGGAATAATGTCTCCCGGAATTACTTCCAGGCTATTGTTTTCAATTTGACCAATCCGCAGTTTGGGACCCTGCAGATCGCAAAGAATTCCAATATGTGCTTCATGTTCCTGATTTATTTTTGTAATACGCTGAATTACTTTTTCATGATCAGAATGGCTTCCATGCGAAAAATTAAGCCTGAAAATGGCCACACCCTCCTTTGTCAGGGCAAGTAATTGCTCATAGCTCTCAGAAGCCGGACCAACCGTTGCTACAATTTTTGTATTATGATGGATCATTTATTATTAAAATTAGAGAATTATTCTGAAATTTATGTGAATTAGAACGCAAAGCAAGGACAAAGTCAGTAAAAAAAGCAATAATTATTTTGGTAATCCTTATATGAATCCTTTATTTTGCGCCTTGGTTTAAAAAAATCATTAATAAATTATTAATCATGTCAACAATTGCAGAAAGAGTTAAAAAAATTATTGTCGATAAACTGGCTGTAGACGAAGCCGAAGTTACCCTTGAAGCTAGTTTTGTAAACGATCTTGGTGCAGATTCCCTTGATACTGTGGAGCTTATCATGGAATTTGAAAAAGAATTCGATACATCAATACCAGATGATCAGGCAGAAAAAATCCAGACTGTAGGGCAAGCAATTGCATATCTGGAGGCTAATTGCAAATAAGAATCTAATAGTTTACTAATTTTATCGCTCCTTATGGTAGTAACCATAATGGAGAATTCATTAAACGCAGCAGCGTATGAGGCGAGTTGTAGTTACAGGAATCGGTGCTTTAACTCCAATAGGATTGAACCATTCATCTTATCTGAAGGGTCTTCAGGCAGGTATGAGCGGAGCAAACCCCATTAGTTATTTTGATGCAGCCCAGTTTCGAACCCGATTTGCCTGCGAATTAAAAGATTTTACAGTAGAATCCTATCTTGATAAAAAGGAAGCCCGCAAAATCGATCCGTTTGCTCAATATGCATTGATCGTGGCCGATGAAGCGATGAAAGATTCCGGAATTGTATTGGAGAATACTGATTTGTCCAGATTTGGCATTATCTGGGGCTCCGGAATTGGTGGTTTTAACACACTGGAACACGATTTATCAGAAGCCGCGTTAAATACAGGTCCGCCCCGGTATAGCCCTTTTCTGATTCCTAAATTGATTACAGATATTGCTCCGGGACATATTTCCATAAAATATGGACTCATGGGTATTAATTACAGCGTGGTATCTGCCTGTGCTTCTTCCGCTCATGCCATAACAAATGCGTATGATTATATCCGCCTTAACAAAGCCAATATTATGATGGCAGGAGGATCTGAAGCCGCTGTAACTAGAGCTGGCGTAGGTGGTTTTTCATCTATGAAAGCTTTATCAGAACGAAACGATGATATGTTGACCGCTTCGCGTCCTTATGACAAAGATCGGGATGGTTTTGTACTCGGCGAAGGTGCCGGTGCACTAATACTGGAAGAATACGAATCTGCTAAAAAAAGAGGAGCCAGAATTTATGCTGAAATGATCGGTTCCGGCTCAACCGCAGATGCCTATCATATTACAGCCCCTCATCCGGAAGGACTTGGAGCTTCAACGGCAATGTCTTTGGCTTTAAAAGAGTCAGGTCTCTCCACTGATCAAATCGATTACATCAATACACACGGCACTTCTACCCCTTTGGGCGATATTGCAGAAGCCAAGGCAATACTTAAAGTGTTTGGCGAAGATGCTTATAAACTGAATATTAGTTCCACCAAATCAATGACAGGCCATCTGTTGGGTGCTGCCGGAGTTATTGAAGTTATTGCCGGAATTCTGGCTATCAATCACGATTTTATACCACCTACCATTAATCACTTTACTGATGATCCGGATTTGGATCCAAAACTTAATTTTACATTTAATCAGGCGCAACAACGAAAAATCAATGCTTTTTTAAGTAATACTTTTGGGTTTGGTGGCCATAATAGTTCAGTGATTTTTAAACGATGTTAGAGTATATTTTTAAGTATTACAAGAAAACAAATCACAGGTTTTTTTCAAAAGACAAACACTTTGCAGAACGTTTGAATCATCTTATCGGATTTATCCCATCCAATATTTATATTTTTAAACTGGCATTTTATCATAAATCAACTCTGAATAATTACTCAGGTGAATCCAATGGAATTTCTCAATCCAATGAAAGACTTGAATATCTCGGTGATGCTCTCCTTAGTTTTGTGATCGGCGAATATCTTTTTAATAAATACCCATCTGCCAATGAAGGCTTTTTAACTAAAATGAGGTCCAAAATTGTAAAGCGGAAGATGTTGAATTATATTGCCGAACAAATGGGATTGGATCACCTGATGATGGAATTTAATCAAACCGCCATTTCACAATCTATGCTGGGTAATGCTCTTGAAGCATTGTTAGGTGCAATTTATATCGAAAAAGGCTTTGTATTTACCCGCAAGTTTGTGTTAAAAAAAATTGTCAAGCAATTTATTGATATTGACCAGCTGGAGTTTTTTGATGATAATTATAAAAGTCAGTTGTTAGAATGGTGTCAAAAACACTCCAAAGAAATTGACTTTAAAGTAATAACCAAATTTAAGGTAGATAAAAGAGATCGATTTAAAGTCGGGGTCTTTATCGATGGAGCGGAAATTTCAACAGCGGAAGACTTTAATAAAAAAAGTGCTGAGCAAATTGCTTCTGAATTAGCTATAAAACACCTGGATAAAAAAGAAAAATTATCGCTGGAAGATTAATTGGTTTCTATAGATAAATTAAGTTCAACTGAGCACCAATCGCTATTTTCAAAGAATCAGTTCGTCCAAAGAATCAAAAATTTTTAATGGAATTGAATTACTTACGAAATGGCTGGATGAATTATTGGAATCTGGATTCACCTGCCTGAAAGATGATCCTCACAGAATTCTGGAAATTTCAACCCGCATGGTCGATTGTGGTATGGGCGGTCTTTCCAGAAAAATTCGCTTACTACCGGAGAAATTAAAAAATAATGCAGATTGGATTCTGCCAATCCGTTTGCAAATTGGTGAGTTTTATACTCTGGTTAAATGCTTTAACAATATTAGGAAATTGGACGATTTGCAAAAAGAAGATCTCCTTAATTTTATTGGAATTCCATTTACTAAAAAAGATTTCAAAGATGATCTTTTACTGCAGGATGAGTTTTTGTTTTTGGGATATCGGGTAGAACACGAAGAAAAAATTATTATCAGACGCAATTGGTTTTATGGGATACACTCAAAGCGAATGGTTCTATTTTTAGAATTTCAATTTAATCGATTTGTTCAATTAAAATATTTTAAGTTTTCAGCAGTGTATCGTTCCGCTGTTCAGTTTTATCCTTCTAAAGTGTTACTTAGGGTAAATGATATAGACAATAAACAAATAGTAAAAACAGATTTTCAACAAATACAATCATTTACCTTGTCTCAGATTTTGGATCAGTATTGTGAGGCTGTCATATTAAATCCATTTATCCGGCAAATAGCTTATATTATCAGAGGAGCAGAATTGGTCTGTATAAATGCAATCTGGTATTTTAGAAGTGACCAGGATGAATTAATTTTTATAAAAAACGATAAAACAAAAATTCCACTTTTAGTAACGTATTCTGTAAATACTGAATCGCTGTTTGTTTGTGAGTATTTTAATAAAGAACTTACTGTTTTATCGGTTATTTTAAATAATATGGTTTTGAAAATAGAAGAATAAGTTTAACCAGTAAATCCTGGAAATTCAACTTAAGCCGCAAGTTTTAACCATTGAAGTACCGCTTTAGTTGGTTTTTCGGATGTAATAATAATATCGTGAGTTTCTCCTGTATTCATGGTAATAAAATCTCCAGCCTGCATCTTGACAATACGGGATACGCCTTTTTGATCTTTAATATGACATGTACAGCTTCCTTCAAGAATCAGGAAGCTTTCTAATAAATCTTCATGAACTTCTTCAGGAACCATTTTTGAAACCCAGGCAACAAACATCTCAACTTTATTATTTGAGAAAATGGGTTCCAAATGAATGTCCTCAAAATTTTTAGGAACATGAATATCTTTTGTAGCAACAAGCCAGTCTTCTAAATTGGAATATTCATCAATAAGGGGTGGCTGCTTAATATCAATAGGACCCTGTAGTTTTCGTTTAGTATTTAACGCTGAAATTTGATTCAGAATACCAGATTTTAAAGAATCAGAAGTTTGGATACTCAGAGATTTGGCAAAAAGCTCAAGATCCTGTTCCGTTTTATCTACTACATTATCAGATGGATTTTCGAGCCATGACTTGATATCAATCTTTGTGATGTCTTTATTTGTATTCAATTTATGATATTTTAATATGAAGAAAACATAATTCTTAGTTCTTTTAATCCATTTCGTGCCCGCGTTTTTACCGTGCCCAAAGGAATATCAAATTCGTCTGAGATTTCCTGTTGAGTATATCCATCAAAATACATCCATTCCAGTATTTGTTTGCAGTCGGGATCCAATTTATCAACCAATTCTTTAAGGCCTATACAATCATCCGGAATTTTAACAGATAGACTGTGCTCAGGTTTATATACGAGATTATCTATACTTTGGTTTTTGCTGTCTTTAGAATATTGACGGGATCTTGTAAAGTCAATAGCTGTATTACGCGCTATGTTAATCAGCCATGTAGCCAAGGTGCCTTTGGCACTATCATAACTGGCAATATAACGCCATACCTTTAAAAATGAATCCTGCAACAGATTTTCGGCTTCATCCTGTTTTGGAACAAACCGGTTTATGATTCCAAACAAAGTAGGGGCATAATGATCATAGAGATACTCAAAAGCTTTATCATTGCCTTCTTTAAGTTGTTTGATTAAAGTTTCCTGATCCAAAATACATTCAATTGAAAGGACAATTTGCAAATATACATATTCTTAAATAATACTGATTTTCACAATCCATAGTTTAGTAGCTTTCGTATATAATACTTAATTATCGATAGGATCATCCAATGGAAACTATTTTTATTACAGGCGGTAGCGGGTATCTGGGATCAAGATTAATCAAAGCATTGGATCCCGTAAAATATCGCATTTTAGTCCTGGTCAGACCAGGCTCTGAACGCAAAGTTCCTGAAAATGCAGAACCAATCCTTGCTGATGTTTTTCATTCTGAAGACTGGGAAAACAAGGTGCCAGAACACGCTGTTTTTGTGCATTTAATCGGCGTGTCACACCCTTCTCCGTTTAAAAGCCTGTTATTTGAGCAGGTTGATTTGCGTTCTGCCATGATTGTGGCTGAAGTGGCAAAAAAGAAACATGCCAGAAAATTTGTATTTTTGAGTGTGGCCATGGAGCCTGGTTTTATTATGAGAGATTTTCAAATGGCTAAAAAAAAGGCAGAAGATTATATTCAAAAACTGAAGTTAAGCTTTATTTTTTTACGCCCCTGGTATATACTGGGTCCCGGGCATCGGTGGCCTTTCGGATTAATTCCAATATACAAACTGCTCGAGCTTATTCCTTCTACCAGAAAAAAGGCTTTGGCTTTTGGCCTTGTCACGATCAACCAGATGATTCAAGCACTTGTGACTGCTATATTGCAGCCTTCAGTTTTACCTGAAATCATGGAAGTAAAACACATCCAACGTTTTCCCAAAAACTCCAAAACATTGCCATTTCAAATTAAATTCTTGTTATGAAACAGTTATTCTTTCTACTCGTATGCTTATTCATTTTTTCTTGTAAGCAAAATACACAGGTCAAAGAAAATCAGGATCAGAATGCTTGCAGTTATCTTAATTTAGATGAGGCCGGGATAAAAACAGGTGGTGTCAGGATTATACAAATTGATAATAACAAATTTAAAGTCTGGACAAAAAGAATAGGTAATAATCCAAAAATAAAAGTTTTGCTACTGCATGGTGGGCCTGGAGCTACTCATGAATACTTTGAAAGTTTTGAGAGTTTTTTTCCCCAAGAAGGTATTGAGTTTTATTATTACGATCAATTAGGCTCTGCTAATTCTGACAAACCAGAAGATACTAGTCTTTGGAATTTACCAAGGTTTGTCGAAGAAGTCGAACAAGTACGTCAGGCTCTAAATTTAAATAACCGTAACTTTTATTTATTAGGGCATTCCTGGGGCGGCATACTGGCTGCCGAATATGCCTTAAAATATCAACATAATCTAAAAGGACTCATTATTTCTAATATGATGATGAGTGCTACTTTATACGATTCGTATGCTGAAAATGTATTATCCAAAATGATGGACTCCGCGGTCTTAGAGGAAATCAGATCTATTGAAGCCAGAGGTGATTTTGAAAATCCAAGATATATGGAACTATTAATGCCCAATTTTTACGTAAAACATATCATGAAAATTCCTATGGAGGAATGGCCTGATGGTGTTCTGAGAGCATTCAATAAATTAAACCAGACCATTTACGTCATGATGCAGGGCCCTAGTGAATTTGGAATTTCAGGAAAATTAGAAAAATGGGATATCACTACGAAGCTTCCTGATATTCTGGTACCAACATTGGTGATCGGAGCTCAGGATGATACAATGGATCCTGAACACATGAAATGGGTATCCACACAGGTAAAAAATGGTACATTTTTATTGTGCCCAAAGGGAAGTCATATGGCCATGTGGGATGATCAGGAACATTATTTTCCCGGCTTAATTTCATGGCTTAAAACGGAGCGTTAATCCTGAATGAAGTAAGGATTTCTCAAATAATTCTGAAGTTACTTCAAGTAATTAATTCGGATTGCTTAATTTTCATTGTGTTGATAATTTGTATTCAAATCATTTTATCAAACTAATATTTCCTTTTTTGAAATATTTTTTTCCTCCAATACAATCTACTTCTAAATGGTAACCAAATACATCGGGAGCTAATAATGATCCCTTGAAGGTCCCATCCCAACCATTTTGCTGATCAAAAGATTCAAAAACTTTTTGCCCCCAGCGATTATAGATCCCAAGGTGCATTCTTTCAACATTAAATCCTCTTACAAACAATATATCATTTTTGCCATCCGCATTCGGAGAAAACGCATTCGGCAAAAAAACATTGGATGAATCACAGGAAGGCAAAACTACTATTATGCTAAATTGAAAAACATGCGGACAATCAAAACTATCTAAAACAGTTACAAAATAAGTGGTGCTTTCATTTGGAACAATCGTTACACATCTGCAATCTATACAGTCAATTCCTGAAGACGGTGACCATAAAAATGACTTTCCACCTTTAATGCAATAAATAACTGGGCTTCCTAAGGCGACAATGCTGTCACCGTTAAGTTCAATATGGCTTGTATCAATTAATGTATGAATAAAAAATGTATCTTCAGCTGGACAATTATATTGATCTTTAAAACTCAGATAAAGAGTTTTGTCCTGATAGTTAATAAACTGTTGTTGATATAAAAGTGGATTTGAAATAGAATCTCCTTTCCAGATAAAATGTTGACGTGTACCTGCATTAATACGAATCAATTCTCCTGGACAGGATTCCAAATAAGTAAATTCTCCGTGAGTAGAAGGACTCAATCGCATCGTAAAATTATAATGAACATCGCAGCCTGAAGAATCAGTTTCTGATAATGTATATTGATATAAAGAGTCCTGAAACAAACTATCCCTAAAGTGAATCAGTATAAAATGACAAGTATCGCAATCCGTTTTTCCTTTTATCCATTGATATGATTTACCTTCCGTTTTTGTGGTGCCAATATAAATTGAATCTCCAAGGCATAAAGAATCAGAATAATAAAACTGCCGGGTTCTATGAAAGCTAAAAGACAAAGTATCAGTCTTACAAAGACAATTTTTTGGCAAACTGGCGAGTAGATAGTGACAGGATTGGACTATAGTCTGGCTAATTTTTTTATAAAATGAATAGAGTCCATCAGCAGGAATTTGGTCACGCCTTATGATTAATGTATCTAATAATTTATCGGATAAATTCAGAATTCCATTTTTGTTTAAATCTTCATATAAAGCCAAGCAAATGTTATCTTCTTTTATCAAATGTATGTCTTTAATGAAATAGTTAAAATTCAAATTAAAATTTACGGAATCAGCATGTGGAGATAAGCTGAATGAATCTAAGCTCAGGCTTCCTGTTTTTTGATCGATAATTATTTCGGCCGAGCCGGATTCCACAAATACATCACAATTTTCTCCGGTAGCTGAACAATACGTTGTATTTCTTGTGTAAGTAAAAGCTTGCACTGTTTGTTGTGTACATAAAATGCTAAACAAGCCACCAATCCTAATAGTAAAGATTATACTGTCGGCCGGATTTAAATTTGGCAGGATACCAAAATATAAAGTTTGCACTCCATTTTCTGTAATTAAAACAGGATCTCTGTTATCTGCATTTTTGATCACTTTCAGCGAATTAGGTATATAAAACAGACCCGGAGGCAGATTCAATTTAAGACTATCAGACAAATTGCTGATTCCATTTTTATGAAGTGAAATCCTTAAACTGGTTTCTTCAGCACAATCTTTCAGATCAGGATTTAGGATGGATAAATTAAAGGTTCCTGGATTTGTTACACCTTTAATTCGTATCAATGGACCAGGTTTTAATATCGAATTGGTAGGTTCACCACACTGGCTTTTTCCTGAAATGAAAAATCGCGGATAACTGTTTATTGCAGCTTTACAAAAAGTAATCAGATTCATTTTAATCTGAATCACATTGGAAGAATCCGGAGGTAATTTAATACCGGGGAGTCCGTTTAATTTTATTTCTGGAATTAATTCAGAAAAATTCCAGCGGTACTTACCCATACCCAAAGAAAATGGAAAAGGCAATTGTTGAAATGGACTGCCTTTAGGATAGCTATATTTTAAACTAGACGGAATCATTTCAGCTCCTGCTGGAATAAATACTTCCAGAAATACATCAAAAGCAGCTCCCCGGTCGGCATTGTAAATCTCAAGTAGTAGCTCCGGGAGTGTATCGCACAAAACAAATTCAGTTTTACTCAAGGTATCAACAAAAAGTTCCAACTCGGGATATTCGGGAATGATTACTAGATTAAATGTATCCAAATTGCAGTTGTCAATTAATTTGGTTGAATCCCCCTGACAAAACCAACGGATAATGATCTGTATTGTATCGCGGTAACAAAATGTATGTTCGGCAGAAAACTGAAGCAGATAATTTTGGTTTTTTCTGAGATTTTCTACAATCAGATGCATGGAATCCGGCTGACTTATCGTAATGCCCGGAATGGGTTGTATGACTATATTTTTTATACTATTGTTTTTGATGATAAATTCAAACTCAAATCCACCATTAATCTTTAGGTTAGAGATGAGGCTGGTCCATTGTATTTTTGAACTAGTGCTGTTGATTGTTTTATCAAGAATATTTAAATAATCAGTGCCATTAAAAATACTTAAAGTATTGGCCGAAGAGTAATACATTCTATTAATTATCTCATTTGAATTATTGATATCATAAAAAACCGAGTTATTTTTCGAATTAATGTAATAGACTGTAATTAAATTGCCTTTTATGGTTTTAAATTTTTCGCAATCATCAATATGTGCTGTTGGTATAATTCTGATGGCGTATGACTCATCATACCTATGTTGTTTGATGAAATCCGGATCTATTTCCCACCGGTTATTATTCAGTCTTACCGGATAATTTTGAGAATGAATAATTCTTTCCAGACTATCCTGTTCATAAAAATATTCAATTCGAATACTATCAATTATCAAGTAAGGATTAAATGGAGTCAAACTAATTTTTATAGAGTCCAGACTAAAGTGATTTCTAAATTCCTTATTAAAATAATTTTTTAATGAGGAAGTGCCTCTGATGACAGCCTGAGATAATTCGATACTGGATTTACACAAAAAGATAGTATCCTGGGATTGAGAAAAACTAATTCCTTGGGTAGCCAGGATTATGGTATCTGTGTCAATCATACAAGAAAATGGATCAGGTTTAATATCATCGCGATTAATAAAAAAAGCTCTGTATGTAAATACGATCGGTACAATTCTGTCTACCGTATAACTACTAATTCTACCACGTATTTTAGCTGTCAGGCTATCACCATTTTCAAATTGAAAATTGGAGGGTAAATTGGCGCCAAACAAGTTTAAGAGTTGGACGGTAGCCGGAATAATGATCCCATTACCAAACCCAGTGCGGGTGAGCACAATACGGGAGCAATTTGGAATTCCATTACTACTCTTATAAAGAGAGAAAATTGGGTACATTACAGTATAAGTGATACCTGTACTAATATCCTTTATGATGAATTCAGTTATTATCGAATCGTAAAATATTTCCGGAGAAGATGAAACCATTAGCGCTATCGAATCGTACATGTATCTATTGTTTTTTGCCACGATAGTCGAATTATATTCATGAGTAATCCAATCGCCGGTAATAAGTTTTTTCCGGTTTGTCAGACTGGTGTCCAGGGTTCCTGGATTTACAATTCGGTCATCGTCCGGATCGGATCCACCGTAATTTAATCGAAAGGATTGTGCAGTACCTTTAATATAGGCATGTATGCTATCTCTTCGGGCAGGTATGTTGCATTTTAATTCAAATCCGGTTTGTGATCTGGCACAGGGTCCGCAGTCAAATACCCGGTTAGGACAGCTAAGTTTAACATCAATACAAATCAAACCTGCTATACTCGTTAGTAATTGTTGTTTATTTGGACAATCAGTGACAAAAAATACATTGCCTAATGTATTTAAATTAAGGCCACACAAATAATTACAATCCACTATAATTGGATACTCTACTAAAACTGAGTCATTAAACGGCGGAGCGTATTCCAGTGAAACAAGAATCGTTGAATCCTGATCAACTATGATTTTGCGGATTGGCGCAACTCCATTCAGTAAGAAAAGTGTATCTTTCAGTCGTAAAGGACAGGGTATCGTATAATTTATAAGAAGCACCTGATTTGTTATTTTTTTGGAAAATCTAATCCGGTTTTGAATGGTGTACGTTTTATTTTCTTCGAGTAAAGCAACACTATCTTTAAAACTGCTTTTCACAATCATGGTATTTCCTGGATTGATCATATTTACTTTAGTATCCACAGCACTGGACTCTATGATATCAGGTACACATTTGGAATTATAAGAATAACCATAATACCAGGATAGATTGCCTAGATTAGGAGAGCAAACCAGACAAGTAGTATAATTAAAATTTATTTTTACCTCTTCTCCCGGAGCTAATTCCGAAAGTCTGACAATACAATGGGCATATAGTTGGTCACTGGTGCAGGAATTTAGGCTCAGTCGATAAAGATATTGGGTATCCAGAATGTGAGCTGCTCCAGTAACCCGTACGCTTCCATGTACAAAACCATATGGATTCATGTTGAGTAAGTCAGTAGCTTTTAATGTGATGACTATATTTTCTGCAATATGATTTCCATTATTTCTAATGATCAAACATTGAGGAGTTCCTTTGTCATCACAAATGCAAGTCGGGAAGTTTTTTTCGGTAAGAAATAGCAATTTGGCTGCTTCGTTCTCCCGTTTAAAAGTAGTTACATTGTATTCTTGTTTAATTTTACAAGTATCTCCTGCACAACCCCAATAGGCCCTATAATCTGATCTGATCTGTTGCAAGCGACAATCTGGACTAATGATTTGTTCTAGAATTTCAATAGTCTCATCTTTGTCAAACAGACTATCCCGGTTTCCAATTTTTATAAAATCTGAGGCATTAAACCCAAGTTTGAGTATAGTATCATTTATTTCCAAAATGGTGCCGGAAGGGGATGTAATGTTTAGATGATCATGCCGGTCTTCATATGTAAATTGACGTAACGAACCAAGCCGGGTATTCGTGATAGAAATTTTTCGGCTGAATGAAGTTCCGGGTAATACTGTAGTGTCATTTATTTTATGGATTAGTAATAAGGGTGTCAATAACTGGTATTCAGGGAAAGATATAATTGAGTCAGCTGTTGTGCCAAAATGAACCACCCACTTATTGGCAAAGGTCATGGCCATATTGCCTTCATCATATAATTGACAAGTAGCCATAAATTCCAGTCTGATGGTTGCAGAATCATGGGCATTAAGCGATTTCAGAATAAACGCAGGCTGGTTTAGTTGCTGGAGATTGGATTCTAGGGCACCGGAAACTGTGCCCGGCAGATAATTCATGCCTTCCGGCAGATAAAGCACTACCGGAAGATCCGATAATCTGGTATTGCTTGTATTGTGTATTATTAATTCTGTCGCAGAATTGCGGCATAATGTAATTCCTGTAGCTTCTTTAATTTTGAGGATAAGTGATTGTGATTGAGACTCATAGGAAGTTAACAGGAAAATAATTGCCAATGTAACAACGACACGTAAAGGATGTCGAAAGTGCTTCAAGTTGCGAATAAGGTGCTTCATCCCAACCAAGATCAGTTATTAATTAGAAACAATATTCAAACAAATCTAAGAAATTATAGCTTCAAATTATATGGAGTATTGTTAATTCTGAATACCTTAGGTAATTATTCATGCCACAGTTTTAAATAGAATCCATAACTTATTTTGAAATATTTAGGTCTTACTATTTTAGGATTCTGATGATCGTAGATTTCTAAATTATGTTAATTATGAAATGGATTAAAATAATTCTGCCTTCTTTACAGATAATTTTAGGTGAAATTCGAAATATCATTTATGGTATTTATGAATTTATTTTGCGGTTTTGGCTTTATATACTATGGATTTTAATATTCCCGGCAATACTACATTTTATGAATCAGGGAAATTCCCTGATCAGTCATCTTTTTGAAGATGGCGAAGAATTAAATCTGATTCTGGTTCTAACAGCTTTCGTAATTCAATCTTTTGCCATATGGGTTGTTCCTACTTTATCCTGTGTGCTGACATCTGCCTGGATTGGTAACAAGGTAGATAAATTAAGTGCCTATAAAAATGTAATTAATTACTTAAACATTGCACCATTTTCAATAAAATATTTGGCCAATGCTCCCTTGATCGTATTTTTCTTTTTATGTCTGTTTAATATTTTGGAGATCAGACCTGGATTTTGGATTTTGTTATTATGTCTTTGGGCATTTATCTTATTGCTGTTAGTGTTGGAACGACGAAAGACATATCAAAACAAATTATATGATTTCGTAAATAAAATGAGCAACAGAATGTCGGGAGACGATTTGGGTAGCGAACTACTGACTCGATTAATCTTGTTTGTTTTTTCTTTTGTAGTCGTAGTTTCGTTAATTCTTATTTTTTATTCAAATAAGTTGGAGTCCTGGGCATTAATTATTTTTTCCCAATTGATTTTTTCTAATTTTTTCATGATGCAGAGTCTGGAAGAATTGGGTGCACAAAATAAATCAAATCTAAAAGCGGATTACAAAATTTCCACAGTCATCTATTATGTAGTGGTTTTCTGTATAATAATCAGTATAATATTTTTTGCAGTATTATTTAAAAATCAATCATTGCATTATGTGTCTCCAATTTTTGTTGGTATGACCATGATTACGCTTTATACATTATTTTTAGATACATTCTTAAAAACACCTTTGATTATACTAACCAAAACCAAGCCAAGCGGTGAAATCGCTGATTCAATTAAAACGAATCCTTATTCCGGCAGAAAATTCGTCTTGTATACTTTAACATTTGTTTGGTTGTATTTTTTAATAATTGTGCAACTTCCGTTTCACGATATTAGGCTCGAACCAGCCACCAGGGAAACATTTATTCCGGATATACGTCATAGCTTGGATTCAAATCTTTTAAAAAACTGGATGGGACCAGAAAACTGGAATGATCAAATAGCAGATACTATCGTACTTGTCGCTGGTCAGGGAGGCGGATCCAGAGCTGCCGCCTGGATGAATTTATTTTTAGATTATTTTGGCAGCGATAGCTTGTTTAGAAATAATTTATTTGCAGTTTCTACAGTTTCGGGTTCATCTGTTGGTGCATCCATGGTGATCAGTAAATGGAATCTTGAAAAACGAAATATTTTTGTAATGGAACAAGATTCTTTCCTGAAAAGGACAAAATCCATATTTGCCCATAATTTTTTAAGTACAGCTTTCTGGGGTTTATTTATTGGTGATTTTGTCAACGGTATTTATAATATTAACAAACCTTTTGATAAAGACCGGAATTATTACGAGCAGATTGAATTTGTAAATACACTTTCTAAAAATTATCAGAAGTCCAGCTATGATGCAATATATAAAATGATGAATCATGATTTTTTATCATATTGGTATGTTAAATCAAAAGATAGTATTTGGAAAATACAATCCGGGATTCCGTTTCTGTTTATCAACACAGCCAATACTCAAAAGGGCAGGAGAGCTGTATTCAGCCCCATAAAACTTGAAAACGCAAATAAATTGTTTTTAGATCCTTATTCAATAATCAAAAAGAAAGCATCGGGTGGACAATTATATAACTTGCCTTTCGTCACCGCTGTAAATACCAGCGAACTGTTTCCATTGGTTAGCTCATATTCTTATTTGGATACTTATGGTAATTTTATCGATGGTGGTGTTTATGAAAACACCGGGTGTAATACATTATATGAAATTTATGAATCGATTAAACATGTTTATCAGCAAAAATTGCAAATGGATTCAACAATTATTTTACCCTATTATAAAATATATCTGGTGATGAATTATAATTATGAATCCGTGGATGAAAAAATCAAAGATGCTCCACAATCATTTCTGGTCGGTAGCCTTAAATCAGTTCTGAGTTCTCCCTTTGAAGGTCATTCTCCTTACTGGTATAACCGAGTCAAAAATCTGGAGATAATGAATTCAAATGTAAAGATAATGGAAGTTCATTTAAAGCAGGATTCTAGCTGGACTCAGATACCATTAGGCCGGTTATTATTGCGCAGTGAAGTAGATATGATGTATAAAATATTTCAAAAGCAATATATGAAGTAGTGGCGTTCTTTACATTTTGGTAACGTAATGGTAATACAACTTTTGCTGAATCCATATTTCCTCAGACTAACTTTGTGTTCTGATTTAATAATAAATACTTCAACACGTTATTTATTGTATTATTTCAACCCAATCTAAAATAAGCTTATCTAAGATTTACATTTTTGCATTTATTACTTCAGCCGGCTGTTCAGACAGACGGCTGTTTTTTTATATTTTCTAAAAAAAATTTGTTAAACTAGTATGTGGCGTTTTGTTTTTTTTTAAAGAAACCGATCATTTGTAAGCTTAGCATTAAGGCGATGTAAAGAAAAGATTAAATATCTGTAAAATTGGATTGAACATTATTAAATAAACATGCTGATTTTATTGCACTTTGAAATATAATTGTCACTTCAATATAAAACTTAACACTAAGATAATATCCAATTCCTGACTTCTCTTTTTGAGCATTCTAATTTTGCAGTGTAATTAATTGCTAAAAAAATGAAAATTAAATTTAGATCAACCTGTATAACCTTATTCCTTTTAATACTGAAAGTCTGGAGTCCGTGCCAGGCTCAATCTACAATAGCCATCACTGGTAAAATATCTGATTTTGCAAAAAATGAAAGTATTATCGGTGCCACGGTAATAATTGATGGGACAACCAAAGGAACTGTTACAGACTATAATGGTGATTTTGAGATAAACGTAGCCCCTGGAAAATATTTAGTGAGAGTTCATTACATGGGGTTTGAAAGTGACAGCATTGAAGTAACAACAAATGCGAATGGAAAAACCTATATAGAGTTGCAATTGAAGGAAGCCAAAGCTATGGCGTTAAGCGAGGTACTTATTGTAGGTGTGGCTAAAAAATCCAGCGATGTAATCATGAATTTAAATCTCAAGAAAGCTGGGGTAATCGCAAGTGGCATCACAGCTTCTGAGATTTCAAAGACTCCTGATCGCAATATCGGAGATGTACTGAAAAGAGTTACAGGCACGACCATTCAGGAAAATAAATTTGCAGTCATCCGGGGTATGAATGACCGCTATAATGCGGCTTATCTTGATGGATCACAATTATCATCAACTGAGTCGGATAGAAAAGCATTTGCATTTGACATAATTCCGTCAAATTTAATTGATAACCTGATGGTAATAAAGTCTGGCTCTGCTGATCTAAGTGGTGACTTTGGTGGGGGGATTATAAAAATAAACACCAAATCGATCCCAGATGAATTCATACAAAGCATCAATGTAGGCTTTCAATATCATTCTTTGACTACATTTAATCAATTTAGTAAAATGAAAACGTACTCTTCTGAAGAGTTTAATATAATAAATAGCAAGCGTGATTTACCTGCATTTAAAGAGGGAGATTTAAAATCTGGCTCAGCTTTTCCTACATCTGCAGAAGTGGCACGGTTTGGAGAGATTTCAAAAACATTTAACAATGACTGGTCAAGTAATGTATTTGCGGCAAGTCCTGGAACCCGATTATCTTATCTGATTGGTTTTCCCATACAATTAAAGAATGATGGTAGAATCGGCGCAATGCTTGCCTTAAATTATTCTAAAACATTAAAGATTTCTGAAAATAGTATTAATTCATATGATGGCTCCGGACAGGTTTCTGCTTTTCAAGATAAAAAGTTTGGATGCAATATTACAACGGGAGGAATTTTAAATGTAAATTATGTCCAAGGTAAGACAAGTATAAATTTTCATAATTTACTCAATATTACGACAGATAATACCTGGTTATCAAGAGGAGGTTATGGAAACCTCAGTGACCAATTAAGTAGTCAGAATTCAGCTTTTATTTTAAATTATAATAAATTGTATAATGGACTGGTTGGACTAAATCAAACCATTGGAGATAGTTTGTTTAAAATTGGTGCATCCATTTCTTATTCAAAAGTAAATCGTCAGGTTCCTGATTACCGTATTGTCAGTTATACAAAACTACCCGAATTCCCTTCATACAGGCTGACATTAGGTGACTTTTTTAATTCCAGTTCCGGAAGGTATGCTTCCAGTTTAGAAGAAGATATTTATGGTGGAACATTTGAACTTAGTAGAGAATGGAACTCTAATTTTATTGCAGCCGAGTTTAAACTGGGAGCGTATTATCAGGATAGAAATAGAGACTTTTGGGGTCGCAGTTTTGTATATGCCGGAGCACCTGATGAAACTACTTTGGATCCTGCTAAGGATTTGGGTGAATCCAATATCGGACCGGACAAGTTATACCTTGTAGAAAAAACCTCGGAGGATCTTTCCTTTTATCAGGCCAAATCTCAATTATCGGCTTATTATGCAACAGCAAATTTGAAGTTTGGCAGTCATTTCAGAATATTGTCAGGATTACGTATGGAGAATATGAAATTGGAAGTAAATAATCAATTTTTACTTTCCACTATAGCAGAAATAAATGAGATGGCTGCGCTACCATCTGTAACATGTACATACTCATTTAACGAAAAGACAAATCTACGAATGAGTTATTTTTCATCTTTAAACAGACCTGAGTTTAGGGAGTTAGCTGCGTTTTCATTTTTTGTTTTCGATAAAAATGCGGAAATCCGTGGAAATAGAAATTTAAAAATAGCCAATCTACGTAATTTTGATGTGCGATATGAATTTTATCCGGATGGAGGACAAATAATTTCTGTTGGAGCTTTTTATAAAAATATTCAAAATCCGATTGAGTTAAGTTTGGATATTACTCAACCATTCACCACGTTTACATTTCAGAATGAAAAGTCAGCCAATATTTTGGGCCTTGAGCTTGAATTTAAAAAACGACTTAGTTTTATTAAGCCAGGTTCTTTTTTTGAAAATTTGGCAATTTATTCAAATCTTTCTTTTATCCATTCTGCAGTACATTTTAATGCCGGTTCGCAAGCAAAATCAGATAGACCACTTCAAGGCCAGTCTCCTTATGTATTAAACGCAAGACTTCAATATGAAAATACTGACAATGGATGGTCCTGTAATCTTAGTTTTAATAGTTTAGGTAGAAGAATTGCCTACGTAGGAGTAGACCCAAGCTTTGGAAACACCCGTCAGGATATTTATGAAACTCCAAGAAATGTTCTTGATTTTCAAATTGGAAAATCATTTCGAAATCTTCAGCTAAAGTTAACAATAGGAGATCTGTTCAATTCTGATTTAATCTTTTATCAGGATGTGAATCAGGATGGTGTCTTTTCACAGGAATCAATTTCAACTGGTGACAGAGTGATGTATCAATTCAATAATGGAATTACATCTTCACTAAGTTTAAATTATAAATTTTAAAACAATAATACACAAACTGAATGTTGCCTTTTTTTCGAATACTAATCTGAATATATAATTAACAAATAAAAACTTGAAAATGAAAAGAAATTTTACAACACTATTGTTACTGGCCTTACTGTATTGCAGTGACCAGCTTAACGCTCAATCCAATTTTAAGTTGGAACTCACCAATTATATTGGAGCCATGTCTTCAGATCTACAATCGGACTGGACTAAGACCTGGACAAATTTTGATCCAACTAATACAGTTTATCCCGAACCCAACGACACAATTACTTTAAATGGTATGCTGTCGTCATTAGCAATACCCGGTGAACTGAATATCAGCAGTGGCCAAGAGTTGGTTTTAAGTGCTTCCAAAGTTTATTTATTAAAAGGTATTATAGTTGTAAGAAATGGAGGAAAACTAATAATTCCAGCGGGGACAATTATCAGATCGCAAGCTGATCTGAATAGCAACCCCAGAAATTATGCAGCTATTAACGTAGAACGGGGTGGAAAAATAGAATGTTTGGGTACAGCAAATGCACCCATCATTTTTACATCGGCAAAACAGGTCGGACAGCGAAATCGCGGTGATTGGGGTGGAATAGTTTTAGCAGGTCGTTCTACGCATAATTTACTCGACGGAACAACTAATAATAACGTGCAGATGGAGGGTTTTAATAATATCAGTTTTGATCCAGATTTAGCCAGATTTGGTGGTAATGATATCCGCGATAATTCCGGTATTTTGCGTTATATCCGAATTGAATTTGCCGGAGTTGCCTTTGAAACCAATAAGGAAATTAACGCACTGACGTTTGGCGCTGTAGGTTCTGCAACTGAAGTTAATCATATTCAGGTTTCTTTTTCCGGAGATGATTCATTTGAATGGTTTGGGGGTACAGTAAATGCCAGTCATTTGATTGCCTGGAAAGGAACCGACGATGATTTTGATACGGATAATGGTTTTTCAGGATTAAATCAATATGGCATAGGAGTGAAAGACTCTGCATATTATGATTTAAGTTATTTGTTGCCATCAGGTAGCTCTACATCAGAAGGATTTGAAAGTGATAACGAAGCTACAGGAACAGCAAATGTTTCGCCGGCCACTAATGCGGTTTTTTCTAATTTTACGATGATCGGACCTGTTCCGGTAGGCAAAAAATATTCTGATATGAATACGGTTACTAAATCAGCATTCAGAAGAGGAGCCAGGATCCGAAGGAATTCCAGCCTGAGAATTGTCAATAGTATTTTTATGGGTTACCGTAATTTTCTGATGATCGATGGCGATAGTTGTATACGAAACACCAATTATTTGGATGCTTTAAAATTCGTTTCACCAAGTACACCTGTCGATATTAAAACCAAACAAATTTCTTTTTCAAATAACATCATTGTCAATACAGCTGCTGCGTTTGCCACAACCACGGATAGTTCGGCAAATGGACTCATTGAAGTTTCAAGATCAGGTGCATATGGTTTAAAATTAAATGCTCTGAATGGTTGGTTAAAAACACCAGGGTTGTTAGCAAATAAAATTAATCCGGTTGATTTTACAGAAGGAAGCTTGTTGGTAAAACCTTTGGCCTCATCAACTACGCCAGATTTCAGACCAGTTTCCGATCAATTAGTCGCTGGTGCTGCATTTTATGAAAATCCGGTTTTGACAAATCTCGTCAGTACAAAATCAGAACGGGAAGATGCACTATTCTCACCAGTCTATCCGAATCCGGTTAGTCAGGGTACATTAAATTTTGGCAAAGAAGTTAGTTCTTATGGAATCTTTGATTTACAAGGTAAGCTTTTAAGTCATGGCTTTTCAACAGATCATGCAGATGTTTCTGGTTTGCCTTCAGGAATTTATTTTATAAAAATTCAGGGAAGTATACAAAAATTTATGATCAACTAAATGTATCGACATTTAGCTGAAAGTATATGTATAAAAATCCGGTTCAATTTCTTGAATCGGATTTTTTTTATTATTTAAAAATTTACCTAATAAATGAGTTAAAAGTATCGAAGGAAAATAGAATTAAAGGATATGTTTTACGTTTTCCTTCTCGAGATTAATTTTGTAACCCACACCTTTTATTGATTTGATTAATGATTTATCAATTTTTTTTCTGAGTTGTACAATATGTACATCGATAGTTCTGTCATGGGCGATTGTTTTATCTTTCCAGATATCAGAAAACATTTCTTTTCGTGTATACACCCTGCCAGGGTCTTTACATAAATAAGCAAGAATTTGGAATTCAAGTTTGGTCAGGTTTTCAACCTGAATTTCGTCATTCACTATGATGTGACGTTTGTTATCAATAATTAGGCTCATGATCCAGTTATTTTATAGTCGTAAAATTAACTGAATCAATATGCAGGTACTGTAAAATTAGTATTATCTTATTATTAAGATTTTGTAAGCTGGTAAAATGAACGATTTATCCGGGATTTAATTTACAAACCTTTTTGTGAACTCTTTAAATAACTTAA
>CAZALD010000022.1:0-64614 GCA_964486185.1 uncultured Saprospiraceae bacterium
TAAGTTAATAAAAATGAAAGATACCGGATGCCGTAGAGACTCTCTAAACTTCAATAAAGACGCCTCTCTTATGCAGTTTACTGGCAGTTTATTCCACTTCAAGACCGGAAATAAATACTTTTTTTACTTTGGCAGAGACCAGTTCCTGGTCCGTACAATCAATTAAATTACGGTCCAGTATGATAAAATCTGCGAGCTTGTTTTTTTCAAGACTTCCTTTGATTTGTTCTTCTTTTGCGGCATACGCATTCCAGATTGTATATGATCTTAATGCTTCCAGCCTGGTCAGTTTTTGTTCCGGGAAAAACTCGAGTTCTGTATCCAGTCTTTTTCGGGTAATAGCCGCGTACATGCATTCAAATGGATTGATGGATTCCACAGGACAATCCGTGCCATTGGCAATGCGGGCGCCACTTTCTAATAAAGATCTCCAGGCATAGGCTCCAAGTTTTGCCCGTTCTACCCCCAGTCGTTTTACCACAAATGGAGCGTCTGAGGTACAGTGCACGGCCTGAATAGAAGCAATAACACCCAGTCCTCTAAACCGGGGAATATCCGCCATATCCAAATGCTGGGCATGTTCGATACGCCATCTCAGATTGTGCGCTGTATCTTTTTTTAAATAATTTTCAAACACATTCAGTATTTCGCGATTTCCCCTGTCACCGATGCCGTGCACACATAATTGAAGTCCTTTGTCATAACATCTAGCTGCCAACATATTCAGAGCATCCATAGGCATGGTATTCTGTCCAAAATGTTCCTTTTGGTCGTCATATTCCTTGAGTAGCCAGGCTCCATAACTGCCAAGGGCCCCATCTACAAATGCTTTAACAGCACGACAGGCAAAACGGTGATTTTCTTCGGAGACTATCGGGAGGGATTCGATTTCCAGCATCTGTTGTTCAAATCCCTGATACAGCATAACATACATTCTGGGCTGGATCAGACCAGATTCACACCATTCTTTTTGCAATCGAATTTCGTCCAAACTGCTGGCAGCATCCTGGAAACTTGTGATTCCGTATCGGATGCATTCCCTGGACGCAAGTTGTGCCTGTTTTTTAAGTTTTTCCATTTTATTTGCCACAGGAATACCTGCATTGTGGCGATGCAGTGGATCCAGAATCAGACTCATTGCATTTTCTTCAAAGACTCCGGTTAGTTTGCCGTGAGCATCCCTCACAATCCTGCCGCCACCAGGGGCATTGGTTTCAGTCGTGATACCCGCCAGGTCCATCGCTTTTTGATTGGCCAGCAAGGCATGTCCACTCGCATGTGTCAGGACAACCGGATGCTTTGGACTAATAGCCGATAAATCATCGTGATATGGATACGAATGCACACTTAATCCAGGTGATTCAATCCATTTTTCCTGATGCCAGCCACGTCCCTCAATCCATTCTCCTTCAGGAGTGTTTTGAATTTTATGTTGCAGTTTTTGAACAATTTCCTTCCAGGATTTGGTCTGGATTAAATCGACATCAATCAGATTTTTACCCAGTTTCAAAAAATGACCATGACCTTCTATCAATCCTGGCATTACAAACTGTCTGTTCAAATCTAAAATTTGAGTGTGCTCAGTCTGCAATTTTACTATTTCAGTAGAATCTCCTGTAGCAATAATCCATCCGTCTTTAACAGCAATGGCATCTACCACTTCATCCTTTTCATTAGCGGTATAAATAAACCCGTTGTATAAAATCAAATCGGCTTTTTGATCTACCTTGCATTGAAAGAAAGACAAAAGAATTAAAAAAATTAGTCTGTACATTGGCATTTTGAATTAAAAGTCTATGACAAATGTAAGCTACACGGAATCCTTACTGAAATCCTTTGAGAATTACCTGCAAGTCATCCAATGGCAGAAGTCACCTTTGTCACTCTACCAGCCTGTGGATTATATACTTTCTTTGGGAGGAAAAAGAATCAGGCCATTAAGCATATTGTATATAAACGGTTTGCTGAAAGGGCCCTCACAGATTGCTTTACATACAGCTTATGCCCTGGAGTTGTTTCATAATTTTAGTCTGATTCACGATGATATTATGGATCAGGCTTTACTGAGAAGATCGCAGCCTACAGTACATCAAAAATTTGGAACAAACAATGCGATTTTGTCCGGCGATGTTATGATGATCGATGCTATGGGCTTTATCCTGAAAGCCGAAACGGAATCTGGCATCTTGGGATTGCAACAAGTTTTTATTGAAACCGCCCGGCAGGTCTGCGAAGGCCAGGCCATGGATATGGATTTTGAGCTCAGGCAACGGGTCTCTTATCCGGAATATCTCGACATGATCCGGCTAAAAACAGCCGTGCTGCTGGCAGCCGGATTTAAAATGGCGGCCTTAATTTCAGACCGACCTGAACTTGCCGATGACTTCTACCTTACAGGGATCAATACCGGTATAGCCTTTCAGCTGGAAGATGATTGGCTGGATTTTTATGCAGATAAACAGACCTCCGGAAAAGTAAAAGGTGGGGATATCATTCAATCCAAAAAATCGGCACTGATACTCGAGCTCGCCGAACAATTCAATCCGCTGGAACTGGAAAATTTTATAGAATGGTATAACCCCATGCAGGATCCGGAAGCAAAACTGCGCAGGATGGAACATTATTTCGATGAATTTGGAATCAAAGAAAAATTGAGAAACCGCATCAAACTGTACCAGCAAAAAGCTTATGATTGCCTGGAACAGCTGGCATTGACTTCTGAACAAAAAGAGTTAATGTATCAATTTATCAAGGGTATTTTCTCAAGAACATCCTGAATGAGCCATTTCATAAGTTAATTAGTGTCCGATTTCTTTTTTTTATAAACCCTGACCTTCAGATCTGAAATCTCAAAACGGTACCCTTCTTTACTGCCTAAACTGATATTAAGTAAAAAGGGTGGGGGAAAGCTTGTTAATTTGGGTATTTGGATGTGAAATTGACATTCTTTCTGATGTGATTTTAATTCAGAAATAAACTCAGTGAGTTTGGATCCTTGCGGATTGTAAATTTCTACAATACATTGTGGGATATAATCATCGTGATCGTGGAGTAAAAAATTAAAATCGATATAAACCGGCTGATTTTCCACTTTAATATTTTGAATTAAGCGCATCCGTTCGGAAGGCATTGAAAATAATTCAGCTTTCTGATAATCCGCAAGAAGCTGAAAGTGAAAAAAATCAAAATAGATAGCTTCAGGCAAAAGCCGGTTGAATGCACTGGCATTTAGACTCGCTGCTCGGAAACAAAGCATTTTCCGGTTTAATTTCTTCCAGTTTTTTAAATCGTAAATTTCCCGTAGTTCTAGATTTTCTTTTACTTTATATAAAGTTTGATTGTCAGAGATGTAATAACTTTTATAAAAAAAATCATCCACATACCGGTTGTCATTCATAAAGGCTATGGAATTATTATCATCAGTATAATATGAAAACTTAAGACCAGTACCGATAGCGGTACTTACTGATGGAAATTTAAAATGTGGATTTCTGCTATAAAAGCCCAAAAGCGTTTCATACAGATCCAGGTGACTGGCATATTCTTTAAATACCTGATGACATTGTATGGTTGGAGAATAAATGATCAGCGGAACATGATATTTCTTAAGTGAATTTTTAACCGGAATTTCGGTCACCGGATGGTCACCTGTAATAATAAATATAGTGTTCCGGTAATCATCCCGTACATAAAATCGGTTAAAAAAATACCGTAATGCATCATCCACATTGTACAGTGAAGTATAATACTTTCTGTATTTTTCAAAATATTCACGGTCTTCCTGTGAATTCAGGTTTTGAATTTGAGTACTCAGTTTACGGTGATAATAATCCGGATGTTTTAAACTGAAAGGAGCATGAGAAGTTCCGGTAAAAAAAATATCCAGGCGTTTGTCTTTTTTTAAAGAATCGGTAGTGATAAAATATTGATGAAACAAATCAATATCATTGTAGCCCCAGAAATGATTGGCTTCCCCAATATATACCTTGTCAAGGCTGGGATGAAAATAATTTTTATCAACGATCTGATCGATATTGTTGAATTTATAAAAAGGTTCTTTGCCATGAAACCACGCTCCTTGCCCATAATAAAAACTCGTAAAATAATTATTTTCTTTAAAAATATTGACAAGGCTGAAATGATAAGGATACTGATTCAACAAGGCAAATCCTATTTTGCCAAATGGAAGTGATCCGACGATACTTGGTGTGGCTGCAAAGGATCGTTCACTGTTGGCAAAAAAATGCGGCCAGTATAATCCTTGCCTTGCCAGACTGTCGGTAAATTGCATGAATTGAATTCCCCTTACCGGCTTTAAAAAATCATCAGATAATCCTTCAATAATTATGATGACCAGATTTGGATCAGTGGCCGGATTATCCAGATGTTCGGATAATTTATCAACGGCTTCGAATTTGTGTAAAAAAGGATATTGTTGCTGTATATAATTTCTGTTTGGAAACTCGTGTTGGTATTGATGAGACATTTCTATCATGTCAGGACCATAATGATTTCTGTACCATTCTTTGAGGATTCCGGAATATAAAAAGAAGGATTTATTGATTGACAGATTGGAAGAAACCGGAAGTTTTAAGAAAGAATAAGAGACTATAAATACAAGACTTGTCAGTATATAAGTATTGACCAGATGCTTTTTCAAACTGTCTTTAAAGAATCGGCGTTCTGCATAAAAAGCGAGCAACACAAACAAGAGAATCACTACAAAATATTTAATCATCGGAATCAGAAATACATTGATTCCGGCGGTGTTGACCGAAAAAATCATTTCTTCCGGTTTGTGCTTGAAGACAAATATGTCAAGAGGACGCAGCTGATAAAAAAAGTATTCAGAAATAGAGATATGAAGAAAGAAGAAAATACCTATGATTGACCAAACCAATAATTTGCCATGGACTGGCCAACGCTCTGATATGAAGTGATATACAGGTGAAAGAACAATCAGGAATAAACCAATTGCGAACGTATCCCAGAGAATTCCAAAAAACTCCGAAAGCAATAAATTTTTTGGATTGAATTTTAAAAATACATGAAGCGTTTCGATGCAACGTAAAACCAGATTAACCGTAATGGCCACCAGGTAATATCTAAAATACTGAGAAGGGATACAGTTAATAAACTTCACGTCTAAAAATTAAATTCGATAATACCATTTTCCCATCCCGGGATAAAGCTAGCCTGGTATTTTTTGTAAAAGGATTTTGCTGATTCATTCCAATCCAAAACCTGCCATTTGACCTTGCGGGCACCTTGTTTTTTAGCTTCTGAGAGGAATGCCTCAAAAAGCAGGGAGCCAATGCCCGATCTTCTGAATTTTTCGTTAACAATAAAATCTTCCAGATACATGGTTTTGCCACCCCAGGTCGAAAAATACGGAAAAAATAAAGCCATGCCGACTATTCCTTCTTCAAGGGTTTCTGCAAGAATCACCTGAAACAAACCGGAGTTGAGTCCATCCATATAATCCCGGGGTTCCGTTTTAACGGCTTCTTCGGCTTTTTCAAAGATGGCCAGTTGTTTTACCAGATCCAGGATAGCCACTGAATCCTGAGCTTTTGCCATCCGGAGAGTTACTTTCTGAGCATTCATACTTTTTGATTAACTGATTCCTGTCCTGTTAATGACTGTAAAATTAGACAATAAATATGCACAAGTATTTTGCAGTATGTGTAAAGAGTTCTATTTTTGCGTCTCTTAATCGGAGAGCTATGCCATAAGGTGTTGAAAATCTGATAAGTATAAAAATTTTTAATTTAGTACAAAAAGCATTTATGCCTACAATTAACCAATTGATTCGCAAAGGCAGGGAAAAAGTTGTTTATAAAAGCAAATCCCGGGCACTTCAATCGAATCCTCAGAAGAGAGGTGTATGTACCAGGGTATATACAACTACTCCCAAAAAGCCGAACTCAGCTTTGCGAAAAGTTGCCAAAGTTCGTCTGACTAATGGGATTGAGGTCATTTGCTATATTCCGGGAGAAGGGCATAATTTACAGGAGCACTCCATTGTATTGGTTCGGGGAGGAAGGGTTAAAGATTTACCGGGTGTGAGATATACCATCGTTCGCGGTGCTTTGGATACAGCCGGTGTTAATAATAGAAAACAAAGCCGTTCCCGTTACGGTACTAAAAGACCAAAGAAATAATATTTATAACCTAAGTTATAGTTTTTAATGAGGAAGCAGAAACCAAAAAAACGCATCATGGATCCGGACCCAAGGTTCGGCGATACTCTGGTTACCCAATTTGTGAATAATATGATCTGGGAAGGAAAAAAGAGTACAGCTTATAGTATATTTTATGAAGCGATGGATTTGGTGGAAGCCAAAATGTCGGAAAACCCACATGAAGTCTGGAAACGGGCTTTAAATAATGTGATGCCGCATATCGAAGTAAAACCAAAAAGAATAGGTGGTGCTACTTTTCAGATACCTCAGGAAATGAGACCTTCCCGTAAAATTGCTACGGCAATTAAATGGTTAATAAAATATTCCAGAGCCCGCGCAGGAAAAGGAATGGCCGATAAGTTAGCAAACGAAGTGATGTCTGCCAGCAAAAATGAAGGTGCTGCTGTAAAGAAAAGAGAAGATACTCATAAAATGGCTGAGTCAAACAGAGCTTTCGCCCATTTCAAATCATAAGTAAGTTGTATACAGTATAATGGCAAAAGATTTAAAATATCTACGGAATATAGGAATTGCAGCGCATATCGATGCTGGTAAAACCACAACTACAGAACGCATACTCTATTACACTGGTCTTACTCATAAAATAGGTGAAGTGCATGATGGTGCAGCCACAATGGACTGGATGGCTCAAGAGCAGGAAAGAGGGATTACTATTACCTCAGCTGCCACTCAAACTAACTGGAACTGGAAGAACTCTCTATTTACTGTTAATATTATCGATACTCCTGGACACGTTGACTTTACTGTCGAAGTAAACAGGTCGTTACGGGTACTCGATGGTCTCGTATTTTTATTTAGCGCTGTTGATGGCGTCGAGCCACAAAGTGAAACAAACTGGAGATTGGCTGATAATTATAAAGTACCGCGCCTGGGTTTTGTCAATAAAATGGACAGACAGGGTGCTGACTTCTTTAATGTCGTCAATCAGGTAAAAACCATGTTGGGGTCAAAAGCTGTACCTCTTCAGGTACCGATTGGAAATGAAGAACATTTTAAAGGGGTCGTCGACCTCATTACAAATAAAGCGATTGTTTGGGATGAAGATTCCAAAGGAATGACTTATAAAGAAATAGCCATTCCAGATGATATCGCACAACAAGTACACGATTGCCGTCAGGAATTAATTGAATCCATAGCTGAATACGATGATGACCTGATGGTCAAATTTTTTGAAGCTCCTGAGACTATTACAGAAGATGAAATGATCCAAGCGATCAGAGCAGCTGTATGCGACATGAAATTTGTTCCGATGCTTTGCGGTTCGGCTTTTAAAAATAAAGGAGTACAGGCTGTATTGGATGCCGTTTGCGCATACCTGCCTTCTCCATTGGATGTAGAAGCCGTTAAAGGAACTCATCCAAAAACGGATGAAGAGTTATTCAGAAAACCTTCAGTGTCTGAACCCTTCGCAGCACTGGCTTTTAAAGTTGCCACCGACCCATTTGTCGGAAGATTGGTCTTTATGAGAGTCTATTCTGGAAAACTGGATGCTGGTTCGTATGTATTAAAAGTACGTACAGAAAAAGACCGGATCAATATGGATAAAGAAAGAATTTCCAGAATATTCCTGATGCACGCCAATGACCGTAAATCCATTGATACTGTAGAAGCTGGTGATATCGCAGCCGCAGTAGGTTTTAAAGATATTAAAACAGGAGATACTCTTTGTGATGAAAACAATCCGATTATTCTGGAAGCGATGAACTTTCCGGAGCCGGTTATTTCGATAGCTATCGAGCCTAAGACGCAGAAAGACCAGGACAAGCTAGGAATGTCTTTAGCTAAATTGGCGGAAGAAGATCCTACATTCCGCGTATTTACCGATGAAAATACAGGTCAAACCATTATCAGCGGTATGGGCGAGTTGCACCTTGAAATTATTGTGGACAGATTGCGCAGAGAGTTTAGTGTAGAATGTAATCAGGGAGCACCACAGGTAAATTATAAAGAATCGTTGACCAAAACAGTCAAACATCGCGAGCGTTTAAAAAAGCAAACCGGAGGTTCTGGTATGTTTGCAGACATGGAATTCGAAATTGGCCCTGCAGACGAGGAGTTTTTAAATAGCGATGAATTCAAAAATGGTAAAACCCGCATGCAGTTTGTGTGGGATGTTTTTGGAGGCGCCATTGATAAAGCTTATATCGCACCCATTACCAAAGGTTTTGAATCGATGATGAATCAAGGCGTTTTGGCTGGTTATAATATCGAAAACATGAAAATCCGTGTTTATGACGGATCCATGCACGCCGTTGACTCTAAACCACAGGCATTTGAATTATGTGCAAAAGATGGTTTTAGAGAAGCAGCGCCCAAGACATCTCCTCAATTAATGGAGCCGATTATGAAACTTGAGGTAATTACTCCTGAAGAATATGTTGGTCCTGTAATTGGTGACTTAAACAGAAGAAGAGGGATGCCTAAAGGACAGGAACAACGCATGGGAGGCGCTGTCGCAATACAGGCAGAAGTGCCTCTATCCGAAATGTTTGGTTATGTAACACAATTGCGTACCATTACGTCGGGAAGGGCCAGCTCAACCATGGAGTTTTCACATTTTGCAGCCGTTCCAAAGCAAATCGCTGAAGAAATTATTGCAAAAGTTAAAGGAACAGTAAAAGTTTAAAAAAGTCCCGTAGGGACAATAATGATAATAGTCCCGTAGGGACGATAAATTTTAAAATGGCATGAATCAAAAAATTCGGATTAAACTTCGCTCTTATGACCACAATCTGGTGGATAAGAGTACGGAGAAAATTGTCAAGACAGTGCGCAATAGTGGCGCAGTTGTCGCTGGTCCGATTCCGCTGCCCACAGAGAAAGAAATATTTACCGTGCTGCGTTCGCCACACGTAAATAAAAAAGCTCGTGAGCAGTTTCAACTTCGGACTCACAAGCGACTCATCGAAATTTACACACCAAACAACAAGACAGTGGATGCTTTGTCAAAGCTAGAACTGCCTAGTGGTGTGGACATTCAGGTGAAACTGTCTTAGTCTTTTTTGATTCATTTTATTTTTTAAAAAATCTTCGGATATTAATTATCTGACGATTGATTTTGTAACAATCATAAAATCACACAACGTGAATGGAATAATAGGTACCAAGATCGGAATGACCAGCATATATGCTGCTGATGGCAGATTTATTGCCTGTACTGTCGTGGAGGTTTCACCTAATATTGTAACTCAGGTGAAGACAGAAGTTACAGATGGGTATGACGCTCTTCAGTTATCGTACGGTGAGGCTAAGGCTAAAAATGCCAATCAGGCAATTACCGGCCATTTTTCAAAAGCCAGCACTACACCTAAACGAAAATCGGTGGAATTCAGAAATTGCAGTTTTAATAAAAATCTGGGTGAAGAAATTTTATTAACCGAAGTTTTTGCTGAAGGTGATACAGTACATGCCAGAGGAGTTTCCAAAGGAAAAGGATTCCAGGGTGTTGTCAAAAGACATGGATTTGGTGGAGTTCAAAATGCTACACACGGTCAGCATAACCGCCAAAGGGCTCCAGGTTCTATCGGGGCTTCTTCTTATCCGTCAAAAGTTGTTAAAGGGATGCGGATGGCTGGACAAACCGGTACAGATAATGTTAAAATCCGCAATTTGAAAATTGCTAAAATACTTCCTGAGAAAAACCTGCTGCTTGTAAAAGGAGCTATTCCGGGACATAAAGGTTCTATTGTTATTATTGAAAAAAAGTAAGGACATGAAAGTTGAAGTTTTAAATATTCAAGGCGCGGGAACAGGAAGGAACATTGATCTTCCGGATTCGGTATTTGGAATTACACCAAACGAACATGTGCTGTATCTTTCTGTTAAAGAATACCTTGCAAATCAAAGACAGGGTACTCATGATTCTAAAGAACGCAATGAAGTTGCCCGATCCACACGTAAAATCAAAAGACAAAAAGGAACTGGTGGAGCTCGTGCAGGTTCGATGAAAAATATCATGTTTAAAGGTGGTGGACGCGCATTTGGTCCACACCCAAGAGACTATTCCCAGAAATTAAATAAGAAAGTAAAAGAGTTGGCCAGAAGATCTGCTCTTTCACAAAAAGCGGCAGGAGCTGGTATTGTGGTTGTAGAAGATTTTAATATGGATCTTCCGAAAACAAGTGAATTTGCCAATATTCTCAAAAATTTACAGATGAATGATATCAAATCATTGTTTGTAACTCATGAATACAATGAAAATGTACACCTTGCTAGCAGAAATATTCCTTATACTGCTTTGCAAATTGCAAAAGACTTAAGCACTTATGATATTTTAAATTGTAAAAAGCTGGTGCTTACAGAATCCAGTGTTCAAAAAATTACTGAGACACTATCTTAATCCAGAAGTTATGATTAAACAAATTATTATCAGACCAATGATTACGGAGAAAGCAGAACGACTTTCGACAAAAAGAAATCAATATACCTTTTTGGTAGCCAGGGATTCAAATAAAATAGAAGTTTCTAAAGCTATTGAAAAAATGTATAATGTTTCTGTAGATTCTGTAAATACAATGATGATGCCTGGTAAACCAAAAGCAAGAAATACCCGGAATGCCATTATCAAAGGGAAAAAACCTTCTTTCAAAAAAGCTGTCGTCAGCCTGAAACCGGGAGACGAAATAAATATTTTTGGTGACGATAAAAACTAAGCAATATGCCAGTTAAAAAATTAAGACCAATTACACCAAGTATGCGTTTCAGGGTACAACTTACCCATGAAGAGCTTACGACAAATCGACCGGAGAAATCTCTGATTGAAAAAAGTCCTTCAACAGGAGGTAGAAATAATCAGGGACGCCAGACTATGAGATATCGCGGTGGTGGACACAAAAGACAATACCGTAAAATTGATTTTCTCAGAGATAAGGATGGCATCCCCGGTAAAGTCGCAACGATTGAATATGATCCAAACCGTTCTGCTCATATTGCATTAATTCATTATACGGATGGAGAAAAAAGATACATCATTGCACCTCAGGGTCTTTCTGTTGGAACAATGATTATGAGTGGTAAAAAAGCAACACCGGATATTGGCAATTGCCTGTTTTTAGGAGATGTGCCTCTGGGAAGTAGCATTCATGCCATCGAGTTGTATCCCGGACAGGGAGCTTGCCTGGTCCGTAGTGCCGGAACCGCAGCTACCATGATGGGAAAAGAAGATCGCTATGCGAGTATCAAAATGCCGTCTGGAGAAATTCGCCGAATCTTGTCCAGCTGTAAAGCAACCATTGGATCAACATCCAATCCGGATCACAGTTTGGAGACCATAGGTAAAGCAGGTCGTAACCGCTGGTTTGGTCGTAGACCACGTACCAGAGGCGTCGCGATGAATCCTGTTGACCATCCAATGGGAGGAGGAGAAGGACGTGCATCGGGAGGTCATCCAAGATCTCGCAATGGCCAGATCGCTAAAGGTGCTAAAACCAGACCCAGAAATAAAAAATCCAGCAAACTCATTATTTCACGTAGAAAAACAACTAATTAATAATTATCCATATGGCAAGATCAATTAAAAAAGGTCCCTTTGTCCAGTTTAAACTGATGGAGAAAGTTCAAAAATCCAAAGAGTCGGGTAAAAAAACCGTCATCAAAACCTGGAGTAGAGCTTCGATGATCATACCGGATATGGTTGGTGAAACCATTGCAGTACACAACGGAAAAACATTTATACCTGTATATATCACAGAAAATATGGTCGGACATAAACTCGGAGAGTTTTCACCAACCCGTACTTTCAGAGCCCATGCAGGAAACAGATAATTTATAAACATAAGAAATTATGGAAGCAGTAGCAAAATTGCGTAATTGTCCGATGTCGCCCAGAAAAATGAGACTGGTCGTGGATTTGATTCGTGGAAAAAAAGTAAACGAAGCATTAAATATTTTGAAATTCACAAAGAAGGAAGCTTCAACGTGGTTAGAAAAATTATTGCTTTCAGCAATTAATAACTGGGAACAGAAACATGGAGGCGGTGCAGCCGATTCAGCTAACCTGTTTGTAAAAACAGCGTTTGTGGATGGGGGCATGGTGATCAAACGATTTCAACCAGCACCCCATGGTAGAGCTCACAGAATACGTAAACGCCGTAATCACGTGACACTGGTTGTGGCATCAAAAGATTTAGCATAAACAATCCAATAATAAACCTAATAAAATAAAAAATAAATGGGTCAAAAAGCAAATCCGGTTGGTAATCGCTTAGGTATAATCCGGGGCTGGGAATCAAATTGGTTTGGGGGTAAAAATTTCGCCCAAAAAGTAGTAGAGGATGAAAAAATCCGAAACTATCTCAATGCAAGGATCGCCAAAGGTGGCCTCGCCAGAATTATTATCGAAAGAACTCTGAAAAGAATCACAGTGTCAATCCAAACCTCTAGACCCGGTATCATTATCGGTAAAGGTGGAACAGAAGTGGATAGCATCCGGGAAGAATTAAAAAAACTTACCGGTCAGGATATTCAAATCAATATTATTGAAATCCGCAAACCAGAATTGGATGCTGCTATTGTTGCGGAATCAATCGCTAAACAAATAGAATCCCGTATAAACTACAGACGTGCTGCAAAAATGGCGATTCAATCGACCATCAGAGCAGGTGCTGAAGGGATTAAAGTACGGATTTCCGGACGATTAAATGGCGCGGAGATGGCTCGTTCTGAAGAATATAAAGAAGGACGTATTCCTTTGCATACATTCAGAGCTGATATCGATTATTGCATTAAAGAAGCTCAGACCGTATACGGTAAAATCGGAATCAAATGCTGGATTTGTAAAGGAGAAGTCTATGTAAAACGGGATTTATCACCACTGGTTGGATTAGAGAAAAAAGAAACTAAATCAGGTTTGGGATCTGGCAACCGCAGAGGTGGAGGAGATCGGGATGGACGTCGTGGAGGTGACCGCGAAGATCGCAGAGGTGGCGGTGGTGGACGCGACAGAAGAAGAAAATAATTGTATTAAAAATTCGTAATTTTGCGACTCTTTTTTAAAAAATTTATATAATGTTACAACCTAAACGCTTAAAATACCGAAAGCAACAAAAAGGAAGAAATAAAGGAATGGCTCAGCGGGGAAGCACGATAGCCTTCGGTACCTATGGCCTTAAGGCAATGGAATCTACCCGGATCACAGATCGGCAAATTGAAGCTGCAAGGATCGCCATGACCAGGCATATGAAAAGGGAAGGAAATGTTTGGATCCGAATATTCCCGGATAAACCGATTACATCCAAACCTGCTGAAGTACGTATGGGTAAAGGGAAAGGAGCATTGGATCATTATGTAGCCGTCGTAAAACAAGGAGCCATCATGTTTGAAATGGATGGAATACCATACGATGTAGCAAAACAGGCATTCGCATTGGCAGCGCAAAAATTACCGATCAAAACAAAAACGGTCATCAGAAGAGAATTTCAAAATTTAGCAACCGCGTAATACTATAATAATATGGCTTTAAAAAAATACAGCGAAATCACTGGAATGAATTCCGAAACCCTCGAAAGGGATTTGAAAAACAATATCAATGATTTACATCGTCTGAAATTAGAACATAAAGTAAAAGGATTGCAAAATCCTGTTCAAATCAAATATTTAAGAAGAGAAATAGCTCAGATGAAAACAGAATTAACTAAACGAACTTCAACACAACTTTAAATCGCAAAAGATAATGGAAAGGAATCTTCGTAAACAAAAAGTAGGTGTGGTAAGCAGTAATAAAATGGATAAAACCATTACTGTTAAAGTTGAAAGAAGTTTATTGCACAGTAAATACGGTAAAAGAATGACCAGGAGTAAAAAATATTTTGCTCATGATGATAAAAATGAATGCAACATTGGCGATTTGGTCAGAATTATGGAAACAAGACCTCTGAGCAAAAACAAATGTTGGAGAATGATTGAAATTATTAAAAAAGGAGAATAAAATCTAAATAAATCTGCTATGATACAGCAAGAATCCAGGCTCAATGTAGCTGACAATAGTGGGGCGAAAGAAGTCCTTTGTATCCGCGTACTAGGCGGTACTAAAAGACGCTATGCCTCCATCGGAGACAAAATTGTCGTGACCGTAAAATCAGCCACACCAGGAGGAGTAAAAAAAGGTACTGTCTCCAAAGCAGTAATTGTAAGAACCAAAAAGGAAATCAGAAGAAAGGATGGTTCATACATCCGCTTTGATGATAATGCTGTCGTTCTATTGAGCGCAACGGATGAACCCAGAGGTACCAGGATATTCGGTCCGGTTGCACGGGAATTAAGAGAAAAAGATTATATGAGAATTGTGTCTTTGGCTCCGGAGGTACTCTAATTATTAATGCTTAGTAAAAACAACATGAAATTTAAAATTAAAAAAGGAGATAAGGTGGAAGTGATTGCCGGTGCCAATAAAGGCAAACAGGGAATCGTAAGTCAAATTATCAGGGATAAAAACCGCGCGGTTGTCGAAGGCGTAAATATCGTCAAGAAACATACGAAACCAGCCAATAATAATCCGGGTGGCATTGTAGAAATGTCAGCTCCCTTACACATTTCTAATCTGGCTTTATTGGATCCAAAAAGTGGAAAACCAACCCGGGTCGGATATGATATGGTAAAAAATGAAAAAGTTCGAGTTTCTAAAAAATCAGGTGAAATCATAAAGTAATGAGTTATCAGAATAGATTAAGAAGTCACTATTTAAAAAATGTCGTTCCTGTATTAATGGAAAAATTTCAATATAAATCCGTAATGCAGGCGCCTAAATTATTGAAAATCAGTATCAATCAGGGTATTGGTTCAGCCACTCAGGATAAAAAACTGGTGGATAATGCAGTGAATGAATTAACCACTATAACGGGTCAGAAAGCTGTAGCAACCATGTCCAAAAAAGCGATTTCAAATTTTAAATTGCGTGAAAAAATGCCGATTGGTGCAAAAGTCACGTTGCGTCAGGATCGCATGTATGAATTTTTAGATCGCTTGATAACAGTTGCATTACCCAGGGTAAGGGACTTTAGAGGCGTCAGCGATTCAAGTTTTGATGGGCGGGGTAACTATACTTTAGGAATTACCGAACAAATTATTTTTCCCGAAATTGATCTGGACAAAATCAATAAAATTACGGGTATGGATATCACCTTTGTAACTACAGCTACTACAGACGCTGAAGCATTTACTTTGCTGAAAGAACTGGGAATGCCATTTAAAAATCAAAAAAATTAATACAACCTAACATGTCTAAAAAATCAATAATAGCCAGGCAGTTAAAACGCGAAAAAATGGTTGCAAAATATCAGGACATTCGCAAAAAAATGAAAGAAGAAGGAGACTATGATGGTCTTTCCAAATTGCCTAGAAATGCATCTCCGGTCCGACTTAAAAACAGATGCGGACTGACAGGCAGACCTAGAGGTTTTGTCAGAAGATTTGGTATTTCCCGGTATGTTTTCAGATTGATGGCTCTGGATGGTAAAATTCCAGGCATCGTAAAAGCAAGTTGGTAATTTTAATAATAATAATTTAAACAAGATATGTCAGCAGTTACCGATCCGATAGCCGATTATTTAACCAGAATCCGCAATGCCCAGATGGCAGGATTCCGTATTGTAGATATTCCGGCTTCTAACGAGAAAAAACGCATCACAGAAATACTTTATAAGTATGGATATATTCTGAAGTATAAGTTTGAAGATTCAGACAATAAACAAGGAATCATCCGTATTGCCTTAAAGTATGATCCTGTAACCAAGTTGCCGATTATTCGCGAATTATCGAGAATCAGCAGACCTGGAAAAAGAGTATATGAAGGTGTAGATGATTTGCCAAAAGTTATTAATGGACTGGGTATTGTCATCGTGTCAACCTCTCATGGAATTATGACCGATAAAGAAGCCAGAAAAGCCAATGTCGGCGGTGAAGTATTGTGTAAGGTTTATTAAAAAATTGATCAGATCATGTCAAGAATTGGTAAAAAAATAATTAAGGTTCCTAAAGATGTCGAGATAAAAATTGGCAAGACGTCTATTACTGTCAAAGGTCCAAAAGGTAGCTTATCTCAAAATGTGGATCCTGATCTAAAGTTCGAAAATGATAATGGAACCCTGACGATAACACGTCCTACAGATCAAAAAAGACATAAATCATTACATGGTTTAACCAGAGCTCTCGTACAAAACATGGTGACGGGTGTTACAGAAGGATTTACAAAACAAATGGAATTGGTTGGGGTAGGATACAGGGTATCCAATACCGGAAACCTCCTTGAGATGTCTGTCGGTTTTTCACATCCGATTATGTTTTATATTCCTTCAGAATTAAAATTAGAAACAGTAACTGAAAAAGGATCAAATCCAAAAATAATCCTGAAAGGTTCTGATCTTCAGTTAATTGGTCAGATTTGTGCTAAACTCCGGGGAATAAAACCACCTGAACCCTTTAAAGGAAAAGGCATCAAGTTTACAGGCGAAGTGCTGAGAAGAAAAGCTGGAAAATCTGCCGGTAAATAATCATTTTGAATAGTATAAAGAATTAAGACATGAAAAAAAATAAAGTCACCCAAAGACAAAAAATCAGATTCCGGATTCGCAAGGATGTCAAGGGAACAACTGAAAGACCAAGACTTTCGGTCTTTAAAAGTAATTCTTCGATCTACTGTCAGTTAATTGATGATACTAAAGGTCAGACTTTATGTATGGCCTCATCACTCGATAAATCTTTGAAAAAAGGTAAAAAATCAGAAATAGCAAAACAGGTAGGGACTATAATTGCAAGCAAAGCAAAAGGTATTAATATTGATTCTGTTGTATTTGACAGAGGTGGTTTTCTATATCATGGTCGTATCAAAGCTTTGGCGGATGGTGCCAGAGAAGGTGGTCTAAACTTTTAAAATAATCTAAAGAGTTAATTAAATTATATGGCAAAAACACATGTAGTAAGGGTTAAAGCAGCTGGTGAAACAGAGTTAAAAGAAAAACTAGTCGCATTAAACCGCGTAGCCAAAGTAACAAAAGGTGGACGTACCTTCAGTTTTTCCGCATTGGTTGTAGTAGGTGATGGAAATGGTATCGTAGGTCAGGGTATCGGCAAAGCACGAGAGGTCTCTGATGCAATTTCCAAAGCAGTCGATGACGCGAAGAAAAATCTGATCAAGGTACCTATACAAAAAGGAACCATAGCACACGAACAAAAAGGGAAGTTTGGAGCCGGCCGGGTATTTATAAAACCAGCCGCAGATGGAACCGGTGTAATCGCTGGTGGTGCCATGAGAGCTGTATTGGATATTGCCGGAATTCATAATGTATTAGCAAAATCCATAGGATCTTCCAATCCTCATAATGTGGTTAAAGCAACCCTGGATGCACTGACAAAAGTCAGAAGTCCTTACGAAGTCGCCAAACACAGAAAAGTAGAATTAGTAAAAGTATTTGAAGGTTTTTAAAATAGTTTATAATGGCAAAAATTAAAATCACCCAGACTAAAAGCATTATAAAAACCAGCTATAGACAAAAGCTGACCATACAAGCTTTGGGTTTAAAAAATGTAAGCGATTCGGTGGAAGTAGAATCTACTCCGCAAATCCTTGGTATGGTCAATAAAGTAAAACATCTTGTACAAGTAGAAAAGATATAATTATGGAATTACATAATCTTAAGCCTGCTAAAGGGGCTACTCATAAAAGAAAACGAATTGCCAGAGGCGAAGGATCAGGTCATGGAGGCACAGCAGGAAAAGGACACAAAGGGATGAAAGCCAGATCAGGTGCTACTACTTCCAGAGCTTTCGAAGGAGGTCAAACACCTCTGCAAAGACGTTTGCCGAAATTTGGTTTTAGAAATATCAACAGGATCGATTACCGGGAAATTAATCTGGACCTCTTAACTTCGTATTCAGATAAGTATAACACAACCGAATTTAATCCTGAAGTTTTTTCTCAACATCGGATTTTTAATTCTAACGACAAAATAAAAATTCTGGGAAGAGGCGAAATTACCAAAGCTTTGAAACTAAAGGTTCATGCCTGTACAGCTTCAGCAAAATCAAAAATTGAAGCAGCGGGAGGAACTCTTGACCTTATCTAATATTATCTGATGAAAAAACTTATAGAAACATTAAAAAATATTTGGAGTATTCAGGAGCTAAAAGATAAAATTATCTATACGCTTACCTTGCTTCTTATATTCAGGTTGGGTTCTTTTATCGTTTTACCTGGGATAGATCCGCAGGTATTAAGTCAAAATTCTACCAACTCATCCAACAGTTTATTTGGTTTAATTAATAGTTATACCGGAGGTGCTTTTGATAAAGCGTCAATATTTGCATTGGGAATTATGCCATATATCACGGCATCGATTATCGTGCAGCTACTGGGATTCGCTGTTCCTTATTTTCAGCGACTTCAGCAAAAAGAAGGCGAATCAGGCCGCAAAAAATTAAGCCAGATCACGCGTATTCTCACCGTTTTTATCACTTTAGTTCAGGGTGGGGGCTATCTTACTTATATCAAATCAATGGGCGCTGTCGATCCACAGGTCAGTGCGTTTATTTTCTGGTTTTCAAATAGTATCATCCTAACAGCAGGTACGATATTTTGTATGTGGATGGGCGAGCGCATAACTGACCGGGGTATCGGAAACGGTGTTTCATTGATTATCATGATTGGGATCATTTCCTCATTGCCTTCATCTTTCGCTTTCGAATTAAATTCTCAACAACTCCTGTTATTTTTATTGGAATTAATCATTCTGTTCCTTATTATCATAGCATGTATCCTGGTAATTCAGGGTGTACGGAAAATACCGATTCAATTTGCTAAACGAATGGTAGGCCGGGGGACCGGTTCGATGCCCATGTCAACCAACCGGGATTACATTCCATTAAAAGTGAATGCAGCAGGAGTAATGCCAATCATCTTTGCTCAAGCGATCTTGTTTTTACCTTTGACGGCTGTGCAATATCTGACAGCAGATCCTTCTATCGGTACTTCAGGCGTGTTGGGAGCACTAACCGATCCCTATGGATTCTGGCATAATGTATTTACTTTCATTATGGTGGTGGGCTTTACCTATATCTATACTGCCTTAATTGTTAATCCTCAGAATTACGCCGAATATCTTAAACGACAGAATGCATTCATTCCCGGTATTAAACCTGGAGAAGATACTGAGGAATATATCGATGCTACAACGACTCGGATTACTCTTCCGGGTGCTATCTTTTTAGGATTCCTGACTATCTTGCCTGCATTTGGTGTAATGTTTGGGGTAAATCCTGAATTTGCGCGCTTCTTTGGAGGCTCGTCCTTGCTGATTATTGTAGGGGTTGTATTGGATACATTGGCACAGGTCGAGTCTTACCTGCTAATGAGAAAATACGACGGATTAGTAAAATCAGGAAGAATTGAAGGACGGTTTAGCCAGGGAGTAGGACCCGTCGTAAACGGTTAATAGTACAGACATGATTTACCTCAAAACTGAAGAGGAAATCGAACTCATCAGAGAAAGTTGTATTTTAGTCAGCAGGACTTTAGAAGAAATTGCCGGTTTGTTACGTCCGGGAATCAACGGAATTACACTGGATAAACGAGCGGAAGAATTTATACGGGATCATCGTGGATTACCTGCTTTTAAAGGGCTTCATGGATTCCCTTCCACCCTGTGTATTTCAAAAAATGAAGAAATAGTACATGGCATTCCTAATGAACAGGAATTTAAGGACGGGGATGTGTTATCTATAGATTGTGGTGTGCTAAAAAACGAATTTTATGGAGATTCGGCATACACATTTGCTCTCGGAACGATAAAAGATGACGTTTTTCAATTATTAAAGGTAACCAAAGAGTCACTGGATTTGGGTGTAAAAGAAGCAAAGGCCGGTAACCGGATCGGTGACATCAGTTTTGTCATTCAGGATCATACAGAAGGAAAGCATCATTATGGAGTTGTCCGGGAATTAGTGGGCCATGGTATCGGCAAACAGTTGCACGAACCACCGGAAGTACCCAATTATGGAAAAAGGGGTAGAGGATTAATTCTTAAAGAAGGACTAGTCATTGCCATTGAACCCATGATAAATTTGGGAACACGCCGGGTAAAACAACTAAAAGATGGCTGGACTATGGTAACTCAGGATAAAAAAACATCGGCACATTTTGAGCATACCATCGTAGTCAGACAAGAAGGAGGGGAACGGCTTTCAGATCACAATATCATTGAAAAATCTGTGAAAAATAACATAGAATTGACATTAATTGCGTAAAAAGATAGATATTTGCACTCCGAAATTTTTAAGATGACCAAAAAGAACCTGATTACGCAGGATGGTACTATCGAAGAAGCCCTATCAAACGCCATGTTCAGGGTCAGACTTCACAATGACCACCTGATCATCGCAACGATTTCGGGTAAAATGAGGATGAATTATATTCGAATTCTACCAGGTGATAAAGTCTCAGTTGAAATGAGTCCTTATGATTTAACCAGAGGCAGAATTACTTATAGATATAAATAAAAACTAATATGAAAGTCAGGGCATCGATTAAAAAGAGAACTGCAGATTGTAAGATCGTCAGAAGAAAAGGAAAACTGTATATTATTAACAAGAAGAATCCTAAGTACAAACAACGTCAGGGTTAATTAAAATTATAATACAATATGGCGCGTATTGCTGGAGTGGATTTACCACGTAACAAAAGAGGAATAATCGGATTGACCTATATCTATGGTATTGGAAATACGACTGCAAGAAATATTCTCTCAAAAACCGGTATTGATGAAAGTGTCCGGGTACAGGACTGGTCAAATGATCAGGTCCAGTCTATTGCTAAATTGATTCAGGACGAAGTGAAAGTGGAAGGGGAATTGCGCTCCGATGTACAACTAAGCATTAAACGACTTATGGATATTGCCTGCTATCGGGGTATCCGTCACAGAAAAGGTCTTCCTTTAAGAGGTCAACGGACTAAAACAAATGCAAGAACCAGAAAAGGTAAAAGAAAAACAGTAGCTAATAAGAAAAAAGCTACGAAGTAATCCTAATACATTACATAGTTTATATGGCAAAAGGTAAAAAAGCTAAAAAGAGAAAAGTAAAAGTGGATTCTGAAGGTATCGCTTATATTCAGGCTACTTTCAATAATATCATTATTTCTTTGTGTAATAAAGCTGGAGAAGTGGTATCCTGGTCGAGTGCCGGTAAAGCCGGATTTAAAGGTTCCAAAAAGAATACTCCTTTTGCTGCACAAATGTCAGCAAATACAGCTGCTGCAACAGCTTTTGATGCAGGAATGAGATCTGCTGAAGTATTTGTAAAAGGACCTGGCTCCGGAAGGGAAGCTGCAATACGGGCTTTGGATGCAGCAGGTATTAAAATTACAAAAATTATCGACATGACGCCAATTCCTCATAATGGTTGCCGTCCTCCAAAACACAGAAGAGTTTAAAAAATTTTCTACAAGTATCATATTCTATGGCAAGATATACAGGACCTGTAACAAAAAAATCAAGATCATTCGGACAATCTCTGACGGGTTATGACAAGTCTTTTGAAAAAAAGAAATATGCTCCGGGTCAACATGGACCTTCCCGCAAAAAGAAACAACGTTCGGATTATGCATTGCAGTTAATTGAAAAACAGAAAGCAAAATATACCTACGGAGTATTAGAACGTCAATTTAGAAATACGTTTCACGATGCTCACAAAAAAGAAGGGGTAACCGGCGAAAATCTGTTTCAGTATCTGGAAGCAAGATTAGACAATACCGTATATAGAATGGGTATTTCTGGTACACGAAAAGGAGCGCGTCAAATCGTTTCACATCGCCACATTACCGTCAATGGAAAATTGGTAAATATTCCTTCTTACCGCCTCAGACCAGGTGATGTAGTGGCTGTTCGTGGCAGGTCTCAAAACCTCGAACATATCAGGCATCAGGTAAATCAAAAAACAGATGTTCGCAAATTTCCCTGGCTGGAATGGAGTTCTGATAAAATGGAAGGAAAATTCTTACAATATCCAAGCCGTGATCAGGTACCAGAACCGATTAAAGAACAGTTGATTGTCGAGTTATATTCTAAATAATTATTTATCCATCTATAATTTTCAAGCATGAGTATTCTAAACTTTCAAAAGCCGGAACAGATTATTCTTCAAAAAGCAACCGACTTTGAAGGGACTTTCGAATTTAAACCACTTGAACCAGGATTTGGACAAACCATAGGTAATTCTCTTAGAAGAATTCTGCTGTCCTCTCTGGAAGGTTTTGCTATTTCTTATGTTAGAATCGCCGGCGTTGAGCATGAATTTGCCACGATCAAAGGAGTAATGGAAGACGTCGTCGAAATTATTCTAAATCTAAAACAAGTCTGCCTCAAACCATTAATGGATCCCAACAGTATCAAGGAAGAAAAAATTTATATTACCATAAGCGGAAAAGAAGTATTTCTTGCCGGTGATCTGGAAAATAATACCAACGTATTTAAAGTAACCAATCCGGATCTGGTCATCTGTAGAATGGAACCATTCGTCAACCTGGAATTAGAGCTTACAATTACTAAAGGCCGTGGGTATGTTCCCGCTGACGAAATGATTACTAAAGATCTTCCTATAGGGATTATTCCAGTAGATGCCATCTATACGCCAATTAAAAAAGTATCCTATGGTGTATCAAATACCCGGGTCGGTCAGAAAACCGATTTTGAAAAACTCGTTCTTGAAGTTAAAACAGATGGAACTATTCATCCGGAAGATGCCGTGAAAGAAGCTGCCAGAATCATGATTCAACACCTCATGTTGATTACGGACGAAAATATTACTTTCGAAGACGCTGTTCGCAAAGAAGATACAATCGTTGACGAACATGTATTGCACATGAGAAAACTATTAAAGACCCCACTGGAAGATCTCGATCTTTCAGTCAGAGCCTATAACTGTTTGAAAGCTGCAAAAATTAATTCTCTTGCTGACATGGTGAAATACGATACCCATGAATTACTTAAGTTTAGAAATTTTGGTAAAAAATCACTGGTAGAAATTGAAGAGCTACTTCAAACAAAAAATTTAAGTTTCGGAATGGATATTTCCAAATACAAACTTGACGAAGACTAGAATTAATTATTGCAAAATAAATTGCCATGCGCCACGGAAAAGCATTTAACCATCTTAGCAGAAAAAAGGGACACAGAATTGCTTTATTGAGAAATCTAGCAGCTGCTTTGATTAAACATAAACGAATTACAACCACTTTAGCAAAAGCTAAGGCCTTACGGGTTTATATCGAACCCCTTATGACAAAAGCTAAAAACAACACAACGCATTCGCGTCGTACCGTTTTTAGCTATCTTCAAAACAAAGAATCTATTAATGAGCTTTTTTCGGCAATCGCTGAAAAAATTGCAACAAGACCAGGTGGATATACCAGAGTACTTCGTACTGGATTCCGCAAAGGTGATGGAGCAGAAATGGCAATGATTGAACTGGTTGATTTTAACGATGTTATGATCTCAGCTTCAAAAGCAAAAGCACCAGTTGCCGAAGTAAAGAAAACCCGGAGAAGCAGTCGTCAAAAGAAAAAAACCGTATCTGCTGAAAATGAATCAAGTGATATAGTCGAATCTTCAGCAGAAGAGAAAGAATAAATCAATGAAAAGCGGCATTTTGCCGCTTTTTTTTTGTGCTTTTTGAATAATCATACTTCAGATTCTCAAATCCGATACCTGATTTATATATTTGCAAAAATTTAATATAATTTAGTAGAATTCATGTCCATTCCAAATCAGCAAGAAGCGCATCTTTTATTGGCCGATGGAACACTTTTTAAAGGATTTTCAGCTGGTCATAAAGGCAATATAGGAGGGGAAATCTGTTTTAATACCGGAATGACCGGGTATCAGGAAATTTATACGGATCCAAGTTATTTTGGACAAATCATGGTAAATACCAATGTCCACATTGGCAATTACGGGGTAAAATCCAAAGAAGCGGAGTCAGATCACGTTCAGATAAGAGGATTGGTTTGTCGTAACTTTTCCCAATTTATGAGCCGGAATTCTGCTGAGCAATCCCTTCAGGAATATCTCGACCAACATAAAATCGTCTGTATTCACGGCATTGATACACGGGCATTGGTACGCCATATCCGTATTCATGGAGCCATGAATGCCGTCATTTCAACAGAGTTAAAGGAAGTCAAACAATTAAAACAATATTTGGATTCTATTCCGGATATGCAAGGGCTTGAGTTGGCCTCCACAGTTAGTACCCAAAGTCCTTATTTTTATGGAAATCCGGAGTCGCAGTTCAAATTGGCGGCCATCGATTATGGAATGAAAAAAAGCATACTGAGACAACTTGCAGCTACTGGATTCTATATCAAAGTATTTCCGGCAAAAGTTAGTTTTGATGAACTTGAGCAATGGGCGCCCGATGCCTATTTTTTATCTAATGGTCCCGGCGATCCTGAGCCAATGGATTATGCCCTTCAAACTATTAGCAAAATTATTCAAGTCAAAAAACCACTTTTTGGAATTTGCCTGGGTCACCAATTGATAGGACTTGCTTTAGGTATTCCAACGTTTAAAATGCATCACGGTCACAGAGGCTCCAATCATCCGGTTAAAAACCTGATCAGTGGATTTGGGGAAATCACCAGCCAGAATCATGGGTTTTCTGTTGAAATGAATGGTATTACAAAACTTAAAAATGAGGTCAAACTGACTCATGTCAATCTCAATGACAAATCAGTAGAAGGTTTTGCCCATCAGAAACTGCCTATCTTCAGCGTACAGTTTCATCCGGAAGCGGGTCCGGGCCCTCATGATTCAAGGTATTTATTCAAACAATTTTACAACCTGACCTCTTCGTTACACAAAGTATCCATCCACCATGAGTGAAATCATAGATATCCGAGCCCGGCAAGTACTCGATAGCCGTGGAAATCCAACTATTGAAGTCGAAGTTGAAACCGAATTTGGCATTGTCGAGCGCGCAATTGTACCATCAGGCGCCTCCACGGGAAAACATGAAGCCCTAGAATTACGGGATGGCGATTTACTTAAATACAAAGGGAAAGGGGTATTAAAAGCTTGCCAGAATGTCGAAGAAGATCTGGCCGATCTGATCCTGGGGATGGATGTGATACAACAAAGGGAAATCGATCAAATCATGATTGAGGCAGACGGAACTAAAAATAAATCCAGGTTTGGCGCCAATGCAATTCTTGGTATTTCTTTGGCGGTTGCAAGAGCTGCAGCGAAAGAATCGGGTTTGCCTTTATATCGATATATCGGTGGTGTAAATGCAGCTATGATGCCGGTTCCAATGATGAATATTATCAATGGAGGAGCTCATGCCGACAACAAACTGGATTTTCAGGAATTTATGATTCTGCCCATCGGGGCTTCCAGCTTTGCCGATGCTCTACGAATGGGTTCAGAAGTCTTTCACACACTTCGCCAGGTGTTAAAATCCAGAGGGTATTCAACCAATGTCGGCGATGAAGGTGGATTCGCTCCGGAAATTAATTCAAACGAAGAAGCACTGGATTTAATCATGAAATCTATACAGGAAGCTGGATACAAACCTGGTACAGACATCGCTCTGGGCATGGATGCAGCTGTAACAGAACTCTATGACGAAGCTTCAAAAATGTATGTATTTCATAAGTCGGATGGTAAAAAAATCTCCAGCGATCAAATGGTTACCTACTGGAGCAAGATCATACAGCAATATCCAATCTTATCCATAGAAGATGGTCTTGCTGAGGACGATTGGTCTGGCTGGCAAAATCTGACCCGTGAGCTAGGTCATAAAATACAATTGGTAGGGGATGATCTTTTTGTTACCGATCCTGAACGAATCCAACAAGGCATTCAGTCAAAAGCCGCAAATTCCGTTTTAATAAAAGTCAATCAGATAGGGAGCCTTACTGAAACTATAGATGCTATACAATTGGCACAACGCTCGTCATTTACTTGTGTCATGAGTCATCGGTCAGGTGAAACCGAGGATACTACCATCGCAGATTTGGCAGTAGCACTCAATTGCGGACAGATAAAGACCGGTTCTTTATCCAGATCTGACCGGACGGCAAAGTACAATCAGTTATTGCGGATTGAAGAAGAATTGGGCTTACAATCGTATTATCCTGGTAAAATTATATTTGATAAATAAATATTATATATATTTGCCTAATATTCCTATGATTGTAATTTAAATGAAAGATTCTTTTCTATTCATTTCGAAATTCAAGATTTGGCTTGGACGATATAAATACGGCATTACAATGCTATCGTTTCTGGTTTACATGATGTTTTTTGATCAATACCGTATCCCGGTGGCTATTTCCATTTACTCTAATCTCAAGGCCCTGGAAAACGAAAAGCTCAATTATCAAAAACTAATTGTAAAAGTATATGAGGATAAAAGGGATATTGAGAATAATTATGAGAAATTTGCACGCGAAAAATATTACATGTCCAAATCTGATGAAGATGTGTTTATTATCGAAAAGTGAATTTAAGACTACAAAATAATGGCGGTATTAGTTGGGGCTCATTCAAGAGTCATAGTGCAGGGTTTTACTGGTAAGGAAGGCAGTTTTCATGCAAGCCAGATGATTGAGTACGGCACTCAGGTCGTAGGTGGTATTACCCCTGGAAAAGGAGGGAAAATACATTTAGACAGGCCGGTTTTTGATACAGTTAGTGATGCTGTGCAGAAAACGGATGCCAATACGTCCATCATTTTTGTTCCACCGGCTTATGCCGCGGATGCCATCATGGAAGCAGCGGAAGCAGGTATTTCAGTAATCGTTTGCATTACAGAAGGTGTACCTGTTCAGGATATGCTCAAAGTCAAAGAATATTTAAAAAATTATGCCTGCAGATTAATAGGTCCGAATTGCCCGGGAATTATTACTCCTGGAGAAGCCAAAATCGGAATTATGCCGGGATTCATACATAATAAAGGTAACATTGGCATCGTATCGAGATCAGGGACCCTCACTTATGAAGCAGTTGATCAGGTGACCAAGGCGGGTCTTGGACAGTCAACCTGTATTGGTATTGGGGGGGATCCGATTCCGGGCACAACGACGCTGGAAGCTATCCAGCTATTAATGGCTGATGTGCAGACAGAAGGTATTATTATGATTGGTGAAATTGGTGGTAGTATGGAATCTGAAGCAGCCGAATGGATTTACCAGTATGGCACAAAACCTGTTGTCGGTTTTATTGCAGGTCAGACAGCTCCTAAAGGAAGAAAAATGGGACATGCAGGTGCCATAATAGGAGGTAACGAAGATACTGCCGAAGCCAAAATGAAAATCATGGCCCGCTGTGGAATTCATGTAGTAGAATCTCCTGCAGAAATTGGTTCTACCATGAAACAGGTATTACTTAAGAAATAAGCTTATTTTGAATTGAGCTGGTTATCCCTGACTCATCATCTACTGGTCAATAAGATCTTCATCATCAAGTTCCGTAATAGCATCCGTATTTTGATTCACATTGAATTTCATTAACGGAAGTTCCATATAAAAATTAGTCCCGGCACCCGGAATGGTTTTAAAGTAAATTTTTCCATTGGCAGATTCAATTATCTGTTGACACATGGCCAATCCTAATCCGGTTCCTGAACTTTTGGATGTAAAATTTGGTAAAAACACTTTGGACTGCATTTCTTCGGGAATTCCTGTGCCATTGTCTTGTACACAGATACGTGCATTTTTTTTGTTTGCGTCCAGGCTAATCAATATCCTGCCTCTTTTATTTTCCGGAATGGCCTGGATGGCATTATTGATCAGATTATTTAAAACCCGGATAATTTGATTCTTATCAGCAAAAACGTATAACTCATCAATGGGTACAGATAATAAGATGTCAATGTCTTCTCGTTTTCGGAACAAATCATGAACCGAGGATACTATTTCATTCAAAATCAGTTTTTCATTTTCCGCCTGAGGCATTTTTGCAAAATTGGAAAACTCTGTCGCGATTTTGGTTAAATTTTCAATTTGTTCTAATAATGTTGCAGACACTTTTTGAACCATTTCCCGTACATCGTCTCCTCCAGATCGAATAGTTTGCTGCAGGTATTGAATACTTAGTTTCATGGGTGTCAATGGATTCTTAATTTCATGAGCAACTTGTTTGGCCATTTCCCTCCAGGCCATATCCCGTTCATTCCTGGCAAGTAGTTCGGCACTTTCATCCAGTTGACTGACCATCTGATTATAGTTTTGAATTAATTCGCCGATTTCATCCTGGCCTTTCCAATCCAGCTTGTCATTGGTTTTTCCAAGGCGGATATGGCGTATTTTATTTCCGAGATTAACTAAAGGCGATGTGATAGAATTTGCCAAAAATGTAGCCAGACTGGCTGCGATTAAAAATAAAAATACATAGATATTCAGCAATGTATTGATCAGATTAGCCAGTCTGTCTGTTGCCTTGTCCTGTATAGAAGTGATGGCTTCCACATGCAGAATCGCCAAACGTTTATTATTAAAAAATATATTTCTGTATGCATTCAAACTGGGCATGTTGACTTCATTTTCCAAAATAACAATGTCTTCTGCATTGTTGGGATATCTGAAATAAAACATCGGGTCGAGCAGACGTGTAAATTGATGAGTCATTTCACCTGATTGAAAAATCGATTTTTCTTTACCATCAGGATAATATATATGTACATTAAAATCAACCATTTGGCTGGATTGTTTTATTTGTGTACTTAGTATTGTCAAGGCATCTTCTTCCGATTTTGCATATTCAATAGTTCCTTCCAGAAAGCTGCTGAGATTATTAGTCTTGCTTTTTAAGTTCTCTCTGAATATTTCATTTTCTGATCGCTTTGTAAAAAATACAGTTGTTACAGCGATTATTAAAAAGCTGATCACAATACCCAGGATAACATAAAATTGTATTCGGTTTTTTAATGAAGGTTTATCCTGATAGTTAATTTGCAATCCTTCCGGTAAAAAAGGAATTCGCTGATGAGCAAGACTGAGTATATAGGAAATAACTATAAGGATCGTAAACAGATAGGAAAAAAGAGATACTCCTTTTAAGGTAGATTCCAGATAATTAGTAATTACTAAGTACTGGTTGGGTTTAGATTTGAAATAAAAAATGTCTTTGTTTCCTTCTAAATTGTGTTTGATGCTATCTTGCTTTAGTATTTTATTGACCGATGCGATATCAGGTTTATATGCGTTGCTTGCAAATTTTAAAAGCTGATCTTCATAAAAGTATAATTCATATTCATTGGCATTACAATTCATAATGAGTCCTGCAAGGCAATCGTCTTTTTTGTTGTTTTCGCATTGCAGGTATTGCACGGCAATTTGATTTTTTATATATCGCTTTTTTTGATTCTGATAATGTACAATTAAACTGGAATTAAGTAAGCTTATGACTATGATCCAGGCAATTAGCCACAAAATATTTTTTTGATATTCTTCTGCAAAAAAGTCCTGCATCCAGATAATCATCGATGCTGCTAATAAAAAGTACAGCATATTAATTTCCAGATTTGACTTATACAAAAATGGAATCATCAGAATACAGGCGGCTAAAAATAAAAACATGCGCTTACCTAAATTAAACTGAAAAGTATAGGTGCTGTGGGTAAGCTTATTAATGATTAAAAAAATTGCAACTAGAATGATCAACAGATCAAGTAATAAAACATAGTGTTGGAGTTTAAATGAAAAAACATTATTAAGATCAAAATAATAATCTGAATGAATAAATACAGCTTTAAAAGTAAAGCAATAAATAACCAGGGCAAAAATAGAAACCAGGTAATTCAACAAAACAATGCTGTTATTCCAAAATGCAGGAAGCTGAAAGAATCGTAGTTTGGCGTATTTATAAAAAAAGTAGCTGATATGAAACAGCAAACCGGAGAAGACGCTAAACTCAAACAAAGTATAATTGTAAAAACGCGTATGAATTAATGTATCCGTTAAAATGCTGTGGTAAAAATCATTCTGACTGACAATCCATTGACACATACTGCTGGTAAAAAGCACACCTGTAACAAGGATCAGATTGGCCCAGGGATAATTATCATCGAGAAAAAATGCTCGCGAAATTTTATGAAAGGGGAGATAAAATAATAATAAGACGAAAAGATAAAATAGGATGAGTATATTTCCGAAATAGGGCGCCAGATAATTAGCATCGATATTTAAATAGGAAATAATCTGTTGTGATCCGGGTCCATTTCGTATGGCTAAACTCTTGTTGTTTTTCTTGTGGTTTGTTATTTCAAAACTTTGTTTGCTGCTATTTATGCTTTTTAAAGGGGTATAACTAAGTATTTTAAATTGAATCGAATCGACGACATAAGAACTCTGTTTGATGAAATAATATTCACCGTAATGATTAAACAGACTAGCGGTTTTACCCGTATCTTCCACGCACCATTGAAATTGAAAAAATGGGTTTTTCCCTTTCCAATAGCGTATTTGACGATTGATACATAAGATCTGATCATCCTGGATAGCATCGATAAAATGTTTAGAAAGTGAGATTTCTGAATACCTGGAGGCCTGTAATTTATATAGGCTTCCTTCTAGATTTCCGGCTTGTTTTTTTTCGGTTTCAAGAAACTGATCAATTTCCCGTTCCAGTGTATTTCTTACGAAGTGGGCCTGGTCATGCTGAAAGCTTGGATAGGCCCATTCATAGACTTTGCCCAGACATAATAGCAATAGAGCTGTCAGCCAAACCAGATACCAGTTTTTGTCCGTTGTTATTTTCATTGAAAATTTCAATGTAAATTTAGGGAATTATACATTAAATCTTATTATAATGTATTCTAAACCTGATTTTACGTTTGGAATTCATAAATTTGTGTGGCCACATCTTATCGCTCCGGTGCAGACCGGAGAGGAAAGTCCGGACAATATCGGGTATCGCACCACTTAACAAGTGGCTCAGGTTGTAGACCTGACGAGAGAGTGTCACAGAAAATAACCGCCACGCTTTTGGCGTGGTAAGGATGAAAACGTGTGGTAAGAGCGCACGCGGCTATAGAGTAATTTATGGCCGGGATAAACCTTGCGAATTGAAATGCCATGTATATCCGTTAGTCTTAGGATTCCTTGAACCCGCAAGGTGATTCCGCTTGCGGAATCGGACGGAGGGGTAGGCAGCGCAGATAAATGATAAGAGGTTTTAGTTTTTCTAAAATTACAGAATCCGGCTTATAGTGGCTTTTTTAAAATTCAACAGGCATATCGTAGTTGCGATATGCCTGTTGAATTTTAAAAAACCTTGAATTGATATTTTTTTAACCCTTGACCAAAAGGAAAATAGAAATGAATATCTTACTGTTGGGTCTTACTATTTAGCTTGAGGATCGGAAGCTTTACGGCTACCGTCAAATTCATAACTAATAGAAAAACGAATTGTATTGGATAACGGACTGCGGTTATTAGTAGTCGGGACCAGGTAGGATAAGTTGAGTCCAAAAACATTGTATTTAATGCCACAACCTAAGGTCAGAAACTTACGGTTTCCTTTTAAGGCATTTTCATGAAAATAGCCGGCCCGAATTGCAAATTGTTTATCATACCAGTACTCAACACCCAAAGAATACATGAGTTCCTGCAGCTCTTCTGTAAAACCACCTGGAGCATCACTGAAGGATCCAAAAATACCTTCAAACAATCCTTTTTCACGGTAATCGGCAATTTTATTTCCATCAACATCGTATTCAGGATCGCCGTCTTTACGGGGTGTAGGAATTAATAATTTATTAATTTCAACAGTTGCTGTAAGAGAATTATAATCATCAAAATTCATTTCATAGGCTGCACCAAGTGCCATATTGGATGGGATAAAATCTTTGACCAATCCTTTAATATAAGTAACCTTTGAACCCAGATTGGTAAAGGCAAGTCCTACATTCAGATAATTTCTACGGCCACTAGCTCCTAATTTATTGTGATAAAACAAACCTATATCAGCAGCAAATGATTTTGCTGAACTAATTTCATTGGCACCCACAGTTCTTCCGGTCGCCAAATTGGAATATGCATATTTTGCAGATAAACTGGCAGAAAATACATCCGATAGTTTACGACTATAGGCACCGGCAATTTCAAACTCATTGGGTTGACCTGTACCAATATCATTTCCGTTCTCATCTCTAAACTCAATTTTACCCAGAGAAAAATATCGAATGGCAAAACCTGTTGTCTGGTAGTTATCCAACTTATAAAATCCTGATAGATACAATAAATAGATGTCGTCAATACCTAGGTTTCTCAGCCAGGGAGAATAGGTAGCTGAAATACCAAAATTATTTTCAGAAAATGCAAGTCTGGCTGCATTGTGATGCATCGCATTTGGATCTGCACTTAAGGCTACGCCGGCATCGCCCAATCCTCCGGAACGCGTATCCGGATTGATTCTTAAAAATGGCATTGCCGTTAATATCGTATTTTGCAAACACTCACCACTGGCATCGATGATACATCCTTTTCTAGGATCCCAGGTCTGAGCCTGTACCAAACAAAATGAAAAAAATAAAGGAATGACTAGGAATAAACTTCGCATATTAAGGGAATAAAGATTCATAAAAGGCAAAATTAATATTAATTTAGATATTATTATATTATTTAATATGTATATGGGCTTAGATATTCAGCCACAACACTCTATATATCGAAAAAATCGGTTTTTTAGTATTCGGTTGGACGATTTGCAAAGATAATCCATGAATTTCGCAGATTTTATTAATCAGATGATTGATTTCTCTATACGATAAACTTCTGCATTGGTTACCCCCGACTTCAATTCAGAAGGTTTCATTTAAGAATGACCAGTTTTTGATATTCTGATGTTTTGTGCAGGGTTTCTGTACCCAATTTAGCATTAATACTAAGCCTGTACAAATAAACTCCGTTGGCCAGATCATTTCCAAAATCATCTTTACCATCCCATTCTATACCTGCAATCCTAAAACCACCAGCCTGAATATTTTTTTGAATCACTTTGACTGTTTTACCAGAAATGGACTGAATTCTGATGACGATATCCATTTCTACTCCATCCAGATTCGTTTCAAACTGAAATTCCGTATGTCTGGAAAATGGATTCGGATAGTTGAGTACTCGATCCATTGTAAATACATCGGGATCTATTACCATAAATTCTACCGTTCCTTCTCCCGGATTATTCGATATATCCCAGGCGGTAACAGTTATAGTATGTTTTCCGGGCCGTAAATTTTTTAAAGGATAGCTCAATTCTCCTTCTTTTGGGTTATTAAGTTTGGATTTAAATACCTGATTCAAAATAATCGGTGACTGACTATTCTGATCGATTACTGCCGTCAGGTCGTGTCCGATGCTATTGCCACTGATATTGATTCCAAAATCATCGCTGATCTGCGCATAAAGTTTTGGATTCGGATTGCAAATTCCCCCGGACACAAAATTGGCATCATTCATAAAGACTTTTACTACCGGTGGATTGTCGTCTTTCAGGCTATCGCTGCTGACGCCTCCAATAATAAATCCGCTTTCATATCCTGCGGCATCTTTAGATTTTTCATCCGTGGCATATAAGCTCATCTTTCCATTTCCAAATTCGTAATTAATGTCCTTGGGTATAATAAATGAAAATTCCCAGTCGCCATTTCGTACTTCAACTGAACCTTTATAAATAATATTCCTCTGTAGTGTAAAATCCCGAACATAGGATGATGGATCATTCGCTTTTGTCCGCAATTTTATTTCTTTGTCATAGACCGTAGCATAGAGTTTTCCTGAAAAGTCTGTTTGTTTTTCTCCTTGTTGGTTATGCACAAAACCTTTAACCTTTACAGTTTCAAGTGCCCGAAAGGTATCAGCAACAGCGGATAACACTTTATCATTGATAGATACAACCGAATTTTTATAAATGGGTATTGCAAGGTGTTGAGCAGGATCTCCAAATAATAAGAATTTTCGCGAATTAAAGCGGCTTCCTGTATTTGAATTTTCATTTTTTGCACGGCGCATGATTTCACCCATTGACAAAGGAGCACCATTTTCAAATTCAAAAACATATTTGTATACCGAATTGGTCAGATCAAAATTATCACTACTAAATACAGCTCTAACAGTTGAAAACAAAGCCAAAAAGCCACCTCGGGGATTTAATAATCCTTCTTTTCCTCCCGGCGTTTTTGTAGGGTCATCAAAGCCATTAATATCGCAGGATGCCACAATTACCAGAGGTTGTTTGTAAAAGTTTTCCAGTATTCGAATATCTGTATTTTGCAACACTCGTTCCTGAGCTAATCCACTATAACCGCCATGACCCATATAGTTGATTACCAATGCACCCTGGAAAAATGAATTGGCATAAGCTTTATTAACTTCAGGATAGCGCTGACCGCCCGGAGTTGTTACTTGCTCATAAGCATCCAGGTAAATTTTTTCCTGATTGTAAATCGGATATTTTGTTTTAATTGTTTCTGCAATTCGATCAGCCTGAATAAGGTGTACGTTGCCGTCTTCATCATCGGCAGAGAAAACGATATTGAGTTTCCAGTCTTCCAGATTTAAGGGCTCTTTATCATATCGTATAATTTTATCAACCAGGGTTTTTCCTTCTTCGGCTGTTCTCGCACACAGCCTTCCAATATTGATGTCGAGCAGGCCAAATAAATTTTTACCTTCACCGGGATCCAGCAATCCATAATAATCATCTGAAGGAAAGGCATTGATCGGATCCAAACTTTCATCTGTTTCATAAGTGATCATGAAATTCTGATTCAGATTTCTTTTATTGATATAGCGGAAGTCATAACTTCCATCGCCAAACAATAATAAATAATTAAAATTTGGATTTCTGGCATAGAGCATGCGCATCATATTCCGGATGGCACTTGGATCCTGAGAGCCGGATGAAAATTCATTGTACAATTGCTCCAGTTCGACTATGGCAATTTTTAAATTGGACCAGCTGCTGCGGTGATTTTTTAAACGTTCAGCTTCCGATTGAAAATTTTTATGATACAGAATAATCATATTTTCATCTTTTAATCCATGTAAATTCTGATTGGCAACCGGCCCGGTATAAGCAGGTATATCAAAATTCAGTGATTCATCGATGACTAAAAACTCTTTAAAGGTATTTAATCCGGAAACACTGAATGTCAAATCATTTCCTGATGCTTGCGAGGCGATGCGCGTAATATTTAAAGGATCGCTAATGTCCCATATAAATTTTTCAGTACCCACATTATTGATTCTGTATTCTGTTACGGCATAATTGGCAGCATTGGGATCCATGACGTAAAGAGTCTTATTATTCCATTGATTTTTTTTCCAAACTGATATTTGAAAAAAATCAAGCCAACCTTCTGAAACGGTACCGCTTAAATTCGGATAAGATAATTTAGCTTTTACCAGATCACTAACAGGTTTAAATTCATTAGTATGAATTACGTGATTGGCAAATGGATAGGGATAATTTGAATTAAGAATGGCATATGGAATGGTTACCGTACTTTGTTTGTTTTCAACGGTTGCGATAACTTGTTGATTAATTGGCGCGCGACCGGCAAAACCAAATGAAAATTTTCCATTTCTGCTCAGATCAACCTGTTCAAAGATAAATTCTGCTCCAAAATCAATTTCCCTCGAATTGCTTAACTCCTGACCATACCATCGTTTTCCTGACCCAGAGTTATTGGCATCGACTTCTAATAAATTCACTAGATCTTTTTGCGAATGTTTAAAATCAAAACTAGAGTTTGTCTGATAATCAGGATTTGGATCTGAAGATTTTAATTCAATGCGTTTTCCTTTTGACTGATCAATTTTTATATAGTAAAACGACTCATCTGAATATGGATTTTTGGTGTACAGAAAGTTTTGAGTGGCCGGGTCGTATTGAACGGCATCCGGACCAGAAGCATAAAATAATATAAAATCTCCATCATCAAATTTTCCATCTTGTTCGCCTTTAACATAAATGGCATTTTCTACCAGATCATCATAGAAAAACTCATCATTTGATTCTGGCAAAGGCTTTCCTCCATTGCCATATAGACGGATATTGCGGGGATCAATGGATTGAACGGAAATATTCAGATTTTTTTCCAGAAATGATTTATCAATTTTAAAAATTCCTTTTTGCTTCACAGAAATTTTATGCCATATACCTGTAGAAAGTACAGACTGAAAAGTAAAGTCAGGAGCCGGAACAGGGGCAGGAGCCGGACTAAACTGGAGATCCAGTTCAAATTCGTTGATTATTTCAAATTGACCTCCTGCAATCTGACGGATCGGAACAAGTTCAATAACTCCTTTAAATAATCCACGCTCATTTAATACTTCTGAGTTGATTTTGTATTCTGTAGTTAATGTTGAAAAAAACTCAGGTGTTTTAACAGATTTAAGAAAATCCGAAGCCAGAATTTTTAATTGTACATTCAATAATCCATTGGATGGAAGGTTTATTTCTTTTCTGAAAACGGGTAGATTTTTTATTTGATGACTTTTTACAGAATTTTCAAAATCAACAGAATAATTAGGATTATTTGTCAGTTTTTCTTTATCATTAACTTTCCAGTTTAGGTTTTGCCTTATAGCAGGCAGAGACTGTGAGGAAAGAAAAAAACCAGAAAGCAATAAAAAGAAAATAAATTTGAGCTTCATAAGGATGCAGATGGTTTAAAATTAGCTTAGGCCAAATATACTTGGAAAAACGATTAATAAATTTGATTATTGCAAATGAATGAATATTTAAGGATACGAATAAGCTTTGTGTTTTGTTTGCTGGCTTATTGGTTTTTTAGCACTACAGTGAGCGCTCAGGATCCTTTGTTTAGCCAATATTATGCGCAGGCGCTTCATATTAATCCCGGTTTTGCAGGAATCAGCCATGCACCGCGATTTGAAGTAGCTTACCGCAATCAATGGCCTCTGATAGACCGGCCTTTTGCCGGTTATGTTACATATGCCTTGAGTTACGACCAGTATTTTAAAAAATCAAATAGCGGTTTGGGTATCCAGTTAATTGTAGATGATGCTGCTAATGGATTTTTGAAGACCTGGAAACTTGCCGGTACCTATGGTTATCAGGCCCGGATTAATAAATCCAACTATCTCAGGGGAGGAATCGAAGTCGGCTATGTTAAAACCTCCTATGCCTGGGAGAAATTTATATTTGGCGATCAGTTGGATCCGGAATTTGGTCCGATTTCACCTGGAGGAACACCTTATCCAAGTGGCGAAATCAGACCCGACCAAACGGATGTCGGCTATCTCGACATCAGCACGGGCTTATTGTACTACAATCCACACTTTAATTTAGGAGTTTCCTTAAAACATATCAATACTCCGCAAAATGATATCTTAAAAATAAACGGATCCTCTTACTCGGGATTACCAATTCGCTGGGTTGTACATGGAGGCTTTCAAATGAACCTTTCCAGGTATCCAAATGAAAAATCGATTTTATCTCCGGCCTTCCTGATAGCCAGTCAGTCTGAATTTTTTCAGTTAAATATTGGGGCGCAGTATCAAATTAGCACAGTTTTTGCCGGATTGTGGTACAGGCATACCCGGAAAAATCCCGACGCTTTAATTGGTTTGATCGGTTTTAAGAAAGGAGTCTGGAAATTTGGGTATAGTTATGATTTTACATTGTCTGACCTGAGCCTGAGCCAGGGTGGCAGTCATGAAATCAGTATTGGGATCTATCTGGATGCAATAATTAAAGAAAAATTGGACATTCAGGATTGTTTTCAGGCTTTTCGGTAAAAAAAACTTGGTACATACAATAAATATTTGTTTAACTTTGTTCCCCTAAATTATAAAGTAGTAGGATGAAAGACAATTCACTAAAAGTAGTTTTTCTACTAGGCGTTCTATTGATTATAGGAGCCTGTAGCAAAGGATCTAAGGATTCTTCTTCCACAACAGGTTGGAAGTACAATAACCAGGAATGGGGCGGCTTTGAAAAAGTCGACTATGAGGGTCAGGTAACCGGACCCAATCTGATGCTTATCGAAGGAGGTACCTTTACCATGGGCCTTACTCAGGAAGACGTGACTTATGAATGGAATAATATTCCAAGAAGAGTTACTGTGTCATCATTTTATATGGATGAAACAGAAGTCAGTAACATTGATTACCGGGAATACATTTACTGGATTAACAGGGTGTACAAATCCTATCCTGAAGTCTATAAAAAGGCTTTGCCGGATACTCTGGTATGGAGGGAAGAGCTCGCTTATAATGAGCCTTTTGTAGAAACTTATTTCAGATATCCTTCCTATGACGAATATCCAGTAGTCGGTGTTAGCTGGTTACAAGCCAAAGAATATTGTAAATGGAGAACTGATCGCGTTAACGAATACATTCTCATCGAGCGTGGAATCTTAAATCCCAATACAGAGCAGGTGGATGATGACAATTTTAACACAGGCGCTTATCTTGCTGGCCAATATCAGGGAAATGTAAGAAAAAATCTGAAAGATATTCAGACCGGTGGCGAAAGACCTCCCCGCTTTGAAGATGGGATTTTATTGCCAGAGTACAGATTACCTACAGAAGCTGAATGGGAATATGCTGCCTTAGCTTTAAAAGGTAAACAATCTGACAACAAAGATGAATTGATTACGGACAGACGTAATTTCCCATGGGATGGAAATACTGCTCGCTATAAAAGAAGAGATAAATACATGGGTAATATCCTGGCTAACTTCAAAAGAAGTGGCGGAGATTACATGGGTATGGCAGGAAAATTAAACGATCATGCCAATATTCCGGCTCCTGTAAGAGCCTATTATCCTAATGACTTTGGTCTTTACAATATGGCAGGTAACGTTTCTGAATGGGTAGAAGATTTATTCAGACCACTAACTTCAACCACATTGAGAGATGTAGAAAATCATGACCTGAACCCATTCCGGGGTAATGAGTTTTCGGAGTTAGTCCTGGACGAATCGGGTGACTTGGTAGAAAAAGATAGTTTGGGAAGACTTCGTTTTGAAATGGTTTCAGATTCTGCTGCTGACTTAAGAGAAAATTATACCAAGGGAGATGTCAAAAAATATTTGGATGATGATGATGAATTTATCAAATATCAGTATGGAAAATCATCTTTGATTAATGCAAAATCCAGAGTTTATAAAGGCGGTTCCTGGGCTGATCGTTTATTTTGGTTATCTCCTGGAGCCAGAAGGTTTAAAGACGAAGATAAATCGGATAGAACCATTGGATTCCGTTGTGCTATGACCAGAACAGGAGGTCCTGAAGGTAACGACGATGCTGGTGGATTGCAATTCAAACGAGATATGCCGAAAACAGACAGAAAAATTAAATAAATTAATAAGAAATTATAGTTTTAAAAAACTCACAGCAATCTTTGCTGTGAGTTTTTTTTTTATCAGAAATGAAAGAGTACCCCATATCCTATAAACGCTACCTGGATCAAGGCAGGTTGATTTTTACAGATAGTAGAAAAATTGTTCGGGATGGAGTATTTGTGGCTTTACACGGCTCGTCATTTGATGGGAATAAATTTGCTGTAGAAGCACTTGAGAAAGGAGCAGCTTATGCAATAGTCGATCAAAAAATGATAGACGACCCCAGATTGATTCTGGTAAAGGATACTCTCAAAGAATTGCAACTGATAGGAACCCTCAACAGGCAACTAAATAAAGCAAAAATCATTGCAATAACCGGGTCAAATGGAAAGACTACTACCAAAGAACTTTGTGTTTCGATATTTAAACTGGCATCTGATTGTATCGGTACCCTGGGAAACTTTAATAATCATATCGGTGTACCTCTGACCCTTCTTAGAATTACAGAAAGCACTGAATTTGCGATTGTAGAAATGGGAGCAAATAAACCGGGCGACATTGCTGAGCTGGCCCGGTTGGCACAGCCAGATCTAGGACACATTACCAATATTGGCAAAGCACATCTTGAAGGTTTTGGTTCGCTGGAAGGCGTGATAAAAACAAAAATGGAATTATTCCAATATGTAAAATCTGAAAAAGGTAAATGCATTTATAATTTGTATTCTGATCCGCTTAAAAATAACTACCATCATGAGCATGGCGATATCAGTTTTGGTAGCAGAGAATCTGGGGCAGATTTCACTGGTGAATTACTTCAATCAACACCATCAATTATTATGAAATTTTATTCGGCTCAGGAAGAAATTGAAATTCATTCGGGATTGTTTGGAGATTATAATTATCAGAATATCATGTCGTCAGCGACGATTGGGGCTGTATGTGGCATTCCTATGCAGCATATAAAAAAAGGAATTGAGCGATATATTCCTGATAATATGAGATCTCAGATTGTCCAATATAAAGGCAATACCATCATTCTGGATGCTTATAATGCCAATCCGAATTCGATGAAAGAAGTGATTGAGATATTTCAAGCTATGGATCATACCAGGAAATGGGTCATTTTAGGCGAGATGGCTGAGTTGGGAATTTATGCGCCTCAGGAACATGAATTCTTGATCAATCTGGTTGGTTCAAAACAATTTGACAAGATGATCTTTATTGGCAAACTCTATGAAAAACATAAAGACAATCCCAATTTTTTAATATTTGATCAGTTGACCGATGCCAAAGAATGGCTTGATAATAATTGGCCGGTTGATACCACCATACTTGTTAAGGGATCACGCTCTTCGTCTTTAGAAAAACTTATTCATTAATCATTTCAAGAATTCTTTCCGGAATCTGGTCATTCACTGTTGAAAGATATTCTTCATAACTGCAAGGTATCAGTTGATTTGAAAATTCATTATCGACTAAGGGCTCTTCAAACCACCATTTACCGGATTTTTCTGATTTGTAAAAACTGATGACGTAATCCAGATTTTTTATTTCAACCAGGTATTGAGTCAGATTTTTTTTGTCATAATTAGTGTCTAGTTTTTTCAAATGGCAACCTTCATAAAAATACCAAACCATTTGAGCGACCAGATTTGAAGTGATTTGATCCGGATCATTGTTATCGTCCCAGGAAGAAATGGCAAATATTTTTAGACGTTCGCTTATACCAATCGAACGCGAAATTGCAGACGCTTCTTCAGCGGTAAATCCACTGGGATTCTTAATCAAATTTCCCGGACTATCTCCCGATCGGATGGAACTTAAATTAAAATAAACTATTTCAGACCGACGCAATGCGGGTTCGATAACAGCAGGATTATTGCGGTATTCACCTAATCGGATATAATGAATCGACTTATCAGCGATAAATGGATGTTGCCGTTGAAATCCGATCGCATGACATTCCTTTAAATAAATTGAGTCCAGATCCAGATTCAACAATGGTGAACAACGATCGGTAATAAAACTAGCCCGGAGAGGGTGGTAGTGTTTACTCCATAAGTCCTGAAAACTTCTTATTAATGAATCTTTTGCACCCAGAAGAACGATAGTTTTGTCCTGATAGACAGCGGAATCAAATAAACCGATAAGTTTTTCCTGCAACTCTATATCGGACAAATTGCCTCCGTCAGCCAAATCAGCACTTTCAAAGTACTCTGAGGTGAATTGGCGTAAAGCAGAACGCACTTTTACACCAAGGCCATAATCCAGACAAAAAAGTAGAATTTTTGAATTCTTGTTTTGATAGTAATTTGCAGGATGTTTTGAAAACATTTGTCCGATGTTTTGTTGACTAATAGTTTGTTCAGAATTCGGATGTAATGGATTGCTATCAAAATGCATAAGTCTAAATTTATCAACAGGCAAAATTAAACATTATAAATTTATTTAATATAAAAAATATTGAAATTATTTCAATTAGCCTTATTTCGTTACGATGAGCTTACATTTAGATCAGTATTTAAATTCCGATCCGGAGATTATCTTTGAATGGAATGATACCTTAACAGAAGCCAGGGCATGGCTTGTCATTAATTCATTGAAAGGTGGGGCTGCAGGAGGCGGTACCCGTATGCGAAAAGGTCTGACCCGTCAGGAGGTAGTCGATTTGGCAAAAACCATGGAAATTAAATTTAGTGTCTGCGGTCCCTCCATAGGCGGCGCCAAATCAGGGATTGATTTTGATCCATCTGACCCCAGAAAAGAAGAAGTATTAACAAGATGGTTTACAGCTATCAGGCCAATACTACGATCTTATTATGGAACAGCCGGCGATTTAAATATTGATGAAAAAAAAGAAGTGAGTCCAATTTTGAATAAATTAGGCATCATTCATCCTCAGGAAGGCGTCTTACAAGGGCATTTTAATTATCCTGCAGAACGGAAAACCGAAATTTTATCAAGGCTTAAAACCGGATGCGAATTATTGATAAAATCAGCGATATACAGTCCCTTACCAGATAGTCATAATTACACCAGTATAGACCTCATTACGGGATTTGGCGTTGCGGAATCAATCAGAGCTTATTATCATTATTATAAAAATCAGGATTTAAGCGGCAAGAGAATTTATATACAGGGTTGGGGAAATGTCGGTGCTGCGGCTGGTTGGTTTTTGGCAAAGGCTGGTGCCAGGTTGGTAGTGATACAGGATAAAGATGGCTATATTTATGACAAGCACGGTTTGGATCTCGAGCAAGTCCGAAACTACATCAATGGAAAACAAAACAACACCGTGGTTGATGCAAAAAAAGTATTGGGTACGATGCAAGAGGATGTTTTAGAATCAATACAAGTTGATGTTTTTGTACCTGCTGCCGCTTCTAAATTGGTTAAACGCGATTTTATCGAAAAATTGATACACAATGGACTCGAATTGATTTCATGTGGTGCCAATGTGCCGTTTGCGGAAGAGGGAAATATTTATGGAGAACTAAGCCGGATGATCGACGAGAAAATAAGTTTGATTCCTGATTTTATAGCAAATTGTGGAGTTGCCAGAATTTTTGCTTATCTGATGGAAAACTCTGGACCGGTTACGGAAGTAGCGATATTTGATGATATTTCAAATACTATTTTCAAAGCAATTCAAAAAATTTATACTCAATCTTCTGTACCTAAAAATATTGCCAAACACGCCTGGGAAAATGCGATTAATAAATAATTATATAACTCATTATCAATAAATTATATAATATAATAGATTATTATTCTTAGATTGCTTAAAAATGGCTGAGTTTTTGCATAGTTTTGTTAAGAATTCTAAGAACTTGAGAGATCGTTTCTACAATATGAGATTCTTATCCAATAAATATTGGTTAATTGCTTTAACGCTCTGGTCAATCAATTCTGCATTTGGACAAATCAAAGGTAACTCACCGGATGAAGATAAAAGTCGGTTGGTTCCAATGACGATTGACACAACGTCTCCGGTTTTATCTACGGAATCCATTAATAAAATTGATGTCGCTGAAGAAAGTATGACAGACTGGAAATCCGGTAAGTCAAAATATCCACCCAAACCTAAAAATATGTGGGAAATGGGCCTGGGTCTCGGACATTATTTTATTCATGGAGATATTGATCCTTGTATACCCGGTTATGGTATCGGATTGCATGTGAGAAAAGCATTGCATTATACTTTTTCCATACGCATGGATTTGTTTTATGGTGTTGCTTATGGTTTGGAAGCACAACCTTATACGAGTGCACTGGATAATGAGCCCACAGTATTTAAAGGCTATGGTTCTGCATTTGGTAATAATGCCTGGTTTCCATCTTATCGTACGACGTATTATTATGGAGCACTCGAAGGTGTTTTAAATATTGGAAATATATTATTTCATAAAGATCGGAATACCTGGAACTGGTATTTGTTTCTGGGAGCAGGTCTGGATCATAATAAAACAGAACTTGATCTCCAGGATGCCAACGGAAATTATTATACCGATCTTATCAATGCTTCTGGCTATACTTTTGATAAATTTAATACTCGCAAAGGACGATCAGAAATAAAGACTAAGCTGGAATCGATTTATGATGGCACATACGAAACAGAAGCTTATAAAAAAGCTGGAATTTTCAGGTTAAATGATGACATCAATGTACATGTGATCTTTATTGCCGGTATGGGAATAGCCCGTAAAATAAGTAACCGGTTTAATATCGCTCTCGAGCACCAGATCAATGTATCTGATAATGATTACCTGGATGGTATTATCTGGCGCTCAAATCTCGACCAAACTTCCAGAAATGATATGCAGCATTTTACCAATTTGAGATTGGCGTTTAATATCGGAAGTTTCAAAAAACGAAAAGAACCATTATACTGGTTAAATCCTTTGGATGCCGCATACTCAGATATAGCTGATTTAAAGAAAAGACCGAAATTTGATCTGACTGATACAGACGAAGATGGTGTAATTGATTTGCTCGATCAGGAGCCATCGACACCACCGGGTGCACCGGTTGATACAAGAGGTATAGCTCTAGACAGCGATAATGATGGAATTCCGGATTATAAAGATGATGAACCATTTTCTCCACCTGGATTACAGGTTGATTCAAAAGGCGTTGCACAAATTCCGGCAAAACCTGGAGTTTCTGAAGAAGACATGAAAAAAATAATCGATCAGCATTTGGGTCTTCCTCCGGGGATGTTTGATAAAGCCGACGGCAGAGGATTATTGAGTTATATTGACTGGTTCTTACCAATGATTCATTTTAAATTAGACGAATATTGCGTCGATGTAAAATATGCACCCGAATTAGCTAGTGTAGCCTATGTCTTAAGAACTCATCCAAGTGTCAACCTGATCGTGGAAGGACATACGGATATGAGAAATACCAATGCCTATAACCGAGTACTTTCCTATCAGCGAGCCAAAGAAACCATTGACTATTTGGTGAATACTTACAAAGTACCCAGATCTAGATTAATACTCATGTATGGTGGTGAAGAAAATCCATTAGGAGGTCACGCCCGAAATCATTCCATAAACCGAAGAGTTGAATTCCGCCCAGCTACGGATGCCGACAAGGAAATGTCTAAACCAGACGGACCAAAAGCAGGAGATTGCCATAAAAAACCTTCGTCCAAATCGGATGAATAAAGCGGAAGACGTCTTCATTCATCACCAATGTCCGGTAAATTCACTGTTATTTTTCTTAAAAACAGAATTACAGAATCATTGAAATAGGATGCTCTAATATAGATTTTAAAGTCTGTAAAAATTTGGCACCGGTAGCACCGTCAACGGCTCTGTGATCACAAGACAAGGTCAGTCTCATCCGGTGAGATATTACAATCTGGTCCTGTTTAACTGCAGGCTTTTTAACAATAGAACCCACGGCAAGAATACAGGCATCCGGTGGATTTATAATGGCCGTAAAATCTTCGATATCAAACATACCTAAATTTGAAATTGTAAATGTATTGCCCTGCATTTCATCTAAATTTAGTTTTCTGGACTTGGCTCTTATGGCTTTGTCACCGATTTCTTCTTTTAATACGGACAGGGATTTTTGATCCGCATGAAATATAACCGGGACGATTAATCCTTCTTCTATTGCTACAGCCACTCCAATATGGATGTCATGATGATAAATTATTTTATCACCCATCCAGGATACATTGACTCCCGGATTTTTTCTCAAGGCCAATGCACAAGCTTTGACAATTAAATCATTGTACGATATTTTAATATCGCCAGATTCATTTAATTGAGTTCTTGCCAACACACATTGATCCATATCGATCTCTGTAGTTAAATAAAAATGAGGTGCGGAAAATTTACTTTCTGACAACCTGCGTGCGATCGTTTTTCGGATCTGGCTTAAGACTATTTCTTGATCTCCCTTTACCTGATAATGAATCTGAGTACTTGTTTTTAGACTTGAACTCATTTGAGGAGTAGCACTTTCAAGATCTCTTTTAATTATCCTGCCCTGATCACCACTCCCGGATATGGATTCCAGGGAAATTCCTTTTTCTTTGGCAATGTTTTTTGCCAAGGGAGATGCTTTGATACGAGTTTCCGGATTTGTGTCTGTTGTGCTGAAAACCGTTAGTTGAGAAGAAGTTGTCTTGGTATCTTTTTGTTCTTCTTTTTTTTGTGGTACAGGATCTTGCGAGGTTTGTCCATTGACCAATGAACTGATGTCTTCACCGGCATTTCCAATAATTGCGATCAGGCCATCTACCGGTACCGGACCTTCCGGAATGGCGATATGTAACAGCACACCTTCCTGATAAGCTTCCAGATCCATTGTTGCTTTATCAGTTTCAACCTCAGCCAGGATATCTCCAGGTTTGATGACATCTCCCACTTTTTTAGTCCAGGATTTTATATTCCCTTCCTGCATTGTGTCCGATAATCTCGGCATTTTTATTACACTGGCCATTCTGCTAATTTTAGGCAAAATTAAAGGTTTCGTTCATTAATTTGTTTATCCAACCAATTTTGAGTTCAAACAATTAAAAACTGCTTCATTTCAATATATTATAAATAGTTTTATTTCAAATATTAATTGCAGCTAATTTGGAATTCGTTTTAATTTTGCCAATTATTGTCCTTGTAATTTCATGATATGATACAAACATCAAAAATACTAGAGGATGCAATTCATTGTTTTAATTCACTACCGGGTATAGGTCGAAAGACTGCAATGCGTCTGGCCCTTCATCTGGCAAATCAGGAAAAAAACAAGGCAATGGATTTAGCCCGGGCCCTTACCAGGCTCAGCGAACAATTAATTAGTTGTAAATCCTGCCATGCTTATTCGGATACCGAATTGTGTTCGATATGTGCTGATCCCAGGCGGGACCACAGCGTTATTTGTATCGTAGAGACAATCCGTGATTTAATGGCAATTGAGGAAATTCAATCTTTCAAAGGAGTGTATCACGTATTGGGCGGGTTGATTTCTCCAATCGACGGAGTTGGTCCTGAAAAACTACAGATTGCCACCTTGTTTGATAAAATGGAAAAGAATGATTGCAAAGAACTGATTCTTGCCATCCGGCCGACAATAGAAGGTGATACTACATCGTATTACCTGAGTAAAAATATCCGCAATTCTTCAATAAAAATTACAATGCTGGCAAGAGGTCTGTCTTTTGGATCTGAATTGGAATATGCTGACGAACTTACGCTCAGCCGTTCGTTGTCTAACCGGATTCCTTATCCAGTACACGATAATCAAACTGTGTGAAACTTAGCGTCCTTATTGTAAATTACAATGTTCGGCATTTTCTCGAACAATGTCTTGCGTCAGTAAGCAAAGCCATTGAAAACATAGAGGCAGAAATTATTGTAGTAGACAATGCATCGGTAGATGATTCAGTGTATCAGGTTAAAAAATTATTTCCATCCGTGCACTGTATTGCTTCGGATACGAATCTAGGCTTTTCCAAAGCGAATAATCTGGCAGCTGGGATTGCTAAAGGTGAATACATTTTATTGTTAAACCCGGATACCCTTGTTGCAGAAGATTGTTTTGTCAAATGTCTGGAATATATGGATTCCCATCCTGACGCTGGTTCATTGGGTGTAAAAATGATCGATGGCTCTGGAAATTTTTTACCGGAATCAAAACGCGGATTTCCGGGCTTATGGGCATCGTTTTGTAAAATGACCGGAATCTATAAATTATTTCCAAAATCGTCTTTCTTCAATAAATATTATGCAGGTCATTTGGATGTCCATAAGATTCAAAAAGTCGAAGTATTAACAGGAGCTTTTATGTTGATCCGTAAAAAAGTATGGAATCTGGTTAATGGATTGGATGAAGATTATTTTATGTATGGAGAAGACATAGACTTATCTTACCGGATTCAAAAAAAGGGATTTGACAATATTTATTTTCCATTAGCTTCTATCATTCATTATAAAGGTGAAAGTACCAACAAAGGAAGCCTCAACTATGTCTCAGCTTTTTATAATGCAATGATATTATTCACTAGGAAACATTTTTCCGGAAAAAATAAACTACTATTGATCAGTTTACTTTCGGTCGTTGTCTGGTTGAAAGCATTGGTTAGTTCAATCCAGCTATTTATTACCAACTTACGGTTTGTGATTATTGATATGCTGGCATTTACAGCTGGATTTTATATCATTCGGAATTATTGGGCAGTGTGGTATCATGAAAGAGCAGATTATTTCAACAACCGGGCAACTGATTTTAACCTGTTCATGTTTGTTGTTATTTGGACAGCTTGTTTTTTTTATCAGGGAGTTTATGAAAAAAAATTTTCACTCAAAGATATTCTGATTGCCTCTATTTGGGGATTTATTTTAAGTCTCATGGTGTATGCATTGTTTCCTGAAAGCTGGAGAGCATCAAGGATGTTGTTGATTTTATCTTTTCTCTGGGTAGTGATGTATTCTTTGGGGAGTCGTTTAATCTATAACAGAATCCATATTAAAACCTGGAATGTGGGTTCGGACTATAAAAAAAATACCCTGGTGATTGGCGATGTTTCTCAATTGGAAAAAGTACAAAATTTAGTGAATCAAAAAAAACAGGCATTTGAATTACATCATAAAGATTTTGCAGAAGTCCATCATTTTTCAAAAAATCACTGGATAGATTATTTGCGGGTTCATAATATCGAAGAGATCATATTTTGTCAGAAAAATATCGATTGGAAACAAATCATGGACATAATGAAAGACCTAAATGAAGTAGTGGATTATAAAATAATGACCGAAGCAGGTACCGGAATTGTGGGCAGCTCATCCAAAAATGACCGGGGTGAAATTTATTCTCTTGATCTCGATTACAATATTGCACAAAAAGTATACAAGCGTCAAAAACGTTTATTTGATGTATTGTTTTCAATGGTATTTATAGGATTCATCTGGTTATTTATTTTTCTATATAAAAATAAGATACAATTAATTCAAAATATTTATCAAGTCATCCAAGGCAAATTAACCTGGGTGTCTTACTCACAGAATGCAACTAAAAAGGAAAACCTGCCGTTTATTAAACCCGGGATTTTATACCCCGTTACGTCCAATGAACATTTTTTTTCCAAGGATTTTGAAGCACAGATTTTAACCATGTATGCCTGGAATTATTCCGTTTGGACAGATCTTGAAATCTGTTTACGCGATTTTCTTAAATTAGATCAAAAATTGTATGGATACACTAATTAGTCAAATTCAAACGAAAGCTGCGTCCATATTTCAGGAACTGGTTGTTCTGAGAAGACATTTTCATGCATATCCAGAGTTATCCTTTGCGGAAAAAGAGACTTCCCTAAAAATTCAGGAAATTTTAAATCAACATAATATTGAGTTCACATCAGGATGGGCACAACATGGAATTGTCGGAGTGATCCGTGGTCAAAATCCGGATTCCAGAATTATTGCGCTGCGTGCTGATATGGATGCATTGCCCATACAAGAGCAATCAAAGGCTGCATATTGTTCGCAAAATCCAGGCATCATGCATGCTTGTGGCCACGATGTGCATATGACCAATTTACTGGGTGCATTAATGATTATTAACACACTGAAGGATCAGTTGGAGGGAAGTGTAAAATTTATTTTTCAGCCAGCGGAAGAAAAACTACCCGGTGGTGCTTCACTTTTAATTAAAGAAGGAGTATTGGAAAATCCTAAGCCGGATTGTATCCTGGGCCTTCATGTTCAGCCCGGAATGCCGGTGGGACAAATCGGTTTGGCACCAGGAGCGTTTATGGCCTCTTGCGATGAAATTTATCTCAAAATACAGGGTAAGGGTGGTCACGCAGCTCAATCCCATTTATGCGTGGATCCGGTGTATATCAGCTCACAAATAATAAGTTCGCTTCAAGCCATTATCAGTCGGGAAAAACCAGCAGGAACGCCTTCGGTTTTAAGTTTTGGAAATATCCGTTCATTGGGTGGAAGTACAAACATTATTCCGGATGAAGTTTTATTGGAAGGTACCTTCAGATCCTTAGATGAAAATTGGAGAAATAAAGCCTTAAAAAGAATCAGGGAAATTTGTACCGGAGTGTCTGCATCTTTTCAATCCTCAATTGATTTGGAAATCAGACGAGGTTATCCTTGTCTGATCAATGATGTCAATAAAACAAAACTTTTGATGGCCCATGCCGGAAATTATCTGAGTGCAGATCGGGTCAAAGTGTTGGAACCCCGTTTGACTTCTGAAGATTTTGCCTATTATACTCATCAAATTCCAGCTGTTTTTTTTCGATTAGGGGTAGGAGATGGTCCGGGAGTTCATACATCCAACTTTGACATTGATGAAAAAGCGCTGGAAACCGCTGCCGGCCTTTTAGCGTATCTGGGCTTTAAAATGACCAGAGAATAATATTAAATATTGCAGATCAAAGCATTACATAATTAAAAAAATATAATTGATCAATCTCTGGTAGTCAATAACTTGACTTTGTCCTTTAAACATATAAAAATTTTCGATGATTTGTAAGTAAATATCAACCAGAGTGTTATTTTTGTATCCTCAAGGTTGGTTAAATTTTAATATTTATTAAAAACATTCATGGCCAGGATCTTAATAGTTGATGACGAACAAGCGATTCGCAGGGCGTTAAAGGATATACTCGTTCAGGAAAAATACGAAGTCGAAGAAGCTTTGGATGGCTTGGATTGTCTGGTTAAATTAAAGCAGAAAGATTATGATATCATCATTTTGGATATAAAAATGCCCAAAATGGATGGAATGGAAGCCCTGGATAAAATTCAATTATTGGCTCCGGATACTCCCGTAGTTATGATCAGTGGTCATGCTACTATTGATACAGCCGTGGAAGCTGTTAAAAAAGGCGCATTTGATTTTATTTCGAAACCTCCGGATCTTAATCGACTTTTAATTACAATCCGCAATGCCATCGATAAATCGTCTTTGATTACGGAGAAGAAAGTACTTCAGAAAAAAGTATCTAAAATAAAAATTCAGGAAATTGTTGGCGAATCGAAACAAATTATTAAAGTTCGTGAAACGATTGACCTTGTGGCTCCTACAGAAGCCAGAATATTAGTTACAGGACCCAATGGTACTGGTAAAGAGTTAGTGGCCCGATGGGTGCATGAAAAAAGTCACCGCAACGGGGGTAGCATCGTCGAAGTAAATTGTGCTGCTATTCCTTCTGAATTAATCGAAAGTGAATTATTTGGTCACGAAAAAGGATCGTTTACTTCTGCTATCAAACAGCGCATTGGAAAATTTGAGTTGGCTAATGGCGGCACTTTGTTTTTAGATGAAGTGGGCGATATGAGTTTGTCTGCTCAGGCAAAAGTTTTACGGGCTTTGCAGGAAAATAAAATCACCCGCGTCGGAGGTGATAAGGAAATCTCAGTCGACGTCCGAGTAATAGCTGCAACCAATAAAGATTTACGCGAAGAAATAAACCGCGGCCGATTCAGAGAAGATTTGTATCACCGACTTGCCGTGATCATTATTGACGTTCCTTCGCTAAATGATCGTGCAGATGATATTCCAATTCTCGTAGATTATTTTGTCGAACATATATGTTATGAATATGGAATGGCCACTAAAAAAGTAGATGATTCTGCCATTGAAGAATTGCAAAAATACAATTGGACAGGAAACATCCGGGAATTGCGAAACGTCGTCGAGCGATTAATTATATTATCTAAAAATAAAATTGGTCGAAAAGAAGTTCTGGATTATGTAATTCCCGCAAGTCAAAGGAATTATCGTTTTAAAGAGTTATTTGATCAGTTTGACAATGTTCAGGAATTAAATGAGTTTATTAAAAAAGAATTTACTGCCTTTAAAATGCTGGTATAAAATAATAAGAATATAAAACAATAGCCTGACTTTAAGTATTTAGAGCCAGGCTTTTTTAATTAAAATAATTTGAAATATGAAAACTCAAAAACAATGGTCCCAGCTCAAAGGAGAAAACAGTTGGACGATGTTTAAAGTATTGGCAGAGTTTGTGGATGGATTTGAAACACTTAACCGCATAGGTCCCTGTGTTGCAATATTTGGATCAGCACGTGTTACAGAAGATCATCCGCATTATGATTTATCCAGAAAAATAGCTGCCCGATTAACGGAAGAAGGTTTTGGTGTAATCACAGGTGGAGGCCCGGGCGTTATGGAAGCTGCAAATAAAGGTGCATTTGAGAATAAAGGTATATCTGTTGGACTAAATATTTTATTGCCTTTCGAACAATCAAGTAATAAGTATATAGACGTTGATAAAAATTTGAGGTACCGTTTTTTCTTCGTCCGGAAAGTTATGTTTGTAAAATATGCGCAAGCATTTATTGCTATGCCGGGAGGATTAGGTACTATGGACGAATTGTTTGAAGTGCTGACGCTGGTCCAAACCCGTAAAATTAACCGCATTCCGATTATTTTGGTCGGCAGGGATTTCTGGACGCCATTAAAAAATTGGATAACAGAAACGATGCTTCAACAATTTAAATATGTAAGTCCGGAAGATCTAGACCTGATGCACCTGGTTGATAACCCTTCCGAAGTAGTAGAAATTATCCGAAGCCATTATGAGGGTGAGTCAGCAAAAGGCTTAAGACCTACATTTGAGCTTTAAATTAATTGAGGAATCGCCAGTGAATTCCTAAAGAAAAATAAAAGTCATATAAAGGATACCCTTTGACAAGTGAAGGTCTGTTTTTTATCCAAAAGGAATCCAGGTTTTCTACGTCTAATAATAAACTAAAATCAGAAACTTTAAAATGGAAGAACATACCCACCGAATAAATAAACTTATTGGATTGTGTTGCACTGTAGTATAATGATAAAACCGGATTGTAATTTAACTTTTTTTGATAGTCATAAAGATTTATTCGGGATCCAATTTGAGCGTGGATTATTTTTTTGAATAAAAAAGTATTTATCGATACTTTATGTGACGAATTCCATCCGCTAATCCCAGAAGGGTCAGGATCATAATATTCATAATTAAATTTAGAATTTAATTCTATTCGACCAATTTGAATAGGTAGCGATATCTCAAATCGTATTCTTTTAACTTTATTCAGAAAATGTGGGACAGACATCGAATCCAAATAGGCAAAATTTGAAAATTCTGACCAACTGGAATTTAATTCTGAATGTATAATTTGTGTTGTTTTGATATGTACACTCAGACCTGTTTCTTTAATATACTCATTTGACAAATCATATTGCCAGAATATATTTTTATTTAGAAGCAGTCGTTTGTAGATATATGGTATTGGAGTAGCTATTTGAAATAATTTTGCACTTGCATAAACAGATTGTTTTTTTATCCAGCTTAAATCGAGATCCGCCTTCGCTGCCCATTGATCATTTAAAAGGATAGTGCCAGCTGTAGCATTTAATTTAAAATCAGCGAATAATTGGTAATGAATACCGGAGCTTAATTGATAGACTGGATTTCGATAACTTAAAGTGTCGTGATCGGACAAAACTTGTTCGTTGCGAATCGTAAATTCTCCACCCAGGTTTTCATTGATTTTAAAGGAAAGACTTAATGCATTCGTCCAGATTTTTTGATTTAGAATATTTCGAATGGAATTTGAGTCCACCCAAAAGTTTTGATACAAACTGGAGGTGTTACGTGTATCGCTGTCAAAATAATTATAATTAAAATCTGTATAAAATGATTTAACAAACAAATGTGCTGTAATACCTTTTGTGGACTTCCGAATAGGAAAGTCGAGGTTAAAGCCAATTGATTTTTCAAAAAGAGTCGTCGTTGCAGTATTCGTATTGACCGGTACAGATTCGCGGATTGAAAAATTGGCATTTATCAGAAACGTATCGGAGACAACTCCCCAGTTATTTTGCAGTGTATGTCTTTCATCCCGAAAGATAAAGTTTAAGTGAAATTGATCTGTTTTACCGGCATAATGAACACCTGTTTTGAATACTGTGTTCTTTTGCCTGTTGTGTTGATAAATACCGAGATAATCATCTTTGTCATATGAAAAATTCCAAACGATCCGATTGCGGAATTGACTTGCGAATATCAGGTGTATATCGAAATTATCCTGAAATGCGGCTTGTGAATTTGCAAAGGCTCTGCCCCTGTGCAAGGAAATTTCAGCTAAAGCTTTGCTGGGAATGTAAAATTGAAAATCATCAAAATTTTCGTCGCGAAAGTGCATTGAATTAATTCCTTCGGTATAAATTCTTTTTCCAATGCCGGTTGATGAAAGTTTTAATGCCGGACTAAAAAAATTATGTAATTGAATTACAGGCCTTGCTTCATTTGCAATAATCCGATTATTTGTATCAAGTTGTAATGCTGACAATGGATTATCCGCTTGAAATAATTTTATACTTAATTCCAAACGATTCAGACTATCCAGCTGAATTTGTCTGAGTGAGTCGGTTTCCAACTGACTAAAAGCAGTGCTTGTTAAGAAAGCTCCGAATAGAATCAGGACTATTTTCGGGGTAGAATATTCGAATTTGCTGATGGATCTCAGGTTTATATAATTAAATTTTGGACATTAAGGAATCCTGATAAAGCGACTAGTACTTATGACACCATCCTCATTAATACGGAGCAAATACATACCGGGTACAAGAGATTCTACTGATATACTAATAGGATTTGAGTTAGAATGGATAGCTCCTTCATTTAGTTTTTGGCCTTTTAAATCATATATCTGGAATGAAGCTTTTGATGATTTTGATCTAAGACTGATCGTTATGAATTCGTTAGATGGATTAGGATAAATCATATGATTTATGTTGCGTGCATACTTCGTGCTTGTTTGATTCTGACAGGAATACACAGCATTGCAGGGTGTTTCCAGGGCTTCCAGAACAAACATCCCATTTTGCATATCCGATACAATGATATTTCCGGAGGGCAGGTAAGGATAATTTCCCCAGGAACCTTTATAACTTCTTAAATTAACTAAACTGCTGGTGGGATATAAAGCTTCAAGAACAGGTTTGGACGGATTTTTAATGTTGTACACCAGCAATCCGTCATAATAATAAGAAACATAAGCATAATCACAACTCACCAGAGGATTATGCGGGATCGCAATGGCAGTATCTTTGGTTGCGTATAATGTAGACACCACTTTACCATGTTCCAGATTGCTAAAATCAAATACCTTTAAAGGAGAACCATGATTTTCGTCAGCCATGACATAGGTCTTGCTATCAGGAGTTAGCCAGCCAGAATGATTATAGCCGGAAAAAGGGTACTCATTGGGTTTGAGAGTGAATAAAGCTTTTGGATTATTGGCATCGCTAAAATCCATAACGGCAAGACCTTCAGGTCCACAATTCAAATAAGCAGTATCATTTTTGACATATGCGTCGTGAACATGGGAGGCGTTGATATCACCAAAGCGATTATAATGACCAATAAATTTAGGTTTGACCGGATCGCTGATATCGTATAAACCCAGTGCATAAAAACCTGTTGGTCCACTTTCAGAGCAAGTATAAAGCCTTGCTTTCGGAATATCGATAAAAATATTATGAACCCGACTCATAAATTCTTTTGAATCATAAACCACCATAACGGTATCAGGTAACTGAGAAATATCAATGATTTGAAGCGTGCTGGGGCCTTCATCACAAACGGCATATAGATAGCATTGAAAATCATCATAGTCCCTGTGAATAATGCTTCGGCCATTGACTGCACCTGGAATCCTAAATCGTTCAACTGGATTTTTAGGATCGGTGACATCAATAATATGAGTACCTGCCGTAGATCCAATCACGCCGTATTCCCTTTGATTTACCCAAAAACCCCATGCTTCATTATACGCATTGTCGTATGCGGAAGAACCTACTATGGAGCTGTCTTTCCAGTGCCCTAATAAATTGAGTTGCTTTACCTGCGCCTGCATATCAGAAAGCTGAAAACAGATTGCTATTAAAATCAGTATTTTTAAGTTCATATTTTACATATTGAGTATGGCTGGATTCATTCCCATGTTTGAGAATCCACCATCGTGAAATAAATTTTGCATGGTGACCATGCGGGTTAAATCAGAAAACATGACCACACAATAGTCAGCACAGGAATCGGCTGAAGCATTTCCCAGCGGACTCATGGCGTTGGCGTAGTTAAAAAACTCAGTAAATCCTTTAATTCCGGATCCAGCCGTAGTCATAGTAGGAGATTGCGATATCGTATTGACTCTAACTTTTTTCAAAGTGCCGAAGTGATACCCAAAGCTTCTGGCAAATGATTCTAACAATGCTTTGGATTCCGCCATCTCACTGTAGTCCGGAAATACGCGTTGAGCCGCAATATACGTCAAAGCCAAAATGGAACCCCCATCTTGCATAGCATCCAGCTTATATGCCGATTGCATTAATTTATGAAAAGAAATCGCTGAGATATCCAAAGTCTTTTGCATAAAATCATAATTGAGGTCGGTATACGATTTTCCTTTTCGCACATTTAGCGACATTCCAATAGAGTGTAGGATAAAATCGATTTTTCCACCCAGAGCTTCCATTGATTTCGTTAAAAGATTTTCTAAATCTTCCAAAGATGTGGCATCTGCACCGATTAATTCAGCATTTAGTCTGGAAGAAAGTTCTTGTATTTTACCCATACGCAAGGCAACAGGAGCATTAGTAAGAGTAATTTTAGCACCTTGACCGACACATTTTTCAGCTACATGCCAGGCAATAGATTGTTCATCCAATGCACCAAATATGATCCCTTTTTTATTTTGAAGTAGATTATTTGACATAATAAATTGAATTTAGGGCAAAACTACATAGCTTATCTTTAGTTCGGGCATAAAGCGCTTAAATTTTAAATTGATTTCGTCAATTCATGGCAATCAGTTCAGATGCATTTTTAAGGGCTGCTTTTGTCGGAGGTTCGCCGCTTAACATTTTGGCCAATTCATTCAAGCGTTCTTCCTGATTCAATTCTTTAATCTGAGTATTTGTCTTTTTTTCGTGGTGCTCTTTATAAACATAATAATGGTATGTTGCCCTGGAGGCCACCTGAGGGGAATGGGTGATGCTGATTACCTGTTGATGAACAGACATGTTTTTAAGAATATTGCCCATTTGTAATGCTACCTGTCCTGAAACACCGGTATCAATTTCATCAAAAATCAGACAAGAAGCTTCATTTTTTTTAGCAACCTGTGATTTTATGGCAAGATTAAAACGTGCTAGCTCTCCACCCGACGCCTGATCTTTAATGGGCCTGAGTGCAACACCTTTATTCGCTGAAAAAAGAAATTCGATATGATCTAAACCATTTTCCTTGAGATCGTCAGATTTGTTAAACTGGATATCAAATTTGGCATGTTCCATTCCGAGCTGAATTAATAAGGCGCTGGTTTGATGAATCAACTCGCGTGATTTTTTTATTCGTTGTTCGGAAATCAGTTGGGCTTCCTTCAATAACTTTTTATAACGTAGATCGATTTCTTTGTTTAGAGTATCCAGGGATTGATCAGAGTCATTTAAATTGTTCAGTTTTCTTTGTAAATCTTCCCGTATTTCTATCAATTCAGAATCTGAATTTACTCTATGTTTTTTAAGCAGTGCATTCAGATTATCGATTCGCAAATTCATCGAAGAAATTTTCTCAGCACTAAATTCAGTACTTTCAGCTATGTTTTCCAATTCCAGGGCGATGTCTTTCAATTCTGTATATAGTTGTTCAATTCGTTGGTAAATTGTACTCAAGGCTTCACTGACCTTAATCGTTTTCAGCATGTTATGACATTCTTGTAATAAATCAAGAATGCCAGCTTCTCTAAGAATTAGTTGAGAAGATGTCAGAGTGTTTAATTTTATTTCTTCAGCTTTAGAAATCACCTTAAGTTCTTCTTCCAGCTTTACTAATTCACCTTCGGTTAACTTTGCGTTTTCTAATTCATTAAACTGAAATTCCAAAAATTCTTTTTCAATTAATCCCTGGCGAAGTTGGCTTTCGATTTCTTTTTTTTGTAAAATGAGATTTTGATACTCCTTAAAGGATTTTTTATATATGGAAAGCTGATCAGATATTCCGGCAAAAGAGTCGACAACCGACAATTGATAATTGCGGTCAAAAAAATCAAGATGATCAAACTGCTGGTGAATACTTATTATAGATTGGGATAATTCCTGCAGATCATTTAATAAAGCCGGACTATCGTTTATAAAAGCCCTGGATTTGCCGGATGGGAGAATTTCTCTGCGAATGATTAGCTCTTTATCAAAATCTGTTTCAAAAATTTCACCCAGTGTTTTTTGTATAGCTGAAGAACAATAGAACACAGCTTCAATAATACATTTTTCCTGAGGATTTTTTAAAATCTTTGAATCCGATCTTCCGCCAAGTAAAAGTTGTAATGCTCCGATTATAATGGATTTACCGGCACCTGTTTCACCGGTGATTACGGTAAATTTTTCTTTCCAGTCAATTTCCAGCTGATCAATGATGGCATAATTTTTTATTAATAGTGAATGTAGCATAGGGTGTATTGAGAGTTAAAATTTTTCACCAAGACTTCTAGCCGTTTGAAAGTCCTGATTAGCAGCACTTGTTTGTCCAAGGATTTCATAAGTTCTTCCACGTTCCAGATGAAATAAACCATAATTGGGTTTTAATCGGATGGCTTTGGAATAATATTCAATAGCTTTTGACGGATTGTTTAATGCGCGATGACATCTTCCTCCTTCATACCATAAGTCTGCATTGTTTGGGTCAAAGCGCAAATACGTATCAATATCTTTGAGGGACAGATCAAATTGGCCTGCCTGATTATAAATAATCGATCTGTTGAGGTATCCGACCCTCCAGTTTTTATCAATCTCCAAACCTTTGTTAAAATCTGCCAGTGCTTCATCCATTCTGCCCAACTTGGCTTTAGCTGCACCCCGGTTTACATAATATTCTGCCTGAGGACTTAAACTAATTGCTTTGTCGTAATCCAATATGGCTTTGGCGTCTTCATTTTTATTAAAAAACAACTTCGCCCGGCTATTATATGTGCTATGTCCGGCTTTGTATTTAATGGCATTGTTGTAATCTGACAAGGCAATATCAAATTGTTTTTTATCTCGATAATAATTCGCCCGGTTGTTATAAGGTAATGACGTGTTTTGATAATATTTTAAAACGTGGGTCCATAGTGTGCCTGAGTTTTTCCAGATTTTTGTTTGTGAATAACATTGATAGGAAAGTAACAATAAATAGATTGTGCCAACTGAAAAAACCAGGTTTCTTTTATCAATTTTTTCAGCAAAAATTTTGGTATAATATGCGGATATAAAAAATAATCCGATATACGCAATATACGTAAACCGGTCTGCCAGATAGCCCTGACCAGCTCCAAGTATCTGCAAAAGGAATACAATGTTGACAAAAAAGAACAGAAAGCCAAATACAAGGGGTTTATAATCTTTTTTATAGGCCAGGTAGATTCCGTAAAGTAAAGCCAGTGCTACGGGTAATGATATATAATGCCAGACTGTCAATTTTTCAGGATAAGGGTAGAGTGGTGACATCATATAAGGGACGAGCCATTTAATACAATAGGTCAGTAAACTGTATGATCCAATAAAAATGCGGTTTGCACCTGTTTGAGCCCCATCATTGGTATCTAAAGAACCCTGCTGACTCAGCATATAAATTCCTAAACAACCTATAATAAAAGCAGCCAGGAAATAATGTGATTTTTCTAAGATCAATTTAAAATTAACAGGTCTGTTTTTATAATAATCAACCACAAGCATGGTAAGCGGTAAGGCCACCATCTGAATTTTGGCAAACAAACCAACACAAAACAAAATAAATATCCAGAATGAGCGACTTTTTTTATACTGATCCAGATTTTTAATATAGAGGAATAATGCCCAGCAAAAGAACATTCCGTATAATACGTCTTTGCGTTCTGTGATCCAGCTTACAGATTCTACCCGTAATGGATGTATTGCAAACAGCGCTGCTCCGAATAAAGCAAAAGGTAAATCGATCGTTAGAAGCCGGAAGATTTTAAAAACAAAAAAAATACAAATCAGATGAAGTATGATATTGGTAAGATGCATCATTTTAGGATCCATACCAAAAAAATGATGTTCGATCGCAAAGCTTAAAATACTAAGTGGGTTGTAATTTCCAATTACATTTTGTGAAAAAATGGCTTTGAGATTAGGTTCTTTTACAAGTTGATTTTCGTAGACATTCCGGTCATCATCCCAGTTGACAAATTCATTTTTAAGCGATGGGCTGAATATGAGAAAACTAAATGCCAGTAACACCAGGATATAAAGTAGTTCATTACCTGTTTTTTCTGATTTCAAACTAATCTTTGGCTCCGGATTGGTTGTTTTGGATTTGGTTTTTTTTTGGCCCATGCGTTAAATATGACGACAAACAAAGATACAAAAGAATGCTTTTGTCCCTGATGAGCTTGATATTTCTTTGGCATAACAGGCAAATTTGTAGTTTTGTACCGTGAAAATCACAACAGGCGAATTAGCAAAGCTGGTAAAAGGCACCCTGGAGGGCGACCCGGATATCGTGATAACCCATCCAAGCAAAATAGAGGAGGGTGAATCAGGGAGTATTTGCTTTTTAGCTAATCCTAAATATGAATCGCATGTTTATGGCAATAAAGCTTCCGCTATATTGGTCGATCAGTCTTTTGTGCCAAAAGAAAAAATTCAATCAGCCCTGATCCGGGTTGAGAATGTCTATTTTTCTGTTAGTCAGTTACTGGAAAAATTTAAAGAAGAAGATACCGGCAACGGAGTTCATCATAAAGCTGAAATTCACCAGACTGCCAGGTTGGCAAAAGATTGTAGTGTTGGTCCGTATTCTGTTATTTCTGAAGGAGCTGTAATAGGTACACGTAGTATTATCTATCCGCAGGTCTTTATCGATAAAAATGTACAAATTGGCGAAGATGCCATCATTTATCCCGGTGTCAGGATTTACAAGGATTGTATTATTGGTGACCGTTGTATTTTACACTCTAATGTGGTGATCGGATCAGATGGTTTTGGTTTTTCTCCGGATCAGGATGGTCATTATAAGAAAATAGCCCAGCTTGGCAATGTCGAAATAGGCCATGATGTTGAAATAGGATCCAATACAAGTATTGACAGGGGTACCCTGGGCTCTACTAAAATTGGAAATGGCTGCAAATTGGACAATCTGATTCAAATTGCTCATAATGTACAAGTTGGCGAAAACACGGTAATTGCAGCACAAACTGGAATAGCCGGGAGTACAAAAATTGGTAAAAACTGTATGATCGGCGGGCAAGTTGGAATCGTCGGACACCTGACCATTGCGGATGGAACCAGAATTCAAGCCCAGAGCGGGGTCGCCAGTTCGCTGGAACAAGTCAATGGAAAATGGTATGGTTCACCTGCTATAGATTATTTCTCATTTCTCAGGTCATATGCTGAATTTAAACGCCTACCTGACATCAGCAAAAAACTAAAGGAGATAGATGATCGCCTGAAAAAATAAGAAGAAAAGCGGATAATGAAAACAAATCAAAGGACCATACAGGAAGAAATAGTATTGGAAGGCGTCGGTTTACATACAGGAGCTTTTGTAAAAATGAAGTTTAAGCCAGCACCTGAAAATTATGGTATCCGGTTTCAACGTATTGACTTGCCCGATCAGCCGCTTATACCTGCCGATGTGAGCCGTGTCGTATCAACCAACCGCGGAACTACTTTACAGGAAGGTGTTGCCCAGGTTTGGACAGTCGAACATGTACTTTCAGCATTGGCCGGGATGGAGATTGATAATATACTAATAGAGCTCAACGGCCCTGAAATACCGATCAAAGATGGTAGTGCCAAAGACTTTGTCAATATTTTAGATAAAGCAGGTTTTAAAGAACAATGTGCTGAACGTGAATATTTTAAAATCACTGAACCCATTGCTTTCGATGATGAAGCCAGTGGTGCAGAATTTCTGGCAATGCCTTCAGATAAGCTGGAAATCACCACAATGATTGATTTTAATTCCAAGACTCTGGCACCCCAGTATGCCACCCTGGAAAATATCGAACAATATAAATCTGAAATAGCACCTTGCCGAACTTTTGTTTTTCTGCACGAGCTTGAAAAATTAATTGATCAGAATCTTATTAAAGGAGGTGACTTAAATAATGCCATTGTTATTGTGGATCGCCTGATGAGTCAGAAGGAACTGGATGAACTGGCGAAAAAGTTAAACAAACCTAGTGTAAAGGTTGAGCGAGAGGGTGTACTAAATACGATCAAACTTTATTTCGACAACGAACCTGCCCGTCATAAACTGTTGGATGTGCTGGGTGATCTGGCTCTGGTTGGCAAACCCATTTTAGGCAATATTGTTACCAAAAAGCCTGGGCACAAACTCAATATCGAATTTGCTAAAATCCTAAAGAAAAAGCTACAGGAGCAAAAGAGGCTTCAAGGAGTACCTCAATACGATCCGGATAAAGAGCCAGTTTTCAACTCGGAGCAAATTCAGAGTATGTTACCACACCGCTTCCCGTTTTTGATGGTGGATAAAGTGGTTGAAATGAGCGAGAAGATGGTGGTTGGAATTAAAAATATTACGATCAACGAAGCTTTATTTCAGGGACATTTTCCAGGCAATCCCGTATTTCCAGGTGTTTTGCAGATTGAGGCTATGGCACAAACCGGAGGTATTATGATACTGGCAAATCAAGAGGAACCTGGAAAATGGGATACCTATTTTCTTAAAATTGATAATGCTAAATTCAAGCAAAAAGTATTGCCAGGTGACACACTGATCATAAAGATGGAACTGGCTGCACCGATGCGCAGAGGTATCATTCAAATGATTGGCACGGCTTATGTGGGTAGTAAATTAGTTTGTGAAGCAGATCTGACTGCTCAAATTGTAAAAAGAGAATCATAGCCACATGATGAGTAATATTCATCCAAAAGCAAACATCGGTAAAGGAACTGTTGTAGAGCCATTTAGCACAATACAAGCCGATGTCGTTATCGGAGAAAATTGCTGGATTGGACCTTATGTAACCATCATGAGTGGCTCCCGCCTGGGAGATAATTGTAAAGTTTTTCCGGGCGCGGTGGTAGGTGCAGTACCTCAGGATTTAAAATATGCAGGTGAAAACAGTTTGCTCGAAGTGGGCAATAATACAGTGATCCGCGAATGCTGTACGCTCAATCGCGGCACCAAAGCTGCCATGACCACTAAGGTTGGTAATAATTGTCTGTTGATGGCTTATGTCCATGTTGCTCATGATTGTCTGGTTGGCAATAATGTAATCCTGGCAAATAGTGTCAATCTGGCCGGACATATTGAAATAGATGATCATGCAATAATCGGAGGTATGTCTGCAATTCATCAATTTGTTAAAATCGGACCGCACGCTATGATTGGCGGGGGTTCTATGGTAATGAAAGATGTGCCCCCATTTGTTAAAGCTGCCAGAGATCCTTTGTCTTATGAGGGTATTAATTCCATAGGATTGAAACGCCGAAATTTTAGTGTGGATCAGGTAAATACCATTCATGAAATATACAGATACCTGTTCGTCAAATATAAAAATATCTCAAAAGCTATCAAGGCCATCGAAGTGGAATTGCCTGACTCTCCTGAAAAAGACGTCATCCTTGAATTTATTCGGAATTCCAACAGAGGTATTATGAAAGGTTACAGGCGATAATTTAATGATAAAAAATATTCCATAGATTAGATAAAAAAGGAATGGATATAATTACTGAATCCATCTATAAAAGATTTCAGCAAGTTTGGGTTATTCGGGATTTTAGTTTCCGGTTTACTTCCAATAATATTTATGGAATTGCAGGTCTAAATGGTTCTGGTAAAACTACTTTATTGCAAATTCTTGCCGGATTAATTCCACCGAGTAAAGGAAAAATTAAATATGTAGATGGTGAGAATTTAATCGCAGAAGAATCATGGTATGAAAAAATATCATATGCAGCCCCATATGCAGATCTGTATGAATACATGAACCTTCAGGAATTATATGAACATCATACTTCATTTAAAAAATTTAGAAATCCTATTTCTTTTTCTGAATTTGTTTCTCTTGTTTTTTTAAATTCGCATGAAGAAAAATTGATTAAAACTTATTCTTCCGGAATGAAGCAGCGATTAAAATTAGGATTGAGTATATTGAGTGATTATCCTGTTTTATTTTTAGATGAACCCCAAAGCAATTTGGATGAATATTCAAAAAACTGGTATCAACAATTATTAAAAGAAAATGCAAAAGATAAAGTTGTTATCATAGCTTCCAATGAAGCCGATGATTTTAAAATGGTCAATGAAAAAATCGAAATACCCACATTAAAACCTTAAAATAAATTAAAGTTATCTTTAAAAAAAAATATTCAAACACACTCACGCCCACACCCAAACCCCTGCCTGCGGCAGGCAGGCATGCCGGATTGGTCCCGTAGTTCAACGGATAGAATAGAGGTTTCCTAAACCTTAGATACAGGTTCGATTCCTGTCGGGACTACTATAAAAAAAAATGAACTCTAGATAGCAGTTCCCTGCCCGCCTCACAAAGTAAAATGATAATTGGAATAAAAAAAAGCAGGCGGGGATTCTGCTCGGGAC
>CAZALD010000023.1:0-64204 GCA_964486185.1 uncultured Saprospiraceae bacterium
CCTCTGCTAATGTTGAACTTATCAGCTAGCTGCACTTCCTTGTACGGATACGAATCAATTAAAGTATGGAATAATCGATGTAACCAATCCGGTTTCAGTTAGGAGCTAAGAATGTCAAAGTAAAAACTTCTAAAAAGTAAATGTTTTTCATGTAATATTAGTCCTGGTAATCAAAATTCACAAAAAGTAAGCGTTTTTCATGGAAAACAAGAAAAATAATCATTTTTTGGAAGCTTTAATTATAAGCACCACCAGTAATAGTAATTCCTTCTAGTTTGTTTATTGGTAAATACATTAAGTTTTTGTTGACGATTTACATATTACATAACCGTTAATCAGGAATTCAATCTTAATAAATTTGCTGACTTAAATTTTTACAAGTTTTCCGCTAAGTAATTTACCATCTGGTAAGCGAATATTATATAGATAATATCCAGGTTTTAAATTGCATTCAAGTTTAATTTCATTTTTGCTACCGACTAAAATATATCGTTGAACAGCAAGGCCACTAAGAGTGTATATAGTTAAGATTGCCCCTTTTGCATTAATCTGTGTGTCTAACTCCAGAAAAAGGAGGTTGTTAAATGGATTTGGTGATACGAAGTGCATATTTGATTTAATCAATTCGTTTACTTTAGTTATTTTGTCCACGCTTTTATACAATCCATCATAAGCTATTGAAACAAAAATATAATCCTCCGAATCCCAAAACAGTGAATTATATATGACAAATTCGTTACCAAAAATCGGTAATCCACTGTTAAAATCGATCCAAATATGCCCTCCGTCATTTGAAATATGTATACCATCAATATTATTAATGGCAATTATTTTTGGATAATATTTATCATAGATTCCTATAAATTTATTTTCAAAATAAGAGGAAGTTGGAATAAAATCAGAACCTCCGTCTGATTTAAACAGATTGATTTCTCGATTGTATTTTTCGCCACTAACTAAGATAGTGCCATTATGTTGTATTTTTAAATCCACAATCCTTTTGAAATCCTTAAATGTGGTATCAATATTCCAGCTTATTCCATCATTAGCACTTACATATACACCTTGAGTTATATACGAATAAGCATACAATTTATTTGTTGGTGATAAATAATATCTTAAAGCTTGAGGATCTGGCAGATTACTTCCTCCATGGAGTGTCCAGTTATTATTCTCATACTTATACGTAATTACACTATCCATAAAATCACCTGCAACATCCTTTAGTCCAAAAAACAGTAATGAATAAAGATTATTATTTAGAACATTACCAATCAAATGAATTTCCGGAGAAAAAATATTTATTAATTGAAATTTATTTCCATTGTCATTTGAAATTAGAATATTGCCATTAAAATCTATACCAACCAATTCTTGATTATGAAGTGGAAAAGCGTTTTTTAACTCAGCTCCATTATGCATTAAATTGTCCCAAGTTAATCCTTCATTTTCTGAATATAAGTATGAACAATAATCTGGTTTAGCAAATAGCCTTTCACCTTTATTCTTAAATATACTTGAAAAATTCCAAAGAGAATAATCAAGTTTCAATTGAGTCCAACCAGAGTTTCCTGATTTAAATAATCTCATGCTGATATGGCCACAATAATCTTCATTAACCATAGCAATTGCTAAAGAAGAATCTAAAACTTCGATTTTGTCAAAATTGATTGGAAAATTTCTATTAAAACCTATAAGTTCAATCCATGATTGTCCGTCATCATCAGTAATAAAACAACTTTTATCTGTTTTTACTATTACTTGATTTTTTTTAGTTAAAATCAAATTTCTAACTGGATCAAAACTACTATAATTAGGATTGATTTGAATTCTTATAGGTATTCCTTCAGGCTTGTCGGCAATAAATAGACCATTTCCTGCACCTATAAATACATATCCTTTCTTTGAAATATAAAAATTCTTATCGCTACTTATGATTGAGAGTGTATTAAGTTTGTCATAGCTAAAATTAGAGGTGTTAAATTTATAAATGATGAACTCATTATTGGCATAACATAGTGCATAATTAATTTCTTCCGTATAAGGGAATATGGCCTTAATTCTTTGTGGAAGATTAATAATATCATTAGCTTCAGACCAATTTCTATTATATCTTATAATGCGATTTCCCTGGAATGTATAAGAAATACCATTTTCAGCATATTTAATGGCATTATACAAAAGTTGAAGTTGGATAACACTATCTAATAACTTAAAACCTTCATTTTCTTCATAAAACCTGCCAAAATATAATCCACCATCATTAAAAAACTGTACTAACCTGTTTTTGTCATCGATATACAATTTTTTTGAATAATGAAGAGGATTATATCTAAAGGTATCATTAACTATATTTAGCCAGGAACTGCCCTGATTTTTTGATTCTAATATTATATTTTTATAACTAAGCGCGACATATATTTTACCATCATTTGATAGCGCAATGTCTTCACATTTTTGAAACTGTTCGGAATTAATTTTTTGCCAATGAAGTTGACAAAAAACCAATTTGCTATAAAATATAATAAGAGTTATTATTCTTAAACGAGTACTCATGTATTTTAATTTAGTTCACAACACATATAGGATACTTGCAATTTAATACTCATATTGGTACAAAAAGTATTACTACCCTCCCAGCATTGGGTGGGAAAATCCGGTATAATTGACCACCCCTCGCCAGTGTCTCGTCCTGAATAAACCTTACACATTTTGTTATAAATCCTGATTTTACTTTACACTTATTTTTTCTTAGTCCTAAATTTACTTTACAATTATACGCATTTATTGATTAGTTTATAAATTTATTGTTTGCACAACTTCTTTTTGATGTTTAGAATATTGCTTCCATCTCTTTTATATGAGTCCTTCTTGGCTATGAGCCTGTTCATTGAATATGTTCCCCTTAAAATGCAGCCTTAATATCAAAAAAACTTTGACCGATTTTTAATTTCAATCAATTTCATGTTCTATGTATATCGAAGGGACGTTTTTTGGTTACTCAGGCTTGATTAAAAGATGAATGCGCGAATTGTTTAAATAAAAATTATTCCGACCCACTTTTTTTCTTAGAAATTGAATTCGCGTTTTTCAACTGATCCAGATAGCTGATAGCAGTATTTCGGCAGATATCATTGTCGTGCATTTGGTACTCGATTTTAGTATAGGGATATCGGAACAGATTTATTAGTAAATCCTGTGAATATATTTTGGGAGGCTTTTCACTCATCGTCATTTTATATTGCTGCATAGCTTTTGCTATTCCGACCCGGTACTAAATATGATGGATATTTAATTGATTATCTATAGATTGTATATTTTAAAGGCGCGTTTTTTATTAAATTCCATCTAATTTCCATTATTAATTGGATTGTGCCATTCGGAGCTCCCGTATGTCATCCACGTGTGTGCTATTCAAAAAATCCAAATAGACTTTTTTTTATATGATAAACATACTGGATGTAGGATTATAAGTAACTATTATATCTAATTGCATATAATATAGTATATTTGTATGTTTTTATATCTAATTGCATATAATATAGTATATTTGTATGATTTTATATCTAATCGCATATAATGAAACAGTTAGCAGAGTTTGTCAAAGAACGTAGAAAAGAAGTTAATCTTACCCAAGAAGAATTCGCTGAACGTGCTGGGGTTGCGCTAACTGTAGTGCGTAAGGTCGAACAGGGTAAAACGAATCTGAATATGGATAAGGTGAATCTAGTTCTCCGCATGTTTGGACATGAATTAGCTCCCGTAAATAGTAAAGAATTGAGTGAATGAGACGAGGAACAGTTTATTACAAAGATCATTTGGCCGGTATTATTACTGAGACAAATGAAGGTGAATATGTGTTTCAATATAATGAGCATTATGTTAAAGATCATCCCAACGATTTCATCACATTCACCATGTCGGTAACAAATACGCCTTATACAGATAAACGACTCTTTCCATTTTTTGAAGGATTGATACCTGAAGGATGGTTATTAAATATCGCCTCTGAAAACTGGAAGATCAATCGAAATGATCGAATGGGATTATTGCTGGCATGTTGTCAGAATTGTATCGGTGCTGTAAGTGTTAAGCCAATCCTAGAAGAAGATGGAGAATAGATGTCTGTATTGTTACAAATCTATAGAGGAAGGACATGATTTACATGAAAAATGTTCTTTAGAATTCTTTGGAACTCCAACACCTCCTATAATAGAATATTCGCTGGATCAAATGGATGAATTGGCAAAAAATGTCGTGGAAAGGAGTGTCTCGGTACCAGGTGTTCAGGCGAAATTATCAATGTCGCTGGTGAAAGAAACCAATGAAAAATCTTATACACGGCTTACTTTTGTTGGCGCTTTGGGAGGACAGTACATTTTTAAGCCACCATCTGATCGCTTTGCTGAAATGCCCGAAAACGAACATGTGACCATGCGAATAGCTGAAACTTTTGGAATTCGGGTGGTACCATCTTCATTGATCCGATTAGCTTCCAGAGAACTCTCATATATAACCAAACGTGTTGACCGGACGGAAACAGGAAAAAAAATCCACATGATCGATATGTTTCAGATCACTGAGGCATTTGATAAGTATAAAAGTTCCATGGAGAAAGTCGGAAAGGCGATAGATAACTATTCCAAAAATACATTACTAGATAAGATCTTCTATTTTGAATTGACACTATTCTCCTTTCTTTCCGGAAACAATGATATGCACTTGAAGAATTTTTCAATGATCGAAAGTCCTTCAGGTTGGGTATTGTCCCCAGCTTATGATCTATTGAATGTCGCAATTGTAAACCCTGAAGATGAGGAAGAACTTGCACTCACTTTAGTTGGCAAGAAAAAGAATTTGAAGCATGAACATTTTGAGCAGTTGGGTAAAGGATTAGACCTGACGAATAAGCAGATCGAAGGAGCGTTTAGGCGAATTGTAAAGAATAAACCCAAAGCGATAGAATGGGTAGATCGATCATTCCTTTCTAATGAAATGAAAATCTCTTACAAAGAGGTGATCGAAAAGAGGTACAGACAAATTGGATTATCTAAATGAAATAACAAACGACACTAAATCGAGTAGACGGCCTTGCCAGATTACTCGAACAGGGTGCGCCTCTCACCCCACTCCCGGCATGCGGGATATGCTCCCGTTCGGGTTGCGAATACGGCGGCTGACTAAGGCATAGATTGATCAAGAAGTCTGGATTTGACAGAAAAGCCGGTCAATCAGATTTGTTTTTTACTAAAATTTCTATCAGTAATAAAATGTTATTAGTACATTCTTGTTTGACCAGGAAGAGACCTGTGAAGCAAGAGTTTCAAGCACGTTTCCCCGCCTGAACGGATGGGCAGGTGTGAAAACGTTGGGGTGAAACTCCCTTGCATGACTCGACTATCGCCAAGAAATATTGAGGATTTTATAAATTTTCCGAATTACAAGATTTATTTAAAGTTGATGATTGATGGAAAGCCGAGCAAGGCATTTAGTGGAGAGACAATAAAATAATTTTAAATAATACATATCTCATTTATTGGAATTCTTTTCCATTTCATTGAAATAATTTACGTCTTCTTTTAAAGATGGTAGATGATATATACTTCTCCTCTGATTCAAATTTTTAGCATCTTCAATTGGGTATAGCTCTAACTTCTTGCTTACATTATTATATTTAAACTGAGTGCCATAAATTTGTCTCTTACCTTTATTCATTAATATTCGATCAACTAAAAAAGGATAACATCGTTTATCCAATTCATTTTTTGTACTCATATCTTCTTTGAGGAGAAGATATTTTTCCTGGTAAGTTTGCGGGGCATGGAGAATAATATCAAATCCTATATTACAAATATTAGGTCCAACTAATGTTTTACAGGGATAGCCAAATTTATTAATAATTAGTTCTAATTCACGTTGATTTATAGAATCTCGTTTGTTTTGAATTGACCACAATTGTAAAGCTTTAATATTTTTCTTATCAAATTGTCGAGAACCATAAAGTGAGTCAAGGTGGCTCCTTATTTCCTGATCATTAACACTCATTGTTAATAATTTTGACTGTAGATCCTTATTAATTAAACGCAATATACTATCACACTTCCTTCTTACCATCTCATTGAGCTACTATTACCTTAACTTATTCCGCCCACAGCTTAATCCAGCAATGCATATAGCCCATAAAGCAGGTGATAAGCTTTTTAATTAGCTAATAGACAATAACATACGATGTAAATTCATGCGAAACACCCCTTATTATTCAAAATAGTACTGATTCAATAAAACAGGTCCTTTAGGTATAGATCTGGATATGTAAGCCATAATCACCAATATGCATTTATACCTTGAGTTCGCTTTTCTTAATAATTCAGTTTTTAGAATACATTCTGTAATGGTTTGAATAATTGAAATCCCATTAACTTTGCGCAAAATTGTGAAAACTTACCAAAATTTATGGTTAAAATCGATCAAATCATTGCCGTCAGCGGTAAACCCGGTTTATTTAAGCTGATTGCTTCAAAAACCAATGGACTGATACTGGAGGATCTGGCTAATGGCAAAGCCAATTTTTATTCCTCCCGTACTTCCCAGTTTTCACCTCTGGAATCCATAGGAATCTATACCCTTGCTGATAATATTCCCCTGAAAGATGTCTATGAAAAATTTTTAGTCAAAGAATCCACAGGTAGTATTCCGGATGATAGAACACCGGATCCCGCGTACAAACAGTTTTTTGAAGATACCCTGCCTGAATACGATCGGTACCGCGTGCATGTACGGGACATGAAAAAATGTGTCAAATGGTATCATCTCCTGAAACAGTATGGTTATATCCATGCATCAGAGACTTCCGATGCCAAATCTGAAGAAGAATAATCCTGTAATAATTTTCTGGCTCTTGCCTTATGTATAAAAACAAAAAAGTAGTCGTCGTCCTTCCTGCATACAATGCCGCCCTGACCTTAAAGCGCACATTGGATGAAATCCCCATGGACCTGGTGGATGATCTGATCCTTTGTGATGATGCCAGTAAGGATAGCACCTTCGAACTCGCAAAACAACTGGGCATACAACATTGCATCCGTCATGAAGAAAACAAAGGATATGGCGGCAATCAAAAAACCCTATACAATAAAGCACTGGAGATCGGAGCCGACATCGTCATCATGCTGCATCCTGATTATCAATATACACCCAAGCTGATACCCAGCATGGTCAATATCATCGGAGAAAACTTATATCCGGTGGTATTGGGTTCGAGAATCCTCGGCAAAGGGGCTCTAAAAGGCGGCATGCCTTATTACAAATATGTATTTAACCGCTTGCTGACCATGTTTCAGAATGCCTTGGTCGATTATAAGTTATCGGAATACCATACGGGCTACCGCGCATTCTCCCGCGAAGTGCTGGAAGGCATTGCCTTTATGAAAAACTCAGATGATTTTGTGTTTGACAATCAGATGTTGTCGCAAATCATTTATAAAAAATTTCAGATCGCCGAAATCTCCTGTCCTACCAAATATTTTGATGAAGCCTCCTCTATCAATTTCAGGCGAAGTGTCAAATATGGATTGGGTGTATTAAAAGTAAGTTTATTGCATTTTTTGCAAAGGAATCGCTTGGTTCATATGAAAATGTATGATTGAGAGTTGAGCATGTTGATATTACCTAATTAATGTGAGATCACCTGCGTACTTTAGAACTTTACCTGATTTATTTTTAAACTGTAGAATATAAAAGTAAACACCAGGTAATGATGGAGTAGAATCTATATAACCATCCCAGAAATTCGGTTTTTTTTTTTAAAAAAAAATTAATAAATCCCGTTTTACAGGTAACGGTGAAGTACATGCGATGAGCCGCTTTGACCTAAAAGCCAAAAGTAGAAAATGTTCTTCATTGTTTGCCGAAAATGAAACTTAAATCTTAAGAGCGGCATATCCTCAAGTACTATGTTACCTGCAGTCTCTTTTTGTTTTTAGACCCTCTAATAGGCTTCTTGTGTACTTGAAAACTTAGTTGAGCATCTAAAGCATCAAACACTTTGATAATAGTACCTAAAGTTATATTTGTAGTACTGTTTTCTAACTTAGAAACTTGGGCTCTTTGTACACCAATTAAATCTCCAAGTTGTGCTTGTGTAAGTTTCTTTTCTTCGCGCAATTGTTTTATTTGCTCGGCAATTATTTCTAGTTTAAGTTCTCGTTCATATTTGTCTCTTTTCGGAGATCCAACTTTCCCTAAAGTTTTATCCTTTAATTCTGATACTCTGATCATTTTAACTTTTTGTTTTTATTAATAAAATAATTCTGCATAATACTTTCAGCTCTTTTAATTTCTGAAATTGGGGTTTTGTTGGTCTTTTTTAAAAAGCCGTGAGTAGCAACTATTAAAGTTTCTACTTCTCCTTCACGATCCCAGAAGGCTAATAATCTATAGAAATTTTTGTTAAAGCGAAGCCTAAATTCCCATATTCCATCTGTTTCCTTTAAAGGCTCCAACCATTCTCCTTTATAACCAGATTCTGTTTTATCGAATAAGACATAGAACTTATTTCTAGTTTTTTCATTCAGGCTTTCAATAAAAACTTCAGCTTCATCATATAATACTATGACTATTGGTTTGCTAAATACAGCCATTAGTTGCAAATATATGAAATGTTTCCTTAAATGGAACCATAATTAAATAATTATTATTTACTGGATTGCAATTAACAATTTATGTGAGATTTATTTTTTTATAAATCTTTTCTTGGTCATAACAAAAAATGATATTTAAATTGTCGATGATCATTAAATCCATCGGAATTTTCGACTCGTTCCCTTACTAATGTTCAGAAGCGAAATATGACTTTCTGAATTCGGTAATATTATTTCATTTATCGATTATTCCTTTAAGCAAAATATGAAACAACTCATTCTGATTTTCCTCAAAAGCTCTTTTTAATTTTTTAGGGGAATTATGTCTCCATTTCATGGATGACAAAATAATGTTGAGAATAATTTCCGGATCGATTTTACAAAATCGTTTGCTGCGAATTCCTTTTCTGATAATTTTAACGAGATACTGCTCAAATGTTTTTCTGAGATTCCGGAATTGTTCCTGGTTTTTAAGATTCATGTGTTTGTGCTCATATTGCACCAGATAGGTGGCATTCCAGTGGTCGATCTGAAAGCGGGTATAAAATTCCAGAAATTTAACCAGTTGCGCATAAGCCGTTCGTCTCAGGTTATGAACGCCCTCGATGCCTTGCACCAATTCTTTCATATAATCAATACAAATGGCGGTGAGGATATCCTGTTTGGATTTATAGTGGGAATACAGGCTGGAGGGTTTAAGACCAACGGATTTTGCAAGTTCGCGTATAGAGGCAGCGTCGTATCCCTTTTTGAAGAAAAGGTCTGTTGCCGCTTTCTTAATTTTTTGTTTACTCATAAACCATTTGTAAAATATTGCTGAAAATACTCCGCAATCATGTTTACAACAAATTACAAAGCAAATGGATGACTATCGGCTACCTTCAAGTCATGCGATTTAATGGCTCAAGGTATTTGTACCATACTTAAAATAAAAAATCGTGCAGAGCGATATGCCATGCACGATTTTTTAATTGATCAATAAATAAATTTATTTTAAACCGGCGATATGCGACATCAGGCTGCTTTTAATATTAGCGGCCTTATTTTTATGCCAGTTGTTTTTCTTGGTGAGTCGATCGATCATACTGACCACTTTAGGCAAATATTTTTTAGCCTGGGCCATATCGGCCATTTCTCTTAATTTTTTAATTGCCGTCCGGGTGGTCTTTTTATAATACCGGTTAGCCATTCTTCTGACTGCATTCTGGCGAATTCTTTTTAATGCTGACTGATGATTTGCCATATTTTTTACTTTAAAAGGACTGCAAAGATAATAAAGCCTGTCATTTTAAAAATTGCAATTAACATTAATTTGTAATTTTAATATAACTAGTTGTAATTTAATACCTTATATAATTTAATTTCATTAAATCCGGCATAGAAAAGAGATTAACGGCTCTTTGAAAGTTTCATCAGTATCCAGGTTTCGAGTATCGTAAAAAGCAGGTAACTGGATATTAACGGGCCGATCAACTCTTTAGGTTTTACCGATAATATTTTGATACTTGCCAATACCAGAAATGCCAGTCCCATAATTTTAAACATGACAGAAACCAAAAATACCCGGGTAAACATATAAGGATTGGTGGACCGGATGGCTTGTTGTGAAAATAAATAGATGCTTACTGTAAAAAAGACAAAAAAGAAGATCAAAATTCCGATAACGGTCTGAATTTCAGATGATTCAGCTTTTGATGTGCTCACAAAACTAAGAGTCAGACTAGCCATGGCGGTCATGATCAACCAGGTATAAAAAGAAGCTTTTGTCATGAATCCTGTCTTTTCAAATCGTAATAGATCCAGATAAAATTCAGAATTAACATAATCATGGGTGAAATGGCTACAAACACAGGTTTTGAAAGATCGAGTTTTTGATCCAGAAATTTCCCAAAATACGCTGCAATCGCCAGAGAAATAAATATTTGAGTTGCTAAACCCGTATATTTAAGGTACTTGTTGTTTTTAAGATCATACCGGGGCATGAATCAACAGACTTACATTTTGATGGTTTCAGGCTTATTTTGAACCTGAGGTACTGGTCTGGGCGTCGAATTCATTTTACTGGTTACATTAAACTTAGCGCCCGGACTAACCGCCAGTTTATCAGTATTGATTTCACCTTCAACCTGGGCCGTTTCTTTCACCTGGAGCAGATCTTCAATCAAAATAATACCTTTAAACCGGCCTTCGATCATGGCATTTTGTGCTTTGATTTCGCCTTCGATGCTTCCTTTAGGACCAATGATGACTTTACCTTTACATACCAGGATGCCTTTTAAAAAACCATCGATGCGGATATCGCTGTCAGCATTAACGGTCCCTTCTACCTGAGTACCGGCGACCAGACTATTTAATGCTCCCTGTGGTAAAGGGCCTGTGGCATTTTTTGAACTATCGTTGCTTGAATTCTTACTCCCGAACATGATATATTGAATTTGATGGGAAACAAAAATACAAATAAGCTTTTACACTTCGGGTATAAAACAAAAATGGCATCCCGAAAGACGCCATTTTTTTTATGAAAAATAAAGATAATTTTAAAAATTTGGACAATATATACCCCGTTTTTCAGGACCGCATATATTGTAAATAAACGATAATTCAAATGAATTATTCCCGGCATTAGCTTTTTTAAGGGAAGACGTATTTACATCATAGCTTAATCCAAATCCATATTTATTGTAATCAAATCGGGTCGATAATATCAGCGCATCCATATGGATCCCTGTTGAATTATCATCTTTGTATTTATTGGCCAATCTGGCCCAAAGTCCTAATTGAAAGGACTGATCGTTTGTACGGTTGTTTCCGGAGCCAAACCGCATACTGGTTCCGGCATTTAATTGGAAAGAAGGACCCTGGAAAAATGTTACAAATCCAGGTACCAGGGCATTTCTTCGGTTTAATCTGAAAACGCCTCCTCCGTGAATGGTTAATTTAGAGTACAGAGGTGCTGGGATATAACCTGGTGTACCTTCCTGAACATTATTTTGAAGCGGTTCATTTAAATGACTAAATGCACCACCAAAATAAAAATTGCTGTATTTGTCCAAAACAGAAAACCACAACATACCAACAGATACATCGCCAAATAAAAAGCTAGGATCAAAAACAGCCGGATCAGGAGGTAATGTTGGATCTGGGCCCGTATTGGTAATTTGGTTACCCCAGATGGCATTATGAAAACTGACTCCTCGCTGATTTATACCTCCTTCCAGCCCAAATACCAGATAATTGGCAGAAGTTCTGGAACCCGACATCCTTTTACTGTAGGATGCCGATAATTTAAATTGAAGTGTGCTAAAATCCAATGAACCTGCTTTATCACCCCAGAAAGTACCTCCAAATCCAAAATAATCATACCGTGCAACGGGTATCTTCTGATCAAATGATAAATTATACGTGTTAAATGAATTGGCGAATCCTAATACAGGTGCCCACTGATTTCTGTAATTGGCAACAAACCGCATCTTGCAATTCATTACCCCGGTTAATGCCGGATTCAAATTGGTGGGAGACATGTAGAACTGAGAGAAATGAATGTCCTGTGCCTGTAAGCTCCAACTAAAAAAGAATAAAATTATAATACCAAATCTCTTCATACCTACTACGTTAGAAAAAAAATAAGAGCATAAATTTAAGACCTTTCCCACAAATAATATTCCCATTTTCATAAATTTTAACAAATTTAAAAAACTGATATGTCTAAAACGCTAATCCACACGAGATATGGCGCCAAAATCTTTAATCAGAATATCATCGTACTGGTTTGCTTTTTCAAATAATGATCGGAATAATTCAATTCCGGCTTCTGGTTTGAAATAATGATCATAAACCTGAAGAGATAAAATGATGTCCTGATTTTGAATACTAAAACCAAGACCCTCTAAATGGTAATTTTGCTGCAAGAGGTACACATAAATTTCTTTAATTCTTTCTTTTGGCAAAGTACATATAAACGCATCACCTGCAATTAACCCGGTGTCTTCATGATATGACAGCATGATTTTAGCAGACCCATGATCAATTTCCCAATTGTACGGACCCCGGCGGGTAAGCGCCACATCATAATCTAAAGTTTTTAAAGTCTCCTCGATTTCAAGCCTCATTCCTTTTGGTTCATATTCCTGGATGGCCGACACCATGTTAATTATAGCTCCGCAAAACGGACAATATTTTTTCTCCGGGTTAGGCTCAAATACGATATTGGCACAGGAATGACATCGTACTCCTAATTCCTTTTTGCCGGCTATAAATTCATCCAGTACCTGCTTTAGATAATGGCCGGGTAATGAAAACCCAATGCTTTGACCATTTTGAATAATGAAGGTATTGATACCTATTATATGTCCTTCCTTATTAACCAGAGGCCCGCCGCTGTTTCCAGGATTTAAGGCGGCATCATGCTGAAGATAATAAATATCATTCTGCTGATGCAGGGTATTGGAAATAATGCCCTGAGTAGCTGTATATTTTAATCCAAAAGGATGGCCTATAGCCACTACCGGATCACCTTCTTTATAATTCCGTCCGTCCTGTATGCGTACATCCCCAAATTCATGCTGCTCAGGTACTTCTACAAAGGCAATGTCGAATTTTGGATCCAGGTATCTGACTTTACTCAATATTCTTTTTACACCTTTTCCCTCAATGACTACCAGTTTATTATTTCGTACAACATGTTCATTGGTGACAATTAGATTATAATCCTTTAAATAAAATCCTGTACCAATTGAAAACGGTGTTGCAATTTGTATTAAAACGTCTTTATATTTTTCAATCAGTGCTCTCAATTGATCGTAAGATTTTTAATAAATACCAAATAGGATTTTAAAAAAAGTGCCAGGCTGCGGTCATCTAAACTTGCGGTAACAGGCAAGGTATGAAAAACCGGTTTGTGTTTTTCGAGAATGGTTTCTACTCTATCATAAATATTGGACATATGTAAGGTGGTTTTTTCTTTTGTCCTGTAATCATTTTCAAATCCTAATTTTAAAAAAAACTCTGGTTCTGTTATTTCAAAATATAAGTGAAACAAATCCCGGTCAGGTTCAGGCATGGCATAATTATACAAACAGTAACCTGCTATATAGTTACATATTGAAATACATATAAAATCATGATTGTTTTCTTCATACCAGTTTGTAGCTGAAATTTCTTTTTCAATAAAGTCAGCTATATTTTTGTGACCTGAAGGGCTGGTAATACCAAATGTACTGATCACTTCATATAATTCTCCCGATATATCATCGTCAGATAATTCTTTGATTTCCCGGAATCCCTGTTCAAATAAACTCAATTTGTTTTCTATATGATCATTTGGATTTTCAAAATAACGCATATGCATACGCGTTAAATGATCCATTACTGTGCCTTCTGGTTTAATTAAATAATCGATGGAATAAACGGTAGCAAGATAGATATAACTCAGAGCTCCCTGAAATCGTTTTGGATTTAAACTTCCAAGTAAATCGGGTGCGAATATACTTTCTACTTTTTTTCGCAAAAACTCCAGTTTGATGTCTCTTATTTCTTTAGGATAATGGATGATATGCTGGTTTTGAATGGGTTCCAGATAATCAAATTCATCCAGTAATACATCGTCTTCTTTATCTGATTTTAAAGCCAGCTCTTTCAGACCATAAAATAATTTATAAGGCGAAGCTTCTGCTAAAGTACTGTCAAATAAAAGACATAAATTATTCTGTTCATCCAATGCATACCGGCTGTATACCAAATGATATGATTGCTCGATCGCTTTCCTGAGAAAACCTACATTTAACTCTTTACAATGTGCTATTTTAACTTCTGCCCTGAATTTTTCATTCGCAACAAGACAGTTTATCTGCTTGGAGCCATGGTAAATCAGTATGTTCAAATCTCCATTGGATTCTGTCAGAAAGATATTGTCTGCTTTCTGATTCTTAATATACTCCATTAGAAAACGTATTGAATCCTGTACCTTTTCTTCTTCATAGGATTTCAGACTGCGATCCCAGGCTTCATATTGCTCCTTTGATTTATACGTATCGCTATACCTGCCAAATGAAACCATTGGCTGAATGTCTTTTTTCTCTGATAGTATTTTATCCCAAAAGCCCATAGTGTCGCAAAGGTAATATTACCCTGCATTTTTTGCGTAAATATCCATTAAGGTAAATAAACATACCTTTCATAACATGGCAGCACTATATTTAAACTGTCTTATGAATCAGTTATCTGAATTTTGAAATAATTAAAAAAAGCAAAACCCGACTTTCAATAGATAAAACTTTATATGTTCTTTACTACATTGGCAGAAATTTCAGAATGAAGTTAACGTTGAATTCATCAGATTTAAAAAAATACATCCGACATTTTACTCACACATGTATTTAAAAACACAATTTCCGGAGTTTGTATCTGACTTTAAAATGAGTCCTGATCACATCATTTATACCTGTGGCAGCTGTTTCGCTGAAGAGTTGAGTAAAAAACTGAATATTGCCAAATTTAATAACCTGGCACATCCTTTTGGCATTGTGTTCAATCCACTTTCAATATCCAGACAGTTTAAATTTATTTTTGATAAATATACCTTTTGCATTGAGGATCTGGTTTACCATAATGGCTTATATCATTCACCGGATCATCATGGCGTTTATTCTAACCCGGATCCTGACATAGCATTGCAAGAGATAAATGAACGCCTTATACAAGCTCATCAGCTACTTCCTGAAATATCAACTTTGATATTAACATTGGGTTCTGCGCATCATTTTATTTCGGTAGAAACTAAACAAACGGTTGCAAATTGCCATAAACTACCAGCCTGGAATTTTATTAAAAGAAGAGCTTCACTACACGAGATTATACAGGTATTAGATGATCTTTTTGCTAAACTTCTGGAACGTAATCCTCGTTTAAAAATCATTCTAAGTGTTAGCCCTGTGAGATATCTCAAAGATGGTTTCGGAGAAAATAATCTGAGCAAAGCAAGTCTATTACTCGCCGCCAATGCACTTTGTGAAAAATATAAGCCGGTAATATATTTTCCGGCTTATGAAATTTTTATGGATGACCTGAGAGATTACCGCTATGTTACAGAAGATCTGGTACACCCCAATAAGGCTGCTGTTGATTATATCTGGTCATATTTTGAAACGGCTTTTTTTGATGAGCCTTCACAAAACCGCATGAAAAATTTCAGTCATTTTTACAAACTCCTGGACCATCGAATACTTCATCCCCTCTCTGAAGATCATAAGGCATTTATAAAAAACTTAATGGAAGAAACAGAACGACTGCAGGTTCTTTATCCGGATATTGATTTGGAAAAAGAGAAGGATAAAATAAAACAACTGCGTTCCTGATCTTATCCTTCTCTTTGTCTACTGCTGATTAGTTATTCAATAGAATCTTATTGATTGAAAAATAGTTACCTGAACGTATCTCCACCAAATAAATACCTTTATGAAGTTGATTTAGGTTTAAGATCTCTGCTTTTAATAAGCCTATATCTTTTTTTAGTACAACCTGACCCTGAAGATTAAGCACTCTGAGGCTGGCGTCTTTTGCCAAGGTTTTGTCACATGAAATTTGTAATAAACCTTCAGTAGGATTTGGATAAATTTTTATATCCAATTCCTCTTTTTCATCTTTGGTTGCAACTGTACCGATCTGAATTTTAAAATAGTCTGTTCCAAACCAACCCCCGGTACCATCTTCGACAGTGAACAAAAATCCATCTGTCTCCTGATCATTGCCTTTGTGATGATAACTCAATCGGCCATCGTCGATATCTTTTTGTGTAAATTTAGAACCATAGGTTGCTGCAACGCCATTGATTAATAAATCGCCGCGTTGTGGAATTACCACAATAGTATATTTTAATTCGGAAGCTGTATTGTCATTGTCCTGAGATAATAATAAATCCTGACCAATACCCTTGGTTTCGCCGACATTCATGTACAAACCCAGATTATGCACAAGAAAAGGATCATTAACGATGAGTTCTGAGCAAATATCCAATGAGAATGATTTGAAATCTGCAAATCCACTGAGTAAATGATCGGTAGCCACTTCCAGTTTCCAGTCACCTTTTTTGTCTTCTCCATTAAATTTGGATAATGATTCTAGCGGCTTAATCAATTTGCCCTGGGTAGGAGGACAGGCATTTGATGGATTGATAAGTGTAAACGTACCGTCATCATCAAACGAACAATCAAATTGATCGGTGACGCCACAATTGCGGTCAAACAAACGAGCCCTTGTTCCACTGGGACTAACCAGCACCAGGGTAACACTATTGACACCAATGGCAGACGCTTTGAAGTTTTTAATATTGACGTCACTGATTATGCCGGCATCGCGGATCGGTGTCAGCATAAAGCCAGTCTGATTAGCTCTGCGGCTTAAAACGTTACCGGGATACTGAATGGCTTCACACGATTTATTTACAGTATGAAAGGGAGAAGGAATAGAAGGGGCGCCAAAACCACATCGATTTGACGGAATGATTCTCCAGAAATACAATTTGTTTTCATCAAATAAAACATTGGGTTTAAAAGAAGTCCCTGTTAGTCCGCCAATGGTATAGATAATGGTATTTCCAAAAGCAGGAGAGGTCGCTACTTCTAAAGTATACGTACTTGCATTTATACTGCGGTTCCATTGAAATTCGATAGATTGGGATAAACCGGATAAGCCATTTGCCGGATAAATGGTTTTTAAATCCGAATAATCCACACTAACAAGGTCGAGCCGAATGACTTCACGAATTGTATCCCCGGCTGAAGTAACTGCGGCAATGACGAGATTGGTAATACCGGAGGTCCTTACATCCGAAAAATCGAGATGCAAAATAGTTTGATCATTTGCTTCTAATGTGGAGTTTTGAAAATTATACCGGGCATCATCCGGAAGACCACTTTCTACATACAACTGTACATTACCGGAAAAATTAGAACTTGCACAGGTACGGATTTGTATATCGGTACTATTGGGTACACAAAATGTCAGATTGTTGGGAGAAACGCCAAAATTTAATTTTTGAGAAATTGGCTTTACAATGCGTATATCGGCATCTGATACATCAAAGAAAATATTGTCGGCAGCTTCTACCATGATTCGCGAACGAATTAAACCTGCCAGGGTATCCGGAATATCAACCAGTTCCTGACCGTCATTATCTGTATTCATAACCAGCGGAATCAGGATATTAGGATTGGTGCGATTTGGCATCAGGTAAATATTTACTTTTTTACAATTCACCAGAGAATTAAAAGTATTTGCTTCATCCCATTGAATTTTATTACAGACGCCTACAAATAAAGTATCTGTCTGTGGATAATTCGGATAGGTTACGGTAAAAGGACCGGCAGATTCCAGCGATCTGAAAAATGTTTCTTTCCAGGCTGTACCTCCGGCGCCAGGATGATTATCCCGTACATTAAACCGGAAATTAATTTCCCGGCTAACGGTAGGTAATACTTCAGTGCGTTCGAAATTGCCTCTGTTTAAAACCGTGTTCCAAACCGGTACGACCCGGTTTGGATTGGAACCAGGAAAAACAGATTTAAAGAGAGGTCCCTCCTCCGTTAAACTGGGTTGTCCCAATACAGGTCCATATCCACCGGCATCGTATTGTTCCCAGTTATAGCTCATGCTGTCTTTTTCCATATCCGTGGCTTGTCCCCGAAGAATAAAAGGTGTTCTGATCGGTATATACAATCCGGATGGAAATAAAATTTCAGGATCCGGAAAGCTATTTCCGGTAGCTGTTGATTTGCCGCAAGTACCTCCACCTCTTCTTGAGAAATTGAGAATTCTTTCTACTGAGTTTATATGAAAGTAATTAGGATGAGGCAGGTTTCCGGTTTCAACGTTCAGATCGGCACCACATAAGCCGCTATACGACATAATGGACGTTCCGCTTCCAGGTTCATAAGAAGTTCCGGATTCATTACCATTACAATTGGAAAATGTATGAGAAGCTTCAAATTGATGACCCATCTCATGACAGACAATTCGTTGCGTCACATAGGCAATATCAGATGTGTACCAGCAAGTTACGCCGGCAGCTTTATTGCCACTACAAACGCTACCCAGGCTTGCTATTCCGCCAACATCCGAGCATCCGATAGTATAAATATGACCAAAATCATATGAAGCGGCACCGACTTTAGCATTAACTACCCCGGTATTTGCTCCTAACAACTGACCCCCTACTGTAGGGACCAGAAATGGATCCAGAGATCCATCGAGATATATAAGCAAATCATTATTGGCAATCAGGTTCATATGAATCGCAACATCTTTTTCATAGACTGCATTGATATAATCTAAAGAAGCTACCATTTTTGCAATGGCACTGGCTACGGATCCACCACCTAAATCGGGCCGTTCACCCCATTCGCCTGTACAACTGATTGCCAATCGGTAGGTTCGCAGGTCAACTGGCATTCCGACCAGGGAGGCTGCACTTCTGGGACTGATATCCTGTTTTAAATCATCGGCTATGGGTTTTTCTACATTGGCCAGATTGGCTGTACCACAAGCCAGATTTGTCGGCAAATCTATATTTAAATCCTTCGAATTAAATACGCCAAATTGCTGTAAATTTTTCTTATCGATTGCTTCAATAATGATATCGCCTTCAGGGGTCAATACATAAGCCTGAAATCCAAATGGCGAAATGGACATCCTCATATAGTTGAATCCGTCCGTTCCTTTATAGGATTTAATTTCAGGAAATTTTGCCGCCAATTCCGTCTCCATGACAGCCGATTCGGTAATATAAAAAGTGCGTAATTTGCCATCCGGCATTGGTAAAGCGACTGGAAATGGTTTTGCTTTTGCCGCTTCAGCTGCCACATTTTGAATCAAATAACGTCGGAAACCTTCATGATCCAATTGAAAAGTCTTCAAATTGGCTATTTGATTCCACGTACTGTGGACAGGTAAGGCTGTTTCTATCTGAGATTGCGACCAAAATTGTTTTTGGCCGTAAGCGAATAACGTAATGGAAATAAAGACAAGTAGTAGTAAATGTTTTGTTTTCATATAAATTGAATTGGCATCAAAATGATAATAACGACAAAATTACGTAAACGTTGACTCCCTTAGGATAATATTCTGAATCTGAAGCGATTTTAAAGATTTATCACCCGACTTTATTTAAAAAATCCTGTTCCGACCATATCTCAATGGTACCTAAGGCTTTAGCTTTGGCTAATTTAGAACCTGCATCTTCACCAACAACCAGGATGTTTAAATTGGAACTTACGGCTGACAGATTTTTTGCTCCGGCATTTTCTGCCATTTCCTGAGCCTTTTTACGGTCAAGTTCTTTTAATGTCCCGGTAAATAAGATGGTTTTACCAGCCAGAGGGGCATCTGATGCCAACATCCTGGGTCTGTCTTCATCTGTTTGATTCATATTCACTCCCAGGCGTTCCATTTCCTGAATCATTTTCACATTATCGGAATCTGAAAAAAAACGGATGATATTTTGGCCAACTACAGGTCCTACATCTTTTATGGACGTATATTTTTCAATTGGCCAGTTAGCCAGATCGGGTAAATAGTTCAAATGTTCGGCAATGAGTTTACTTACTTTTTTTCCAAGATGGTGGATGCACAATCCATGAAGTAATCTGTGAATTGGATTTTTTTTTGCTTTCTCAATAGAAAATCGCAATTTTTCCGCTGATTTTTCGCCCATACCTTCCAGTTGGGAGATTGCGTCATAATTCAGTTTATAGATATCGGACATGTTTTTCAACCAGGATAATTCATAAAAGCGTTCAACCAATGATTTGCCCAGACCATCGATGTCCATAGCATCTTTTGAAACATGATGAATCAGTCGCTGCACAGTTTGTGCCTCACAATGAAAATTTGGGCATCGCCAGGCCGCCTCATCTTCTTCGCGGATCAAGGCTGTTTTACAGACTGGACAATTCGCCGGAAATTCAATTGGCTTTTCTTCTCCATTGCGCAGTTCAGGAAATGATTTGACTATATAAGGTATTACATCTCCGGCACGCTCCACCAGAACCTGATCACCATATCGCAAATCCTTAGCTGTAATAAAATCTTCATTGTGAAGTGAAATAGAAGATACTGTTACTCCAGCCAGTTGTACGGGTTCTATTTTGGCAACCGGAGTAATGGATCCAATTTTACCTATCTGAAAATCGACGGTTAATAATTTGGACGTAGCTTGTTTTGCCTGAAACTTATGCGCAACAGCCCATCGTGGATGATGAGACGTTGATCCGCATTTTTGCTGCCATTCCAATTCATTAACCTTGACAACAACGCCATCCAGATCATATTGATAAGCATCTCTTTTAATTACCCACTGGTTAATAAAATCCAGGACTTCACGGACATTTTTACATATTTTTCGTTCGTCAAGTGCTACTTTAAATCCTAATGAATCTAAAACGATCATCCATTCTGCATGCGATTTTTTTGCAAACAACACATTATTACCATGTCTATCTACTGCATACGCTACTTGAAAAATAAATACATCCAGACCGCGATGAGAAGTTTCTGAAGCATCTTTAACGCGTAAAACACCGGTGGCTGCATTTCGCGGATTTGCCAATAAAGGCAATCCTTCGGTTTCCCGGTACTGGTTTATTTTTTCAAACATTTTTTTGCTGATGACGGCTTCGCCTCTGAGTTCAGCTTTGTAAATGCCATATTCAGAAAATGCAGCTGTAAGAGGAACTGATCGTATAGTTCTGGCATTAGCCGTGATCTCTTCTCCACGTTGACCATCACCCCGGGTTGCCCCCCGTATTAATAAATCATTTTCATAAATCAAGGCAATGCTTCCTCCATCAAATTTTGGTTCGGTAAAATAACTAAGTGAGTTACCATCCTGCAATCCGCATAATTTTTTAACCCGTGCATCAAATTCTTTCAAATCCTCTTCATTATAACTATTTTCAAGAGATAACATAGGATTGAGATGGACGACAGATTGAAAGACATCAACCAGATCACTGGAGACCCTCTGTGTTGGTGAATCACTGGTGACCCATAGTGGATTTTTTGTTTCAGAAGATTCTAATAATTTATATAACTGATCATATTCAAAATCTGCAATCAGGGGATCGTCTTTCACATAATATTGCCATTCATGAAAGCGGATAATTGATTTTAAAAAATCATGTTGGCTTATGTTATCGATACTATTTTTTTTCAAAAAATCTTTTGACCCGGAAATAAAAGTATTGATTTCATCTTTCGAGTATTTCATATTTCGAATGGATTAAATATCAAAGATACGGATGAGAATACGTATTCAAAAAGATAGGTATGCAGGTATAATGCAGGAATTTTTATAAAGGCAACAGAAATTCTGGTTTGCTTATTCGGGTTCAAAGCCGATGATCAGGCTAAACTTGGCATAGTCTTTCCAGGAAGTCGTGGCAGGATTTAACCAGGGTTTATCAAAACCTACACCATAATCAAAACCCAACAGACCAAACATCGGAAGAAAGACCCGCAAGCCTACTCCCACCGATCGCTTAAGATCGAAAGGATTGTATTCTTTAAAGGAATACCAGGAATTTCCTCCCTGTGCCCAAAGGGTTCCATATATTGTTGCGCTTGGATTTAAGGATAAAGGATACCTCAATTCCATGGTAAACTTATTAAAAATGGTAGCGTCTTCCGGATTGCCCTGACCATTGTTTTGCAAAATGCGATCCTGTACCGTTTTGGCTTTTACGTCTTCCACTTCATATCCCCGCAAGGAAAAAATATCGCGGCCTGTTACTGTAAATGACTGATTATTCAAACCATCACCACCTAAAACAAATCGTTCGAATGGTGGTACTTTTAATTTAGAATTATAATATCCAAGAATCCCGACTTTTGCTTTAAAAGATAAAACCAATTTATCAACCAGGTTGACATACCATTCACCATCAAAACGCCATTTGTGATATTCAACCCAGCGAAAGCGTTCGTTTAGACTGACGGAATCGGGATTCCAGTTGTTTCTGAAAAGAGAATAAGGAGGTGTCAGCTGCAGAGATAAGGATAACCGGGAACCGGATCTTGGAAATAACGGATCAGATACGGTCGAACGAATGATGGTAGGTTTAAAAGAAATATTATAGAAATCACCATTTTCGATGCCTTCCCTTCCGGCATAAAAACCAAGATAATCATTGAGTCGTATGCGTTCGAGATTAATTGTCGCAGATACACCAAAATTATCATCCGGTTTGGTCAATTGAGTACCTAGTGTACCTGATAATCTGGTAATACTTAAAAATCCGTCTGTACTTGTCAAGGTATTGCTGATATAACTATACACTCCACCGATTGTCAGGGAAGTAGGCCGGCTGCCACCCAACCAGGGTTCAGTAAAAGAAGCATTGTAGGATTGATAAAATTTACCATTGGTTTGCGCACGCAGGGATAATTTTTGGCCATCTCCCTGTGGTAAGGGTCTCCAGGATTCTTTCTTAAAAAAATTACGGGTTGAAAAATTATTAAAAATTACACCCAGTGTTCCGATGATTCCATATGCGCTGTACCCGGCTGATAACTCAAGCTGATCAGATGGACGCTCTTCAACGGCGTATTCGATATCGACCGTACCTCTTCTGGGATTAACCGGCGTATTGATACCTAAAGACTCGGGATTAAAATATCCAAGCGCCATGATCGCCCGCTGTGAACGGATGATGTCAGATCGCGAAAATTTCTGACCTGGTCTCGTTCTTAATTCTCTCCGGATGACGTGTTCGTTTGTCCGGGTATTGCCTTTAACGATCACTTTATCAATGGTTGCCGGCGGACCTTCCGTTATGCGGATTTCAATATCCACCGAATCATTTTGAATGGCTTTCTCTACGGGTTCTGCTCTGAAAAATAGGTATCCTTCATCCATATATAAACTGCTAACATCGCGGCCGTCTTGTGCAAAACTTAATCTTCGCTGCAACAGCTCCTGATTATAAATATCGCCTTTCTGAATTCCGAGTACATTTTTTATATGCTGATCTGTATATAATGAATTTCCTTTAATGCTTATGTCGCGGAAATAAAACCGATTGCCTTCATTAAGCGTAATATGAATCATCAACCGGCCGCTGGATGTTCTCCAGATCGAATCGCTCAGTATTGAGGCATTTCGGAATCCAACTGTATTATAATAGTTTATGATATTTTCTTTGTCCTGTTCGTATTTGTCTTCTTCAAATCTTGACTTGCTGAATATTTTTCGGTTGCGTTTTGTGTCTTTCATCTGCCGGCGTAATTTCCTGGCACTTACTTCTTTGTTTCCGGTAAATAAGATATTGGAAATTTTTATTCTGTCGCCCCGGATAATTTCAATCAATAATTTAACTGCATTGGTTTTTTTGTCATCCGCCAGCTCGTGAATGATAACCCTGGCATCCAGATAGCCATCTTCATAATAATGACTTTCGAGACTTTTTGAAAGAGCTTCTTTTATCTCATTTGTAAACACAGAATTTTTTGGAAGGTGATTGGCAACAATAGTATTGAGATCTTCGTGGTCTGATTTTTTAACCCCTTTAAACGAGTGTGTTGAATATCTGGGCTTCTCAAATACTTTAATTTCCAGGCTAATCACGTCTGCCACTTGATGGCTCATGACTATTTCAACCTGTGAAAAAAGCCGTTGCTTGTAAATAGCTTTAATAGCGTTTGGTATTTCTGGTCCAGGAATACTAATTTTCTGTCCCTGACGCAATCCTGAGATTCCAATGATAGTTTTCTCGTCACTAAAATCATTGCCACTGACTTTAATACTTCCTATTTCATATGATTTGTTATTGTAATCAACAAAAGTCTCTTGTTGAGAAAACAGATTTAAAGAACTCAAAATCAAGGTTATATAACAGAGGAAGATTTTATTCATACGTTGTAATCAAATCAGATTAGTATTAACGAATGCTTTTGGATTTGCATTGTGGCCGCAAAGGTAAGCCTGAATCGAAGATTTGGATAAAAACAAGCTGTATTCAACATATTCATTTTTTGTATCGAATCTTTAAGATTTTATATATATTACTGTTTATCAGGTATTTAATTAATTTTTAATAAAAAGCAGAAAGATCAAAAACAGATTGATTAAATCGAGCTTAAACGATCATAAGAGCTCATGAAAAAGTAATCGTTGCATCGCGTAAAGTCGTATCTGTTAATTGGTTTAGCCATACAGCCAGTTACAAGCCAGAAAACCGATTAGTTAATTTAACAAATGGCTTATGCTGCCAAATTTTCAGAAATCCGTGTTGAAAAATAAATGGCATAAAGTTGAAAAAAATTCGTACTAGAGTTGTCAACTCTTAAGAGTTGACAAATCATATACATGACAAATTTGCAGTAGCTAAATTTTTGCTTTTTCTGAATTGTTAATGTGAATTCAATTTATTGTTTTTATTTATTCAGAATTTGCTCAGAGGTCATTCCGAAACGCCGTTGCCGGTTTTGAAAATCATAAATCGCTTCAATTAAATGATGCTTCTTGAATTCTGGCCAAAATACCGGAGTAAAATATAATTCGGTATATGCTAATTGCCAAAGTAAAAAGTTGGAGATTCGGTGTTCTCCACTGGTACGGATCAATAATTCTGGATCCGGAATATTGGCAGTGCTTAATGTTGATGAAAATTGTTGCTCATCGACAGGCCATTGAATTTTTTCTTTATCCAGAATTAGTGAATTAACGGCATTTAGTATTTCCCATCTAGAACTGTAATTTAAGGCCAGGATAAGTTCCATTCTCGTATTATCCCTGGTCTTTTGAATTCCTCCTAAAAGTGCAGACTGGGTGGATTCTGGTAATTTGCTCAAATCACCGATCGCTCTGAGTTTAATTTTATTTTTCTCGAGGGCTGACAATTCCAGTTTAAGAGTTTCCACCAGCAAACTCATCAAACCTTTTACCTCAAGTTCGGGCCTGTTCCAGTTTTCAGTGGAAAAGGCATACAGCGTTAAATATTCTATACCCAGCTCAGCGGAAACTTCCGCAATCTCACGAACAGTCTTGACGCCCTGCTTATGTCCAAAAAGTCTGGGCATCCCTTGTTGTTTGGCCCAACGGCCATTTCCATCCATAATAATGGCTATATGCCTGGGTAATTTTTTTAGATCGATATCGCTTTGTTCCATAAACTCCGTAAAGTTAATACTTCAATTTTGATTAGACTTTATGACTAATTCATCCGAATTTCTTTATTTTGTAGTTTAAATTGTAAAAATAAAAATGTTATACCGTCTGATTCTCAGTTTTTTAACAGCTTTTCTACTGACTTATCTCATTATACCTTCGATAATTAATATTGCAAAAATGAAAAAGCTTACGGATGAACCCGACGAACGAAGAAGTCATAAAAGCAGTATTCCCACACTTGGGGGTATCGGAATATTTGCTGGTGTGGTTTTTTCAATTGTGCTGTGGACACCTTTTAATGTTTTTGGAGATTTACAATACATTCTTTGTGCTTTTATCATCATTTTTCTGATTGGTGCAAAAGACGATATTATTCCATTAACGCCATATAAAAAAATGCTGGGTTTAATTCTGGCATCTTGTATTCTAGTTTTTAAAGCAAACATCCGGATTACCAGTTTTTATGGAATATTTTTTATCGAAGAGTTACCTTATTTCTGGAGTGTCGTCATCTCGCTGTTTACCATTATCGTCATAGTAAATGCATTTAATTTAATTGATGGTATTAATGCATTAGGTGCCAGTTTGGGTATTTTGATCGCAGCAACATATGGTGCCTGGTTTTATCTCGCGGATCAGGTTGTACTAAGTATCATTTCATTTGCTTTGGTTGGTTCTCTGATTGCATTTTTAAAATTTAATTTAACACCGGCTAAAATTTTTATGGGTGATACCGGTTCTCTTTTGATTGGTATGGTATGTGCAATTCTGAGTTTGAGTTTTATTGAATTATCTTATCGCGAACCTAATCCTGTCTATCAAATTCTGGCTCCACCTGCCGTTGCTATTGGAATACTCTTTGTTCCATTATTTGACATGCTTCGTGTTTTTGTGGTTCGGATTTTTTCTGGAAAATCTCCCTTCAGTGCCGATCGCCAGCATATTCATCATCTGATGGTGGATGCCGGATTAAACCATATACAAGCTACCGGAGTATTAATAGCTGTTAATACCCTGGTTTTACTTACCGTTGTCAATTTTCAAAATATCGGGAATTTATTTTTGCTGATCATCATTATTTTATATGGTTTGTTGCTGACCGCCATATTATTATACCTAAAAAAAATAAAGATTCCGTTGCACAATGAGCCTTTATAAATTGAGCTTAATTTTTGTGGGTGGCGGATTAGGAAGCATTTGCCGGTTTCTGATCAGTTATTTCTTATCGGCCGGAGGCTGCAGATTTGCATGGCCTACTTTTGTCGCCAATCTGATCAGTTGTTTTATATTAGGATGGTGTTTTAAATACTATAAAATGGATGAATCAAATCATGTAATCTGGTTTTTTATCATGATCGGTTTTTGCGGTGGGATGAGTACATTTTCTACATTTACTTCTGAAAATTTTCAACTCCTGCAACAAGCACAGTTTGGATTATTTGCCACATACTCTTTACTTAGTCTTGCAGCTTGTTTGTTGTTTTTTTGGATCGGATTTAAATTGTTATAATTTTAAACTATATTATAAATCAACACACCTGGAAAGCATCAGATAGATGGAAGGAGTTGTTTATAATGTTTAAAACGGATTTACCTTATTAATCGGCATTTTTTTAAAAAATTCCGGATGATAATTCATCAGACAATAAACCTATTTAAAAATTCGTAAAATCGGGAATTGATCAGGCCATTATTATATCGTACTCTTATTTATAGCTTTTTTTGGCTCATTACACAATATTGTTTCGCACAATCGAGTACATGGCGTTGTGTAACTCTTCCAGCTTCAGATAGTTTGATCTTACAGGATAGCTTGTTAATTTATCCTGCTTCAATTAAACTAAAATCGAATATGCATCCGGATCACAATTATGAATTTACATTTAACCAAATAAATCATCGTCTGTTTCTTTTGAATGCCATGCCGTTAGATTCTATTCAGGTTTGTTACCGTGTTTTTTCCATACCTTCCAGTCCATCGTATTTTTTATATGACACACTAATCCGTCAAAATCCGCTAAGGCCCGATTATTCTCATCCGGGATTTGAAATAAAATCCCAACGGGAATGGTGGTATAGTCCCGGTATAAATTATTCGGGAAATTTTACAAGAGGAATCAGTACCGGCAACAGTCAATCTCTGGTACTAAATTCCAGCTTAAACCTACAGTTGAGCGGAGATTTAGGCGATGGATTTTCCATACTTGGGGCTATTTCTGACAATCAGATTCCGATACAACCGGATGGTAATACGCGACAGATTCAGGAGTTTGACCGCTTGTATATTAAACTTTCAAAAAACAATCAAAATCTGACAGCCGGCGATTTTGAAATTGGAAAACCTACAGGATATTTTCAAAATTATTATAAAAAAAATAAAGGCGGACTTCTTGAAACCAAACACAAGATAAATTCATCCTGGACTTTGGAAAACAAAGCTGCCTTTGCCATATCTAAGGGTAAATCCAATCGATTAACCTTATTAACCCAAAATGGAAATCAAGGCCCTTACCGGCTATATGGTAATAACAACGAACAATTTATCATTCTCCTGGCGGGTAGTGAAAAAATCTGGATCGATGGCGAACTCTTACAACGCGGTGAAGATGCCGATTACAGTATTGATTACAACCTTGCTGAAATTCGCTTTACTTCAAAAAGAATTATCAGTCAAACTTCCCGCGTAATTATTGAATTTGAATATCTCGATCAAAATTATACGCGCAGTCTGAGCATTTTGCAATCATCTGTCAGGAAAAACAATTTTCAGGTATATTTCAATTTTTTTAACGAACAGGATAGTAAGTCTCCGGCGATTGAATCTGATCTGGATTCGCTGGATAAACAGATACTGGCGTTAAGTGGAGATGATTTAAAGAATGCCGTTCGTTCGGGCATTACAAAAGCTGGGAGTCATTTTAATATCAACAGAATTTACTACCGCGAATATGATACGGTGCTTGTAATAAATGCTCAAAATGTTAATTTTCGTTTTCTTCGGTTTGATCCTAACGCTGACAGCACGGCTCTTCAGGTAAATTTTTCTGAAGTCCCAATCGGTTCCGGACAATACATCCTCAAACAAAGTACTGCAAATGGCCGGGTATATGAATGGATCGCGCCGGATCCTCTGAGTGGAAAAAACAGGGGAAATTATGAACCGGTTATTTCATTGATTGCACCCCAACAACAATTCATGATGTCATCCGGATTTAACTGGCAAGGTAAAAACAATGCCAGGATCCAATCTGAAATCGCTGTATCTTCTTTTGATAAAAACAGACTTTCAAATTTTGATGATGGAGATAACTTCGGAATGGCATACACCTTATTGGCAACTTCGCCAAAATTCAGAATATTTGATTCATTAATGAGTTTTCATATTACAGCAAATTATGAATTTACTCAACATAAATTTATTCCTGTAAATCCATACCGCCATGTTGAGTTTACAAGAGACTGGAATGTATCATCACAAACCGGATCAACCGATCATTTACCTGGAATAAAGCTGACAAGTACCATTGGAAAGCATATTCAGCTTGGATACGAACAAAGTCGTTTTATACGATCTTCTGGTTTTGAAGGTCAAAAACATAAGATCTTAAGTATCTGGGAAGATTCGCTGATGCGTATCCAGTTAGGATTTGACATTATGAAAAGTCAGGATGACCTGGAAGCTTCTGAATTTTACCGACCGGGACTTAGCATAGACCGTTTTTTTGGTAACTCCTGGAAGGTCTCAATAAAAGCATTAAGAGAACGCAACGAACGTAAATCTACAGGGCCCGATACCCTTTCCCGGTCCAGCTTTTATTTTGATATACTTGAAGCCGGTTTTAGCAAAGAAACTAAACAAAATTTTATGTTTCAATTAACTGCTCGGCATCGGATTGATTATGTACCAGAACAACATGATTTTGTTAAAAATGAACTATCAGATGAAGTGATCATTGAGTCGGGTTTGCAAAATGAAACTTTTGGTAATGCAACGATAAAAATGAGCGGAAAGAGCATTCAATATTCAGATCCCGGGCAAAATGATTCATTAGGACGATTATATTTTCTGGGTGCTCTTGATCATCAAATCAGTTTGTTTAAAAAGTTTTTTAATCTTAAAAATTATTATGAATTGCAAAGTGGTGTGGAGCCGAGACAGGAATTCGTCTTTGAAGAAAAAAAACCAGGCGAAGGAAATTTTATTTTTATTGATTTTAATAAAGACGGTATACGTCAAATTTACGAGTACGTGCATGCTCCAGGAATCGATACAGCCAGGTATATCCGAATTCAATTATTTAATTCTGAATATGTTCAAATTTATCAATCATCCTGGAGTCAATTTCTAAGTTTTGATTTAAAAAATATAGTAAATGATCAGAATCGATTCAACAGGATGATACGCGCAGTTAGTTTTGAATCAGCATTTCGGTTTAACTCTAAAGTGAGTCGTGAATCGGAAGTACAAAACAGAATTAATCCATTATATTTTTTAAAAAATACATCTGATCTGATCGCCTATAATTCATTTCTTCAGCAAAACTTGTATTATAATCGTGCGCATCCGGTTTTTGAATTCCAGTTTGGATATCAGCAAAGCGGCCAACAAATCTTACTAACGTCTGGTACAGACAGAAAAAATCTTAAGACATTATTGGCCAAAGCACGATTTACCTTATTTACAAGTCTGGATATTGGTTTCGAAATTTTTGAAAAAGAAGATGAAAAGCTAAGTCAGTATTATCAGGATCAGAACTATCTTATCTCCAGTTATGGTATCAAGCCTGGTTTATTATATCGTTTAAATCAGAATGCCAGAATTTATTTAAATCTTAGTTTGCGAAATTCCAGAGAAACCATTCAGTTGAATGAAAAAGCAAAAATATATGAAACAGAAGCAGGAACAGCCGTTTTTCTTTTTAAAAAATTAAGTTTGCGATCTGTATTTAAATTAATATCTATTGATTATTCCGGCGCTCCTGGAAGTATCCTTGAGTTTAATATGCTGGATGGCTTTAAAAATGGCACAAATTATAACTGGGATCTTCAGGTCGATTATAAAATCAATGCACTGTTACAATTACAGTTTTCATATTCCGGACGAAAAGCTGCTTTTTCTGATATAATCCATACCGGGAGAATGCAATTAAGAGCGTCTTTTTAGCAAATTGTGATTTCAATTTGCTGCCTTTCTCAACAAAATGCCTTCAAATGGGTTTTAACTCAATATTTAGATTTCGACGGGCGTTTTATAGCTTCCAATCACTATTTTTGCGACTCTTTAAATTAAATCAACAATATGCAGTACGGTTCAGATGTAGAAGGAATGAATGCTTTGGCTCAATCCTATAAGGAGCTTAAATCAGAAATTGCGAAAGTTATAATAGGTCAGGATGATGTCATAAAAGCCACGCTGATTTCCTTGTTTGGTAATGGTCATAGTTTGCTGGTAGGAGTTCCGGGTTTGGCTAAAACTTTATTGATTAATACCATTTCTGAGGTACTGGACCTTAGTTTTAAAAGAATCCAGTTTACACCAGATCTAATGCCCTCTGATATTACGGGATCAGAAATTCTGGATGAAGACCGCAAGTTTAAATTTAATAAGGGTCCTTTATTTGCCAATATCGTTTTGGCAGATGAAATTAACCGGACACCTCCGAAAACTCAATCGGCACTTCTGGAAGCCATGCAGGAGCGAAATATAACTGTTAGTGGCGTCAAACACAGTCTGCCGACGCCCTTTTTTGTACTGGCTACCCAAAATCCAATTGAACAAGAAGGTACCTACCCGCTACCTGAAGCCCAACTGGATCGGTTTATGTTTAACATTCCCCTGGATTATCCTTCCTATCTCGAAGAAGTACAAGTTGTTAAACAAACAACCACCACTCAGCAAACACAATTAAAAAATATTATTAATTCCAATCAAATCCTCGATTTTCAAAAACTTGTCCGCAAAATTCCAATTGCAGATAATGTATTGGAATATGCCGTTTCACTTGCTGCCAGAACCCGGCCCGGCAAAACCAATGAAGTCAAAGAAGTAAATCAATACGTAAGCTGGGGAGCAGGTCCAAGAGCATCTCAATATCTTGTCTTAGGTGCCAAATGCCATGCAGCTTTAAATGGCAAATATTCACCAGATATAGAGGATGTACACGCCATTGCACCACTGGTATTGAGACATCGCATTGTCTTAAACTATAAAGCTGAAGCGGATGGATTGAAAATTGATCAGTTTATAAATACCCTGCTATAATATGGTTTGAGGATCTCTCTGACTGATTCTTCTACTTCTACTTAAAAATTTTACTGGCCATAAGAAAAATTAATGGTAACATTGTACAGCATTAATATCAAATCCAATTTTATGAAATCAATCATCCTTTTCCTGTTTGGCAGTTTAAGTTTAAGTTCTGCATTTACTCAAAAAACATTTGTTTGGGAGTATTATCAAATTCAAATAACCGTACCAGATGATTTTCAGGTCCTGAAAAATGACAATCACGATTTTGAAATGAAAGGCGATGGTATGGATTTGGCCATGCACATTTTTGAAGAAAATATTTCGATTGATGAATTAAATGAAGCTACAATTCATGGAGCCAAAGCCGCTCGTTTGACCGAAGTAGATGAAGCCACTGAAATACGGGTAAACGAACTGGAAGGGTTTTATGTCGAAGGCTACAAAGAAGGGTTTCGGGTCATTTTTGCAGGACTTGGCGATCCGAGTACTCAAAGTAATTTTTTCCTGGTCATAACTTTTGCTGATGACGACAATGAAGCAGAAAAAGCGGCTTTTCAAATTTTAAATTCCCTGGATGTATTGAGATAATCTGATTTTATACATTCAGTTTCCAACTCTAACAGATTACTTATATTATAGGGATCTTAATGGATACGCGATTCAACAGACACACATTGAGCGTTTCAACGTGGCCATAAAAAACTTCAGATTCTAAATACAAATTATATTTTTTCAACCTCTGTCAGCAAATACATTAATCGATTAATATCATTCTGATTTAATACCAGTTTACCTTTAATCTCAATACTCTCTGAAGTATATTTAATGGGATACTTCGACTGAACTTCTACAACAGTCTCCGGTCCTGCTTTGCCACAGAAAAAACAACTCGCATAAGGAAAAGCAGAAAACACAAATTCGGTATGACTTTTATATCCATCCGTAGGAATGATATATCCTTTTAATCGGATTTCTTTACCAGCCAGAGACTTAACATCAGTACTAAAAACCGGTCTATCCACTTTAATTCCCAATAATGCATCATATTCCTTTTTATAGGTCACTTTTGACAATGCAGGCCACATACTTTGAGAATGAAGGTCCCAGCATATAATAGATACGAGGATGAATACAAATTGTAAACGCATTTCTTTTGGTGTATATAATCTATTCCAAATTTATTTTAAGTATCTGATAAAATGTTATGTATGTTTCTGCTTACTGATTTGATTGCCGGAATTACGCCCGACAATAGTCCAATTAAGATACCTGTAATAAAAATGAAGGGCTCTTCTTTTATAATATAAAATCCTTTGATTCCATATTTGGATTGTAGCTGAAATACTTCGCCCAAATACTCAAGTATCAAGTGTGCCGCCAACATTCCTAGGATAATTCCAATACTGGTTAAGAGCATCGACTCCAATACAAACAATAAAAATACTTTTCGGTTTGATGCACCGGCCAATCGCAGTAGGGCCATTTCATATTTACGCTCCTCCATAGCCTGCCACATGTTTATAAATAAACTAAACATAGCAAGAGCTAAAATCAGGTATGCAATAAATGAAATTAATTCTGTAGCTGATCCCGTAATTTCATAAAGTCTGTTGAGCTCGATGGCAGGATAAACTGCCATCAAACCAGTATTTTCATTAATGCTCCGGCCAAAATTTAACGTTTGAATATTGGTACCTTTAAATGAAAGTAATACACTGGTGATATATTCTTCTGAGTTTGCCAGGTCGTTGTTAAGAATACATACAGGATGATGATTTTCATGGCCTTCCCCGGTATGGTCATGCTCGTGATCGTAATGCAAGGCCCAATAACTTGAAATTGAAACAAAAATCAGGCGATCACAAACACCTCCTGTAGGTTTGAGAATGCCGACAACGTTAAACAGATGATCTTGATCATCATGGATATGGACATTTTCTTCAGCCAAACCATGGCCTGATATCAGACTGGATCCCAGGGAAAGCTTTAATTTAAGGGCAACTTCTGCACCTACCACTGCCTGAAAATCTGCATTAAATAAATTTCCTTCCGAAACAACTGTCTGATACAATTCAAACAGCTCATGGGTAGTTCCAACCATTCTGAATCCCTGAATCTGATCCCCTAATGAAATGGGCACAGATTTTTTAATCAGGGGATGATTTGGATTTAAAAATACTCTTGATTCTTGTAATGGTATGTTTCCTGTAGGGACGTCCACATGAAACATATTGCACAATACTGATTGTAACGGACTACCTTTTGCAGATAAAACGAGATCAATATCCGCTAGATTTTTTTCAAAATGATTCCCAAATTGTTTATTTATTAAAACAGTAATCGTAATTAATCCGGCCGCTAGTGAAATTAATATCAGATTAAAAATAAGGCGCAATGGATTAGCGCATAAATTTTTCCAGGCCAGATAAAACATACTCATGATAACTGAATATGATTTTGAAAAATAGATTTTAATCTGTAATCATGGGTGACTATGATTAACGTGGCATTCATGGTTTCTGCATGTTGTTGTAATGTGCAGGCAATTCGTTCTGCATGTTGATCATCCAGTGACGAAGTAGGTTCATCCGCAAGAATCAAAGCAGGTTTTTGTATCAATGCTCTAGCCAGATTAAGTCGTTGAGCTTCGCCCTGTGATAAGGTTTGGACTTTTTGATTTTCCAATGATTCAATTCCTAAATTTTGTAAAAGTTCTTTTAATTGAAAAATATCTTTTTTTAGTCCGGCAAGGGATTGAAATAACAAAAGATTTTCAACTACATTTAATGATGATATGAAATGTGCTTTTTGAAGCATAACGCCAATGTATTTTCCTCTGAACGCATCCGTTTCTGAAGAATTCAATTTAACAATATCGGTATTTAAAATCGATATGTTACCCGACTCCGGTTTTAGTAACCCACAAAGTAAATGCAATAAGGTAGATTTTCCTGATCCGGAAGGACCCAGGATCAAGAGAGATTGACCTGATTCACAATTTAGATCAGGAAATACAATATGCTTTTTCGAATTAAAATGATGGATAAGATTCCGGGTACTAAGCATTAATAAAAACTTTTTTTCAAAAAAAATAGCTGCCCGTAAAGAAGCAGCTATGGTATACTAAATTATATGAAATCACTTATTGTTTTATCCATTTTCTGGAAACTTTATCATTACCATTTTGAATCCTGACAAAGTAAATACCCTTTGAATAATTATGGACAGGTATTTCCATGTTTCTGGTTCCTGCTTTGAGGTCTGTCACATAGATTTCTGTACCCAATAAATTGGTTATTGATAATCTCGTTGCAACCGTTAATGAATTGGGCCATTCTATTTGAAGCAGCTCATCTACCGGATTGGGATAAATTTTAAATTGCAACTGACTGATTTCTGAAGTAGAAGTAACCACATCGGCTGCTGTACCACTGTTTAATACTTCTTTGGTATCTGCATTGTGTATCCAGGCTATAATATAAATTTGATTTACGACCCAATTAGCAGGAATGGTAATGTTATAGGATTTTAATACAGACGAACCATTTTCTGCTAAATCAATAATTTCGCCATCCGCTGCACTCAAAAAATCTCTGAAAACATTGTAATGCACTTTTTCTCCATTTGGTGATGCATAATTTAATACTCTCTCTAATGCTGCGACGTATAATTTATAATTTCCTGCAGGTTTTGAACCAACAGTTTTAATTTCAATGGTGGCAGTACGATTGTTCATACCAGATTCTTTTACCAGAATTTGCACAGGAGAGGTCTTATTTAATTCCGCATTTAAATTAGCAGCGGTTATGGAGCCTGCTGATTTCTTGATTAAGCCATTAATGACAACTGTTGGTGTACCCAATATACCATGATAATTCATCCTGGCCGTGTTGTCAGCGGTATTTGCCTGATATAGTAAACAATTAGAGTATGGTATTGGCGGATGTATCGTCATGTGATGATAATTGTCTTTATAATTTGTCAATAAATTAAAAAAACCAGGATTAGATCCTGCACATACACCACAACGCGTATTTGTAAAATGTTCCAGAAAAATATAGCGCTTAGCTTGTGAAAATGGCTCTTGAAGTATAAAAACGCTAATAGAAATGAAAAGTAAAATTTTCTTCATAAATGTCTTTTTGATAATTGTCACAATAATACGTCTTAACGGCCGGATTTTTGGATTGTTGATCTTTATTTCCGTTATATTTTTCTTAAAAATTTCTTAAATCGTTCTTTATAAGTTAATTTATAGGGTATCAGGTACTTACAATTCAATTTTTAAAGCTTAACGAATCCTGTAAACGCTCATTCGTTTTTCATAAAGTAATACGAGATAGTCAGCATTTACAGCCAGGGATTTCAGTTGACTTGATTGACTGAATAACAATTTTTGTGACTTTGTGCGGGTATTTATTTCGACCAGCTGGTCATTTTCAAGATAAAAAATTGTTTCGCCGCTGACATCCATCAATTGAATCTCCGGATTTATCCACCGCCGGTCTTCAAATAACTGCTGTGTAAACCGATAAATTCCTTGTCCGGCTATAAACAGGTATAAATATTCGTTGCTTTTTTTTAATTTATTGGACAAATTCACTTTTTGTGAATTGGGTATTTGCAACAAATCTGAACTAATCGATCCGGTCTGTTGAAAACTCTTTAATTTAAGAACATTATTGGAAAATAAACCTATTTTATCAGTAGAAAAATGGCAAATCCGGCTTGTAAAATTTAATTCCGATTCTTCATAAGATGATAGTTGCGCAAGACTTTCATCTAAAATATAAATTTTGAAATCCCCGGGATAAAATAATAAACATTTAAAAGGATCACTTACATCAAGTATAGCCTGATCCCATCCTTTATTATAACTAATTCGTTTTAATAATTCAAACTGCAAGGAATATTTAGCAATACTTTTGTCGGTATGATTCACAAGATATAACTGATTCAATGGGTCAATATATACCTGATCTGCAGCTACCAGCGTATCCAATACTGATTCAGGTCCTTTTTGAGAAACCAAGCTGTTTATAATTAAAATTCCTGAAATTAGATTAAGGATAAATCTTGCCATGATCATTTTTATAAAAGTGCAATGCAATAGATCCTTCTTTCATGGTTGCATACGACTGGAAACTCAGCCAATCACCTAAATTAATATAACGGGAAGATCCGTTTTTTAAAATAAAGTCAATTGGCAAATGCCGGTGTCCAAAAATATAATAATCCAGATTTTTTTCAATTTGTTTTTTTTCTGCATATTGAATCAGCCATTCCTTTTCCGGCCCAAGATATTCCTGAACGGCATTCTGTGCTTCTCGGCTTTTTGAACTAAAAAAATCAGCCAGACCAATGCCAATATCAGGATGCAACCACCGAAACAGGGTTTGTGCGATTGGACTGGAAAATACTTTTTTAAGTCGTTTGTAATTATGATCACCCGGGCCGAGTCCATCTCCATGACCGATGAGACATTTTTTACCTTGCAGTTCTATTTCTATCGGTTCGTGGTAAATTGGAATATCCAATTCTTTTTGCAGATAATCAAACATCCATAAATCATGATTGCCGGTGAAATAATAAATATCTATACCCTGATCTTTTAATTCTGCCAGTTTTCCAAGAATTCTGATAAAACCTCTGGGTACTACTTTTTTATAATCAAACCAAAAATCAAAAATATCTCCTACCAGATACAGTGCCTTCATATCCTGTTTAGATTCTTCAAGCCATTGAACAATTCTCTTTTCACGAAGGTGTGAGTTTAATACTCCGGGAGATCCCAGATGAAAATCAGAGGTAAAATAAATGGTATCCAAAGAGAGAATTCTGTTTAATCAATAAATCTGGCATCCGCTTCCATAACGGTATGACAATTCGGACAAGTACGTTTAGACTCTGATGTATAATATTCTTTAAATCTGGGTTGAAAATCTTTTTCAATATTTACTAAAGGGAAATAAGTGTCATGCAACTTGGTATTACATTTTTCACAAAACCACATAAGGCCATCATTGATGCCTGGCTCGCGTTTACTTTCAATTACCAAACCGATTGTACCGGCAGGACGAATTGGGGAATGAGGTGTTTTTTTAGGCAGTAAAAACATTTCTCCTTCTTTTATTGGAATATCAACAGCTTTTCCATCTTCCTGTATCCTGACCAGAATGTCTCCTTCAATCTGAAAGTACCATTCTTCCGTCTCATTATAATGATAATCTTTTCTGGCATTAGGACCTGCCACAACCATGACAATAAAATTTTCCGCATCGATAAAAAGATTGCGGTTGCCAACGGGAGGTTTTAACTCCGCTCTGTGTTCTTCAATCCATTTATGTATATTAAAAGGTCTGCGTACTGGCATATCATTAAATTTTTGATAAAGATAAGAATTTTATCTGAACATCTGATTTCACATATTAAAAACAATTTTGCAGACTCGTGGTTGTCAAAAAATTTGTTCTGATGTTACCTTTGACCGTCCGGGTTTTTTAAAATACGGGTATTATCCTAAATCTTCCAATAATTATAAACCATAGTTGCTATTTAATTAACATTCGATTTGCCGGCAATGCTTTTTCTCATTATTTTTTTAGAGATTTAAATTTTGACGCTATGAGATCCGTTCTTTTCTACCTCTGTTAGACTAATTTTTTTAATCTTTGCAACCAAATTTCAGAGATGAATAAATTAATGGCTTCTTTCCTTTATTTTTATCTGGTAAAATTAATTCCGGTTTTCCCTCAAATATCCCAATCGCCATTCGAAAAAAATAATATGACCACTTCAACTTATGAAGAATGTATTTCATATTATAAAATGCTGGAAAAAAATTCAAAATTTATAAAAATATCGGACGCAGGTCCCTCCGATGTCAGTCATTCCATTCATACTGTAGTTATAAGTAGCAATAAAGATTTTAGTCCGGAGAAAACCCGCAAATCGGGAAAAGCGGTATTATTTATTTTAAATGGCATTCATCCGGGAGAACCCGATGGCATTGATGCCAGTATGATTTTTGCAAAAGAACTTATCAGCGATCCTTTAAATTCTAACATTTTAAATCAACTGACCATCGTTATTATTCCGGTTTACAACATAGGTGGTAGTCTTAACCGGAATTCAGTTACCAGAATAAATCAGAACGGACCAGTCGAATATGGGTTTCGGGGAAATGCTCAAAATCTGGATCTAAATCGCGATTTTATAAAATGCGATTCCAAAAATGCAGAAACTTTTACAAAAATTTATCAATCCTGGGATCCGGATGTATTTATAGATACTCATTGTACCAATGGAGCTGACTATCCATATGTCATGACTTTGATTGCTTCACAGCGACAAAAATTACAAAAACATCTTGCAGATTATTTATATGATTCATTTTTACCTGAGTTTTATGAAGAGATGAAATCTAACGGACTTGAAGCTTTTCCATATATTAATTCAGAAAATGATCCGGCTAATGGTATTTATGATTTTTTGGATTTACCTCGTTTTTCAAGTGGTTATGCCGCATTGTTTCATGCACTTCCTTTCGTTTCTGAATCTCATATGCTCAAACCTTATGAAGCACGGGTGAATGCTCAGAAAATCCTGATGCGTAGTTTGGCTATACTTTGTTCCGATAATAAAAATAAAATTATGGAAGTTCGGAAAACGGCCAAAGAAAGTTACCGGAAACAAATTGAAATGAGTCTGAACTGGAAGTTGGATACCAAAATTCACGATAGTATAATATTTAAAGGTTTTACACAAGAAAAGTTAATCAGTGAAGTGACCGGCCTGGAACGTATTAAATACAATCCTTCCAGGATGTATCAGAAAAAAATACCCTTTTTCAATTACAGAATTTCTGATGGTAAAATCACTAAACCAAAAGCTTATGTTATTCCTTCAGCTTATCAAGCGGTAATAGACCGTTTACTTTGGAATGGCGTAAAAATGATTTCTTTGGAAAAAGACAGCATCATCTATGCGGAATATTATAAAATCCTGGATTATACCACAAGCTCAAAACCTTACGAACATCATTACCTGCATTCCAATCTACAATATGAGGTAATTCAACTAAGCAGAACGTATTACAAGGGGGATAAAATAGTTTATACAGATCAGGATGCTTTACGATATATTATTGAAACACTCGAGCCCAAAGCTCCGGATTCATTTTTCGCCTGGAATTTTTTTGACGGTGTTTTGCAGCGTAAAGAATATTTTTCTGATTATTTATTTGAAGATTTGGCTCCTGAGATCTTAAACTCAAACCCCCGGTTAAAAGAATCTTTTGAAAAACGAAAAAATGAAGATGCCGTTTTTGCTAAAGATGCAAATGCAATGCTGTCTTATATATATAATGCATCTAAATACAGCGAACCCCATTTTATGATCTATCCTATTGCCAGAATAGTACATTGAGAAAGCCGGTATCATCCAATCTGTATTTATTAAACAGTTAGGGCAGCCACGCATACCTATTTCATAGAGCTCTTTAAGAAATCTATTGAAAATGAAACACTTAGATAGATTTAATTAAAAATAAACTATTTTTTTAGATACCGTATCCTTATCTTTGCGATCCAATTTATCAGAATTAATTATACATTTCATGGGTCGTATTTTTGAAGTAAGAAAGCATACGATGTTTGCCCGTTATGCAAAAATGAGCAAACAATTTGCACGCGTCAGTAAAGAAGTTTTTATGGCAGTAAAAGCCGGCGGTCCAAATCCGGACAGTAATCCGCGGCTCAGGGCAGCAATTCAAAATGCCAAATCCTATAATATGCCAAAAGACCGGGTTGAGGCTGCTATTAAAAAAGCCGCCGGAAAAGATGAAAAAGATTTGGAAGTACTTACTTATGAAGGCTATGGCCCGTATGGAGTAGCCGTCCTGGTTGAAACCGCTACTGATAATCCTACCCGGACTGTTGCAAATATCCGGTCGTATTTTAATAAATTTAATGGAAGTCTTGGTACGACAGGTTCCGTCGATTATTTATTTGAACACAAATGTATTTTCAGAATTAAAAAAACAGACGATCTGGATCCTGAAATTCTGGAGTTGGAACTCATTGATGCCGGCTGCGAAGAATTATCTGTAGATGAAGATGTCATCATAGTCTATGGTTCTTTTGATTCATTTGGCAATCTTCAAAATTATTTTGAATCGCATTCTATCGAAATCATATCTTCTGATTTTGACCGCATCCCAACAACAACTAAAAAACTCAATGATTCTCAAAAAGAAGAACTTAATAAATTGCTGGATAAAATTGAAGACGACGAGGATGTTCAAAATGTGTTTAGTAATATGGAATAAGAAATCAATCCAATGATATCAATAGCTCAAAATTCTTGGATAAATAAATGCTTATATGATATCAGTTTCCACAAAATTCTTATAGGAGTTTTTGCATTTGTTTTATATGCTAATACGCTCGGACACGGATTTGTCCTCGATGATGGCATCGTTATAACCGAAAATAAATTTGTTAAAGATGGACTAAAAGGAATTCCTGATTTATTATCAAAAGATTCTTTTTATGGATTTTTTAAAAAAGAAGGAAAAGAAAAACTGGTAGCTGGTGGGCGTTACCGCCCTATGAGTCTCATCTTTTTTGCAGTTATTTATGAATTGTTTGGAGAAGATCCGTTTATATTTCATTTGTTTTCAATTTTGCTTTATGCTTTGTTGGGTATCGTATTATATCGAGTATTAAATCATTTGTTTCTACCACTACTAAAAGAAAGTACCTCTCCTTTTGCCGTTCTCACAAGTTTAATTTTTATAACACATCCAGTACATACAGAATGTGTTGCCAATATAAAAGGGGCCGATGAAGTGATGGCACTTTTTTTTGCTTTTCTTGCCTTTTACTATACTTTAAAATACACAGATACACAAAAGTCTGTTTTTTTATTTTTAAGTAGTTTCTTATTTTTTTTAGCATTGCTTTCAAAAGAAAACGCATTGATTTATCTCTGTATCATTCCGGTCACGACCTTTTTATTGTACCAGAGAAAATTTAGGAATGCAATGTGGATAACTATATCCCTGCTGATTGCAAGCCTTGTATTTATATATATGAGGTCTTCCATTCTCGGCTTTAATCCATTTACCGGTAATTCAACAGAATTGATGAATAATCCTTTTGTTATTAATACGAATGGTATCAGTAAACCAATGGATGGTTTTGATCGTGCCGGAATTATTTTTTACAGTTTATTTGAGTATCTGAGATTGCTAATTTTTCCCCATCCATTAACTCATGATTATTATCCAAAACATATTCCAGTACTGGGACTATGGTCTTTGAAATCTATAATAGCCATGATCACTTATGGGGCATTAATGGTATATGCCTTATTCAGTATCAAAAAAAATCCTGTGTTTACAGTGAGTATTATGTGTTATTTATTACCCTTGTTTTTGGTTTCCAATATTCTTTTTCCGGTTGGTACCAATATGGGGGAACGCTTTTTATTTATGCCATCTGTAGGCTTTTGCATTGCTTTGACTTATATTTTGATTCAAAAATATTCTGACAGACTACCCACTGCATTCTATATCTGTAGTGTTATCATCCTGTTGTATTCTATTAAAACCATAAGTCGTAATCCTGCCTGGAGTGACAATCTCACATTGTTTACAACCGATGCAAAAGTTTCAAAAAACAGTGCCAAAATTCATAATGGTATTGCCGGAGTTTTGTTAGAAAAAGTTCCGGAGTTATCAGATAGTAATGCCATAAAAAAAATTACAACACAGGCCAGAATGGAACTACAAAAAGCACTAGCCATTCATCCTCTATATGCTGAAGCTCAATTGCAGTTAGGTAATATCAATTATTTTGAAAAAAATTATGGTGAAGCAATCAAACAATATAATATAGTATTAAAGCGATTGCCGGAAGACGAAGATGCGTTTAAAAATTTACAACTTGCCTTGCGCGAACAAGGTCGACAGGTCGGTATGCAGACCGGAAATATTCAACTTGCCAAAGATTACTTGCGGCAATCTCTGGGTATGAATCCAAAAGATCCCGAAGCAGTTATGCTTATGGGAATTGCAGAAGGGAGTTCGGGAAATTTTACGGAAGCCCTGCGTTATTTTTATAAAGCCATCGAGATCGAACCACAAAATGCACAGGCGTATTTTAATCTGGGAATCACTTACAAAAATACCGGCGATATGATTCGTGCTGATTCGATGTTTCTCCATGCCTCTTCACTGGATCCGGGTATCTTTGAAAAAAACGGAATGAACGCTAAATGAAGAAATTTTACATCATACTGTTTTTAGTATCCTTTTATGGCAGGTTTAGTGCACAAGAAAACCTGCAATCAAATTGGGTTGATAGCGTGCTTCAAACCATGAGCCTGGAATCTAAAATCGGCCAGTTATTTATCATCCGTTCTTATGCCAAACCATCAGAAACCCAATCTAAGGAAGTTCAGTCACTCATTCAAAATTATCATGTAGGAGGTGTTTGCTTTTTTAAAGGAACCATCCCGGTTTTAACGGAGATGATCAATCAATACCAATCCTGGTCAGGTATTCCCTTAATGATGAGCATGGATGCAGAATGGGGTATTGGCATGAGGATGACCGATGGATTTAGTTTTCCAAAGAATATGACGCTTGGTGCCATTCGCGATAATCGACTGATATATTTCATGGCAAGGGAAATGGCTACTCAGTTAAAAGACGCCGGAATTCATATGAATTTTGCACCTGTACTTGATATCAATAATAATTTATTAAATCCGGTCATCAACGAACGTTCATTTTCCTCCAGCCGTAAAAATGTAATCGCCAAATCATTTGCTTATATGAGGGGTTTAGAAGATGGAGGTATCCTGTCGTGTCTTAAACATTTTCCCGGCCATGGAGATACTGAAGTCGATTCCCATGCGGATTTGCCTATATTGTCCCATTCAAGAAAACATCTCGACAGCCTCGAATTGTATCCATTTAGAACATTGCTGCATTATCAACCTGCTGCTGTCATGGTGGCCCATTTAAATATACCATCACTGGATAGCGCGGCCAATATTCCTTCCACACTTTCACCAGCTATTGTCGAAACAATTTTAAGAAAACAATATCATTATAATGGTCTGATTATTACAGATGCTCTTGAAATGAAAGGCGTTACAAAATATTTCAGTGCCGGTGATATTGCATTGAAAGCTTTACAGGCCGGAAACGATATTTTATTATTGAGTGAAGACATCCCAGCTGCCATTGACCGGTTAAAAACTGCCATACTAACCGGAGAATTAATTGAACCCGAATTAAATAAAAAAGTACGCAGAATACTAAACGCCAAATATCAACTTGGACTTAATGCATTTAAGCCCGTTACTCTGGACTCTGCCTGGTTTAAACGAAGTTGGATAAAGACCAATACCCTGAATGAAATCCTCTATCGAAAATCTGTAACGCTTGTTAGAGACTACGAAAAGATGGTGCCTATTCGAACGATTCCAAAAGAAATTGTTTGTATCAGTGTCAATTCGGATACCGGAAATACTTTTCAAAAGCGAATTAAAGATTTTACCAATGCAAAATACTATTCGATAACAGCTGCTGAACACTGGAATCCGGAGCTAAAAGATGCAGTAAATTCAGCTGATCTCGTCATCATTTCAATTCATAAATTAAATTATCAGCAATCAAAACAATATGGAATCAGTACTGAAATAATTGCTGTACTAAATGAAATTACAGATTTAAAAAAGTCGGTCTTTTGCGTATTTGGATGTCCTTATGTCAGTATGTACTTGCCCGATAAAAGCAGTCTTTTATTATCCTATGAAGAAAAAGAAATGACACAGGATCTAATGGCTCAATTATTATTTGGTACTGATCAGATTGAAGGCCAGGCACCGGTAGATGTTGGTAATGTATTAGTTCAGGGAGAAGGATATTTGCGTCCAACTCTGATGCGATTGGGTTATTGCAGTCCGGAAATGCAAAACATAAACAGCGATACTTTAAAATTAATTGATTCGTTAGTTTATGATTTAATTAGTCAGAAAGCTGCTCCCGGATGCCAGGTACTCATTGCTAAAAACAATCATATAGTATTTAATAAATCCTATGGTTTTTTTAATTATGATTCTATTATTTCTGTTGATGATCATACACTGTATGATCTGGCTTCTCTGACCAAAATTATTTGTACAGCGCCTGTGTTAATGTCTTTGGATGACCAAAATAAAATAGACTTGACCAAACGATTTTCAGATTATCTTCCGGAGTTTGAAGACAGCAATAAAAAAGAGCTTACTCTGCATGACTTTTTAACACATCAGGGAAGACTTCTGGCCTGGATACCATTTTATAAATCAACATTGTTATCACCAGATACTTTAAATATCTTAGATACCAGTTATTATTCTAAAGTAGCGACGTTACAATTTAATATTCCGGTATGTGACAGTATGTATTTGCGATCAGATTTCAGAGATAGCATTTATATTAAAATCCTGAATTCCAAATTGCTGGATGAAAAAAGATATCTGTATTCTGACCTGGGTTTTTATTTTATTCCAAAGCTCATTTCAAAATTAAAAGGCATTGGACTAGAACCCTATTTTATTAAAAATTTTGTAAAACCTCTTAGTTTGCGATTTACAGCATTTAATCCATTGTCAAAGCACTTTGATAAAAATAAGATTCCTCCTACGGAGAATGATCAATATTTCAGACATAAAACAATACAAGGATATGTACATGATATGGGAGCAGCTATGATGGGTGGTATCAGTGGTCATGCCGGTCTGTTTGCCAATGCTCATGACGTAGCTGTCATGATGCAATTAGTATTAAATTCAGGTACCTATGGAGGACAGGAATATATTGGTTCGGAAACGGTAATAAAATTTACTACAAGGGATAAAGAGTTTAACAGAAGAGCTTTATTATTTGATTTACCCGAACTGGATGAGGCATTAAGCAATGGGTATGTATCTTCATTAGCCAGTAAAAAAACATACGGACATCAGGGATTTACCGGAACCTGTGTTTGGGTTGATCCTGAAAATAAATTACTTTTTGTTTTTTTATCAAACCGCACATATCCGGATGGTAAAATTAATCTCTTGCATAAAAATAGATATCGCACAAAAATCCAGGATATTATATACAAATCCTTATTTTCACAAAATGTCTTAAATTAACATTGTTTTGAACTCTGCAACATTTCAATATCTGATAATCCAATGAAGTTAATTAATACAATATCGCTTCGATATTTATTTGGCAAAAAATCATCGCAGGCTATTCACTGGATTACCGGAATCAGTATTTTAGGAATTTCAGTAGGATCGGCTGCTTTAATCTTGGTTTTATTTGTTTTTAATGGTTTTGAAGAATTGCTTTCCGGCATATTCAGTAAATACAATCCGGATATTAAAATCGTATCGAAAGCAGGAAAAACATTTTTTGAAGATAGTATACAAATAACAAATTTACGGCAAGTCAGTGGCATTAAAAATGTAAGCAAGGTTTTGGAAGAGGTGGCCATGTTTCAATATCTTGATGCCAATGAGTTTGGCACCATAGTAGGCGTCGATCAAGAATTTGCGGAAGTTTGTTCTGTAAATGATGCCATCATCGAGGGTCAATTTAAAATTTTAGAAAAAGGAGCTCCACTGGCTAATCTGGGTTTGGGTTTGCGAAATAAACTGGGAGTAAATATCAATGATTTCAGACATTCAATCAAAATTTTTGTACCAGATCATGAAGATGAATCAATTCCTGTTAATTCTATAAAGAGCTATGCCATGCAGGCACAATCAGTTTATAGTTTTTCTCAGGATGGTGATGCCTCTACAATTATAACCGACCTGGAATCCGTCAGGCTTTTAATCAAAAAACCAAAAGAATTAAGTGCTTTGGAACTTAAATTAAAACCGGATTATTCAATAGAAGAGATTCTGGCTGAAATACGTAAACTTTTTGGAGATGGTTTTTATATAAAAGACAAGTATCAGCAAGATGAAGCATTTTTAAAAATTATGAAGCTTGAAAAATGGCTGTTTTATGCCTTATTCTGTTTAACCCTGATTCTTGTTTCCTTCACAGTAGTAGGAGCATTATGGATGATAGTTTTGGAAAAGAAGATGGATATCTCTATTTTAAAATCGATGGGAATGACAGATCGGAATATGAGACATGTTTTTATTCATTTGGGAATTATGATTTGCTTGTTAGGATTAGCTCTGGGTTCCATTTTTGCTTTGAGTTTTTACTATCTTCAAAAAAAATATGGTTTGATTGGCGTTCCTGAAGAGTTTATAGTTGATAGCTACCCGATTCAAATCCGGTTTCTGGATTTTGTTATCGTTTCTATTACGGTTTTGATAATAGGTTATTTGGCAGCCTATTTACCTACCCGCAAAATATCGGAGATCAAACCTATTTTTCATGAAGAATAAAACGTTAGAAAATCGACACATGATAATATAATCCTACTGATATACAACGGATTACATAATTATTTTGATCAAAAAAATGTTGGTGGCCCTATTTCTCTGCTCTTAAAAATGAAATGGTGTTTAAGATAAATTCCTTAAATTTGTGGCCTATGGAAGCCTGGGAAATGGATTTTGAGTGGTTACGGATCCGGCATTTTGTAAAAGACAGAATCGGAAAAGAAGAATTACCGGAATTAAATGTCATTTTAATATTGATCGGCATTCAGGAATTAGGTGGCTTAAAATTAGCCCGGTTTACCAAAGAAGAAAAAACAGATTTAATGCATATTGCTTCTTGCAGATTATTAAGTCAGGATGGATATTATCAGTTTAAAGGAAATGACCAGGATGGATGGCCACATTACGAAATCTTAAAACCATTTAAATTAAAAGGTGTTAAAGAACAGGAAACATACTTAAAAGAAAAAGTGATCCAATATTTTAAATCGCAATTTCCACTAGAATTTACCAATCAACATGAAAAAATTTAGTCTATTTATTTTACTGACATTGCTCATTAGCACTTGTTCGACAGATTCCAAAAAAGAAACCATCGTGGTTATTGAAACTTCAATGGGTACCTTAAAAGCAAAGTTATATAACAGCACACCTAAGCATAAAGCTAATTTTATCAAACTGGTAAAAGAAGGTTATTATGACGGACTATTATTTCACCGAGTTATTCGTAATTTTATGATGCAGGGAGGCGACCCGTTATCAAAAAATGCACCATCTGGATTAATGCTTGGAGCTGGCGGTCCGGATTATAAAATTCCGGCAGAGATCGGTCGATTTCATTTTAAAGGAGCCTTAGCAGCAGCACGTTTAGGTAATCAGGCTAATCCCAATAAAGAATCATCAGGTTCACAGTTTTATATTGTACAAGGCCAGCCAGTGGCAAAAGGACAATTGGAAATGATGACAAAGGGTAAAAATATAAAATATACTCCGGAAGATATTCAACGCTACGAAACTCAAGGTGGCACTCCTTTTTTGGATGGTGACTATACCGTATTTGGTGAAGTCATTGAAGGTATGCAAATTATCGATATGGTATGTTCTATGGACGTTGATCAAAACAGCCGTCCATTGAAAGATATTACTATGAAAATTACCATTCAGAATTAATTTTTAAAAAAATATATAATTTACTCCTATGAGCCGCATTCTCAGCTGTATTAGTATTATTGCTTTGTTATTTGTTTCCTGCACCTCCAATCTGGTAAAATTTACAATCGCTGAGCAAAAAATAAAATTACCCTCAAGTGCTGTTTTTACCAATCTCTCCCAGGAAGCCGATCGTTTCGAATGGAATTTTGGAGATGGAACCAAATCAACTGAAAAAAATCCAAAACATTTTTATTCAAAATCTGGAATTTACCAGGTAAACTTAAAATCATTTAAAGGAACAAAAATGAATAGTTACCAACAAAAAATTGAAGTGCTACCACCGGATGGTTGTTATGTTTTGATAGAAACTTCCCTGGGATCGATGGTCGCCAAATTATATGACCAGACACCACAACACCGCGATAATTTTTTTAAACATGCCGAGCAAGGCTATTATGATGATTTATTATTTCATCGGGTAATCAATGGGTTTATGATACAAGGTGGAGATCCTAACTCACGTCAGGCTGTATCGGGTGCTATGCTTGGAAGCGGCGGTCCCGGATATACAATCCCTGCAGAGTTTAATCCTAAATATGTACACAAAAAAGGAGCTATCGCAGCAGCACGGACCGGCGATCAGGTCAATCCAAAAAAAGAATCATCGGGTTCACAATTTTATATTGTACAAGGCACTCAACAATCAGAAGCCAGTTTAAATCAAATGGAAGATCGCAAAGGAATAAAATATACAGAAGAACAAAAGGCTGCTTACCAAAAATTGGGAGGTACTCCGTTTCTGGATATGGAATACACAGTCTTTGGAGAAATCATCGAAGGACTTGATGTCATTGATAAAATAGCTGCCGTTAAAACAGAACGCGGAGACCGACCTTCAGAAAATGTAAGTATGAAAATTAAGGCCTTACATTAATTTGAAGGTTTAATAATTCATGTCTTATTCTGTCTAATCGGCTTGCTGCAGATGGATTTGTCTGCCGAAGCCAGTAACAATATTGTATCCTTAATCACTTCTCACTTGTTAACTGCCTTCGCCTTTTGTTAGGTAGCTCCTACGGTACTGGAAAATGGTTAACGCCTATGGTGTTTTAGCAACACGACAATTTTAGGATTTTTTGAAAACGGTCAACTTATTTTAGGCAATTACAAATTACAACTACTCACTTTTCCTGCCTGCGGCAGGCAGGCACTTCTCACTCTTCCTGCCTGCGGCAGGCAGGCACTTCTCACTCCTCACTGCATTGACTGTATGACTGTTTCACTGCATTGACTGCTTGACTGCTTGACTGCTTGACTGCTTGACTGCATTAACCGCATTAACCGCATTGACTGCTTCACCGCATTGACTGCTTCACTGCATTGACCACATTGACCACATTAAACATAACACACTGTATATCATTTATATATATATATATATATATATATGAAAAATATATCTGGAAAAACTTGACAATTTCATTTTTACAACTCAACTTTAGATTGAAGTATTCCCATGAACGTAATTTTTGTGCTGCAAGTAACTATTGGTTTGTTTTTTATAGCCAATTAGTCATGCAGTAAGCTGTTGGATTTTATAATTTCTTTTTAAAATCTATTTCATATCTTTATTTTATGAATTCTTTTGTTTTTTTGATTGTTCTGTTTGCCCAGATATGTAATATGGTATCTGCACAATGTTCCTTTCAGTACATTTCAAATGATACTGTTTTTCAGGACTACATTTCTACAATTTATCCTGGTAAAAAGGACAATTATATTTACACAACCGGAAGTCGTATAAACAGAGGAGTACTAAATGACTCGATATTTAATGCACCTGTTTTTACTTCTTTTGATTCATGTGGAAACATCATAAACAAAACCATATTTGGGAACATAGGGCTTAATAAAATAAAGCATAGTCCCATACCAAAACATACCTCGTATCCAATGGAACCTATTGGTAACTCTTCGATAGGAATCAGAGAAGATGAGTTTTTATTTGTGGATAAAGCAATCGATACTGTGTTGAATAAAACTGTATTGATCTTATTTAAAATCGATAATAATGGCAACTTGGTTGAATATAATACATATAACTTGAACAGCCATGAAGCAAATCAAACCACTATAAAACATGTATTAAAACTTCAGGACGGGAACATTTTGATTATACTTTGGGATCATAATACTGAATATAATTTTTACTATTTCTCAGAAAATTTGGATTATTTAAATAAACAGGTATTTAATTTAGGAAGAGGGATTCGATCCATAAATGAAATAAGCAATGCAGAATTTATTTGTACATCTCTTGCAAGTGGTACCTCTTCGTTTCAGTTTTACAAATTTGACACCAGTGGTAGCGGAAAAATTAAATGGATTGTAACTCCTTATAATTATTCAGGTGCTTCTGCCAGAGATGTCCGGATAATAAATAATAAAATTTATATAACAGGAGCCACGGGTTTATTTGGTGTTTTTTTAATATGTGATATTGATGGAACTATTTTAAAAGAAGTAAGATTTGACAATTTTTATTGTGATCAGCGATTTTGCAGTTCTAATGTATATGAAGAAAATGCAATTATTATAAGTGGTTATGTTAAAAATTGTAAATCGATGGACAGTAGAGGTTATGATATTTCTATTATAAAAATTGATACAAATGGTACTTTACTCTGGCATAAACTCTATGATTTCAGGTCAGGCCTTGGTACTCTGGATAGCGATGGCTATTATAATGATTTTGGAGGATTCTTTACAGCCATAGCAAATGATGGAAGTGTACTTACAAATGGCATTTCAAGATATAAAAGATTAAGCCCTGGCGGAATATTACATGAGGATGCTGTCCTTCTAAGGACTGAACCCATACTGATAACCAATGTGGAAAATAAATTAAATAAAGAAAATAAACAGTTTAAAATAAGTCCACATCCTGTGCAATTCAAAATAAATATGGAGGGTCCACTTGAGTTGATAATAAATTGGATTATTTATTCTATGCAGGGTGAACCACTTTATAAAGGACATACCTGGCCAGGATGGGTCGATGTACAGGAATTAAAGCCAGGAATGTATATTTTACAATTAACGGATCAGGAAAACAGAAGAACTATTTTAAAATTTATTAAAGTATAACCACTTTACTTTGTGATATCTTAAATTCTGCTTAGATGAGATACTATTTCATACATTTGAAATTAATACTTGCAATACTTTTTATCACAATCTATATTGAAAGTGTATCAGGTCAATGTAATCCTCCTCCTGCTGAAACCTGCGAAGAAGCATCTGTATTTTGTTCATTAGATCAGATGAATGGTTATACATGCAACAATCCAAGTAATACACGCAGCGCCATTAGACCATTATGTGCCTGGTGTTGCACACCCCCCAATCGGACATGGTGGGCTTTTGTAAGTCAGGGAGGTAATGTATCAATTACTTTTAGTGTGGGAACTTGTTTGTGTAATAATATTTGCCATTACGGTTTAGTGTTTGGACTTTGGGGTGATTGTCAACATAATCAAGAAATTAAATGTACTCCTCTATGTAACGGTCCAAATCAAAAAATAACATATCAGGTTAATTTGGAAAAATGTAAAACTTATTACATTTCAGTTGATGCATGTTGTGATTGTGTTTGCGATATCACTATAAATACATCCGGCGGAGGTCCACCCTCTTTATCTCCATTGGGTAATATAAATAATGTATCCAGTCGAATCATTCAAACTTGTCAGGGTGTATGTGATTATAAATTCTCAGTTAATCCAGCGACAGGAACTTGTTTGGATGTTACCTATTTGTGGACATTGAATGGAGTAGATCTTAACGAAGATAAAAATGAAATTACGTTGGATTTTCCGGATGTTGGTGATTTTGAATTATGTGTTAGCGCATATTTAGGAAATCCTAAAATTGGCTCAATATGTGCTCAACAAGGACCAGTTTGCGCTACCATAAAAATGAGGCCATTAGCTGATCGGCCAGGAATTCCAAGGACTCTATGTTTTGAACAAGTTGATGGTCGTTCATTCAGATGGCATTCTCAATTCATCAATTCAACTGGAATTTATAGAGAGACGTTTACACAATCCAATTGTTGTAAATACGATTCCGTAGTTGAGTTTACAGTCTTACCAGAAATAGAGCCCAAGAATGTTTATTATATAAGTTGTGATAATAAACCTTATGTAGATTTGTTTGGTATTAAATATCCACTTTGCTCGGATAGTTTACTTGTGTCACTTCCCAGGAGTACAGAGCGCTATAAATGTGATAGCATTATCAGGCTTACATCAGTTGGACTTTATGATTCCATAAATTGGCAAGCTCATTGCTCCGGATCTAAAATAGAATTGCATCCCAATTTTTCGCTGATCAAAAAATGTAATTTTGGAGAAAGCTATAATCTCCGTTATGCCTGGTATAAAAAATCAGATACGCTCAAATCTGTATTATCCACAGATTCTTTTTTTATAACCGATCCTGTGGCAGAAGATTATTGTATGGATGTACATATCAAAGTAAAGATGGGTTCTGATTCTGTGATTTGCATAAAAACTTATTGCGATACCATACATGAAGCCCAGGTAGGTGTGGCCATTGCCAATACGGTCTTGTCTTTTTGTGATTCTGCAACAATTAATGGCAAGACCTATACGCAATCAGATACTACCACGCTTCGATTAAAAACAGCTGCAGGTTGTGATAGTATTGTCAATACCATCATTCATATTGAGAAAAAAACCAACAAAGACATTAGCCTGTCAGCCTGTGATTCATTGCTTGTCAATGGACAGGTGTTTACACAAAGTGATACATTTACCCAGGTACTACAAAGTAAATTTGGTTGTGATAGTATTGTAAATACAAAAATTCAAATTCTCAAAAGCAGTCAGTCGGATCTTCAGTTTGATGTATGTGATTCTATTCTTGTCAATAATCAGATTTATAAAACATCAAATGTCTATACACAATTTCTGAGTAATGCTCAGGGCTGTGATAGTGTCCTCATCCTGGATGTAAAAATCCGTAAAAGCGGCAAAGAAGATCTGCGTATTTCTAAATGTGACTCTGTGGATGTGAATGGACAAATCTATGATCAATCGGGTAGCTACACTCAGGATTTAATCAGTGCCGATGGTTGTGACAGCATTCTGAATTTAAATCTGAGCATTCCAAAAAGCAGAGCGGATTATTATTCGTTTGAAGCTTGCGATTCGGTGGTTTTTAATTCAACTGTTTACAAACAAAGCGGAGATCATATTTTTACATATCAAAGATCCAACGGCTGCGACAGCACCATCTATCTCCATATCAACATCCCCAACAGCAATACGACACCCTACCAACTCTCCGCATGTGATTCTGCTACCATCAACGGCACTACATATACCCGCACGGGTAAGTACAATCAGAAGCTGATCAGTGCCAATGGATGTGACAGTACACTGACTATCGATCTCAATATTTTTACAAAGACAGCAGCACAAATTATGTGGACGGCATGTGACAGTGCCATCATTAATGGTATTCGCTACACACAATCCGGAAAGTATACACAATTATTAAAAAACACCTATCAATGCGATAGTGTGCTGGATATTGACTTAGACCTATCAAAGAGTACATCTGAAAGACAGACTTTACGTTCTTGTGATTCTGTTTTGGTCAATGGACAGTTGTATTCACAAAGTGGTATATACACACAACTATTAAAAAATACATCACAATGCGATAGCATACTGACGATTGATTTTACAAGACTGCAAAAAACAACAAACAGTCTCAGCTATAAATCCTGTGACTCTGCAGTTATCAACGGACAAGTTTATACGCAAAGCGGTAATTACACGCAAACTCTTGTCAATGCCAATGCCTGTGATAGTATTTTAAATCTCCAACTGGAAATCACAAAAAGCAGTTCGGAAAATTTGTCGATACAGCAATGCGATTCTGTAGAAGTCAACGGACAGGTTTATACGCAAAGCGGTAATTATACCCAGGTGTTACAAAATGCCGCAAAATGTGATAGTGTATTAAATTTAAATATTGATATTTTAAAACAAACCGCCTCGACACTTAGTCAAACTTCCTGTGACTCTGCAATCGTCAACAATCAGATCTATACGTCTACAGGAATTTACAAACAAGTACTTGCCAATACAAACGGATGCGATAGTACGCTGACACTGGATCTTTTGATTCATAAAAGCAGTAGCGGCATACTTTCACAGACATCTTGTGATTCTGCTATCATCAACAATGTGGTTTATAAAGCTTCCGGTATGTACACACAGGTCTTAAAAAATACCTACGGTTGTGACAGCACACTCACACTCGACCTTAGCATCAAACCCGGAAATCCTACTTCACTCGATGCCGGAAAAGACACCTCCCTGTGCGATGGCGATATTTTAAAACTCAATGCACTGTTTACCGGTACTGCTGATTTTACCTGGCAGTCCTCATCCGGAAGATTTGACAATGCATCACAGCAATCAACCAATTATTATCCAGGCAGCATCGGCAATCAGACAATCTTTCTTCGGGCTGCGGATGACTGCAGACAGTGGATTGATAGCATCCAACTACTTGTCATTCCCAAACAAATCATCTCGGTTACCGGAGATACCATCATCGATCCGTGCAAAGAGATCACATTCAAAGCATCCGGTGGCACCAATTACATCTGGACACCATCATCACTAATTGATTGTTTGGATCCGCCCTGCAGTATAGTAAAATTAAAATCAACAACCGCCACTCGCTTTACGATCACAACTCAGGGTCCTTGTGTGATTCCTGCTAATTTAAATTTATCCTTTTCTAAGATAGAATCTGATATTTATTTGCCCAATGTATTTTCTCCCAATGGCGATAATATCAATGATCTATTTTTACCTGTCTTCAATTGCGAACAAGTCATTTTTTATCATCTGCAGATTTTTGACCGCTGGGGTAACCAGGTTTTTGAAACCCATGAAAAAGACAAAGGATGGGATGGTAGATCAAATAATCAGATGATGATTCCCGGTGTTTATCCTTATGTAATCGAGTATGAAGTGCATTCCCAGGGAAGGAGATTCAAAACCGGTGAACTTACATTGACGAGATAAATTGGAAGTTCAGGCAATCTTCACTGCTTCACTGCATCGCACGCATTGACCAAATAAGCCGCATACGGCAAAAAAATTTGCCTATCGCACCGACGTAGTAGATACTACGCCGAGTTGTGTAGAAATGGTCAACTTATTTTAGGCAATTACAAATAACAACTTCTCACTCTTCCTGCCTGCGGCAGGCAGGCACTTCTCACTCCTCACTGCATTGACCGCATTGACTGCTTCACCGCATTGACTGTTCGACTGCTTCACTGCATTGACTGCATTGACTGCTTCACTGCATTGACTGTTTGACTGTTTCACTGCATTGACTGCTTCACTGCTTGACTGCATTAACTTTAAAGCCTGCAATTAAAATTTTGAAATTGAAAATACTATCAAGATTGTCAAATAATGACTCATACTGACAATACTTAGCATTCAACGGAATAATAACGTATCATACTCATGACTTCTTTATCCTGAAGTATGGAGGGATATAAACTCAGCAGGATACTGTGTTCTTTTGAATTTTCGGCTAAAGCTTCTTCTAACGTAGCAATGGCATTTTCCCTTGAATTGGTCAGGAAATAGAATGCAGCACGGCAATATAAAAGATCAGCTCCAAAACTATATTTGTCAGCACGGATTAACATTTTCTCTGCTTTTTCAACTTGTTGGTTTGAAAGTAAAAATGAGATATAAAGACACCAGTATTTACTTTGTTCTAAACCACAAATAGCAGATTTACGATAATGGGATTCAGCTTTTTTAAGATTCCCAAGTTTTTCATAAGCGATTGCGATTCCGGCATGAAATTCTTCTCGTTGATCATCGAGATCTATGGCTTCGAGATAGGCATTAATTGCTTTTTTCCAATTTTGCTCTGCACATAAGCATTCACCTAAATAAAAGAATATCTCTTCGTTATAAGGATCGTGATAAATAGCTTTCTGAAGTTTTTGCTTGGCTTCTTTATGACGATTTAATTTGATCAGGCATTCAGCAATATATACAATCAGTTCTGCATCCGGACCAAAGCTCTCATTAGCTTCCTGATAGCAGCGCAAAGCTTTTTCATACATATTAACCTGAAGACATAATTCTGCACAATCCAGATAGCCTTGTTCAAATAAAGGATTTATTAAAAAAGAATATTCCAAAGCCTCGACTGCTTTTTCATATTCACCTAAACAGGAATAAGCATGACCCAGATTATACCAGGCCAGATAAGAATACGGATTCTTATCGATGATTTCCTGATGTAATTGAACACTTTCATGATATTTTTTAGAAAATTCAACACTGACCCAGATTTGTTCAAGTGCTTCATGGTTATTAGGATTCAGAATCAATGCTTCCCGCAAAGAATCAAACATTTTATTAAAGTCCTTCATCGTTTCGTAAATAAATGCTTCAACCAATAATAATTCAGTCAAATCGGTTTTAATTAATTCGCATTTTAAATCTGAAATAATCCTGAGACTTTCGTCAAATTGATGTGATAAAGCATATGCTTTAGCTTTGAGTAAAGAAATTTCCAGATCTAACGGAGATAAGGCATAGGCTTGTTCCAAGACATCTATGGCAGCATGAGGCTTCTGCGATGAAATTAATAACTTGGCTTTGATCAGGAAAAAATCCGGTTTGAATTTAAAGAGTCTTAAAGCAAGGTTGGTTACCTGGAGGGCTTTGTCAAATTGACATTGTTTCTCATAATGACTGATTAATCGCAGATATGATTTTTCATCCCAACATTCGTTGGCCAGAATTTGACCTTGCTCTTCAAATTCTAAAATAAGTTTTGAAAGTATATGATCCGGCTTCGTTCTTTTCGGCATATCTTCCTCAGGGGGATTATTAAATGCGATGTAAAAGTAAAACAAAAATCTAAAATTGCAACCAGACTACATTCTTTTTTCATTCCTTCCTTTCGTATAACTAATTCTTCACATCTTACTAATTTTCAGAATAACAGTAGTTTACACTTATCACTCATTTTAAATGTGTATAAGTTCATTTTATAACTCCTTAATTTTCACCTTCTAAAACTAATTAGTCTGTTTTGAAAAAAATTTCAAAAAAAAATGTTGAAAAGCCGGAATAGTCCAAAAATAAAGGCCTGTATGAGTCCTGTATTTATGTTTATTTCAATTTATCAGCTGCACATTACACCAGTACTCTGGAAATACCACACTGAATTTTTAATCCTCTTAAAGGTATAATGTCGCAATCAGATCTAAGTCATTTTCTCTAAAATCATCATGCTTTATGTCGAATTCAATCCATGCTAAAGAAATTAAAATTTCGTTTTTTCCAATTTAGTAAAATTCAAATTGGTCAATTCCGTGGAAGTGCCTGCTCAAACAAATACTGCTGGCTTTCAGTATTCCTGTAAATTAACTATCTTGCGGCATCCAAGCAGAACACATGACTTCATTTCTCGATGATTTAAACTCCGTACAACGGGATGCGGTAACTCACACTCATGGACCCGTCATGGTTATCGCAGGTCCGGGTTCCGGTAAAACCAGGGTATTAAGCTTCAGACTGGCTTACCTTATAAAACAAGGTATCCGGCCCTATAATATCTTATCGCTTACTTTTACCAATAAAGCAGCAAAAGAAATGACAGAGCGTATCAGTCTCCTGGTAGGCGATGATATCCGAAAAGTTTGGAGTGGCACCTTTCACAGCATTTTCGCCAGGATACTCAGAATCGAAGCTCCTAAAATTGGCTATCCGGCCAATTTTTCCATATATGATACCGAAGACAGTAAAAGTGTTATACTGGATATACTTAAAGAATTAAATCTCAATCCAAAAGAATACAATACCAACACCATTCGTACCCGTATCTCTTCTGCAAAGTCCAATTTAATTACTCCGATCATGTATGAAAAAGATTTGGAACTGAGAGATCAGGATGCAGAAAACAAAATGCCGCTCACCTACCTGATCTACAAAAAATACGTGCAACATTGCATTCGGGGTGGCGCCATGGATTTTGATGATCTCCTCTTACAAATGTTTAGATTATTACAGGAAAATCCCGATCATGTATTGGAAAAGTATCGCGAAAAATTTCAATTTATTCTCGTCGATGAGTTTCAGGATACCAATTTTTTACAATATGCCATAATTAAAAAACTAGTATTATATAAAGAAAGTCCTAGAAATATCTGTATTGTGGGAGATGATGCTCAAAGTATTTATGCTTTTCGCGGAGCCACAATAAAAAATATTTTGGATTTTGAACAGGATTTTCCGGATACAAAAATTTTTAAGCTCGAGCAAAACTATCGCAGCACACCTCATATTGTGCAGGCTGCAAATGATGTTATAACTCAAAATAGTAAACAGATTAAAAAAGAAATCTGGACTGAAATTGAGTCAGGTAATAAAATAAAATTGATAAAATGTACAACCGATGTTGAAGAAGGTCGTAAAGTAGCAGACTACATAGTCGAATTAAAAAACAGATACCATCTTAAAAATAATGAAATTGCCATATTGTACCGGACCAATGCTCAGTCCCGTATTATGGAAGAACAACTCCGCAAAGTCAATATCCCCTATAAAGTTTTTGGCGGACTGTCATTTTATCAACGTAAAGAAATCAAAGACCTCATCGCCTATCTAAGATTGATCGTCAATTTAAAAGATAATGAAGCTTTTAAACGCATTATTAACTATCCTAAACGTGGAATTGGAGATTCTACAGTTGAAAAGTTTAAAATGTATGCAGCCGAACACAATCTATCCTTATGGGAAGCAAGTGATCATATAGAACTGAGCCCAAAAGCCGCTCAAAGTTTTAAACAGTTTAAAATGCAAATCCTGGAAGTACAGCAATCCAGTCATGCTGCAGATGCCTACAATACTGCCTTATATGCTTTTAAAATTTCAGGTTTATCAGCAGAACTTAAAAGAGATTTATCAAATGAAGGTTTGCAACGATTGGAAAATGTAATGGCTTTACTCGATGGTATAAAAACATTTACCGAGCAGGATGAATGGTCTGATGAAGCAGATACTGACAAATCATTGTCATCCTATCTGCAATCCATTTCTTTAATTACCGAATTGGATACTGCCGATCATGCTGCAGAATTTGTCACACTGATGTCAGTGCATTCAGCAAAAGGACTTGAATTTAGTGCTGTCATCGTTTCGGGTCTAGAAGAAAATTTATTTCCTAGTTATTTGGCCAGCAGAGATCCTGATCAAATTGATGAAGAACGTCGATTGTTTTACGTAGCCATTACCCGCGCTAAGCAATTCCTGGCTTTGTCATATGCCAGTACACGCTATGTCTTTGGTAATTTACGCATGTGTGAACCCAGCCGGTTTATTGACGAGATCAAACCTGAACGCATGGAAATTGACAAAACAGTAAGCAGAAACGCCGTATTTAATTTAATGGATGAATCAACTGCTACAAAAAATAAATGGATTGGGAATAAACCTAAATTTACACAAGAATCCATCGCAAATTTTACAGCCAGCCCTTCAGACGCCATACAATCAGGCATGATGATTCTTCATCAGAAATTCGGAAGGGGAAAAATAATATCCATTGAAGGCGCAAAAGATAACCGGGTGGCTACCATTCTGTTTCAGGAAATTGAAAATCCTCAGCGCAAAATCATTTTAAAATTTGCCAAACTCCAAATCCTCAATTAAGATCCGGAATACATTTACAAGGAGCAAACCCGGTATCGTGTTAAATAATATCCACATCCTGAAATCATAAATCTTCGCAGTATATTATTTAGATGTGATTAGAAACAGATTAACAAAAACCGTTTATTTACATTGGCTCTTTTTTTTTACAGAAATAAGATACCAAACAACTAAATTCCTTTATTTGGCGTTATTTTGCATTGCTTTTAAATTAGCATAGTCTATCCAACTGATATTCTGACGGATGAATCAATATAATAAAACCAGCAGATGGAAAATAATCCTTATCTTAATTGGATTACTATTTATGCTAATGCCGTTGTTTTATTCCAATTATCTGGCAAAGAAATTGTCATTGCTTGAATTAACCAAAGTAGAATTATTTGAAAAGACTCTTAAAGAAATAACCAATACAAGCAATCTGGATGAGGATATGACTTACGAGCAGGAAATGCTTAGTAAAACTATTGCCGATTTACAAGTAGTTACCATAAACCGTAATAATGAGATTGAATTATATAATTTCGGAAAAGTAAAGGATACACTCAAATTACTACAGGAATTAAAATCATCTGATCCGCCGCCATTGGAAAGTGAAGATTATGTCATTTACTATAAATATCCCCGGATACTAACATTGCTGAGTTATTTTCCTTTGGTCCAGTTATTTTTACTAATGCTGTATGCTGGTATTGGCTATGCTGTATTTAATGCTTCCAGACGAGAAGAACAAAACCGAGTCTGGGTTGGAATGGCCAAAGAAACAGCCCATCAGTTGGGTACTCCGATATCCGGAATGATGGCTTGGATTGAAAACCTAAGGCAAACAGATTCAATATCTGCCGATCAAAAAAGTCTGATTGACGAAATGGAACTGGATGTTTATAAATTGCAACAGGTGGCTGACCGTTTTTCTAAAATTGGTTCAATTCCGGAACTTACTAATACAGAACTGACCTCCGAATTAATTAAATGTAAAACATATATAGCTGCGAGGGCATCGCATAAAATTAAATTTGAGTTTCCGGAATTATCAGCAAGTGATTATTATGCAATGATCAATACAAATTTGTTTTCCTGGGTAGTTGAAAATTTACTCCGCAATTCACTGGATGCCATGTCTGATCATGGTTTGATACGATGCCAGATACGGCAAAATACAAACTGGATTTTTATTGATATTTCAGATACCGGCCGGGGAATACCCTCTTCTCAATGGAAACACGTTTTTAAACCCGGATTTACGACAAAATCCAGGGGTTGGGGTCTCGGTTTATCTCTAAGTAAACGAATTATCGAAAATTATCATCAGGGAAAACTATATATAAAGAGTTCAGAATCAGGCAAAGGAACTACTTTCACCATACAATTGCCAAAGTTTTCTTAATTAGCTAAAAGAATCCTTAATCCAGTCTTTATACATCGGTTTTTGATACTAACTTTGCGGTCTTATTTTATTTAATAAACCGGACTAAAACCAATTTCATGGGATATTCAGGTAAAATTTCAGAGAAATCACCCCTACAAAATTTCGGAATTCAACATACCAAACACGCTTATTGTAATCTCAGCCCCTCCGAATTAATTGAGGAAAGTCTAAAAAGGAACATGGGTACATTAAGCAATACAGGTGCTCTTTGTATTCGTACCGGAGAGTTTACCGGCAGGAGCCCTGAAGATAAATTCACAATAGACAATGAAGTTACACATGATATTGTGGATTGGAATAAATTTAATAAAGCATTTCCCCAGGAAAAATTTGATGCACTTTATCGTAAAATCTGCAGTTACTTTGAAGGTAAAGAAGTATTTGTACAAGACTCGTATGCGTGTGCTGATCCGCGTTATCGAATTTCTGTTCGGGTCTTTGCTGAATATCCCTGGACGGCTCAGTTTGCCAGCAATTTATTTATCAGCCTTACAGATGAAGAGATTTTAGATTTCGATCCGGAATGGTGCATTTATTGTGCTCCCGGTTTTAAAGCTGATCCGGCAGTAGACGGAACACGTCAGGCAAATTTTTCGATGATTGATTTTAAATCTAAACGCATTCTGATTGCAGGCTCAGGATATACAGGAGAAGTGAAGAAATCAATTTTTACAATATTAAATTTTGTATTGCCCCATCAAAGAAATGTATTATCCATGCATTGTTCGGCCAATATTGGTAACGAAGGAGATACGACCATTTTCTTTGGATTGTCTGGTACTGGAAAAACCACACTATCTGCAGATCCCAACCGGGGATTAATTGGTGATGACGAACATGGTTGGTCAGATTCCGGTATTTTTAATTTTGAAGGTGGATGTTATGCCAAATGTATTGACCTGACTGAAGAAAAAGAACCCGATATTTTTAAAGCTATTAAACAAGGAGCTATTTTAGAAAATATAGGATTTTATGAAGGAACCAATGTTCCAGATTACAGCGATGCCCGCATTACTGAAAATACTCGAGTATCCTATCCTATTAAACATATACGGAATGCAGTTATCCCATCCATAGGTCCTCATCCAAAAAATATTTTCTTTCTGACCTGCGATGCTTATGGAATTTTACCCCCGATCAGTAAACTCACCACCGGTCAGGCTATGTATCATTTTATTTCCGGTTATACTGCAAAAGTTGCAGGAACAGAAGCTGGTGTTACCGAACCAAAAGCTACATTTTCAGCTTGTTTTGGTGCGCCTTTCTTTCCATTACATCCGACGTATTATGCTGCTATGTTGGGAAAGCGAATTGAAACGTACAAACCAAATATCTGGCTTGTGAATACAGGGTGGACTGCAGGTCCTTATGGTCAAGGTCAACGCATTAAATTATCGTATACCCGTGCTTTAATAACTGCAGCAATGAAAGGCGAATTGGATACTATTCCGTACAATACACAAAAAGTATTTGGATTACATTATCCGTCTTCTTGTCCTGGTGTACCCTCAGAAATTTTAAATCCAAAAAATACCTGGGAAAACAAAGAAGCATTTGATGAACAGGCAAATGCATTGGCGGAATTGTTTATTTCAAATTTTGAAAAATACAAATCAAAAGCAGATCCTGAAATGTTGGCTGCATCTCCAAAAATATTGGTGTAATGGGTATTTCTAGTTAAACGGCCCCTAGGTAATTTAATACATTATTCTCATGGCATTCATGATTTGTTTAGATTAGTGCATAATATTCTTTACTTCAGAAAGTAGCCAAGACTTCCGAAAAGAACAAAAACTTGGCGTATTCTTTATATGGCGTTTTATCAAGCAACATAATGATTTGGTTGTGACGGAATGCCTTCCGATTTTATCGTATCTCCTAAACTGGTGTACATTAGTCTTAGGTAGTATAGATCTGAATATTTTTAAAATTTATTTTAAACATATGCTAAAGGTAATTTCCGATTTACCTTAGCCTTGTTAAGCATTTTTTTACTCATAGTAGCAGATCATAAAGTTCAGAACATACATAAAATCTATATCATTTGTGGCGTTGTGGCAATTATTCTTTGCCACGATGGCACAATGGCACAACGAATCACAAAGTCTAATTTAGTTGTGGCGATGAGTCATTGTTGTAACTATTCATTGCAGGTAGTTTCCAAGGCGCTACAATTCACATTGTGTTCTTCATTTGTGGCGTTGTGGCAATTATTCTTTGCCACGATGGCACGACGGCACAACGAATCACTAAGTCTAATTTATTTGTGGCGATGAGTCATTGTTGTAACTATTCATTGCAGGTAGTTTCCAAGGCGCT
>CAZALD010000024.1:0-61756 GCA_964486185.1 uncultured Saprospiraceae bacterium
TATTCCAATGGATTTTAATCCATTGCATCTCCCCTTCAAGAACCGCAGGTTCGACAATCCTCTTCCATTGGATTTTAATCCATTGCATCTTCCTTCAAGAACCGCAGGTTCGAATATCCTATTCCAATGAATTTCAATCCATTGCATCTTCTCTCCAAGAACCGCAGGTTCGACAATCCTATTCCAATGGATTTTAATCCATTGCATCTCCTCTTCAAGAACCGCAGGTTCGACAATGCAATTCCAATGGATTTTAATCCATTGCATCTTCTATCCATCCAATCTTGAATTAAAAGGAATTGAGATTTTGTTTATTTTGCCACCACCAAACGGGTAAATAATACAACAAAAAAAATATGAACATGACGATCTGACCAGTTAACAGGTACCAGGGCCAGGAACCGATGTAATCAAGAATAGATACGGCATCAGGTTTTCTCATTGTGAAAAAATAATTTCCGCCAGTAATTACATTCACTAATAATGAAAACACCAGATATACATTGGCACCAATCATTGCATTTTTTAAATCTTTAAAATATATTTTCCATTGAAATACTGCAAGTCCATAAATGACCAGACTGATCATACCACAATGAATCCACCAATACCGAAAATAGATATAATGGGGAAATGGTTCTCTTAAATCAGGTGTGATAACTGCCTGCAATGTGCCGGCCAACACCCAAAAATAAAGTATTCCAAAAAACCACCGTGCTTTAAAGTATAGTGAAAATGGAAATACAAGGGTTAGTATATTGCAAAGATGAAAAGGCAGATCTTCCCGGCTATCAAATGCACCGGTGTACATTCTATATACCATCCACCATAAAACTGTAAATGCAAGACTGATGGAAAATACAAAAGCAGTTAAAAACTGATTTCGCGATGTCCATTTTCTAGCCAACCGAATCCACAAAATCGTTGAACAAATAAACAGCAAAACAGGAATATAATGCTCTATTGTAAATGCCTTAAAGCCTGATCTAAAACCAAGAAATTGTTCCTGAAAAAATTCCATGAGCAGCCAAGATACTGATAAACCTTTGAATACAAATCACACTATTTTGAAAAAAAAAGACTTGAAACATGAATCGAACTGCCTGTTAATCCTCTTTTAATAAATCCGGTCTGTGCTTAAGGGTCCGTTGAAGTGCTTGTTCATATCGCCAATCATTTATGTTTGCTTCATGACCACTTAAGAGAATATCAGGCACCTTCATATCCCTGAAAACAGCAGGCCGTGTATAAACAGGTGGCGACAATAAATCATCCTGAAATGAATCCGTCAATGCAGATGATTCGTCATTTAAAACGCCCGGAATTAATCGACCAATTGAATCCACTAATACGCAAGCTGCTAATTCACCACCCGACAAAACATAATCTCCAATTGAAATCTCTTTAGTAATCCATCTGTCCCTCACCCGCTGATCAATGCCTTTGTAGTGTCCACAAATCAATAAAAGTCTTTGTTTCAGGCTTAACTGATTAGCCATCGATTGTGTCAGTGTTTCGCCATCCGGAGTCAGATAAATGATTTCGTCAAATGGATTTTCATTAGATACTGTTTCGATACATTTGACCAAAGGTTCTATCATCATAACCATTCCGGCTCCACCCCCAAACTGGTAATCATCCAACTGTCTGTGTGGTCCAATACCAAATTTTCGCAAATCGATTATTTCGATTGAAAGTAAATTTTTCTCTTTAGATCTTTTGATTATTGAATGATTTAGCGGACTATCCAATAACTCTGGCAATAAACTGATGATACTAATTTGCATAACGTTAATTAAAAAACAAAAGCTATTCCATTTGACAAAAGAATAGCTTTTATTATTAGAAAACAGTTTCTAAATCCAGTTACTCTATTGCCAATAATTCTACTTCAAAGATAAGTGCGGCATAAGGTTTGATATCCGCACCTGCACCCCGCTCACCATATGCCAGGTTATAGGGAATATACAACTTCCATTTAGAACCAACGGGCATTAACTGAAGAGCCTCCTGCCAACCTTGAATAACGCCATTGACAGGAAATGATATTGGCTCATCTCGCTCAACACTACTGTCAAAAACTCTACCGTTAATTAAGGTGCCGTGGTAATGCGTTTTCACTTTATTTGTGGGTCCTGGTTTTGCCCCATCTCCCATTTTGATAACTTCATATTGAAGCCCACTGGCTGTCGTCATCACTCCGGCTCTTTTTTTATTTTCAGCTAAAAATTTTTCACCTTCTTCTTTAACACCGGCTCCTTGTTTTGCTGCCATTTCGCTCATAGCTTTGGAATAAATATGTGTGGCATCCTCCATATTAATTTTAGTACTTTGATTGTTCATGACTGCGTCCACCGCTTCACCAAGATCTTTAGAGTTGATTTTATCAAGACCTTGTTGTTTTAAACTATTAGCAAATAACACTCCAATACTATAACTCAAACTATCCATTTTTGTCTGATTTTTTTGTGCCATTGTAACAGTTGTCACCATCAGACACAGGTTAATAAATAAAATTATTTTTTTCATGTATTTCTGATTTATTTAGATTTCATTTTTAATTCTGTATAATATTTATGAAAATAAGGTATTGTTTCAATTCCTTTATAGAAATTTTTAAGACCATAATGTTCATTAGGAGAATGAATATTATCAGAATCCAAACCAAATCCCATTAAGACACTTTTTATACCTAATACTTTTTCAAATAATGCAATGATCGGAATACTTCCGCCACCTCTTGTCGGTATCGGCTTTTTACCAAAGGTGGTTTCTATTGCCTTGGCAGCTGCCTGATACGCATCGCTGTTGGTCGGTGTCACTACCGGTTCACCTCCATGATGTTCTGTAACTTTAACAGTCACATAAGGAGGGGCTATTTTCATAAAGTGCTTTTCAAACAACTTCGCAATTTTTTTTGATTTTTGGTTGGGCACCAGTCTCATAGAAATTTTTGCATACGCCTTTGATGGTAAAACGGTCTTGGCTCCTTCACCCGTATACCCTCCCCAGATACCATTTAATTCAAGGGTCGGGCGGACACCTGTACGTTCCAAAGTCGTATATCCTTCTTCTCCCCAAACATCTGATATTTCCAAATCTCTTTTATACTCTTCCAAATCAAAGGGTGCTTTATTTAAGGCAAGCCGCTCTTCTGCTGTTAGGTCAACAACGTCTTTGTAAAATCCTCTCACTTTAATTTTATTATTTTTATCATGCAGGGATGCAATCATCTTGGCTAAAACAGTAATGGGGTTAGGTACCGCTCCACCAAATACACCTGAATGTAAATCACGGTTTGGTCCCGTTACTTCTACTTCCATATAAGCAAGCCCTCTGAGTCCTGATTCAATAGAGGGTGTATCCATGCTTATCATTGAAGTATCACTAACTAACACTATATCTGATTCAAGTTTCTTTTTGTTTGATTTTAAAAACGCTTCCAGATGTGAGGATCCGACTTCTTCCTCTCCTTCAATAATAAATTTCAAATTGCAAGGTAAAGAATTGGTTTTAACCATGGATTCAAGTGCCTTAACATGCATAAACATTTGACCTTTATCATCACAAGCTCCCCTGGCATATATCTTTCCATCTTTCACAACGGGTTCAAATGGTCCGCTGGTCCATAAATGTAATGGGTCAGGAGGCTGTACATCGTAATGACCATAAGTAAGCACTGTAGGTAAACCCGGATTGATTATTTTTTCTCCATATACAACAGGATGACCTTTGGTTGGACAAATTTCCACTTTATCACATCCTGCATCCAGCAAAGATTGTTTGACAGCTTCTGCACAACGTTTTGTGTCATCATTATGTCTTGAGTCTGCACTTACGGAAGGAATTTTTAATAATTCAATTAGTTCATCAAGAAATCGTTGTTTGTTGGATTCAAGGTATTGACTTGTATTCATATATCTTTTTTTGAGGTATTAAAAATAAAAACTTTAAAACGGATCAACAGGTATATTATTTTACAACCGGATTCACCTTCATAGTAAAAAACATATAACTTAAAATGTCTGCAGCTTCATCAATTCTTTTGGATGTTGGCTTTCCTGCACCATGACCTGCACTGACATCGATGCGTATTAACATTGGATTGGTTCCTTGATGGACTGATTGCATCGCAGCTGCAAATTTAAACGAATGTGCAGGAACCACCCGGTCATCATGATCTGCCGTGGTGATCATCGTAGCAGGATACGCAGCTGGTTTAGCATTGTGCAATGGTGAATATTTTACTAAATAATCGAAGCCTTCTTTTGACTCGCTGGTACCATAATCTGTAGCCCAGGCCCAACCTATGGTAAATTTATGATAACGCAACATATCTAATACACCAACTGCGGGAAATGCAACTTTACAAATATCGGGTCGCTGGGTAATTGTTGCACCTATTAATAAACCGCCATTTGAGCCTCCCTGAATAGCTAGATGATCTCTGTCTGTATATTTTTCATTGACCAGAAAATCAGCCGCAGCAGCAAAATCATCAAATACATTTTGTTTCCGCTCTTTTGTTCCAGCCATATGCCATTCTTTACCAAATTCCCCACCGCCCCTTAGATTCGCAACTGCATAAATTCCATCATTTTCCAGAAGAGGTAATCTCGAGACTGCAAAGCTGGGCATTAGCGATATATCAAATCCTCCATAAGCGTACAATAAAGTTGGGCTGGATTTTCCTTTTGCCAATCCTTTTTTACAGGTCAAAAACATAGGAATTTTTGTACCATCCTTACTGGTATACCAGACTTGTTCTGTCATATATAAATCCGGATTATAGTCCTGAATAACCGGTGTAAAAAATACTTCCGTGGAATAACTTTCCATATCCAGACGATAGATTGTAACTGGCCTGATGAATGAGGAAAAAGAATAAAAGGCCTCCTGATCGTTTTCTTTACCGGAAAATCCACCTACTGTACCTAGCTCTGGTAATTCAAGTTGCTTTAATAAATTACCCTGAAGATCAAATATAGAAACTGCACTGGAAGCATTCTTAAGGTAATTTGCAATCAACTTACCGCCTATCAAACTGACACTTTGCAATACATCTTTGCCTTCTGGCAAAACTGTGATCCAATGCTCCTGAGAAGGATTTTTACTATTCACCACCAATAGCTTCCAATTAGGACTATCATGATTTGTATGAATAAAAATACTGTCGCCGGAATTGCCAACGACATTATAATCACTATCAAATGTTTTTACCAACCAATGAAATTCATTTTTGGTATTTTTAAGATTCCTAATAGCTAATGCATTACCACTGGTTGATTCTGTTGTACTCAAAAACATAAATTGTTCATCTTCAGATATACTGATTCCGGCATTGCGTTGTGCATTTTTATCATCCCGGTATATTAATTGATCTGCTGATTGATCTGTCCCAAGTTTATGATAATAAACAGAATGGTATTCATTTTTACCAGACAGCTGAGTAGTGCCTTTAGGTTCAGGATACCGGCTATAATAAAAACCATCATTATGCCATGCGGCTCCGCTGAATTTTACCCACCTGACGGTATCGCTCAATTGCTTGCCTGTCTCTAAATCCTGAACCATAATTTTATTCCAGTCAGAACCGCCTTCAGATGTTTGAAAGCTCATATACTTCCCATCTTTTGAGAATGAAAACCCACTAAGGGATGTGGTACCGTCTTTCGAAAATGTGTTAGGATCCAATACTATAGAAGCGGAATCATTAAGTTGTTTTGAAACAAATAATACATCCTGATTCTGCAAACCGTTGTTTTTAAAAAAATAATATTTACCTGCTTCTTTAAAGGGTGCACTACATTTTTCATAATCAAATAACTTTTCAATACGGGCACGTAGATCTTTTCTAAATGGAATTTTATCCAAAAATGAAAAAGTAAGTTCATTTTGTTTAGTTACCCATGACTTGGTTTCTTCTGAATGATCGTCTTCCAACCAACGGTAGGGATCATTTATCCGGGTACCGAAATAATCATCCCACACTGTATCTTTCTTGGTCTCAGGGTAAATCATTGGCTCAAAGGCAAACATGTCGATTGTATCTTTGTTCTTATCACCTTTGCAGGATATCAATATTGACACAATACAGACCAAAAAAAGAATTCCAAAAACTCTCATATAAGTACATTTATGATTTGAATTTTCTAAGAGAGGCCAAAAATACTGAAATCAAGAATATAATTTGTTAATTTTGTTAATAATTTAAATGGCTTTTAAGCTTGTGAACAGATACTTTTATTTATTATTTCTATGTTTCCATTCTAATTGGATGCTCTCTAACACGAATGCTGTCACCAGATATGACAATTTTCAAGATCCGATAGCCACCCTTGAACTCAGGATACAAAAAAACCTGGATACAATTTATCAGGAAATAAAGCAACAAAAACAACAAATCGAACAACTTGAAAATGTGCTTGCTGAATTAACAAAGGAAAAAAATAAATCCAATAATAACTTAAACAAAGAGTTAAAGACTTTACACCAAAAACTGAATTTTTTATACCAAAAACAAAATGCTTTACATCATATGTTAAGCAAAGTTCGCCATTTAATCTATCTTAAAGAAGATCAGGCACAAAACCAACTTCTTGAGATTGAAAGAGCTTTAACCATAATATCAAAAAATAAATTACCTAAATTTTCAGACTATAAAACGATTTCCAAATTTCCTTATCAAAGAACTGAAACTGATTTATATTCTAAAGAATTGTCTTCTTTGTGTAATTTAACGATTAGTCCTGATGGTAAAACTCTGGCAACTGTTTACGAAGATTTGTTTGAATACACGGATCCAAAAATTTCCACACATTTCAAAAACTCAGACTTTGTCAATACCAAAGTTCGGTTTCTTAAAACACAAAAAGACTATTTACTGGAATTAAAATTTATACTTCATTCACCTCAAGCCAAGTCCGTATATGGTAATCCTGATGGCTCAAGTCAAAGCAGAATGGATTTTATAAACGGTGATTTTATATATCTTCAGGTATTCGCAACATCGAATGGCATAGTAGACGCTCAACAAAATACAGTATATCACATTCAATACAAACTGGATAAAGAAGAAATAAATAAAATCAGAAAAAACGAACTGGATAAATTGACTGTTTTCTGGACTTCCGGAATTGAACAATACGATATTTGTCGAATAAATTTATTACAAAACATGTTTGAATGCATTCGAAAAAGGAAATTACCAAATTAGGATTGCATCTTCCTACGGATCCCCGGTGGGTTAATCTGGCTTCGATATCTCTCGAAGATATATTAACAGATCATGCCTATTGCGAACAAAAAGCTGCGAGTTCCGGGATTTCCTTGATTCAGCAATATCCCGATAAAGTAGAACTAGTCGAACAACTTGCACCAGTGGTTACCGAAGAATGGGGTCATTTCAGGATGGTCCTTGCGGAATTAAAGAAAAGAAATTTAAAATTAGGGAACCAGCGTAAAGATGATTATGTAAAAGCACTACAGGAATATCAACAAAAGGGTGGCTCAAGAAATGATCGCCTTATTGAAAAACTGCTCACATTTGCATTAATAGAAGCCAGAAGTTGTGAGAGGTTTCGGTTACTTTCATTGCACCTTGAAGGTAATGATATCAAAGAATTTTATCATCATTTTATGGTTTCTGAGGCTGGCCATTATAAAATGTTTATGGAATTGGCAGAATTATATTCATCAAAAGACGATGTGCGAATTCGTTGGAAAGAATACCTTGATTTTGAAGCCGGCTTGATGAAAACACTTGAGCTTCGAGGAGACAGAATGCATTAATACAGTAGCCAGAATTACTTTTTGGTATTCGTTGAGGCTTCCTGACTTAATTCAATTAACTTAGTCATGATATCGACACAGGTCTGTACTATTGGGCGGATTTTAGCCGCTTGTTCATCGTATGGTTTTTGCATCCATTCAATATATTCAGCTGGTGTCATAGACTGGGCTATTTTTTCAGTAGCACAGTTACAATAATCTTTTACCAGATCAGGATATTCACTGGCAGTTTTTTTACCGTTATCCAAACATTGATTGGTAATTAATTCTCTTAGCTCCGTATTCCAGATTGTGGTATTCATTTTTGAAATCAATTTTACCATTTCTGCATTATTAATTACCTTTTCTGGCGAAGCTACAGGAGTAGGTGGAATATCTTTTTTAGTATTAGTTTCAGGCCACATTAAATAAATTCCAGCAAAACACAATAAGATAGAAGCTGATCTAATTAATATATTATCAATTTTTTGTGCTTCTACCGGCTTACCGGATGCAACATCTTGCTTTTTGGAAATGACATTAAAGTTTACCAATAAAAAGTAAATGCCAATCGCCAAACATATCAAACCAAGGTAAAACATTGTCAATTATTTTATTGAATTATGATACTAAACCAGTATTAATCTTTAAACAAACCGTCGTAATGACTTTCACGGCTTTCGTTTTTATCGACGGTTAATCGTTCGGGTATTTTTCCTTCTACATTAAATTTTTCTGATTTTCCGCCAAGCAACAACAACTTACTTTTTTCTTCATAATCCTGTAACATTTTTAATCCTTCTTCTTCAAATACTCCGTTTTGTAAATCAACAGAATTCATAAAGTTTTCTGATAACTCCATAAACCGTTCCATTTCTCCAACTTTAAGAGCGACATCATCTGCTATATGTTCCAATGCCTGATCGAAAATAACGCGTTGATCTGTATTGCCACTAATGACATTCATGGCTGATTTCATGGCGCTATGTGAAGCTCTGATTGCTTTGCGTTCCTGTTCTTTCAATTTTACCTGATCTTTGGTGTCTTCGAGCAGTATTTCAGAATTTTGATACATTTTGGAAAGCACCTTATTCAAAATATCCATTTTACTCAAAAGATGATTGTATTTTTCATTTGTTTCCTGAAGTCTCGCTGCTTTACGGGTAGCAAGAACCATTTGTGCTTCCTGGTTTTGATTTTTTGCAACCTGAGCCATTCTCAACTGGGTCTCAATTTCTTTGGAATTTTCTGTAACATTAGTCATTAATTTTCGAATCTGGCCTTTTAAGACACCAATCTGTTCGCTCATTTTTGAAAGATTATTCTCCAGATCTGAGACATAATTTTTTAAAATTCCAATAGGATCGATGGTGACAAATATACCTGTAATCCAACGCATAATACTTTTATACATATAGCCAATCAATGTACGCATCCTAGGATCCAGTACCATATAAATAATGGCGCCTAATACCAACAACATACCTGACAGATACAGCAGATTTGAGGTCAGACTTATTAAGTAAGGTAAAGATTTGTAGAGTAAGACACCTCCACCGATGATGAGACCTCCTAATACGATGGTTCCGGTAACACCTTCCGGTTTACTCCAAAAGCCTTTTGGTTTATCCATTCCGGGACCTGAATTTAATGTAGCCATAATCTGTTGATTTAAAGATCGAGTTTTATATAAATAACTAAATGAATGCAAAAATAGAGTGAAAGTATTTAAAATTGGCGATTCTGTCTACAATTCTGAAGCTCGAATCGACAGAAGTCTAAATATAATCTACATCCGGAAGGTTTGGATACCTCATCAGAAACTGAATTGCTTTTTCCAGCTCCAGTTTTTCGAATACCACAGAATAAATCATACCTATGATTGGTAATCTCAAATGATAATGTTTGGCTAGTTGATGAGCAATGCGTACAGTACGTACACCTTCAACGACTTCATCAAGGGATGAAAGGATTCCTTTCATGTCTTCACCTTTACCTAAACGATACCCAAAGCTATAGTTCCGGCTATTACTGCTTGTTGCGGTGGCAATTAAATCGCCAATACCTGCAGTGCCCAAGAATGATCTCGATGTGGCTCCGACACTTTTTCCCAACTCAATCATTTCACGCAATCCTCTGGTAATCAATATCGCCTCAAGGTTTTTTCCCAATCCTTTTCCAGCCAACAATCCAGATCCCAAAGCAATTATGTTTTTTAAGGCACCCGCCATTTCTGCACCTACCAGATCATAAGATCCAAAAACAAAAAAATAACGACTGGCTAATACATCTGATCCTAATTTAATAACCTCATCAAATTCACTTGCAATCACAGAAGCAGCCGGTTGCTTTTCTAAAATCTCTTTATATAAGTTTGGACCTGCCAGACAGCCTACTCTCAAAACGGAAGTTTCCTGCCGAATGACCTCACTCATCGTGTGAATATTTTTCCTTGAAATATTGACTTTAGCTAATTGTGAAATGGGTATTCCTTTTATATCCAATCCCTTTGTAGCATGAATCAGTATATGAGCCGGTGTAAGGTAATTAGCCATTGCGGCACAGGTCTCTCTGAAATTTTCAGAAGGTACAACCGGAAAAAGCAAACTGGTATGTTCACAAATGTATTGAAGCGATGAACTGGCTGAAATGCGGGGACTTAAATTTTGACCGAGATTTTCATGAAGATTATTGATCCGGTCAACTACTTCTTTCTTTCGGGAATAAATAATCACATCCGTATTATAGGCTAATAATGTCGCGATAGTTGTACCAAAACTGCCAGCTCCAATAACCCCAACTAATTTCTGAGTTTTACTCATCTTTCAAACTAAAAATTGCAGGTTTCAAATTCACTTTATTATAATACCGAATGGACTGTTTAATATTATTGATTAAATTGTCAGAATTTATTTATTAAGCTTTAGCTCGAGTAATTTCATTTCAAGAAAAGCTTCAAACTTCTTTAATGAATCGGGTGCATTGTGATTATCAATTACAGACTTTCGTTTTCCAAATTCCTTAATGATCAAAATGGTATTAGGTAAATCAGGTATATACATTTTTTCATCCAATGGATATACATTAGCCAATTCAAAAAAACCAGTTAATTGAATTTGTTGCATTACCTCTTTCCACCAGGAATCTGAAATCAAGGCATATCTTGTACCAATCACATCAACATGTTGCAATCCTTCATATCGGACCAGTCCGGTTTGATAAATTGTATAATTATAGGTAGGACAAAATCCGAAGCAAGCTGATTTCTGAAAATACAATAAGGTATCGGTATTTAATGCTAATGTATCATTAGCTGACAGAGTCTTAAGAAACCGGGGTAATTCTGGATTCATTTTATCAGTATCCGAATTATGTTGTACATTTTTCCGGTTACAGGCATTGAGAATAAATCCTGCAAGAAAGATACTTAAAAGTAATTTATAGCTCATTTTCCTTTTTTTGCCCGTTCCTGTTGAATTCTTTGTTGTTCTTTCATCATTTGTTCGAGACGGTCGCGAAAACCACCTTGTTTTCTGGGTTTCGTTTTATTTAATTCGAGACTGGCCCGAATTTTATCTGTATCAAATAAAAATCGCTTACCCAAAATTGTTTGAGCAATATTTAATAAATTGCTAAAAAACATATAACAGGTCAATCCAGCGGCCGTAAGGTTAAACATAAACCAAAAAATTACCGGCATGAGATATTGCATATATTTCATAGCAGGATTGGCTGAAAAGTCCATGGTTTGAGATGAGTAATAGGAAAATATTAGCGTAGAAACCATCCATAGAAATGCAAATAAAGATAGTGTATCACCAAACAATGGAAGACTAAAAGGAAGATGTAAAAACTCATCGTACGAGGTTAAATCAGCCGCCCATAAAAATGATTCCTGACGAAACTCAATCGTTGCAGGAAAAAAACGATACAATGCTATCCAGATTGGCATTTGAAGTAATAAGGGGAAACATCCTCCCAAGGGATTTACGCCAAATTCATTGTACATTTTCATGGTTTCGACTTGCTGCTTTTGCATATCGTCCTTATTCTTTGCACGCACTTTTTCAATTTCTGGTTTTAAAGCCATCATTTTGGCCTGTGATTCCAGCATTTTATAAGCCAATGGAAATACAAGCAGCTTCACAACAAAAGTCATTAATAAAATAATGATTCCTTTACTGCCTACGAAATTTTCCAAAAATACAAATAATGGTCTTATGGCATGGCGGTTGAGACTACCGAAAATACTCCACCCATAAGGAATGATATCCTGAAGACTGACATCAAAGGCTTTTAACCGGCTAAATTCATTCGGACCGATATACCATTTTAATTTAAAATCCTTTTCCTTAATGTCGTCTATTGATATGGCTAAATCTGTGACCAGTTTTTTAAGATCTTCTGAGTTGTCACTCATCATAATCGTTTCGTAACTTCCTTTGGTAAAACCAGCCTCAGAAATTAAACTGCTATTAAAAAACTGATTGGAATGAGAAACCCAATTAACCCGCTTGCCGGTACTCTCAATTTTATCATCAGACCGGCAGGAACAATAATCAGACGACTCATCCTTTTCTTTAAAATAAACGCTACTGCTGTATTTTTCATACGCATAGTTTTTTTCCAGTCTGTCCAAATAATTTTCCCAGTGCAATTTAACGTCACTATTGGAGGGCAGCCCTTCGGTGCGTATGGTATAATCGAGTGTATAGTCATCCGATAAATGATAGGTCTGAATAAACTTTGCCGTTTCATTTATACTTCCGGAAAACTGAATTGTTTTGTTATCGATTTCATTGACTACAAAAATCAGGTCTTTGGTCGAAATCTCTTTTTTACCATCAAAAATGCGATACTCGAAAATATTTTTTGAGTCTTCCAATAATTTTAAAACAGCTTTCTTTTCTGGTTCATTTTTACCGGAAATGATTTTCATGTGATCCTTAATGGTAGCTTCCTTTATCACTGCCCCTTTTGAGCTGAAACGTATTTGTATCAGATTATTTTCAAGGGTGTGAAAGGATTCTGGAATTTGAGGAATTGTATCCTGTATCACTAAACTATCTGAAGGAATTAAAGTCGCTTCTTTTCTGAGCGTAATGGTATCACCGGGTTGCTGAATCAGACTAATAGAATCCTGAGCTTGCTTTTTACGCAGTTGCTCCTGCATTTCCGGTTGAAAGAAAAACTGATTCCAAAGAAATAAAACAGCAATAATTAAGATGATACCGATAATATGATTCCGATCCATTGGCAGGGTAAATGTTGAAGTGCGCAAAGGTACGATAATGATAATTATCAGGGACCTGAAACCTGATTTTGACGGAAAAAGACCAGATTAGATTCAATAAACTGGCTTACTTCCTTGCGCATTTACCCTATAAACCAATATAAAAAAAAAACTACCCGCCCTTTTGACGGATAGTTTCTAAGACAGTAGTAGGTAATGTATAACTAATTCAATAAAATCCTTAATTAATGCGATGCTTCAATACCCGGGTTATTGAAGCTAACCTTACCTATCACTACCTTTTTCAAGAAGTAAATGATAGAGAAGATTGGCATTTTCATTAATTCAAACAATTTCACTTTATATAACCGGTCAACATACATAAGACCTCTTAGAATTCATAAATGCTGCCTGAATATTCATTTTTTTTAAATAATATATATCAAGATTTACAATTAGCTGATAATCTGATAAATAGATCTTGTTTTTTAAACAAAACAAATTGATTACGGACGACCGTCCTCTAAAAAAACAGGCCGAATATTGCGTATCACTCAAAGCAAACGGATGTGTTGCCACAGCTTGTTTTCACAAATAACAATCGATACATTCACCAAAAGCCCGACTTTTATTCATATTAAATATTATTTTATATGTAATCTATTTATTATTAATTGTAAATGATATGTTATCCATAGAAATAGCCATTTTTTGATAAAAAATAGGTCTAATTTTGCGGTCTAATTTTGAAAAAGATATGCAAGCTATTCGCAACATTGCCATCATCGCTCACGTAGATCACGGAAAGACAACCCTGGTTGACAAGATTTTACATCAAACTAAATTATTTCGCGATAATCAGGAAACCGGTGAATTAATCCTGGACAACAACGAACTGGAAAGAGAACGTGGCATCACGATTCTGGCGAAAAATGTGGCCGTCAATTACAAAGACACCAAAATTAATATCATCGATACACCAGGACACGCAGACTTTGGTGGTGAAGTAGAGCGGGTATTAAATATGGCTGATGGTGTATTATTGTTGGTCGATGCATTTGAAGGACCTATGCCTCAAACCCGCTTCGTATTACAAAAGGCTTTAAGTCTGGGTAAAAAACCAATCGTCGTAATAAATAAAGTTGACAAACCAAATTGTCGTCCTGAAGAAGTGCATGATCATGTATTTGAGCTATTCTTTAATCTGGAAGCCAATGAAGAACAATTAAACTTTCCAACGATTTACGGATCATCCAAACAAGGCTGGATGAGCACGGACTGGAAAAAACCAACCGAAGACATTACTCCATTGCTGGATGCCATTATCCAACATATTCCGGTTCCTGTCATTCCGGAAGGAAATCTTCAGATGATGATCAGCAGTCTGGATTATTCGTCCTATATCGGGCGGATTGCTATTGGTCGTATTTTAAGAGATTCCATCAGAGTTAATCAACCTGTCTCGCTGGTAAAACGAGATGGCAGTATCATGAAATCCAGAATTAAAGAACTTTATACATTTGAAGGTTTGGGTAAAATCAAGGTGGAGCAGGTTCAGGCAGGCGATATCTGCGCTGTTTTTGGACTCGAAGATTTTGAGATCGGTGACACCATTGCCGACTTTGAAAAACCAGAAGGGCTTACACCTATTCAGGTAGATGAACCAACCATTTCTATGCTGTTTACGATCAACAATTCTCCTTTTTTTGGAAAAGAAGGAAAGTATGTAACTTCCAGACATATACGCGAACGCCTGGAAAAAGAATTGGAGAAAAACCTGGCCATGCGCATTGAAGATACCGACTCACCTGATGCCATCCTGGTTTACGGAAGAGGCATTTTACATCTTTCTATTTTGATCGAAACGATGAGACGGGAAGGCTATGAACTTCAGGTTGGCCAACCCAGAGTTATCATCAAAGATATCGATGGCGTCAAATCAGAACCCGTTGAAATCATGACAATCGATGTCCCGGAAGCATTTTCCGGACGCGTGATCGAATTGGTCAGTCAACGGAAAGGAGAATTGATGGTTATGGAAACCCGAGGCGATTTAATCCACATCGAATTTCAAATTCCTTCCAGAGGTCTAATTGGCTTACGGAATATGTTGTTGACTGCATCAGCTGGAGAAGCCATCATCGCTCACCGATTTAGTGAATTTCAATCCTGGAAAGGCAGTATTCCTTCTCGAACAAACGGAGTAATGATTTCTAAATTAGCCGGTACAGCGACTGCCTATTCTATCGCTTACTTACAAGATCGGGGTAAGTTTTTTATTGAACCACAAGAACAGGTATATATTGGTCAGATCATAGGCGAACAAATAAGACCCGGAGACCTTGTAGTCAATATCGTGGAAGCCAAGAAGCTAACAAATATGAGAGCTTCCGGATCGGATGGAACTGTACATATTGTACCAAAAATTAATTTTTCATTGGAAGAAGCACTGGAATATATTCAGGAGGACGAATATGTAGAAGTAACGCCAAAATCTATTCGTCTGCGGAAAATTATTCTGGATGAAAATGATCGCAAAAAAGCACAACGCAAAACAGAATTAATTGATGCCTGATTTTTTGTTGACAACAGGACGAATTTAATATCGTCACTTTGATGTTTTATTCCAGGCAATATAGTTTTATCTCAAAGTCATCCAGGTAGAATGTCTGCTTTTCAGGATTCCAAACATAAGCTTTTAACTTAGAGCCACTGCGAATAGAATCTCTTAAAATAAGTTTGCTAAAACCAGCTGTTGCCCAATTAGAATAGGCTTTGATATAATGATCACATGATTCAGAGTGATACACATATGGAGCACTACCCTGATCCAGTGAAACAACAAATACTGCTCCGGATGACGCCTCTTTTAGAAAAGATGCTTTAAAGTCGACCATTATATATTTTTGTGCACAGGAAATAGAATCCATACTAAATTCATATGTGAACGAGTATTCTTCTACTGTATTCGAATACGCTCCTTTAAATTTCTGATCTGTGGAACGAACAGCCGGATTAAATCCCTCCAACTGATTTTCAAATCCATTACTAAAAGTCAACAACAATTGCGGTGTAGACAATTTAGGGGATCTTAGAATGTTTAAGCCCAAAGATGGATCAGTGTAAACTAATTGAGTCGAGTCTGTAATCCTTGCATAATAAGGAATTTCATCACGATGAAGATTGGAAAGTTGTTGTGTATAGGCATTTAATATAATAAAAACCGGCAGATCAGCGTCTAGGGTGTCTGACAGAAATGCATTAAATTTTAAAAACCGGATTCCGCTGGTATTTGAAAATCCATTATAATATTCTGTCAGCCGTTTTTGAACCTCATCGGTAATGACATAACAGGCGTTCTGCTGCTCCAAAAAAAAGTTTTTGACCACCTTTTGCTGGCCCGAAAAATTAAGTTCATCAGCATAGCGTATTTTATCGCTCAGTTTGTATATCAAAAGCAGAGGAAATAAACTTAATAAAAAAGGACGGTACCATTGGGTATGCAACAGTATAACATAGATCAGAAAAAAACAAAATAATGGAAGATATAAAAATTTACATTCCCATGGCGAAATTGATTTACTGATTATCGAAAGAATTAAAAACAATATAGCGGTTTTGATAAAAAACGGTTTGTTCTCAGATCTTTGTGCCATAATAATTGAAACCGGAATAGCAGCCAGGGGAATTAAAAACAGGTAATGCCTGGGGTCAAGACATAAAGGATTATAGCTGCTTGCGGAAGTGCTCATAAAGTTGCCTGACAAAACCAGAACCAGAAAAGACGTGTAAAAAAAACTTTGAGAATCATTAAACCAAAGGATGTCTTTTCGCCAGTTGGAGAACAAACCAATCAACAATAATCCCGGCGCGACAAACATTCCTTTTGCTATCAACATTTCAAAAAATTGATATCCGATGCGTTGCATTAAAATGGAAGCAGACTGCAAGGAATAACTGCACAAACTTAAATATGGGTTCTGCAGGATTGCTGTAAATCGTTGCGCTCCTGATCCGGTAAGAAGATAAATTAAGCCTAAGTAAAGTACAAACAAGAAGACAGTACACAATACACTCCACTTCCAAAAATTAAGATCCCTTTTTAGAATAACATCTGTAATAAACCAAAATCCAAGTAGTGGCAAGATCAATAACATGGTTTCTTTTGCCATGAATCCAAACATCAATATAAAAGCAAAATACCAGGCATACTTCATTGAGCTTTGGTCGTCTTCACCAAACTTATAAGAATAAACACAATAGACAAGGCTGAGAATAGCCAGACTGATATACACATCCGGCATGATCTTATCGGAATAATGTAAACTCCAACCATCGAAAACACAGATACCTAAGCCTATAATTAAGGATTGAATGCTGTGATTTTTGAGAATTCGATAGACTAAATAAATTGTCCCAGTGCTAATCACCAACGAGGGAATCGCAGCTACAGAGTCATGGACACCACCCAATTTAAAAGCCAAAGCAGTAAAAATCAGAATAGGCCACCTGAAAGAATAATGATCATTATAATCTATTTCCCCGTTTAGCAGTCCTATCGCCAATTTCGCATAATGCATATCATCATAACCATAATGACCGGTATAGGCAAACACATGATGAATCAGCAAAACGCCGATGGCGGCAATTAATATGAAGACCCTGACATGGTTATTTGTTAAAGAAAATTCTGATTTTCGCATCGTTGATTCACCAAAGTTAGTTATTAAAGGCGATCAAAATAAGGATACCCTGCTTGATGAGATAATAATGAAAAAAAAAACCGGATGCCATGAAAGCAATCCGGTATTTATTATTTGTTATTCTTTTCGGGAAATCTATTATTTCTTTTCGTAAATCATTTGAGAAAAATTGATAGCCAGGGTATCACCAACAGCCAGACTTTGCTGAATAATTAAATAATTAATAGTCTGATTTTTATCAGAAGAATACGATCTGACCACATATAATCTGGGATAAATAGGCCGGTTGGATTCATTGGAATAGCTATATGGTGTTAAATTCAGATAAAACAATTTATTATCTGAAGATAAGCTTCCAAGATATCCTGAGCTTTTTAAGTACAAATCTTTATTATTGACAAGAGAATATTCTTCATTGTCTGCGATGGTTCCATCTTTATAAACTATTCGTAAGCGTTCTTTTGATTTTAACGCAATTTCCTGATATGGAATCAGGTGCTCATCTTTCATGGTGAGGCTAAGTATATTTTTGGAATACTTCATGTAGCCGGGTTCATTTACTTTTTTAGTCCCATTTCCCATTACCTGATAATATTCATTGTCAGGAATCAGGGTACTTTTAAAACCAAAAGTGGCCGGATAGCTAAGCGTTGTGGTATGAGTTGTAGTATCATTTGGATTCGTCGAAGTAGTATCTGTAGGATCAGGATCGGTAGGATTGGAATCAGTTGGATCTTCTCCTTTCGAACAGGAAGTCAGGTAAAGGGCTGCACCTAGAAGCAGACAGCAGAATAAGGATTGTAGGTTCATACTATAATGATTTTAATTGAAAACAAGACAAATATATATAATATTTATTTATAATATGATAATTTTTGAAAATTTCCTTCAATATTCCGGTACCTCTGTTTTTCATATCCCAAGCTATTGTTTTAAAATATTGACAATCAATATTTTACACTTTTATCTCCGATCTGAAGCGTACCATTTAAATTATTTATCTTGCAGAGCCATGAAACTCATTAAATGAAAATCGATGGAGCCGATTATTCAAATCCATAATCTTTGTAAAACTTACTGGAATAAACAGGTCTTGATAAATATCAGCTTTGATATTTATCCAGGGCAAGTAATTGGGTACATCGGTCCTAACGGTGCAGGTAAAAGTACCACGGTTAAAATATTGACTGGACTGATTACCGATTATACAGGCACAGTAATCATCAAGGGCTTAGAACAACTAACAAATAGTCTGGCGATCAAACGATGTATCGGTTATGTACCAGAAACAGCAGAACTTTACGATGTGCTCACTCCCATGGAGTATTTGCAGTTTGTCGGAGATTTATACAGTTTACCAGTCGAATCAACAAAAGCCAAAATTGAAAATTTGATGAAGATTTTTGGGCTATACGATACTTTGCACCAACGAATGGACTCATTTAGCAAAGGTATGAAACAGAAAGTGCTCATTAGTTCGGCCCTTTTGCATAATCCCGATATCATCATTCTGGACGAACCACTTAGTGGACTCGATGCCAATTCAGTCATACTAATCAAAGAACTTGTCAGCAAATTAGCACGACAAGGAAAGACTATTTTTTATTGTAGCCATATTATGGATATTGTTGAAAAAGTAAGCGACCGGATCATTCTGATTGACAAAGGTCAGGTCATAGCAGATGGCAGTGTTTCAGAATTAAAACTTCGTTCCGGAAACGAAAGCCTTGAAGATGTTTTCACGGGTCTTACACACGAAGCGTCTGCTGTGAATTTAGCTGACCAAATTCTGAATACGATCATCCATGACTGATTTATATGAACACCATTGACCGGTATTTAGTAAAATTAGTTCTGTTGGCATCGCCATTATATGCCAAACTGAGTGTTCAGCAAGCCATACTTAAGTCGATATTAATCACCAAATTAATTAAAGACGATCGCCAGTCATTTGGTTTTTATAAAAACAAATCAGGGAAGGATTCTTCCAGTCCGGGAAACACTGTTGTCAGTATCATTATTTCTCTCGTTTTTGGCCTTAGTCTGTTGATAAGCTTTCTCTTTACAGATGATCTGACCAGAATGACTTTTTATTTTTCTTTTTATATGATTATGATGGCAATGTTATTGATCATCAAATCCGCTAATTCCTGGATAGACAGTTCAGACAATTACATCATATTACCAAGACAGGTTTATGCCAGTACATTTACCTTATCGCGTTTATTACATATTCTGATTACTACCTTAAAATTAGCAATTCCCATGATGATTCCGGGTTTGATTGCGATGCTCTTTACAAGAGGATATTGGGCCGGAATTATTTTTTTAGTTACTACTGCTATGGTCATTTTCTTTTGTGTTATGCTCGTAGCTTGTATATACTTGATGCTGATCCATTTATTAAGTCCTGCGAGATTTAACATTTTGATTGATGCTTTCCAGATTATTTCTGGAATAAGCATCCTGTTTATGGGTAACATAATTAATAAATTACTGGAATCTTCATTTTTTAATGAATTCAGTGTAGTCTATCACTGGAAATTATGGTTATTACCTTCATTTTGGTTTGCAGGCACCTGGAAATTTTTATACACAGGTTTATTCGAGTTCGTGCCGATCATAAGCAGTCTGTTAAGTGCCGGAGTTATCTTATTTTGTACCTGGCTTGTGGTAAACTATTTTTCAGCGGTCTTTATGAAAAAATTGTTTGAGGTATCACAAAACTCAGGTAGCTTTCAAAAGTCAGGCACTTTAAAATTAACCAAATGGATTGGAAATCATTTTTCAATAAACCCAGTTGAGCGAGCATCTTTCTTCTTTTGCTGGAATCTGATATCCCGAAACCGAGACTTTAAATTAGCTAGTTATCCTATGCTGGCATATATGCTCATAGGACTCTTCCTTCCTGTTTTATCAGAACTTTCAAATTACCTGATAAAGGGTACTCAATTTCAACTGTCAGAAAGCCGTGTAGGCTTTATAGTCATAATTTATGCAGCTACTTTTATCAACACACTGACAATGGCATATCTTCCGTTTAGTGATAAATTTAAATCAGCCTGGATATTCTTTACAACGCCATTGGAAAAACCAGGTGAACTATTGGCAGGTGCCACAAAAGTCATACTTTGCAAGTTTTATGCACCTCTTATTTTGATAATAATCTCAGGCAGTTTGCTGATTTTTGGAATTCATATTTTACCCAATCTGCTTTTTGGCTTCATCAATAATCTTCTCATTTGTTATATCACTGCTTTGTTTTGTTTTAATCATTTTCCTTTTACAGTTCCCTGGAAAGAATCGGAAAAAACAGGCTTCGCCGTAATGATCATTATAATTACATTTATTCAATGTATTTTTTTTAGTCTGATTCATTATGTTGTCTATAACAAAAATATAGTATTGCTTTGCCTGAGTGCGGGTCTCAGTGTATTCAGTTATTTTGTTTTTCAGAGTATCAGAAATAAAAGTTGGAATGATTTCAAACAGGAAGTTATTAAAGAAGAGTTATCAATATGAATACCTTAAATTTACATAAAATAAATCCAAAATCCTGAAGCACATTTCTAAAACAGTCTGGACTTTATCAATGGTCAGTTTATTTACAGATATGGCCAGTGAAATGCTCTACCCTGTTTTGCCCATTTATCTTAAGTCCATTGGTTTTTCTATAGTGTTTATCGGAATATTGGAAGGTGTAGCAGAGGCAACGACCGGACTCAGCAAAGCGTACTTTGGTAAACAATCAGATGTAATGGGGAAACGTCTTCCCTTTGTACAATTAGGTTATGCATTAAGTGCAATCTCCAAACCGATGATGGTGATTTTTATTTATCCTTTATGGATTTTTTTTGCCAGAACACTTGACAGGCTTGGTAAAGGCATCCGCACAGGTGCCAGAGACGCCATCTTATCTGATGAAGCATTGCCACAGACAAAAGGGACGGTATTCGGTTTACACCGCTCGATGGATACGGCAGGTGCTGTATTAGGACCTCTTATTGCCTTGTTGTATTTACATTTTTATCCGGAGGATTATATCAGCTTATTCTATATTGCCTTCATTCCGGGTCTTCTGTCTGTTGTTGCTACGTTCCTGATCAAAGAATCGAAACAAACCATAAGTCTATCAACTCAAAAAGCCAGGAGTAAAAGTTTTTCATTTCTTAATTACTGGAAAGAAAGTCCGGCAAATTACCGTAAAGTCGTCAGCGGATTATTATTATTTTCATTATTTAACAGCTCGGATGTGTTTTTACTGCTCAAAGTCAAAGAATCAGGATTTTCTGATTCCCACATCATCGGTTTATTTATTTTTTATAATTTAATTTACGCGCTTACTGCTTTCAAAATCGGGAAACTTGGCGATAAACTCGGATTAAAAAAAATGTATACTCTGGGATTGTTGATGTTTGCCCTGGTCTATTTCAGCATGAGTTTTGTCAGCTCCTTTAATGGGTTTTTAGTTATATTTTTATTTTATGGAATCTATTCGTCAGCCACAGAAGGCATAGCAAAAGCCTGGATAAGTACTATTTGCGAAAAAAGAGATACAGCAACTGCGATTGGAACCTTCTCCGGTTTTCAAACCATAACTACGATGATGGCCAGTTCGTGTGCAGGATTATGCTGGTATTTTTTAGGTTCCGGTTTTACATTTATTCTCAGTGGAATTGGTGCCTGTGTCGCAATTTTATATTTTACAGTATTCCAAAAAAGCATTTCAAATACATCATAATATTCGATAACTATTGTAAAAAAAAGATTAAGCCCCGAAGCAAACAACGGAATATTGCATCCATAATTTCAATTGTTTTTATGATTTTTTAAAATTTTAAAATCCAAAGTTGACAAACTTACGTATATCGATTTTGTAAGTTTAAATTATTTAATCATTAAAATAAAAAATCGTATATGACAAGCACAAATGAACAATTAACCAAGGAACTTCACGCCACATTTTCGAATGATCAAATGGACAGAACACTAGAATTGGCCAGTGAAGATGTCGTTATTAAAGCACATGCATTTGGTATGACTTTCCACAAAAAAGATGGATTCAAAGGGTTTATGCAAAGTTTTAAAACTGCATTTCCCGACATAGTGATCAATCATAAAAACATCGTAAGTTCTGGAAATCAGGTAGCCGTCGAATTTATTGCCGAAGGGACTCACAATGGTCCTTTGCAGACTCCGGCCGGAGAAATTCCACCGACTGGCAAACGAGTTATTTTTACCGTTGCTGAATTTTTAGAATGGGAAAATGGCAAATTAAAATCATTGCATAATTACCAGGATGCAGGAAGCATTCTGAAACAAATCGGCCTTATGTAAGCCTGTAAACAACCAAAATGTCTTTTAATACCGGAGTGTTTAATTTCATTCCGGTTTTTTAATGTTCAGTTAGTTCATCGAATACTTTAAGAATGATATTCTGACTGATTTTGATGCATATAATTTTTTAACTCCGCAGGTCAAAATCAATACCTTTGCATATCAATTAAAAGCAAATGACAGAAGACTTTTACATGATAACTCTTCAAGGTATTAAGATCCGTTTCGCACTATACAAACAAGAAGCACCTTATACTGGAGAAGCTTTTTGTAAACTTTTACCATTTTCCAAAATTTTTTATCATGCAAGGTATTCCGGCCAGGAAATATGGTGTGCCGACGCTGTTAACCTGGATATAATTCAGGAAAATGCTTCTGTTTACACATTTCCGGGTGAAATGGTATTGGGCCCTTCCGGATCCAAACGAGTAAAAACGGCTAATGCCTTAGGAGTTTATTATGGAGAAGGACGAGGATTAGATGCCGCCAATATTTTTGCTAAAGCGTTCCCCGAAGATCTTTTTCTTCTTCAAAAACTTGGAGAGGATATCTGGAAAAACGGGCAACAACTGTTGACTTTTCATAAACCAACTGCTGATGATTAAACAAACTCCCTGGCTTGATCGAAAATTTCCCAGTATTGAGGATAATGGATTATTGCCTGATATCCTGGAACGACTTTATGGCACAATCGTACGTGTTGAAATGATTGCAAGACTTACACCAAAAGATATCCTGTTATTAAAACCTGATTCCAAATGGTCGATACAAGAAGAGATTGGTCACTTATCCGATTTAGAACCTTTGTGGTTAAAACGTGTAAATGAATTTATTCAGGAACAGAAAATTCTGTCAGCTGCTGATATGAGTAATCATAAAACACATACAGCACAACACAATAGCAGGGAGATATTTTCTATTATTGAAGATTTTAAAACTCGACGTATGGTTTTTATTCAAACCATTGAATCCCTTCCAGAAAAAACCCTGATATACCAGGCCCTGCATCCAAGACTTAATACGCCAATGCGCGTAATTGATCTATGCAATTTTGTAGCAGAACATGACGACCATCATTTGGTTTGCATTCGTAGAATTACCCAAAAAACATCCGGATTAACATAAACAGGAAGATTAGTCTTTACTTATTTTATTTATGTTCTACTAATAGTTTTTCACAAACTATGTGACTAAGTGTTTCGGACAAATGATTTTTATAACGAACACACATACTGAGATCATACGATTCAATTTTTAGAATTTTGATTTCCGTGCCTAGTTTGAGTGAGCGACTGTTTAAAAAGTTTAAAAATTCAAGGGAGGAATGAGTCAGCGCTTCTAATCGAACGGTTTCACCGATGAGACATTCACTTAATTTCCGGTAAGTTTTGAAATTAATCCTTCCATTTTTATCCGGTATCGGTGAACCATGAGGATCGATAGAGGGAAAACCTAAAATTTCATCCATTTTGGCAAAAAATGCTTCAGATTGAATATGTTCAACTTGTTCGGCAATGGCATGGACAGATTCCCATCCGAAACCCATTTTTTCAACCAGAAACATCTCCGTGAGACGATGTTTCCGCAAAATCATCCCTGCAGCTTTTTTACCCTTTGGAGTTAATCGGATAGGTTTATAACTTATATAATGGACCAGATTTTTATCTGATAGTTTTTTCATCATACTAGTAACAGTCGGTTTACGGATACCCAGTTTTTGAGATAAAATATTCACATTTACCTCGCCCTGTTCATTGGCTAATGAAAGAAGTGTTTTTAAATAATTTTCTTCAGCTGGAGTAAACATGGCTCAAAAATAATCAATACAATAATAATTATGTACTGGTGATAAACTTATTTGTTAGACATGGCTAACTTTTTATATTTTTGTGCTTTCATTACATTCTTATAAAAATGAAGACAATAAAGCATAAAATTCTTCTACTAATTGGTCTTGTGAGTTTATTATACTCCTGTGTCCAATTTGATGCGGCCGAAATTGCATCCGAGCAAACTTTGGATGGACCACTGGAAGGTTTAACAGATTCTGAATCATTGGAATTTTTGGCGGGAGACCAGGCCTTCAACAATGAAATTTTTACCCGTGAAACTGGTTTAGGGCCTTTGTTTGTTGCCACCAGCTGTGGGACTTGTCATGCGAATGACGGAAAAGGTCATCCATTTACCAGTTTAATTCGTTTTGGTCAGGACCGGCCTGGAGAAAATACCTTTCTGAATCAGGGAGGGCCTCAGCTACAGCACAGAGCATTGCATGGATATCAGCCTGAACAGTTACCTGCGGGAGCCAGCTTCAGCCGTCTAATTGCACCTGCTGTTGCCGGATTAGGATTTCTCGAACTGGTATCTGATGTTGATATTTTGGAAATGGCAGATCCGATGGACCTTGATGGAGACGGAATCAGCGGAATACCGAATTATATGACTCTTCCTGCCTATGAAAAACCCCGAATGAATGCAATTCCAAAAGACAATTTATACATTCACCGGTTTGGAAAAAAAGCATCTGCCTATAGTTTATTACATCAAACAGTAAATGCCTATAATCAGGATATTGGAATTACATCCATCTTTAATCCGGTTGATGTGTACTCTGGCAAAATAATCAATCCGGAGATAGACATTAACACGATACATTCCGTGGTCTCGTATTTACAAATGCTTAAGATCCCATTACCAAGAAATCAGGATAATCCTGTGGTAATAAAAGGTAAATCATTATTTTTGCAACTCGGTTGCGAAAGCTGCCATAAACAAACTTTGAAAACAACCATCTCAAACGTGCAAGCCTTATCCAATAAAATATTTCATCCTTACACTGACCTTTTGCTACACGATATGGGTCACGGTTTAGATGATAATTACACAGAAGGCAGTGCACAAACTTCAGAATGGCGGACTGCCCCGTTATGGGGATTAGGTCTGGCTCCAAAATCGCAGGGAGGTCGTTATTTTTTATTGCACGATGGCCGTGCCAGAACGATACAGGAAGCGATTGAATTCCATGGTGGTGAAGCAGAAAAAAGTAAACTATCATTTACCAGCCTAACTGAGGAAGACAAGCTATCGTTAATTAAATTTCTCGAATCACTTTAAATCACGGAATGGATCGCAAAGAATTTATAAAAGCTTGTGGATTTGCCTGTATAGGTGGTGGTTTGTTAGCCAGTTTATTACAAAGTTGTAGCCCTTCTAAAATGATCTCAGCTGAAATAGATGGTCATGATATGTTGATTCCTATACAGGATTTTGAATCAGATGGGACCAAAGATAAAAAATACATCGTCGCAAAAAATAAGCGAATTCAATTTCCGGTTTGTATTTATCGATTCAGCGAAACTTCATATACAGCGTTACTGATGAGATGTACACATAAAAATGTAGAACTTCAGGTTTTTGGCGACAAACTGATTTGCCCTGCTCATGGGAGCGAATTTACCAACTCAGGGATTGTTACCAATGGTCCGGCAGAAACTAATTTAAGAATATTACCTGTCACAATTGATCAAAACTTTTTAAGAATATCGTTAAAATGAAAAATCGAATTATTGCTCTTATCACGTTATATTGTTTAAACAGCTCAATTTTACCTGCACAAATAGACAGCAGTTTTTTGCGGCTTGAAGATAAAGATACCGCCGCCACTTTTTTAAATATGGATGCAGTTTACAAACGCCCATTTATTGCATTATCCAAATTACCTCTTTCTATAGGTGGCTATGCAGAAGTAAACTGGCAGCGCGTTAGTACTGATGGAATATCAGAAGGGCATCAATTGCAAATGCGAAGGATGACTTTGTTTGTAGCATCAGCCATTAGTGAGAGGATTAAATTTTTAAGTGAAATTGAGTTTGAAGAAGGAGGTCACGAAGTGGCAATTGAGTTTGCAGCTGTAGATTTTGAATTTCATCCCTTATTGAATCTCCGTGCCGGAATAATTATGAATCCGATTGGCGCATTTAATCAAAATCACGATGGACCTAAATGGGAATTTACAGACCGACCCATATCAGCCACTCAAATGCTGGCCGCTACCTGGAGTAATTCCGGATTTGGACTCTACGGAAAACACTTTAATAATGACTGGATGCTGGGATATGAAGCATACCTTACAGGGGGCTTTGATCAATCAATCATCGAAAATAATTTAAATAAAACCTACCTTAGAAGTACCAAAAGTAATCACGAACGATTCGAAGAAGGTAATTTATTGTTTACCGGAAAATTTGCAATTCGAAATCATAGAATTGGTGAATTAGGCCTATCCTACATGGGTGGAATTTATAATAAGCATACCGAAGATGGCATCAAACTCGATAAAAAACGTCGATGCGATGTTTATGCTATAGATTTTAATACAAGCATTCCAAAACTAAACACAAACTTTATTGCAGAATGGGCCTGGGTCCTTGTCGATATTTCGGATACTTATTCTCAACAATTTGGCAGAAAACAATACGGTGGTTTTCTGGATATAGTTCAACCCGTAATTAAAAGGAAAATTTTAGGATGGGAAAATGCCGTCGTTAATCTTTCCTGCAGAATTGAATATGTCGACTGGAATGTTGGAAAATTTAAAGAAAACAATCAGAATATTGGAGATTATTTATGGAGTATAATGCCTTCCATCAGCTTCAGACCTACTCAACAAGCAGTCATCCGTTTAAATTACCGAATACAGGAACAAACTGATTTATTTAATAATCCGGCTGCTAAAACCAGAGGCTGGAATCTGGGTATTTCCAGTTATTTCTAGTCTTTGAAATCCTGTAGCTTTCCTGATAACAACAAGCCAAGTTGATCAGGCAAATTGCGATCACCAAATTTTGCAGATTGATTGTACTCTGATTCTGTCAGTTACTTTCAAAAATTAGCTAAGGCTAGTGGAGTTGTTTACTCTTTTACTTTATTTCATAGATTTGTACTATGAGTCTCCAGAATCATATTGAGGACGAATCGAATAAGAAGTCCACATCGTCTTTTTTACTATCACTTGCACATACTGTTTTTTTTGGAAATTATTTTTATGGTGCCTGCTCAGTTGCCTTGAGTATGGAAACTCTCTATCACTATAAATTAAGTATAAATATTTCACTTTATTATGTATTTGTTTTTTTTGCAACGGTTCTATTTTATACGGAAGCTTATCGCTCAGTCCGTTTATCGGGTCAATCTAATTTAAGAAGCCATTGGTATAAATCACATGAATTAAAAATTACCTGTACTCAAATAGTATATTTAATTATTTGCATCCTTATGTTGATCTTTTTTTTCAATCACTGCCCCTACCCTATTAAAAATTTAAAACTAGCGGAATGGATTATCCTGATAATTTTTCCATTAACATCTGTATTATATTACGGAATTGACATAAAAGGCCTGGGATCTATAAGACTAAGAAACATCGGTTTATTAAAACCCTTTATTATAGGATTTGTCTGGGCCGGTATCGTCGGGATTTATCCACTTTACTTTCAATTGATTTTTTATGCAGTTGATTTTCAATTCAGCGATTTAGGTCTGATGTTATTTTTAAAAAACATGGTATTTATTTCTATTCTTTGTGTCTTATTTGACATAAAAGATTATGCTACTGACAGCAATCACTTAATTAAGACTCTGGTTGTTAAAGCCGGATTGCGCAAAACCATTTTTATGTTTGTCATACCATTATGTCTAATAACTCTGGGTATATTCACTACCTATGGACTCGTACACAATTTTTCGTTACTCCGCATTTTTATTCAGGCCATTCCGTTTCTTTTATTACTGTTTATGTCTTATACACTACATAAACCGAAATCAATTTTATACTATTTAATACTCATTGATGGCCTTATGCTCGTTAAGGCAATTTGCGGCATCATTGCAGCAAACATGAATACATAAGTCTGAATTCAGATCCGAATTGAAAACAAACCCGGTAAACGTAAAATCGTAAAATTGATTATATTTGTAAAAATGGAAAAGACTTAAACCGGTTTATTGATTTTAATCCTTGGCTCGATCGGCCGTACTTGAAATAATAAAACCAGATTTATGAAACGTATCATCTTTCTTTGTATTTTTTGTTGTTTGCAATTTACTGAACCGGGCATCTCTCAAAAAACGGGTTCGGCTTCTGTGGTATTCGTTTTGGATTGTTCCGGCTCAATGTGGCAAAAAATATCCAATGAAACCAAAATATCCATTGCCAAACGCGTTTTGACAGAGTTGGCAACCAAATTACCTTCAAATACCAAAACCGGATTAATTGCCTATGGACATAACAGCAAGAGTGATTGTAAGGATATAGAGACGCTGCTCAAATTAGACGCAATACATAAAGACGAGTTTATCGCAAAACTAAATAAACTGGACCCAAAAGGAAAAACACCAATTGCCAAATCGCTGGAACACGCTTTAAATGAAATTCAAAATGAAAGTACAAATTCCAATATTGTATTGATCAGTGATGGCCTTGAAACCTGTGAAGGCAATGCCTGCGACCTAATCGCAAATGCCAGAAAGCAAGGAAAAAAGATTACAGTACATGTCATTGGATTTGGCATTGAAGAATCCAACCTGGCTGCTTTGGAATGTATTGCTCAAGCAGGTGGTGGTCAATATTTTCCTGTTAATAAACCAGATGAACTCCTTCCGGCGCTGGAAAAGTCCATTGAAGCCCCTATACTAACGGGTGGATTTCTTTCGATTGAAGCAACTCACAACAATCAATTAGAGGATGTTGTAATCAGAGTGTTTAAATCCGGAGATCTAAAAGAGTATGTCAGTGCAAGAACGTATTCGGAGCGCTCAACAAATCCACGAATCATGCCTTTACCACCTGGTACATATCGCGTAGGAATTAAAGCTGTCAGACTGGATGGTCAACCCGAACAATTTCTTGAAAACGTAAGTATAAAAAATGATACAATAGCACATATTCTAGACTTTAGTACGGGAAATTTAGAAATACAAGTCACAAATAATGGCCATCTATCGGATGCAAGTTTACAAATTTTGAAGCCTGGCACTAAAACGGCCATTGCCTCCGGCAGGACCTATACTAACCAAAATTCAAACCCCAGAAAATTTCAAATTTTACCCGGTAACTATGATATAGAAATTTCTTCGGTAGATATTTCAGGACGGCCTCAGAAAATATTTGCAAACCAACAAATCATCTCCGGAAAAACGTTAAAGCTTCATCAAAATTTCGAAACCGGACAATTAGTAATAGGAGCCAGACAAGGAGATCAGCTCATTGATGCAACGATCAATATCACCAAGCAAGGCACTTCGGTGGGCAGCGGCAGAACATATACCAGTTCAAATTCAAATCCTAAAACATTTATTCTGGAGGCAGGCTCTTATAAAATTGAATTAAGACCTGTTAAACCCAAAGGACTTCTGGCAAAAAGTATTGAAATAAAACTGAAGGCCAACGAAATACTTGAAAAAATGATAAGCTGGTAATTATTTATAGCCACACCAACATAATGGAATTAACGAATTTTAAAAAAGAACTTTAATTCCTAAAAAAACTCCATGATGATTGCCTTGTGAACCAGGTGAATCCAAATAATTTATTCTTCTTATATAATTTATTGAAAACATATTGAAGATATTATCAATTCCAAATCCCAACTCCATATAAGGAGTTTTAAGAGCTGTCAATGGATTTAATTTGGTATTAAATTGTTTGTTGTCCGGGCTTAAATCTCCCCAAAATGCATTAAATATAAAACGTTCCCTGAGTTTAAATTTATGGAGTATTGGTATTTTATCAAAAAATAGTCCGCCCAAATGCAATCTGGAAAGCAATTCAACATATTGGTCAGAAGTAAATTCGTAAGGTGTAATTAAATTAAAAGCCCGTAATGATAGCATCCAGGTGTCACTACCTGTTGGTTGATGCAGAAGCAATGAAGGCAAAGTACCAAGCACACGGCCAAACTCAAGGTCCCAGGTGTAATCTATTTTTGGAGTAAGTTGTGTTATATGGTTAAAATTTAAACTTAATTTCTGATAATCAAAATGAAATTGGTTGATTTTGATACTCTGTGTATACGAAAAAGCTATTACCGGATATTTTGAATTAAGTGGGAAGCGGGTATAGTTAAACATTTTTGCAGGTTCATGCCAGGCAAAACGTATACCCAACGTAACATCAGAAACAAATACTTTTTTCTTAAATTCTGGTTGTTGAGGTGTTAAATCGATACTGATAAAAGCAGGATTGGGATAGGCGTACTGAAATGTCGGTTCCAAACTTTGATAATTCAACCCGAGGTGTACTAAAAAATTAGCTCCCAACTGTTGATCGTGATCGAGAGAAACCTGTTGATTAAAAACCCGGTAATACGGTACATTTTTTCGCAACAGTGAATTCATGAAATTATCTTTATCCGATTGATCAAACCATTCGATAACAACATCGTAATCAGAATTAAATGACAATTGACTTCGCGTATATGGTTGTGCTTTCCAAACATGTCTGACACCTACACTGGATTTAAAGCGTTTGTCCTTAAAACCGTATGCAACATGACCATAGATACCAGTCTTTGCAAATATATCTTCCATCGTACGGGCACTTAATCGAAGACGAAATCCTTCGATGCGATTGGAGCTGAATACCGAACCTAAAGGCCCAAATACATATTTTTTATCGATATAATAGAAGCCTGACAATAAGGTGGATAATGCTTTCTCCTTAGCTTTAGCTGCTGCGTTATTATTTAGCTCTTTAGCCATTTCATAAATAGCAGACTCTCTACCGGACAATGAATCAGGTCTCATTGCATTCCAATAAGAATCGTCGTGTCCGGAGTCCAGCAATTGCCTTGATGTGACCAGGGCTCCGGCTTTGGCAAATTCAGAAGGTTTAGGTGTATTTAAAAGTATATCACTGTGACGCACCTTCATTTTGCAATTTAAAAATTTATCACCCAGTGATACCGGAATCGGAATTCCGAGACTTTCCAGATTTGCCGGATAGCGCAATGAAAGAATACTTTCAGTTAATGTGTATCTGTAAGTTTGTGTTGATACATCGAGTGCTGGTGCATATTTTTGCTGAATCGTAATGGATTCAATAAAATTGATATTTGCATCTTTACTTAATTTAAGATCAGCAGCCACCAGTGCAAACGAACTATCATTTACGGTAAAAAAACCGGTAAATACATTATCTCGCCAATTTTTAGGTATTGCCTGAAATGTAATATTGTAATATCCACCTGACAACGCAACACTGTCCACAATATAAAAATTATAATAACTGAATGCATCGGTACCTACAGGACTCACAAAGTTTTTATTAAACAACAAAACCCAGTCAGAATACAAATTGATTTCCGCCGCATTCCATTTGACTAATTTTTCAAGCACTACGTCTGTTTCAAATCCGGTTGTCTTAACTGCCAGCTCATGTTCAGATTCTGAAAAAGGAGAGCTCGTCAATTCATAATCCGAAATTTTTTCTGCAAAATAAAGAGGAGTTTCCTGAGTTAGTGTATCCTTTTCGCTGCGAAGACTAGCATAAATTTTAGCTTTATCTCCAAAAATTAATCCTTTAGTAGGATTTAATGCATCTGCTTTCGGATCAAATAAATCAATTTGTTTGACTTCCCATCGCTTTGCTTTTAAGCGATTAAGTTTAGCAGGATCGTTATTGGCATTTTGAGCAATTACTTTTTTCATTAAGGTTTTGCCTGGATTCGGATCAGCTGTTACCAAAATTTCTTCTAATTCATACGTAGCTTCCTGCAATTTAATGGAAAAAGTTTGGGTAGATTTTGTCGTTAAAGGCAAGACAAGTGTATTGTATCCGACATAATTGATTTGAAGCGAATCACCGGATTTAATGTTTGCTCTAAACTCAAACTTACCCGAATCATCGGTTAAACTTCCAATTGCCTTATTTTTAACAGAGACGGAAACAAATGATAATGGTTCATCATTTTTAGCATCGACAACCTGTCCTTTTATTGTGATTCGCTGTTGAGCAGATAGTTGATTACTAAGAACCATACCTAAAATCAGCATTAAAAAAAGCAAGCCCGAATTTATGATCAAATCCCTGGATCTCTTAACTGAAACTTGCCATTCTATGCCCCTGTAAATCAAGATAAAATATAGTTTATTTATAAAAAAACAGCCCACAGATTAATTTAAAAATAGCCTTAATGCCTTACAATACAATTGTAATGTCAATTAATGCCTGATATTTAAAATAGTTGTAAAATGAGCTAAAAATTAAACACCGGGTTAAGATCCCTCATGTATTTAAAGCAAAAATATTAAGATTTTAGCTAGCAGGATAAAAATCCTTGAATAATTTACTCTCAGATGTCCCTTAATTGAAAATCCAGGTTTTAATACAATTTACTAAAACCTGGATTTTATAAAAATTAACCAAACAGTATCTTTAAAACTCCATTCTGATTATAGAATAAGCTGGTATTTATTCGACTCTAAATTCAAACTGGTCTTTTACTTCCTCTTATCCGTCCACATCAGCCCAAACCCTGGCTTCTAAAATCCAATTTGAACCTGATAAAAATCCCTGGGCCGGTGTTAATATAATCGAATCGCGGAAGATGTATTGCCCGGTTGTTGCGTGTACATGTGCAAGGGATGGTTGGTTATATACTTCACCACCTGTGGATTTATTGTAAATCCTGATATTAACATGATGTACGGTTAAACCTGTGTGACTTTCAAAGTTAACGTCAATTTGTACTGAGTCATTTAGCTTATAAAGACTGTCATTTGGCGAAATAATATGAGCATGATATTCATAATCACCCGAATGGCCATGATCGTCACTACATGACAAGCTATAAACAGAAATAAAAACTATAATAGAATAGAAACTTATTTTCATAACAAGCGATTTTTAATTTTTTAAAATAAATAATTAAGCTGGATACTTAACTTAAGTGATAATTCGGATGCACCAGCTGCATATTTTTGTGTCAATGGAACGGAAAAAATAACCCCAGTCACAAAAGATTTGTATTGAGTGTTTAATCCAACTGAATATAGTGCAGCATGTGCGCCGGAATTTGCTACGATATTTCCATTTGCGTAACGGTCCTTTGCAGCATACTCTGTAAGAATACCCGCGAAAGGTGTAAGCAATGTGTTCATAGACAAAGCGTATTTATAGCTCAAATAAAATTGAGTCAAGATCTGATCAGCCAAAATATAATTTATACGACCTGGCAAATTATAATAATAGCTAAACGAACACATTAAACCAAGATTATTCCAACTAAATCCTATTTGAGGTAGAAACAATAATCCGGTACTTCCTCTGCCCAGATTAAAAGTTTCAGGCAAATTTCGTTCGTGCAGAGAAGAATGGTATTTTCCAGTTGGCATGCTCAGTCCCAATCCAGTTTCAACGTACAGACTACAGGTATTGCCAATTTCGAAATTATCAACCAGAATTCCGGAACCCATAACTTTTAAATCACCTACTCCGTCTATATTCAGGATTTGCTGATTCTGTTTGCGAATGTTATAATGATAAGGTATGATTAGCTGTAATTTAAGGCGAGAGGTGAGTTTATAACTGGCGCCCAACTCCAAACTGGAATACATATCTTCCAAATTTTCAACGTTGTGTGTCCCCGAATTAAACCGGGAAAACTGGCATCGCAATGAAATCAGATTCGAATTATTATTATTAATCAATCCCAATCCTGCATAAGCAAAATTACTACCGCATACATCACAGGCAGTTGCTCTGATATGCAGTAAAATAAACATCCACATCATGCAGATGCTACTAGTTTTATACATATACTTAATTTTATAAGATTACTAAAAACGATTAGCAATCCATACGCCAGGTGGGCGGTCGATTCCTGACAAGTAGTTTGTAAGGATCAGATTTGGGTAATCGCTGATAAGAATATGAAGCGATAAAAACTCCTTTAAACTCAGAAGTGAATAATCATTCTGAAACCACTGACTAAATTCATGTAAATTAAAGACAGCATTTTCTGAATGTGACCGGGTATTTAACTCCTTAAGTTTTAATTTTAAATAACATTTCCCGTGACATTTTTTTTGTGGTTTGTCTTTATTAATGCAATGATTTAAAACTATATTTTCCTGATTCAATCTGAACAAGCTATAGGAAACTACATTGCTAAAGCCACACATAAGTATTAAAAAGCAGAATAGAAAAATACCGGTTTTGCGCATTCCTTTACTAATATATCCACAATTCTGAATTGTATTATCCAGACAGCGAGATAAAGGTAGCGATAAAATGAAGGCTGGCAATAATTATCATTACCAAAGCCAATGATACTTATCACGTCAAATCTATGGCCTGAACTAAAAATCTAATTGAATGAATTCCAATTGTTTGAACTATACCTAAAGTCAAAAACTAAAAGCACATTCAAGAAAATATTTTCAATCTTACAATCTGAAGAGTTTGCCATTTTCTTCCATGACAATATACGATTCTTTAAAACCTCTTGATTTTAATTTAGAAATTACTTCTTTAGCTGATGATTCCGTACTGTAGTTTCCCAATACGATAATGGTCCAACCGGCTTTTGTCCAATGTTCGATATTTCCCAAATCATTTATTTTACTAATATCAAACCAGTCAGGAGCTTTATACTCAGCGACCCTTATTTTATACTTTCCGGATTCTGTAATTGAGGTGCTTTCTGTAGTTACAGACGCTGTGGCAGCGGAGCTGGACACCTTTGTACTGGCTTTAGAAATTAAGGTCGTACGTTCTGAATCGATAATATCTCCGACTATAAAAGCGTCTTTCAAGCCATTGTTTTTTAATACATTCATTACGGCAACAGCTTCATTTACGTCGACAAAAGAACCTATTCTGATTTTGGTAACACCCTCAACAACTACTTTGTAGACATCGCCATAAACCGCATATTTCTTAAAGCGTTCTTCCATGCGGTCAGAGTATTTAGTTAAAGAAGTTATCTGCACAAAATATAATTTATTACTTTGAGCATCTTCACTGGTAAGCAACATTGGATCATCAAATATCAACACTTCTGTATTATTTGCCGCATGGGTCGTCGTCATGTTAGTCTTCATACTAAGCGCCATATCCTCGATTTCGGTATTTGTTATGGCGTTGCTGCTGATATCTTTTGGCAATTTTAATTTCATGCTTTGATATATATCCTCACCTCCTTTTCCACCAAAACGATTGGATGTAAAAAAACCATTATCTTCTTTATCGAGTATAAAATAATATTCATCCATTGTGGAGTTTACGCAAGTACCCATATTCTGAACATCTTCCCAAACATCACCCCTCTTTTTAGTTTTAAATACATCAAATCCACCAAATCCCTGATGCCAGTCTGATGAAAAGAACAAAAGTTGATTTTGATAATAAGGCGAAATTTCATTTCCGGGAGTATTAATGATGGCTCCCATATTTTGAGGTGTAGACCAACTGCCATCGGCCTGAATATGACTCACATACATATCGTAGCCACCAAATCCACCTGGAGCATTGGACGAAAAATATAAGGTGTTTCCGCCCTCCGTCAAATTTGGAAAACCATACGAATACGACTTTTGATTGTGTTCAAAGGGTCTGATATTTGTCCAGGATCCTTTATCATTCACATCGGCAAAATAAATTTCCAAGGGTGTCAACGATTGAACCAGAGCATTATCACTCAGTTTTGATGCCTTTGAAAATGCGACCTGAAGACCTGTTTCAGCATAACTTACATTTCCTAAGCCTTGAGCCTCTTTATCTAAGACTTCCTGAAGATTTTTGGCTTCCTTACTTCCAGCAGTTCCTTTTATGCTGGTTGTAAATAATTCAACCCGGGCTGGTGATTTAACATTTTGATCCAGAACCCGTTCTGAAGCAAATAGTAAATTTTCGCCAATCGGCACCGGAGCAAAGTCAGAACCTTGCGTATTGGTTTCCAGATTTTTTAATTTACAATGAGATGGCTCTTTTAATTGGGTTTTTGCATATTCGCAAATTTGGGCAAAATAATTACCCACGACAGGATTGTGCATTGAATATTTTTCAAAATACAATTTTGCTTCTTCAAAATTACCGGCACTTCGCAATAAATCAGCATATTCAAACAACAACTCTGTGTCTGTCAATGGCTTATCAATTATATTGGAAAAAACCTTTAAGGCCTGATCGGTCTGATTACTGTACTTGTAACTCAAAGCCAGTTTTGGTAAGATCTGAGTATTCAGGGGATCTTCCAACAAGATGGACTCGTATACTGAAGCGGCCCGGCCATAATTTTTTAATTCGAAATGTTTGTTTGCTGTTATCAGCTCATCTGATTGACAAGCCAATTGGGAAAGTGGGAACATTAAATAAAACCCCAACAGAAAACCGAATGATTTTTTCATGATACCATTTTGAGTTTAATAATTATTATTCTGCAAATAAAGCGCTAATATATATTAAATTTATGTAATTTGTATTTTTTTGCTAAGAAATATTTTAGCTTCTTCTCTTCAAGTTTGCTATTATTGTATCTGGAACGTTGTCCTGTTTTAAGCCTATGCATTTATTGTTCAAATTAGCCGATATTCGATACATTCTCCTGGTAATGATGCTTTTAACTTACCGGTACCCGCTGTCTTCGCAGCAATTAAACCACCGGCAAGGTCAACTTCTCATACAGTTTAAAGAAAATTACGGTTGGGATTCAGGACAGAAAAAGCCTGTAATTAGCCGATCCAGAGGCCTATATCATAAGATTAGTCCGATTCGTAAGCTTGCGGGACCCTGGAATATCTGGCTGGTTTCATTTGATTTTACAAAACTGAAAGAAAATGAGCTGATCCGGGATTTTCAAACACTTCCGGAAGTGATTCACATTCAGAAAAACCACATAATAGTACCCAGAATAATGCCCGACGATCCCTTTTTTCCCTCTCAATGGCATCATCTAAATGATCAGGATACTAAAATCGATTTTGATTCAGACTTAGCCTGGGATTTAACCACTGGTGGAATATCTGAAAATGGGGATACCATCGTGTTGTGTGTCATTGATGATGGCATTGATATCAATCATTCTGATTTAAAAGAAAATTTATGGGTAAATCGCCACGAGATCCCCAACAATAGCCTTGATGACGATGGAAATGGCTATATCGATGATGTAAATGGTTGGAATACCTACAAGCTAAATGATCAATTTGATTTGGGAAAACATGGAACTCAAATCAGTGGCCTGGCAGCTGCAAGAGGTAATAATGGAACAGGTATTTCCGGGATCTGCTGGAAGGTAAAACTACTGTTTGTGCAAGGGGGAGGTGATGAGGCCAACGCCATCGAATCGTATTCATATCCCTTATTGCAAAGGAGACTTTATCAAAATACCGGGGGGCAAAAAGGTGCTTTTGTTGTCGCTACCAATTCTTCCTGGGGAACGGATTTTGGCAAACCAGAGGATGCACCCATTTGGTGTGCAATTTATGATAGCCTTGGGAAAGAAGGTATTGTGAGTATTGCGTCAACCGCCAATAAAAATATAGATGTCGATATTGAAGGAGATTTACCTACAAGCTGCGAAAGTGAATTTCTGATTACGGTGACCAATATGAACCGTCAAAATAATAAAGTGGCTTCCGCTGCATTTGGTTCTAAATCGATTGATTTAGGTGCTTACGGTGAGGCAGTTTATTCGACTTATATAAATAATTCGTATCGCCTGATAAGTGGAACAAGTGCTTCCTCACCACAGGTCACAGGAGCTGTTGCATTATTGTACTCTTTGCCTTGCAGTAATTTATCTTTTTTGGCCAGACAAAATCCACCGGAAGCAGCCCGGGAAATTAAAAGAATTCTACTGCAGTCCGTCCAAAAAAACACGGACCTTACCTTAACCACAGTATCCGGCGGAATACTCAATTTATATCAAAGCCTGTTGGGTGTTTCACCCTTATATCCGTCCAATATCACGGATCATTCGATAAGCTTAAATTGGAAGGTTAATGGTATCTACCCAGTTAAAATTCGATACAGAATAAAAGATGAAAGTCTTTGGTCGGATACCAGTATCTATACAGGAAGTCATTTTATTTTACAAAATCTGGAAGCTTGTACGGAATACGAAATTCAATATAAGAATATCTGTAATCGCAATACCAATGATTTTTCGGTAAGCAGATTTTATAAAACCTCGGGTTGTTGTGATGCACCTGATGGATTTAAACTAATGACTAACAGTGGCACAGAAGTACAGATTGGTCTGTCTGATTTGCACAATATGCCTTTAGTAATTTTATTGCGTAAAACAAACACGCCGGCATGGGATACGTTTGAATTTAAATTAAACATGTCCAATTTTATACTCAGACAGTTGGATCCTTGCTGTCAATATGAATTCATGGCATATACTTTTTGCAATTCAAAATCCACTCCGCTGAGCAAGATTTTTCAATTTTCTACTGACGGATGTTTGAGTTGTAGTGAATTAAATTACTGCCGGCGTTTCAGACCATCCGCTGATTTGGAATGGCTTGAAGCAATTGCACTGAACAATCTATATTTCAAAACGGGAAACAATCTGGGATATGGTGATTTTACAGATACCAACCAGAAATGGATATTGGAGAAAAACAAGTTGCATACTTTCAAGGTGGATGCCGGTTATGCGAATGACACAAGTCAGCTGGTACTTGCAGTCTGGATTGATTATAATCAGGATGGCAATTTTGATACAAACGAAAATATTGCCTTACCTACAGTAAAATTCAGGTATTCAAAATCCCATAATTTCATGATCCCCGGAAATGCTCTGATTGGTTGGACCCGAATGCGTATTATGTTAAAATTTGCGGAGTTTTCTGAAAGCACTCCCCTCCCCTGTTTTCAATCGATTGAATTTGGGGAATATGAAGATTATTGTGTTTTTATCACAAGTTCACTTTGTCAGAATATTGAATCTATCCGAGCTATTAATCTGGGTCCACATCAGGCGGAATTTATGATTAATCATCAGTCTGCAACGGATTTTACATATAGTTACCGAAAATTATACTCTCAAAACTGGATTGCGGCGGTGACTAATTCGAATCGTATCAATTTGATAAATCTCGATAGCTGCAGCCGGTATGAATTAAAATGCCAGGCTAAATGTTCTGATTATTTTTCTGAATCTCTGACTTATAAATTTGACACACCGGGCAATTCATGCATGACGGGCGTAAAAGATTATAAGGAAAACTCTATAACTATTGCTCCAAATCCGTTTACGGATTATCTAAGAATAACAAATCCATTTGGATTTGAACTACACCGGATAACTATTTATTCATCTCAGGGAACATTAATTTCTATGATCCCTGTACACTCCTCCGAATACAATCAGTTAATCCCGCTTAATTTAAAAGCCGGACTTTATTTTGTGCAGGTGGAAATGGGAGAAGGAAAAAGAAAAATCTTTACAATGGTAAGGATTTGAAGAATTTATAATTCGATTATAATCATTTCTTTCTTTAGCGCAAGTGGACTACTTTAATAAAGACAAGTAGATAGATTGTTATAACCAGAAATTCAAAAATAAAGTATGCTGCAATACGAGTTTAGTTTTTGAAATGTTTGATGGTTGGGCATAGATGATACACTGCCACCATTCGCCACCAAGAAAGAAAATGAATTTTTCATTACCGAAAAATCGAAGCCGAAACGAAAGCTAAAGATAAGGAAATAGAATTTATATGAAAAGCCAAAATGGATGAATTACATTTTCTTGATGCCTGATTAAAATACCTTTTATTTTAGTTGCGATTTAAGTTCACTCCACGAATTTGAAATTAACACGAAATGTATCTGTCTTTTCTTTACAATTGTCTCCGATGTCGTATTTCTTTTTTAACTCACCAAATTTAGTTATTGTTGCCAAGGCCACCTTATCGCATTCAGGGGAAACAGATTGTAAAACATTAAAATTGTAGAATGAACAATCTGAATTTACATGATATGATATTATAACGATTCCCTGAATACCATCTTCTTTTGCTCTTGCAGGATAAGTAATTGGTACTTTTATAATAGGCTTTAGTTTTATATGATTATCATAGTCATATTTTTCGATAACATTTCCTCCTTCTTTCGATGTGAGCCAAATTCCAATTTTATTATCATTATTATAGGATCCTTGTGATTTTAACGATGATGGGTGCGAGTACTCAATCCATTCACCGTCTTTTTTACCGTTTAAATATTTACCCTTCGCCTTAATAAAATATTCTATATTTTGGTATCCCATTTTGATATCTTTTAAGTCTTCTTTTGTGGCTCGAAAATAGGAAATATAGTCTCCGTGTTTAATTACCCGATTAGACTTCAATACGGAATAACTCTCGCTTATTTGTTTTGTTCCTTCGAATTTATTGACGATTAACCTGGTTGATTGTGAAGTTATATCAGTTGATGAATAGATTAAAAGTAATAGTATCTTAAGTTTATTCAAAGCAGTGTACATAAAGGCAGTCCGTTTAAAAAATTAAAATCAATATCAAAAGTATAAAATTTAAGGGAATCTCTAAAAATCGATTAGGAGTCATTATTCGACATTTATATTAAGAATGAACTATTTGTCGGTTAGGAAAATACGCAAAGTTTGATCGTTTGTAATATATTACTTAATATACAATAGTAAATAAAAGTGACGGACTAACTTTATACAATCTCGTTCCGGATTTAATTCAAAAACCAAAATTAAAAACAGATAGATTTCAATTTTTAGCCTGAACGAATTACATGAATACAGAAAATGTTTATTCCTTATAATGTCTCTATAATTCCTCTGTACTCTCTGCCTATTGGAATAGAAATCCCATTCACTTCTACCATTTCTGCAGTATATGATTCGATCATTTTAATGGACACAATAAACGAACGATGAATGCGCATGAATAGATGCCCAGGCAGGAGACTTTCTATTTCGTGAGTACTCATCTTGCAGAGTAACTGCTTTTTTATTGTTACTATCTTAATATATTCACGCTGACTTTCAATATAAAGTATTTCAGAAAATAATATTTTTACCTTCTTCTTTTGAATATTCAAGAATATAAAATCTTTTTTAGCATCACTGTCCTGAATATTACTGATTTCCTTTCTAACTGAATTTACCTTATTGACGGCCACTAAAAAACGCTCAAAAGAAAAAGGTTTTAACAGATAATCTGTTACATTAAGATTAAACCCATCTACAGCATATTGATGATATGCCGTTGTGAGAATAACTGCAGGCGGCTGTGAAAGTGTTTTTAAAAAATCAATACCTTTTAATTTTGGCAAATGTATATCTAAAAAAATAAGCTCGGTGGTATTATCATGCAAGAACTCAGATGCAAGTATAGCATTTTTAAACGTGCCCTGCAATTCCAGAAAGGGAATTTGCAAAATGTAATCTGTTATTACCTTTACGGCCAATGGTTCATCTTCTATAACAATGCACTTTACTTTAGACATGGCTTGTAATATTAATTTTTAATATTGCAGTAAACACTGTTTCGTTTTGCTGTACTGATAAATTGTAGTCTGTATAAAGCAATTCAAGTTGCCGTCTCAAATTGGAAAGTCCGATATTTTCTGTTACATTGCTTTCTCTCTGAATATTTTCAACAGAATTTTTCACCACAAATAAAATTTGCTGACAATCAGCCTTCAAATATATATCAACAAACGGATGATGGCTCGTTTCAGAAACACCATGCTTGAATGCATTTTCAACCAACGGAATCAGCAACAATGGTGGCAATGTTTGCTTCATATCCTTTATATCACGAGTAAATTTTACTCTCAATGAATCATCGTAACGCAATTTTTCGAGATCAATATAGTCGCTTATAATTTCTAATTCTTTTTCAATGGATATAAACTTTCCACTCGTTTCGTAGAGCATGAATCTTAAAATTTTGGACAAACGCAAAATGGATTCAGCCGCTAAATCAGATTTATCCTTTGCTAATGAATATATATTATTTAATGTATTGAATAAAAAATGTGGGTTTGTTTGTGATTTAAGATAATTCAATTCAGCTTCTTGCTTTTCAAGACGAAGCAGTTGCGTGGTTTGTTTTAATTTGAAATTTGCATAAAAAAGTTTTGTGAGCCCGAAAAAGAAAATGGATGCTATTCCACCCTGAGCCTGATAATAAATGTCTTCCATGGCCCTATGATAGTATCCATCAGGAATTAGTGTAACTTGTCGAAATGAAGTATATATATTCAATTGAATCCCGAGATTCTTCCAACCATATAATCCAATAGTAATAATGAAAAGTTGAAGGACAGTGACGAGTATGGCGATCAGGATATTGAATAATAAACCAGATCTTTTCTTCAATATTAAAGGTAGGAAATATTCAAAAAAAATAAGATTTGCAAAAACAATATAAAAAAAGCGCCATATTTCATTTATAACTTGCTGTATGAATGTTGATTCATGATTAGTAAATGCCACTAAAATCCAGAACAATAACCAAATAATTCCAACCCAGAAGTAAAATTTTAACTCCTTTATTATAATTAATCTCTTCATATTTCTCATTAAAGTACAAAGGTCAGCAAAAATTTTTGTTTTACTTAATATACAGCTACTTAAATGAAGTTGTTTGTATACCTTAATTTGTTGTTCGTAGACAGTAGTATTTATGCTAAATAGTTAAAATTTACTTTTGCCATCTATTGAAGAAATATACATATTTTAAAAGAAAGATCAACTAAAATAATTGAAAATGGATTTCATTAAAAAAGCACTAATTGTCACTCTAATACTTTTAGTAATTAATGCATACACTCAGGAAAAAAGCATAGAACAACTTGCCTCCCATTTTGACAAAATTTTGTCAGAACAATTCAAATCAAATGAACCGGGAGCATCTGTTTTAGTAGCCCGCCATGGCCAGATTATTTATAAAAAAGCTTACGGAATGGCTAATTTGGAATTAAATGTCCCCATGCATGATGACCATGTATTCTGGATTGCATCTCTAGGAAAACAGTTTACCGCCGTGGCGATATTACAATTAATGGAACAGGGAAAACTCAGTTTGCAGGATGAAATCACAAAGTTTATTCCTGACTATCCAACTCAAGGCAACATAATTACAATTGAACATTTACTAACACACACATCCGGAATACATAATTTTTCAGGCATGAAAGACCCTGAAAAAAAGTTAGCCTTGGATTGCACACCACTTGAAGTAATTGATTTTTTCAAAAACTTACCTATGCGTTTTGCTCCAGGTACAAAATGGGAATACAGTAATTCAGGTTACTTCTTACTCGGATATATCATAGAAAAAATCACTGGGAAGACCTATGCAAAATACCTTGAAGAAAACATTTTTAATCCGCTTGATATGACTAATTCATTATATGCAAGTGATTTAAAAATCATTAAAAACAGGGTTGGAGCATATAGTTTAGGAGAGACGGGATTTCAAAATTCCAGTCCCCGTAACATTACGCATGTTTACTCCGCCGGGGCAATACAATCCACAGTGTCTGATTTTTTCAAATGGCATCAGGGGCTTCATTCCTATAAACTTGTTAAAAAAGAAAATCTTAATAAAGCTTTGACCAGATATAAATTGTCAAATGGAATAGAAACAGACTATGGCTATGGTTGGCGTATGGGTTATGTGTATGAGAGCCCTTCTATTTGGCATGGAGGTCTTATCACCGGATTTGCAACTATACAAGTTTATTTACCTCAAGAAGATGTTTTAGTGGTTGTCTTTTCAAATTGCGATTGTAATTATCCTAAGGACATAGCTTCAAGATTGGCAGCACTTGCAAGTGGCAAGCCATTTGAGCACAAGGAGATCCCGATAAAACCTAACACAATACAAGAATATAAAGGTCTTTATGAAAATCCAAAAGGTCAACAGCGAATTATTTCCGTATCAAATAATCAGTTGTTTTCTCAATTAGGCCGTGGTCCAAAATCAGAATTGAAAGCATATAAAAAAGATTTGTTTTTCTTTGCCAATGATAATATGCAATCGATAGAATTTGTCAGAAACAAGAAAGGTAAAATTGCATCATTAACTACTAAAAAACTTTTAGGAAACGAAATTTGGATTAAAACGAATAAACCATTTCCCAGTGAAAACGGAATTAAAGTCGATGTAAAGATATTGAAAACGTATTCAGGCGAATACGAGATTCCATCTGTTTTCACTTTCTCAGTCACAAACGTGCAGGACCGCCTTTTCATACAAGCAGAAGGACAAGAACAGTTTGAAATTTTTGCCGAAACAGCAAATAAATTCTTTACCAAAGTTGATGATGCTCAATTTGAATTTATTAAAGACAGTTCAGGATTGGTAAAGAAAGTAATTTTGACTCAAAGAGGAAGAGAAGTAGATGCTTTAAAAATAAAGTAGAACTCAAATTTATTAACATTATTTAAATTTATGAATGAAGTCTCAATAGCCCGCCTTTACTTCCTTAGATCAATCTACCTTCTTATTGCTGTTGGTCTTGCCTTTACGATTTGGCCCCAAATAATAAATCACCACAAAGATTGGCCTCTCTGGCATGGAGTCGGATGTAGCATGTTAGGGGCAATGTCACTTCTTGCAGTAATGGGCATACGTTATCCGCTGACAATGTTGCCTGTACTTTTTTTTGAGATGATTTGGAAATCTATTTGGCTGATTTCAGTTGCTTATCCATTATGGTCTTCTGATCATATGGACGAAGTTAACTTGGAGACAACAAAAAATTGTTTAATGGGAGTTATAATCCCTTTTGCAATACCTTGGTCTTACGTTTGGGCAAATTATATAAAAAAAAACCACAGATAGGTGGCAATGAAATTTCACATGAAAATACAAGCTGATGGGACAGAATTAACAATATAGATGCAGTCAGCAATAATTGAGCATACGATTGAATTTTTGCAAAAGAGATGGCTAGTAAAGTATTAGGACATATTTATTAATTGAATAAATTAGATCACCCGTTTTAAGAAGCTTAAATACCTTATATGAGTTCAATTAACACAAAAGCTGAAATTTATCCACAAACTTATGCAAGAATCGGTGGTGTTTTGTATCTTCTTTTAATTTTATTAGGAATATTTTATGAGATAATTGTAAAAAACAAACTAATTGTTTCTGGAAATGCCTTAGCTACCATGGATAATCTCAAGGCCATGGAACATATTTGGCGACTGGGAATATCTGCACAAGTATTGTCTATAATTATTGGACTAATGCTGGTGCTAATAATGTATAAGCTAACAAAACCAGTTAACAAAGATATGGCTATTCTGGCTGCCATTTTTAATCTTGTTGCTACAACAATTCAAGCTGTATACATTTTAAAACTTGTGGAAGTTCTGTTTCCATTAGATACCTCAGCATTTTTATCAGCATTTACTTCTGAACAACTTAGTGCATTACTATATCTAACGATAAAAAGCCATGTGGTAGGTTTTGGGATTGCATTACTCATGTTTGGGCCTTATTTTATACTTACAGGCATATTAATTTTCAAGTCAAGCTATCTTCCAAAGTTTGTAGCAATTCTCTACATCATATCGGGATTGGGATATTTAGTCAACGGGTTTACATTAATCTTAGCACCGGAGCTATCTGATTTAGTATTTACGATTATTGTGTTGCCAGTCTTTGCAGGAGAATTATCATTGGCATTGACATTGCTTATTAGAGGTGTAAATCTGGCTGAATGGAAGAAGTTTGCTTTATAAAATGAATTTGATATTATTAACTTTTAAAAAAGAATCATGGATAAAAATTTAAACCTTTTAAAGAGAAGGGCAAGACTATCTGGTTTTTTATTTGTCTCATGGATAATATTTGGACTATATGAAATGATTTTTATAAAGTCGAAATTTATTGTAAAAGGAGATATCGCGGCAACTTCTCAAAATATTCTAAGTAACGAACTAATTTTTAGAACTGGTATATTTTCCGGTTTATTAGCAAACATTCTATGGGTTCTGTTAATATTATCTTTTTATCAACTCTTTAAATCTGTCAATGAAAATTGTGCTAAACATCTGGTTGCATTTGTTATAATTCAGGTGCCAGTTGGAATTATTTCGACAGCGTTTAGCATTACAGCACTTATGATCTTGAATGATAAACTGTTTATGACATTTGAAGCATTACAACGACTGGACTTAGCCTATTTGTTTCTTAAAATAAATGATTATTGTGTGGTTGCTCTAGAATTAACCTGGGGCTTGTGGCTCTTTCCATTAGCAATCCTTGTATATAAATCAAATTTTATTCCCAAAATAATTGGAATTTGGCTGCTCATCAATGGCCTTGTATATGTGGTTCTTAGTTTTATGGATATAGTATTTCCTCATTATAGAGATTTAGTATTTACTTATGGAATGCCAGCCATGTTTGGTGAATTGATATTAACTCTATGGTTATTAATTTTTGGTATACGCAAGAAATAATGATTCTAACAAATTAATGAACCAATTAAATATAAACACCAACTCCACAATATTTCTTCTCTTTTTTGGCGGTGCAGCACTAGAAGCCATTCTGTCAGCTCATTGGACCGAAGCCAGTATTTGGGTAGCCATCGGCATTGCATTTTTGCTAGTTCCTGTTTTTCGTTTAAAAAATTTATACTTTCCATTTTGATTTTATCAAGTTGTTACAGCCTTGTTAGAAACTCATCTAGCTAATTGAAATTCCACTCACTCATGTGGCCTAACTGACTGAAGCAGTCTTTTTTTCAAAAGGCTGTCTTGTTCTATTTCTGGCAAATTTTCCGGCATTTGCAGTAAAGTGCTCAAGTCAGGTTGCCCCGCATCTACCCAGGCGGACATCCAGATACTACCCAGATTCAGAATGCAGGTTCTCATCCTTTCTTCTACTTGTTGATCCAATAATTCATGATATTTTGCAGCATAATCCCGGCATTGTACTTTTGTAATGGCACCCAGGCGCTCGTCAAAACAATATTGCTGGTCAGCCGGTGTAATCTGACTTAAATTTTTTTCCACTTCCAAAACCATGGAGACTCCGCGATGACTATCTTCTACAATGTTCCAGATGAATGGACCGATTTCAGAAATATACTGCGCTGGCCCTACGATAAAATCAAATTCTGATTCTGCAAACAATTCCGGAATTCGACTTTCCCAAAAGGCATGAATGCCATCCTGATTGCTCAACTGCCCGTTGTAATTTTTCGTGGTATGCAATGGAACATGGGCGTCTCCAACATAATGTCCTATATCTGCCGACAATCGCAATATCCGTTCTTTCGATTTTGTTTTAAAGGCTTCTGTCAATTGATAATAAACTCTTTCCAGGTTATACGGCAAAACTCCATGTTGCAAAAACCGATCTTCGATTGTAATGCTTGCATCTGATATAGTCAATGGTATTATCTCAAGAAAACAATCCTTTGATATTATCCATTCTTCCGGTTCGTACAAAGGGATAGAACATTTTTGAAAGACAAACTTTAACAGTTGCTTACTGATTGCAGTTTGCCGTATCCATCCTGATTCAACGATTGAACCGGCTACATATAAACTGTCTGGTGAATAATCTGGATTGACAATTGTATCGAATAATAAATTTTTTTTACCGCCGTGAGTTATATAAAAATGATTATAATTGATGATAGCCATACTTAACTCCCTGGGTACTTTGTTTATGGCTTCCACCCCCCAATGATCGATGTCCATATAATGTCGTACGGCTTCACCTTTTACTGCATAGCGTCGCTTATCCGGATCGATGGCATGTTTTGAAATATAGTCAATATTTGCTTTATAAAAACCGATTAACTCTTCCGGCAAAGTAAAAACGGCCATACGGTTAATCAGCTTATGGGCATAAAAACCCCAATCATCAGATTTAAACGAATTACTCATACCCAAAGTTACCGGTATGAATAAGGAAATCAACAATACATATTTTTTAAATTTCACACGTCCAAAATAAGACAATTTTTGGATTCATTACCAATCCAAACTGAATGGCTAAAAATTTGAGAAAACAGTAGGCTTAATTACACCGATTGAGTAAAAATTAAATACTCTTTATTTAAAATCACTCTTCTTCCGAAACAACTGAATCACATTAGGGTATTGTATCAATAAAAAATCGCCGGTACTTCGAGCCACATGCATCCTGAAAAATTCTTTTTTAAACAATTCAGGATTATAATTATAATTAAATTTGCCGGTTTCATCCTGATCAATTGGATAAAACTTATATGAAATCAATTCCTGTGGGTTGGTTTTTTCCACATGAATGATACAAAAAGGTTTGAGTTGACTAATTTCTTGTTTCATCGGATGTTCATTCTGAATATCCTCAGCACCAATTCCATCAAAACTCAGAATATAGTTGTCCAAAACCTTTTCATTACCAGCTTGCAATTCTTTTTCCTGATCAGAATAATCATATAGCCGGAATGTATTTTCCTTCTTTTTAATAACAAAAGACTGATCGGCATCATGAGGATATTCTACCGTCATCTTAAGTACATCATTCTGAGAAAATTCAAAAACAGTCTTATCCCTCCAGTCAAGTTCGTCCAGCTTATATCGTTCGCGAATATTACCAGCAAAGTGCGGAATTTCCATTACATAAGCTTGTGTGCCATTTTCCATATAATAGTATGTGCCATACTCATGTTGTGTTGTACCCCCTACGTAATAAGTCTTTAATAATTGATTTTCTTTTCCATATAGCTCGACTTTTATACCATAAACAGCAATTCCTTCCATAATGCTTTTCATATGTCCTTTGGGAGGTATAGACTGCAATCTTATATCACGGATTGCCTGCAATAAATTTTGCACCGGGTTTTTTAACGCTTTGTACTTTCCATTCAGCATCCAGATACCATTCACTTTCTCGAGCAGGATGGATTCCTGATTTCTGCCAGCCAGAAAGATCTTTTCAATTTTATCTGTTTCTTTGATGGCAAAATCCCTGTCAGCCTTAAGCTCTGAGATTTTATCAGGTTGTCTTGATGTGAAATACCATAATGCAACCAGCAATCCAAAGAACAAAATGAGTATCCACCAAATTGATTTTATTTTCATTTAAAAATTTTTGGTATAACGTTTTTTTCGGTAAATTGTATTAAACAAGCCAAACAACAATAATAATCCCAGTGGAAGACCGACATTCAGCCATTGCCAGAATAAACGCTCTTTATCAACTCTGACTAGATCCAACAAGCGAATCTTATATTGTTTAGCACGTGCTTCCAGAATATTTTCTTCATTTGTCAAATATTCAATGGCATTCATGATAAATTCTCTGTTGCCATTGTAGGTAATTTTTTCATAGCGGTTATATCCCAAATTAGAATATTTTTCTGTTTGATCGTCATAATAATTCCGGATTAAATCGCCATCAGTTACGACAATCATTTTTGTAGGAATACTTTTACTTTTGAATTCCATCTTTATGGTTTTCAAAGAATTCATCATATTTTCTTCCAGACGGTTTTCATAATTTGAGCTGAACTCACCTTCCAGGCAAATACCCATTATTAAATTGGGCTTATTAAATTTATCCGGATCCGGTTTGTAACGCAGTATTTCGAAACCAACTTTAGAAGGTGCTAATTGATACCGGCTATATTGTGAAGAACTGATCAAAGCTGTTTTTATGACCGGATATTTTGTCTTTACAGTATCCAGACTGGACGGAAAATCCAAAAATATACGATCGGTATTATTTACGATCGGATGATTGGTTTTGGGTGCCGCAACCGGATAATAATACCATGGAAAAAGCTCGATCTGTGGCTTGTCTCCTAATTTACCAATAACCTGAGGAATTTTGGCGCATTCCAAATCTAAAACCAGATTTGGTTCTAACCGCACACCGTATTTAAACAAGATATCGGATAAGTTAAGATCCAGAGGTTCCGGAATGTATTCATTTCTGCTGACCAGGCTATCCAGACTCATTTTAATACCGTCCAGTAACCAAATAATTTTTCCTCCATTCATCACATATTGGTCAAGAATAAATTTATTTCTTTCGCTAAATGGCTTTAGAGGTTTAGCAACTATAACTACATGAACATCCTGTTTGATTTGATAAATCGAATCCAGACTTAATCGCTTGATATAATAAAAAGGACGTAATAAAAATTCGATGGCCTTGGTCTGAAACGGATTCAACTCGTCATTTGAACTGGTTATGACAATATTCTTTTTTTCAATATGCATCAACTTGTCAATGGCATTTGAAAATTTATACTCCAGTTGTGAAATACTATTATTTAAATTTTGTTCCTGATCGAGTTCTGGTAAATTTTCCAATAAGCTTATCGCTATTTTTCGTTCACCTAAATTAATCAATGCATACGGATAAATCAGTTGTTCTGAATTTTCAGTGCCAGAACGGATTCTAAGATTGACCGGATTTAAGCCATCTTTAGCAAGTATTTCACGTCTGCTGTTAATTTCTTCCAGGGAGCCTTCATTGGGGTTTTCAAATGAAAACTCGATATAGCCATTTTCTGAAGAAAATTGAGTCAATATATTCCGGGTACCTTCCTGCAGTCTTTTAAATCCTGCCGGAAACTCACCATCTAATAATACCCGGATATAGATAACTTCAGATACTTTTTTCAATGTATTTTTTGTAGCTTGCGTCAGGGTGAATCGTTTATCTTCCGTTAAATCAACTGAAACTGTAAAAAAAGAAAAGACAATATTAAGCAGCAACGCTATCAATATAACCAGGCTTATCCTTACCGGCCGTTCGATATGTTCTAAATTCAAACCCATTATATTTTTCTGCTCTTTAGTGATTCTGCTGTTAAAAAAAGAAATAAAGTTATGATTGATAAAAAGTAGACTATGTCTTTAAGATCAACCAGACCTTTATTTAGTGCATTGTAATGATAATCCATTCCAATTTTCTGAACGATATCATCTGTTTTTCCAAAAAAGACCGGCAATTTTGACAAAAAGAAAAATCCAAAATAGAAAATATAACAAACTGCCATCGTCAATAAAAATGCAACAATTTGATTTTTAAATAAAGTAGAACAATAAATTCCAATTGCTGCAAAGGCAGCTGCCAGCATAATCAACCCGATATACGACCCCCAAATTGCACCAACATCAATATTGCCTTTTGGCGATCCTAATTGATATACAGAAAAAAAATACAACAGACTTGGCATTAATGCGATACAAACAAGAGCCAGACAAGCCAGAAATTTACCCGCTACAATATCGAGATCATAAATTGGTTTTGTCATCATTATTTCAAGAGTGCCGTATTGTATTTCTTCAGAAAATGATCTCATAGTAATAGCTGGAATTAAAAAAAGAAACACCATGGGAGACAAAGAAAACAATTGATCCAGGCTTGCATAATTTGAATTTAGAATGCTAAAATCGGGAAACACCCATATGATTAATCCAAGCATCAAAACAAATACGCCGATTACCACATAACCGATCAGGCTACTGAAGAAGCTGCGAATTTCTTTGATAAAAATAGTCATCATGGCTTTCCGATTTTTGTCAATTGATTAAACACATCTTCTACACTGGATTTTTCTTCTTTCAGTTCTAATATCGGCCACGACATTTTTGTGGCCAGGTTAAAAAGCTCTCCCCGAATGTCCTGATTCGGATTGACAGATAGCTCAAATTTTCGGCTTGTACGCTGGTGGATATTCTCCACTTGGGCAATTGATTTCAATTTACCGGGATCAACATCCACAGCAAATTCAACAATGATAAGTTTGTTATTTTTTGATCTGGCTGTTAGCGATTGTATGGTTTCATCAGCGACAATTTTACCTTGATTGATGATAATTACTCTGTCACAAAGTGCCTGAACTTCCTGCATAATGTGGGTCGAAAAAATCAACGTTTTCTGTTTGCCAATATTTTTAATCAAATTCCTGATATCGATTAATTGATTAGGGTCTAATCCACTTGTGGGTTCATCTAAAATCAGGACTTCAGGATCATGTAACAATGCCTGACTTAAACCTACACGCTGACGATAACCTTTAGACAAAGATCCGATATGTTTGTTTTGCTCTCGGCTTAAGCCTGTAAGTTCAATTAATTCTTCTACCCGATCTTTTAATTTCTTTAGTTTAGATAATTTACCAAAAAAATAAAGGTATTCGCGGATATACATATCATTATACAATGGATTGTGTTCCGGCAAATAACCAATTTTACTTTTTGCCAACAGTGGATCTTCTTTTATATCGATGTCACAAATTTGTACAGACCCTTGATGGGGCAAAAGATAACCGCAAATCATTTTCATGGTTGTGGTTTTTCCGGCACCATTAGGACCTAAAAAACCAAGAATTTCACCTTTTCTGGCAGAAAAACTGACGTGATCAACAGCAGCCTGTTTGCCAAAATACTTTGTTAATTCCTGTACTTGAATGGACATAGTTTAGTTAAAAAATAGACGACAAAGGTAAAACGATTGATATGATTTACTGCAAATTCAGTTTGGACAGACTATTTTTAAAATCATTGAGATCCCAGGCATCTTTTAACTGATAGTCACCTATAGCATCGCGTTGAAGTTGAGACAAATACGCACCGCTTTGCAATCTTTTTCCAAATTCTGCGGCAAGAGACCTGATGTAAGTACCCTTACTGCAATTGACCTGAAAGTAAATTTCGGGAAAACAACTTGTCTGAATATCGAATTGATGAATCATAATTGGTTTAGGCTCTAATTGAAATACTTTGCCTTCGCGGGCCATTTGATATGCACGCCGTCCCTGTACTTTTATAGCAGAATGAATAGGCGGGCTCATCAATTGATCCCCTAAAAGACTTAAGCTAACGTCTTCCATCATCTTTTCGTTGATATGATCGACAGGAAAGTATTGATCAATATCCGATTCCAGGTCATCAGTTGGCCGTTTGGCGCCAAGCATCAATTTACCGGAATACCACTTTGCCTGATTTTGAAAACTCTCAATTTGTTTGGTCATCCGGCCGGTACAGAGAATCAACAGACCTGTAGCCAGTGGGTCCAGAGTTCCGGCATGGCCGATTTTTAAATCTTTACGGGAAATATTGCAAATTGCTTTTTTGGCTTCATAGACTACTTTGAACGAACTAAAACCCAAAGGTTTATTGATTAGAAGGACAGCACCTTCCCAAAAATTGATCTGGTCGATATTTAAAGAATTAACAATCAAGTACGCGATACTGATGGATTCTGCTTAACAGACAAGCTGTTAAAAATTGGATTATACGAAATAACCGCTGTAATGAGTCTGTTCTGGTGAAATAAATTGATGACTAATTTCTGGGTTTTCAGACCTTAAAAATGGCATAAACCTGTAAAATCAAGCCTGCCACGATACAAATTGGGGCAACCGTAAGCCTTACAGGGCTATAGATAATGCTTTCATCCCAAACGTCAGGGCTGGGCATCCAACCTCCAGACATCAGGATCATACCCAATGCTATGAAAGCGATTCCGATAAACATCCATTTATATTGTGTCATTCCATAAGTCACCTCATTTCCTTTGCGATCTGTTACAGGCCTGGTGGATTGGATTCCTGGAGCAGCGACTGTTTTAGATTTTTTTTGTTTTGATTCACCCATTTTTTATGAATTTAATAAAGCCAAGATTTTTCTTTTTACTAAAATATACTGCAAAGTTGGCCCTAATATTACTAATATTATCAATACCAGCATAAATTTTTTTGTTTCGATCAAAGGAAGTACCCAGGGAATCAGATAATACGACAATCCGATGATGATCCCAATTAAGCCCACACTGAGACATGCGCTTGCAAGGCCTAAATAAATTACTCGTTTAAGATAAGGGCGAACGAATTTCTCCTGTGCTGCCCCCAACTCGTGCCAATGCCTTATAACCGATTCTCTGAAATCTACAAAAACACGGGCCAGATATTCACTTATTAACACCCCGGCTAAAACAAATAAACCTGTCAAAATTAAAAAACCCAGTTTTATCCGGTAAAGCACAGCAGAAAAACTATGTGTTAACTCATTTTGATACGTAAAATGATGTACGCCCTCCTGTTTATAAAGTTTTTCAGCAAACAACTTTAATTTATCATCCGCAAGATTTTCCTGTTTCATTTTAAATAGAATAATCTGAGGAAACCTTGTATTCAGCTTTTCTTCAATTCCTTCTGTCTCCCATTCCGATATCAATACATGGGCAATATCAATTGAGTCAATTCTCTGTATACTTTCCGGGATAAGTTCTGACTGCGATTTTAGCCATTTTTCCATATTTTGCAGGGTATGCCTCGTAGTATTTCCTTTCATCTCAACAGCCATTGCTGTATTTTCTTTTAATTTTTTTTCAAGTCCGAATGTATGAAACCAGGCAAGCAATCCAAGTCCAATAAGAAATAAGACTATGGCATAATTTAATACGTACAGAAAATATCCCCGGTTTTTTTCCAACAAATGGCTCGAATTTAGGGTCAAAGTTACAAAATCACTGCGCAAAGAAATTAAAAAAGCATGGATTAAGGTTTGCCGATGAATTTTTTAAATAAATCCAACAATAGTTCCTTTTCAGCATTCCAATGATAAATTTTTGCAGCATTCAACGTATTTACAACGCAGGAATTGTAAAACTCAGTATCCTCAAGTTTTTGAATCGCATTGACGATGGACAATTTATTCACCGAATCAATTAACACTCCAATGGTATATTGCTGATGCAATTTCTTGTATTCCGGAAAATTCATTTGTATGCAAGGCAAAGCAGATTGTATATAATCAAATGTCTTATTACTAAGAGAATAATAATAACTTAAACTATCAGACTCCAGCAAATCGATTCCTATATAAGACTTTGTTGCATATTCAGTCATTTCAGAATAATTCAGCTTTCCTAAAAGCCGGACTCTTTCCTGCAGACCTGATTTCTTTATTAGCTCTGTAATTTCAATAAAAATATCTCCTTCCCCTGCAAGCAAAAAATGATATTCGGCCAGTTCCTTCATAGCCTCTACCATAGTCTCTAAACCCCTGCCTTTATTTATAGCACCCTGATACCAAATTATTTTATTGCGTTCTTTTTGTGAATGCCCGTAGCGAATTTCGGGAACATTGCGAATAACATGAAACGAAACCCGATACTTTGCAGACAGCTCTTCTGCCAGGCTTTCAGAAACCGTGAATCGCAAATCCGCCATAGGAATTGAAAATCTACCAATGCATTCCCATACTTTGGAAACAAATGGTTTGTTTATGATTTCTATGGATTCTTCAAAATATTCGTGTGCATCAAAAACCAATTTTTTGTTTTTTAATCTGGCGATGAAGCTAAGTGGCAGGATCGTATCCAGGTCACTGGCATAATAGATGTCGCATTTTTTAAACAGCAGGAAGAAAAAAAGTTTTATATTAAATTCAGCATAAAATAAAAAAGAACGCTTAAAAAAACAATTGATCAGCGTATGTTTAAAACTATAGATTGATGAATTTATATTCCCTTTGTTTCTGCCCACCACGGTTACATCATAACCATTCTGCTGAAGGGCATCCGCAATCCGTTTAATGCGTTGATCGAAATAAATATCTGTAGTAACTGTTATAAATACTTTCACCCTTCTGTTGTTAATTTGAATCTTTATGCCATAATTTTTCCTGACGTCGTATAATTTGATTTTCTGCAATCAAGTTTTTTAAAATTTCTTCAACCCACGATTTTTTATTCATAGGAAACCGTTTCAAAACATCCCGGTAATATACGCTCTGATGTTGTTTAATAAACTCCAATATGTTTTTTGTCCATACTTCCATCGTTTTATTATCCGGGTGGTCTGATTTTTTTTCAAGACAATTGTCACAAATTCCGCAATCCGTTGGTAATTTCTGGCCAAAATAGTCGGTAATGAATCGTTGCCGGCATGTTGTAGTCTTTATAAATGAAAGTAAATTTTGTAAGCGTTCCTTTAAAATCGCTTTTCTTTTTTTATACCAGACTTCATCAATTTCAATCTGATCGCTTTTTAACCGCTGATTTAAAATGAGTAACTGCGGCTTGTTGCGCGACTCCTGGTATTGAATTAGTTGCTCGTTGTGCAGAAACTTAAGTACCAGAATGATCTGATTTAACTCCATCTTACAAATTCTGGCTAGTAAGCTTTCCTGGATTTGTACAGGCACACTAAAAATTCCTTCATATGTTCTCAGCAAAGCTTGTATCAGATTATCGATTTTTTCATCACGTTGTCTGTATTCATTAATTTCTCCTTTTGTGCCTAATATTTGAATTTTGGAAGAAACCAAAACAGAATCGGTCATGACGATAAAATTACTTTGCTGGAGAATTTTTAATGCATTTAATGTTTTTTGTAAGGGCAATTTAAATTTTGAAATAAATTCAAGTATATCAAAATCTTTACTTTCTTCCATAACCGAGCCTGTTGCTATATCAAAATAGATTGAAAGATATTTATAGCAATTTTTTATTTCTTCAGGTTCAGGAAACAGTTCTTCCCATTGTGTAATGGTGTTATTAATATCTTGTTGATGATATAATAATACTGCATACGCTCTTTTTTGATCTCTCCCGGCCCGTCCAGCCTCCTGATAATATTCTTCTATTCCTTGCGGAAGATCCAGATGTATTACCATGCGGACATCCGGTTTATCAATGCCCATGCCAAAAGCATTTGTCGAAACGATGATTCGGGTTTTATTCTGAATCCAATCTTCCTGTACAGTTGCTCGCTCTGCACTGGACAGTCCGGCGTGATAATAACTTGCCGCGTGTTGATTCTTTTGAAGCAGCTTTGCAATTTCTACTGTTTGTCTTCGATTACGGGTATATATTATGACGCTTTCTTTTTGATTCTTCAGAAGATGGAGTAAGGTATCATTTTTTTGTTCTTCTTCTTTGACAACGATGCTAAGTTGCTCTCTGCGAAAACTCATTTCGAATAGTTCAGGCGAATTCAATTTTAAATGCTGAACAATCTCTTGTTTTACATAAGGTGTTGCAGTGGCTGTCAAAGCCAAAAAAGGTTTATCACACCATTCTCTTAGTTCCGAAATTTTTAAATACGCTGGTCTAAAATCATGCCCCCATTGTGAAATACAATGAGCTTCATCGATAGCAACAAAACTGATTTTAATTTCAGAAAGAACGTTCATGAAAGAAGAAGATGCCAATCGTTCCGGTGAAATATATAAAATCTTGAGGCTACCATAAAGAGCCGTTGAAAGCACATTGTCAATTTCACGATAATGCATTCCTGAATGGACACAGGCAGCGTCAATTTGCAGGGATTTTAAACGAGAAACCTGGTCCTGCATCAATGCAATAAGTGGTGATATTACCAGGCAAATTCCTTCGAGACAAAGAGCGGGAACCTGGTAGCACAAAGATTTGCCTCCACCTGTAGGTAATAATGCCAGAGTATCTTTTCCGCTTAATACCGAATCGATAATTTCTTCCTGTAAATGGCGAAATTCTGAATATCCCCAATAGGATTTAAGAATGGATCCGGGCGATTTATCCTTTAAATCCATTTAAAAACTGGGGCAAAGAATCTGATACCGTTTAAGGCCAGCCCGGTTAAATTTTTGATTCTTACCGATATGATACGAAAGCACTACACTGACGGATTGAAACCAATCTTTATCCCCAGGATTCGCTCTTTGGGCACCCGTCCGGGCAAAAATTTTGTTGCCAAGATCAGCAGCCATTTTACCTTGATTCATCAGGAGTTGATCATAACTTACGTAGTTTGTGGATGCGTCATCCAGATAATCAGTTGACGTGCTTCTGATGAGAGCATCAAAGCCCAGAGATAGTGTATTGCTGATGTAATACCTGAGTCCAAAACCCATATTTATAGCATAATTAACCAGGGAATATTTGGCTTCATAATCAGGCATTCCCTGACCTTCCGTACCCAAGGGTTGTAATTCAACCAATTGGCCTTTGTATTCAGCCATTGGATTAAATTGAAAAACAGAAATGCCAAATTGAAGATAAGGGTTCCATCGGGATACTCTTTCTGTAAAAAGACTTAAAAACTGCATTTGACCTACCAAACTAAAATCATGTATCGGTGATTCAAAACTCAATTGACGTTTGTTATTTCCCAACCTGGTAGAATAACGGTCATCCCCGCTGATTTTTAAATACATGTATTGAAGTTTGAAACTGACAAGAGGATCCAGCTCCAGGCGACCATGAATACCAAAACAGGTATGTGATTGTTTGATAGAAACGGCCATACTTTCTGTAAGATCACCACTATAATTTGATGCCCCAACGGAGATGCCAAAGTCCATATTTTGAGATAAACCCCTAGCTCCCAAAAACATTATCCACCAAATTACAGTTATTCTCATTCAGAATTAAAGCATACCTGTGTGCAAAAATAGGATTTTTTTTAAAAATCAGAGAATCTGATTAGTTTTACGGCTTGATATTGAATAAATTACCTATTATAAAACTATATAAATTGATACAAATGAATTGGTCATTAAAAATTGGACTTTTACTAATTTACTTTGGATTGAGTCTGCACCTGTATGCTCAGGATGCTCTTCCCAATAACTGGCATTTATTGGATAAAACAAATGATGGATTAAATGGAGTGAGTGCAGAACGAAGCTATTCAGAATTGCTGAAAGGAAAAAAATCAAAAACTGTAATTGTTGCGATATTGGATTCCGGTGTGGAGTCTGATCACGAAGATTTAAAAGATGTTATGTGGATTAATCCTGGCGAAATTGCCGGAAATGGGATTGATGATGATCGGAATGGATATATCGATGATGTACATGGTTGGAATTTTATCGGCGGCAAGTTTGGAAACATAAGTAATGACACATATGAATCGACCCGGCTTTATGCAGAGATGCGCTATAAATATGAGAGCGCTGATCGCAGTAAGTTAAGTGGAAAGTATAAAAAAGAATACGACTTATTTGTAAAATTAAAAAAAGAAGTCGAAGGAAGAAGGAAAAGTGCCAAGTTGAATCTGGATAATATGGAGCAGTCTGAAACGACGATTATTGCTGCTGTTGAGGCCCTGGCGATCAGTCTCGGAGACAAAGCATTTACAATGGAAAATATAGAACAAATCGAAGAAGGAGATTCTAAAAATTTGTCAATGGGTATTCAGATTGCTAAACATATACTGGGGGATAATTTACCCATTGCCAATGTAGCTGAACTTAAGACGTTTATTCTACAGGACTTCAAAGAAGGCAAAAAACACTATAGCAATGAATACAATTTTGCATTCAATCCGGACTTTGATCCAAGACCTATTGTGGGCGATTTATACAGTGATGTTAATCAACGTTTTTACGGAAATAATGATGTAGAAGGACCCGACGCAACACATGGCACACATGTAGCTGGCCTTGTAGCGGCAAGCCGTAAAAATGGTATCGGAATGGATGGTGTGGCTGATAACGTGCGCATCATGTCGGTGCGTTGTGTGCCTGATGGGGATGAACGCGATAAAGATGTTGCTAACGCAATACGGTATGCTGTAGATAATGGTGCCAGTATCATCAACATGAGCTTCGGCAAAGGTTATTCTCCACAAAAAGAAGCGGTGGATGAAGCCGTCAAATATGCCGAAAAACATGACGTACTTCTTGTGCATGCTGCCGGTAATGCTGCATCTAATAATGATAAAGTAGAAAATTTTCCGAATAAAATTTATAAAAAGAAAAAATTCCTGTCATGTAATAAAGCATCCAACTGGCTTGAAGTTGGTGCTTTGTCTTATGAAGCTCCTCCCGATATGGTCGCCAATTTTTCAAACTACGGTAAAAAATCGGTCGATCTGTTTTCTCCAGGTGTACAGATATACTCCACAGTTCCTGATGGTAAATACGATCATCTTCAAGGTACTTCCATGGCGAGTCCGATTGCGGCAGGTGTCGCTGCGATTCTGCGATCTTATTTTCCGGAATTGACAGCCAAACAAGTAAAAAATATACTCGTAGAGTCCGCTGTCAAACAAACCGCACTTACCAACGAACCTGGTGTAAAAAAAGTAAGAAAGTTATCTGATATCTCAAAATCCGGCGGCACCATTAATGCCTATGAAGCCATCAATCTGGCTACAAAAACCAAAGGCAAAAAGAAACTTAGTGAGGCTGAAAAAAGGTCCTGGGATTCTGTTAAAAATTCTGAAAATCCAAGAAGTTAACTATTGTTCATACGTGCTATCAGGCATAAATTCATTTGTCAGAAATCTGTAAAGCAATTTTTGTGAATGTGGAGTATGTCTTTTACTCCGCACATGAATAAGTGCCGTTTCACTATAATGAATGTAGAACTGTTTGTGATTCACTGTGCCATTGTGCCTCTGTGGCAACAAATAATAGCCACAACGTCACGAATGAAGAACACAATTTGATTGGTTGTCACCCCATGGTAAAGAATTATAACGACTTCACCACAAATAATGACGGCCTTGTGATTCACTGTGCCGTAGTGCCTTTGTGGCAAAAAATAATAGCCACAACGTCACAACGCCACGAATGAAGAACACAATTTGATTGGTTGTCACCCCATGGTAAAGAATTATGACGACTTCACCACAAATAATGACGGCCTTGTGATTCACTGTGCCATTGTGCCTCTGTGGCAACAAATAATAGCCACAACGCCACGAATGAAGAACACAATTTGATTGGTTGTCACCCCATGGTAAAGA
>CAZALD010000025.1:0-59632 GCA_964486185.1 uncultured Saprospiraceae bacterium
GATGCAATGGATTAAAATCCATTGGAATAGGATAGTCGAACCTGCGGTTCTTGAAACAAAAAAGAGCCGGAGGCTCGTCCCATCCCCGATAGGCGGATTTCAATCCGCCGACTTGGGTAGGAGCTGACCAAACAAAAGCATTTATAAAAAAAGTTACAACGAAAGACTACTCCAACTCTTTGAACAAATACTGTTCATCATATTCAACTTCAAATTGTTTCAAATACGCCAGATATTCTTTTAAAAATTTCTGGCTTTTGTGATGTTCTTCCTGATTTTGAATATAGCGATACACATTTTTAACCGCGGATTGACTATAAGAAAAAAGACCATAACCTACCTGCCACTCAAAGCGTTGTTCGGTTAATTTATGATCATTTATATATTTGGACGATTTTGCTTTTACGATTTTCATTAATTCTGAAACTGAAACCGCTGGTCTCAAACTTGCAAAACAATGAACGTGGTCTTCTACGCCATTGACGATAATGCATTTGCTTTGTGTTTCATTAATCAAATTCCCCATTATGGCGAAAACGTCGTTTCGCCAGGGCTTTTCTAAAACAGCCCTCCGGTATTTTACCGCAAATACAAATTGTAAATAAATTTGGTGGTAAGTGTGTGCCATAGTATGTAGATTTAAGGTGTTAAAAATTCGATGTTTTGAAATTCAATGGATTGAAATCCATTGGTAGAAGATAGGCGAACCTACGGTTCTTGGTGGTGTTGGGATACAATAGATTGAAATCCATTGGTAGAGGATTAACGAACCTGCGGTTCTTGGTGGTGTTGAGATACATTGGATTGAAATTCATTGGTATAGTATTATTAATGAACCAAAGGTTCAAATTAAAAAATAGAGCCGGAGGCTCGCCCCATCCCCGATAGGCGGATTTCAATCCGCCGGTTGGAGAAGCAGCTACATGTACTTTCTCAGTCCTTCAACGAGGGGTTAAGTCGTTTGTTGGACATCGTTGATCCTGTCCTAATCATGGGGCCTGTTATAAAAAAGCCAATGATTATTGGGTAATTTAATGGATAGATTGATTTCTTTAGAGTGTTATGTAAAAATACATAAAATTATTTATTCAGGATTGGCGCTATAAGTAACATCACCCATCTTGATAGCAATAAAATTGAATTTTGTATTAGAAGTACTTGTCACTTCAAAATCTATACACGAAGTAATGAATTGCTTTACATCCGGAAAACTATCAATAGGAAATGTGTAATTTGAAGGAATAAAAACCCAACTGGGTACTTTATTAAAATTTGTAGTGATTCCAAAAACGAGTCTTCTTATTTCTGTAATATCGGTGGCTAAAAGACTATTTGAAACATTGACATCCGCAGCGAGCATTTTATATGGTGAATTAAATGGTTCAATACCCAAAATATGCCTTTGTAATTTTACAATATCAGCAGTGGATACTCCATTTAAATAATCATTTTTTCTGGAAATACAAAGTGTGTATTTTCCTTTTGGAAGTGAAAAGCGAATTTTATTGTCGCTATAAACATAGTCAATATTGTGATCACCGGTAAGACTTATTGTCGCAGTAACATCATTTCCATTGGGTGTCCGTATGGCCCCTTCAATATTTCCCCAAATATCAAGACAACAACAAACATCCCATTTGTTCTGAATGAGGAATGTCGAAGTACAGCTATTTTTATTTCCGGCCTCATCTTCAACCCATAAAGTCAGATCGAGTTTTAATTCATGACAGTTTCCAAAGGAAATTAAATCGGCACAGGCAATACAAATCGAATCCATGGCAGGATCCCCATTTAAATAATATTTTAGTTTGCTTAACGGAGTTTGATTATCAAAGGAGCCTTTATCCAGGTCTTTGGCTTTTATTGTGACATATCCTCTGGAAGGTATTGCCAAAGTATTAATACCTGTAAGGCAAAAAACAGTTGGTGGAATTGTATCAGCAATAAATGTTTTGTCTATACTGATGTTTGGTACAGACATTAAAAAATTAAAAGCTGTACCAGGAATATTAAATTCCAAAAAATAACAAAGTAGGGCAAATGGAAATATAAATAAAATTCTCATGGCAGAAGGATTTTCCAGGTTTTAGAAATATGTGCAGACTCTATTCTAAAAAAGTATAATGAATTTTTAGGAATTACATCCAGTGATATAATTTCATTTAGAATGCCATGGTCAAACTGAATCGTTTTTGTAAATAGTACGCGACCAGTTAGATCCATAACAGAATATGTGGCTTTGGTTTCATTAGGCAGATTACCTTGTATCTGGATGTTATGCTGAAGATTGTTTTGATAAATCTCAAGCTGTGTAGTATTGTCAGATGGTTTAGCTTGTAAACTCAGGGATATTTCATTTAAATCCTGATCTACTAAAAGAGCTTTGATGCCATCCGGGTCAATACCTAAAATAGGGTAGGCAGAATGATTGGATTTTTTCTTCCAGAGTATAGAAAATAATTTACCGGATGAATGATCTGATTTGTCTAAGGGATTTTTATCCCATGCGATATGAATTTTACCCTTGTCGATTTGGCGTAATGACATTTGTTCGGCATCGATGTGGATGTCTCCATCGATTATTCCGGCAAATTCAAATAAATTCATATCATAAGCCAGACTAAATTGCAGTCCTTGAATATCTGTGTTTTTTGTTGAATAAAAATCTGTAATAAAGTTATTATCCTGATGTGTTGTTTGATATGTTAAGGTTGATTTATTTTTTCTAGAATGTGGCTTGCCGGTATAATCACCTCTGGCATTCAAGGTTACATCGCCCATTTTGATGGCGACGTAATTTTTGTCTTCGATGGATTTATCTTTTATTTCTATCGAATCGCAAGAGGGAATAAATTTATTTAAATCGTCTAAAGGATTTCCTGAAAACACAAATTCTTTTGGTACAAATATCCAGCTTGGCACTTTTTGAAATTCAGGTACAATGCCTAATACTAATCTTCTGATTTCTGATGCATCAGCTCCGGTAAGTGTGTTGGATCGATTTACATCGGCCGCCAGTAATTTATAAGGTGAAATTAAAAACTCAATTTCTAAAATATGTCTTTTTATTTTTACGATATCTGCAGTAGTTACTCCATTAAGAAAGGATTCATTCTTAGAAAGACATAATTCATATCCGCCCTTATACCTTAAAGTTGAGTAAAGGATTGCTTCCAATGTTTCTTGTTCAGAGATATAATTATTTGGCCCTTTTAAAATACTCTTAAAACGAATGTATTCTCCATTTTCAGATCTCACCGAGCCGCGGATAGAATAATGAGAGGGATGTAAATTGCATACATCTAAAATATCTTGAAAAAGTAAAGTAGTTTGGCAGGAATCTTTATTCCCCGCTTCATCTTCCACATACAAATATTTTTTTAGTAATAGGTCATAAAGACTACCTGCTGCAACAAAATCATAACAATGTACTTTAATTGAATCTTGCAACGGATTCCCATCGAAGTAAAATTTGAGATTTTCAGATAGAGTCGTATTGTCATAGCTACTTCTATCTAAATCCTTTGCTTTAACAATAACATATCCTTTTGTTGGCATTGTAAATGAGATGATTCCATTTGCACAGATTGCCGCTGGCGGAATAGTATCAGCAACAACTAATTTATGAGTACTACACTTTGGAGCAGACTTTGAAAAAGTAAAAGCGACACTTGGACTATTCAATTCCAAAAAATAACAAAGTAGGGCAAATGGAAATATAAATAAAATTCTCATTACAGCAAAATTTTCCAGGTTTTAGAAATATGTGCAGACTCTATTCTAAAAAAGTATAATGAATTTTTAGGAATTACATCCAGTGATATAATTTCATTTAGAATGCCATGGTCAAACTGAATCGTTTTTGTAAATAGTACGCGACCAGTTAGATCCATAACAGAATATGTGGCTTTGGTTTCATTAGGCAGATTACCTTGTATCTGGATGTTATGCTGAAGATTGTTTTGATAAATCTCAAGCTGTGTAGTATTGTCAGATGGTTTAGCTTGTAAACTCAGGGATATTTCATTTAAATCCTGATCTACTAAAAGAGCTTTGATGCCATCCGGGTCAATACCTAAAATAGGGTAGGCAGAATGATTGGATTTTTTCTTCCAGAGTATAGAAAATAATTTACCGGATGAATGATCTGATTTGTCTAATGGATCTTTATCCCATGCGATATGAATTTTACCCTTGTCGATTTGGCGTAAAGAGATTTGTTCGGCATCGATGTGGATGTCTCCATCGATTATTTCGGCAAATTCAAATAAATTCATATCATAAGCCAGGCTAAATTGCAGTCCGAGATAATTTGTGTTTTTTGTCGAATAAAAATCAGTTATTAATTGATTGCCTTGATGCCTTGTTTTATATGACAGGTTTGATTTATTTATTCTTGATTGTGACTTGATAATAAAATGGCCTTTTGCATCTAAAGTAACATCTCCCATTTTGATGGCGACATAATTTTTGTCTTCTATGGATTTATCTTTGATTTCTATCGAATCGCAAGAGGGAATAAATTTATTTAAATCGTCTAAAGGATTTCCTGAAAACACAAATTCTTTTGGTACAAATATCCAGCTTGGCACTTTTTGAAATTCAGGTACAATGCCTAATACTAATCTTCTGATTTCTGATGCATCGGCTCCGGTAAGTGTGTTGGATCGATTTACATCGGCTGCCAGTAATTTGTAGGGGGATTTTAAAACTTCAATTTCTAAAATATGTCTTTTTATTTTAACAATATCAGCAGTGGTTACACCATTATAAAAGTTTTCATTTTTTTCAATGCATAAATGATATAGACTGTTTGGCAGTCCATTAAATAAAATATTATAGTTATAATCTGATTTAGTAAAATTATTAGAACCGGTTAATATAGTATTGGCCGCGACTAAACTTCCTGACTCAGTAGAAATCTTGATGGAGATATTATACTTTTTTGGATGAATCGGAGGACAAATATTTTGAACATCTTGTATAATCAAACTGGTCGCACAGTAATCCGTATTTCCTGCCTCATCTTCTACCCACATCTGTACACCCAAGACAAATTCATCATCGGCACCGGCAGCTATAAAATCATCGCAACAAATAGTTATGGAATTTTTAGTCGATATACCATCAAAGTAAAATTTTAATTTATTAGCTTGAGTGATATTATCGGTACTTCCTCGATCGAGGTCATTTGCTTGAATGGTTATGCAACCAGTTGGAGGCAAAGACACAGTTATTATACCTGTAAGGCAATTTGCTTTAGGAGGAATGGTATCCTGTACAATTTGAGTACTAAGATTTGCTTTCAAATTCTTTGAAAAAACAGAATCATTTGCAAATAAGGACACTAGAAAAACAGCCAGTATGGAGCATCCATCAGGAAATGAGATTTTCATAGTACGGTATTTTAATATGTGTTATAATATGTTTTTCAATCAAATAGTATAAGTAATGGTGGATAAACTATATGAAAAGAAAAATGAATATACAAAATTAAGTTGAGATCTTACTTGTATTTGATGACATAGCCATAAGTGGTATTTTGAGGTACAGCCTTTGGTTTGTCTTCTTGTGGTGGGTTGTTAGTTACATAGGTATAGCTAACTGTGTTTTCCAAACTGGCAGGTAGCTTATAATGAATATTAAAAGTCTTAAAAAAAGTGACTTTCAGATTCCTGATTTTATCAATATCAAATTTTAATAATCTAATGACCCTGATTGCTTCTTCGTCGCAACCAAATCCTAACCCGGAGATAATTTTTGCGCCAATGACGATTCCTTTATAATTAATTTCGGCTTTTATGACAACTGTTCCTTCTATTTTATTTTCAAAAGCTTCTTTAGGATATTTTAGCTGTTCATAGATAAAGGCTGACATTGCTTTAGGCCCTCCTTTATATTCTGGTTTAGGAATAAAATTTTTTGATTTAGCTTCTTTTTTCACTTAGTATTTTAATTCTTTAGCTTTAATAAAATCAAGATTCAGAGACCGTATCATTGAATTAAAAATTAATAAATTATTTTGTTTTATATTTTCAAAATCATTTAACTGTTCCGCTATTTTTTGATCGAGTTCAAGTCGCAATTCTTCTGCCTGGTCTGTAGGAGGATAAGAGCCGCCTGCATATAAGGCTGTCAGGTGTGCCAGTTTATTAGTTAATTTGATCGGATAGTTTATTGGATCCTGGTTACTTTTGCTTTTGGTTTGGTAGAGTTCATTTTCAATAACATTTAAACTGCTGTCTATTTTGGCTTTTAAAACAAACAAAGTATCTGTATTTTTTGATTTTTCAATCCTGGAAATAAAATCATTTAATTGTGTTTTTATGTCTCTTATTTGAATAATCACTTTATGAGCTTCATCTACCCTGTCTCTGATCTTTTTAATAAATTCATGCTGTCGCTCCACGTCATTTATGGTCACATTATAAAGTTTATCTGGTACTATCTCAAATTCTGTCGAATCTAAACTATTTTTTCCTGTTACCAATAATTTGTAAATTCCAGGTAAGGCTTTAGGCCCGGATAAGGATGCTCCCCACATGACCATGCCCGAAAAATTTTTGGCTGGTCGCATTTTCGGTTGTAATATTAATTTGTTGCTTCCTGATTTTAATTCAATTTTAGACTCATATTCAAAAGGATGCGTCGAATACGTAATTAACGTATCATTCAATTTATCAATGCAACTAAATTTAATTGTATCTTTTGGATTTAAGGTGTCGGCATAAAAATGCAGGATAAGTCCGGCTGGATGATTTGTTCCACTCATTTTGTTTTCTGAACTGCCACCATCCATACGGATCATTGCTTTGGGACGAAATAAAAATTGCTTCCTTTCGATCGGAATGGCATTTAATTGTCGCAAAGGACCCAGATCATCAATCATCCAGATACTTCTTCCCTGTGTTGAAGCGATTAAAAATTCATCTTTAACAACGAGATCTGTAACCGGGACTATGGGTAAATTTAATTGAAATGATTTCCAGTTTTTACCGTCGTCAAATGATAAAAACATACCGTATTCAGTGCCGGCGTATAATAATCCTTTTTTATCTGGATCTGCTCTTAATACCCGGGTAAAATATTCGGCAGGTATACCCTTAGTAATTTTTGTCCAGGTCTTCCCAAAATCTTCGGTTTTATATAGATACGGTGCAAAATCGCCATTCTTATATGAAGTGGCCGCTATATAACAACCGCCATCCAGGTGAGGATCAGGTTCGATGCTATTAATCATTGTCCATGCAGGCAGATCAGCAGGAGTGATGTTGGTCCAGTTTTTTCCACCATTTTGACTGATATGTACCAGGCCATCATCCGTACCTATCCATAATAAATCTTTTACTCTGGGAGATTCAGCTGCTGCAAAAATGGTACAATAATATTCAACGGACGTATTGTCTTTAGTAATAGGCCCTCCTGACGATTTTAATTTGGTAGAGTCATTTCGACTTAAGTCAGGACTAATAGTCATCCAGGATTGCCCTTCATTTTCAGATACATGCAAATGATTCGAAGCGCAATACAATCGTTTTGGATTGTGTGGTGAAAAGAAAATTGGAAAATTCCATTGAAACCTGTATTTCAATTTTTCAGCGCCATGACCAATCGGGTTGTCTGGCCATACATGTATATTGCGATTGATTTTTTTTGTATGATCGTATCTTGTCAGATAACCACCATACGAACCCCCATATACAATTTCGGGGTTGAGCGGATCAACAGCAATATGTCCGGATTCTCCACCCGCAGTTGGCTCCCAGTCATCGGCATTGATACTAAACCCGTGAGTTCGATGGGGAATTCTGATCGTACTGTTGTCTTGCTGTGCTACATAAATTCGAAATGGATAGTGATTGTCTGTACTAACTCTATAGAATTGGGCTGTTGGCTGATTGTCGAGGCTTGACCAATGTTTACCACCATCATCGCTGATTTGTGCTCCGCCATCATTCGCCACAATCATATTATTTGAATTTTTTGGATGAATCCACATATCGTGATGATCTCCATGATAGGTATGGAAATTTGAAAACGTTTTTCCACCATCCGTCGATTTATGCAGAGAAACATTTAATACATAAACTGTATTTTCGTCAGATGGGTCGATACACATCCGGGTGTAATACCAGGCCCGCTGTCTTAATTCTCTGTTGCTGTTGACCAATTCCCAGTTCTGTCCGCCATCATCGGATCGGAAAAGGCCTCCTTTATCGTGTTCAATTAATGCAAATAATCGATCATTGTTGGTAGGTGAAATGACAACCGAACTTTTACCCCAGACTCCTTCCGGCAATCCTTTATTTTTGGAAACATCCTTCCAGGTATCTCCGCCATCCATACTTTTCCACATGGCAGATCCAGGTCCTCCACTTGACAAACTATAAGCGTTTCGTTTCACATTCCACGTAGAAGCATAGACAATACGTGGGTTTACTGGATCGTATACCAGATCAATGGCTCCTGTACTATCATTGACAAAAAGTACTTTTTTAAAATTTTTACCTCCATCAGTGGATTTGTAGATGCCTCTGTCTGGAGTCGGTTTGAAAATATTTCCAAGTGCGGCCACTAAGACAATTTGTTCATTTTTTGGATGAGTCTTAATTCGTACGATGTGTCGAGTATTATCAAGCCCTGATTTTTTCCAGCTTTTTCCTCCGTCCTCTGATTTCCATAAACCTCGGCCGGGACTTACATTGCCCCGGATAGTTTCTTCGCCTTCACCTACATAAATGATATTAGGATCAGCAGATGCTACTTCTATAGCACCAATACTTCCGCCGAAATAACCATCTGAAATATTTTTCCAGCTCACGCCAGCATTGGATGTTTTCCAGACTCCGCCTCCTGTCGATCCCATAAAATATTCAAGAGGACGATTTTCGATACCTGTGACGGCGCAGGAACGGCCACCTCTAAATGGACCTATATGTCGCCATTCCAAAGACTTATAGTATTTTTCATCATAGCGATCCTGAGTGTTTCCCGGATTAAAAAATAAGATTGCCGCAAATAAAGCGAGGTACGATTTCATCCAATTGAAATTAAGTAATAAAAAATAAGCTGAATTATTAATACAGCTGCAATTATAGGAAGTAAATATACACCCATCCGGCAAGGTAGCCAATGAAAGCTAACAAGCTAATTCTCTTAAAGTACCAGGGATAGCTTATTTTTTCCAGTCCCATGGCTGTAACTCCGGCAGCTGAACCAATGATTAAGATGCTACCACCGGTACCGGCAGCAAAAGCAAGTTCATGCCAAAATGGATGATCCAATGGAAAATTGTACATACCAATAGCACCCGCTACCATCGGAACATTATCAATCACTGCAGAAAATATACCCAATACAAATGCAATCAGGGAGATATTGTCAACATGCGAATTTAAAAACACACCTAGTTGATCCAATTGACCGATGTGTTCTAATGCCGAAATGGCCAATAAAATTCCAAAGAAAAAAAGTATGCTCGGTATTTCTATACGCGACAATGCATGTTGTATAGTTGGTTTGAGGTGATCTGAACTGGTGGGTTGTAAAAAGGGATGATCAATTTCAGAAACCAGCCAGATAATTCCCAAAGAAAACATCATGCCCATAAATGGAGGAAGATGAGTAATGGTTTTAAAAACAGGTACCATTACCAATAAACCGATTCCAAGAAATAAATAAAACTTTGCGGAGGAATGCATGTATGAATTCTGTGTTTTAAATTCAATTTTCTGATTTTTAAATCTCTTGGTTTGGGATATAAAAATTAAAGGAACCAAAATAGAAATTAAGGACGGAATTAAGAGATATTTTATCAATTGAATTGAACTGACTTTGTCATCGATCCACAACATCGTTGTTGTTATATCACCAATAGGAGACCAGGCGCCGCCAGAATTACAGGCAATAACAATACAACTTACAAACCAAAAACGATCTTCCTGATTATCTATGATTTTACGAATAATGGAAATCATTACAATGGTCGTTGTTAAATTATCCAGAACAGCTGATAGAAAAAATGAAATAAAACAAACCAATAAAAGCAATGTAAATTTTTTATTCGTTTTTACCCATTGTGAAAAAAGTTTAAATCCTTCATGAAGGTCCACGACTTCAACAATGGTCATGGCGCCAAGTAAGAAAAATAAAATAGCCGAAATGTCACCTAATACATGAATCAGATTTAAATCATGAGCCGTATCGTTCATGTCTGTGTTTAATGCAATCAGAACCCATAAAACAACACCTGTTAAAATAGCGCTTACTGCTTTATCAATTTTTATTTTATGTTCGAATATGATCAATAGATATCCGATAATAAATAATATAGTAACAGCTAATATCATAATGCTAAAAATTACCGCAAATGTAACAATGTGAAGCGAATAGATGGACATTGGGTGTATAAAATACGATTTCGGTAGTTCTTTCGTAATTTTGCAGGCTAATGATCGAAGGAGTACGTATCGGAGATATTGAATTGCCACCATTTCCATTGTTGCTGGCACCAATGGAAGATGTAAGTGATCCACCATTCAGAGCCTTATGTAAAGAACAAGGTTGTGATTTGATGTTTACTGAATTTATTTCCGTAGAAGGATTGATTCGTGATGCGACAAAATCAGTTCAGAAATTAGATATATATGATGAGGAAAGACCGATTGGCGTTCAAATATTTGGTGCGGAATACGATTCAATGATGAAAGCTGCTGAAATTGTCGAATCGGCAAAACCGGAATTGCTGGATATAAATTACGGATGCCCGGTTCAAAAAGTGGTCTGTAAAATGGCAGGTGCCGGAATATTAAAGGATATACCAAAGATGGTGAAATTAACAGAGGCTGTAATTAAATCTACCTCACTGCCTGTGACTGTAAAAACAAGGCTAGGATGGGATTCTGATATGATTTTTATAGAAGACGTTGCTGAACGTTTACAAGATGTTGGAATCAAGGCACTTAGCATCCATGCCAGAACTCGTTCACAAATGTATAAAGGTGAAGCAGATTGGTCCTGGATAGCCAAAGTAAAAAATAATCCCAGGATACATATACCCATTTTTGGTAACGGCGATATTGATCATCCGGTAAAAGCTCTTGAATACAAAAACAGATATGGTGTAGATGGTATTATGATCGGCAGGGCTAGTATCGGTTATCCCTGGATTTTCAGAGAAATTAAACATTATTTAAATACCGGTGAATTATTAGATCCACCGGATATCAGCGAACGGGTGGCTGCCGCCAAGAGTCATCTCAAAAATTCCATTAAGTGGAAAGGAGAAAAATTGGGAGTACTTGAAATGAGGAGACATTACACAAATTATTTTAAAGGTTTAGCAAACATTAAAGAATTTCGGGCTCAATTGGTAACAGAATCGGAACCTGAAAATATTTTAGGCATTCTTTCAAAGATCGAAGAAGATTTTTCAGTAGATGCTTCATTTGCCTATGCTTCATGAATCAATCATTAATTTTTAATATTGACCCTTCTGAACGGAAAATTCTGTCTATTATATCGGAATGTGGTAAAGATATGGGTGTGCCTGTCTATGCCATTGGCGGCTATATACGGGATAAAATAATAGGAAGGGATTCGAAAGACATTGATATTGTGTGTCTGGGTGATGGAATCAAATTAGCGGAAAGCGTTGCTGCCAGATTAAAACCAATGCCATCTGTCAATGTCTACAGTCGATTCGGAACGGCAATGATAAAACACAAAGAACTGGAAATAGAGTTTGTGGGCGCTAGAAAAGAATCTTATAATTCTGATTCACGAAAACCAGTCGTAGCTAATGGCAGTCTTGAAGATGATCAGTTAAGACGTGATTTTACAATGAATGCCATCTCCATTAGTTTAAACGAATTAAATTTTGGTGAAATCATTGATCCATTTGATGGAATGAAAGATATCGAACAAAAATTAATTCGGACGCCAGCAAATCCCGAACAAACATTTTCTGATGATCCCCTTCGCATGATGCGAGCTATTCGTTTCGCAACGCAATTAAATTATAAAATTGATGAAACAAGTTATCAAGGCATTTATCAATCAAAACATCGGATAAAAATTGTATCCAAAGAACGCATTACCGCAGAGTTAGAAAAAATAATGCAGTGCGATAAACCATCGGTTGGTTTTGATTTGCTTTTTAAAACCGGATTACTGGACTATATTTTACCAGAAGTCGTGTTACTGCACGGAGTTGATTATCAAAATGGGCGGGGGCATAAAGACAATTTTTACCACACACTCCAGGTACTGGATAATTTATGCGAAAAAACCGATAACATCTGGTGTCGATGGGCGGCTTTGTTTCATGATATTGCCAAACCCCAAACCAAGAGGTATGATCCTGTAGCTGGTTGGACTTTTCACGGTCATGATGCAGTAGGTGCGAATATGATTCCAAAAATATTTAAAAACCTCCGGTTGCCGTTGGATCATAAAATGAAATATGTTCAAAAATTGGTACGCCTTCATTTGAGACCTATTGCACTTACTCAGGAGATAATTACAGATTCAGCTTTGCGCCGTTTATTATTTGAAGCCGGTGAAGATCTTGAGGATTTATTGATGTTATGTGAGGCGGATATCACCTCAAAGAATGCAGAAAAAGTAAATCGATACCTGAATAATTATTCAGTGGTTCGGGAAAAGTTATACGAACTTGAAGAAACCGACCGCATCAGAAATTGGCAACCTCCGGTTTCGGGAGAAGAAATTATGCAGTATTATGGAATAGGACCTGGTAAAGAAATTGGCATTATCAAAAATTGCATACGCGAAGCCATATTAGATGGAACTATTCCGAATGAAAAAGAAGCTGCACTAATACTTATGGATCAAAAAGCAAAGGAACTGGGATTAAATCGCGTCATCTAAATAGTTATTTTCAAAATTGCGATTGAATTGGTATAAAGACTTATTGCATACTGATAATTTTTAATTCGACTCTTTGATTTTTTAAACGTCCAGCCGCTGTTTCATTACTGGCAATTGGATTTCGCTTTCCATAACCTTTGTATTGAACCTGACTTCTGGGTATTCCATTTTCAAAAAGATAATCAGCTACATTCTTAGCCCGGGCCTGGCTCAAGTTATCGCAATATTCATGTGGAGGAATACTATTAGTGTGACCACCTATTTCAACAACAACATCAGTATTGGTTTTTAGAAAAGTAAACAGTTCGTCCAATACAGCATAGGATTCAGGATTTATCATGGTGGAGTCAGCTGTAAAAAATAATTGGTTGATCTGAAGAGTTTGGCCGATGGCTATTTTTTTTCGGTCGAGATCCGCAATTACCTTGGGTTGTTCGATGATGATGTCTTTGGAGATCATACAATTATTTTGATCAATAACTTTAATGGTGTTTTTCCCTGCAGCCATGAAAGAATTATTAGCAGTGGTGCGTCCATTAGACCAAAGAATGCGGTAGGGTGGAGTGCCTCCGGAAATCTCTACCCTGGCTTTTCCGTCTTTCCGGTTAAGTTCTGAAACCCGTGTTTTGTCAATCAGATTAATGACCATTGGATCGCGTTCCTTTATAATTACATTGGCAACATATTCTTCACCTTCCGCATCAGTTACCGTAATATTATACTCACCAGCGCCCAGGCTATCTCTTTTATTTGATTGAACTCCCGGAATACCCCAATCATAGGAATAAGGAGTTTTGCCTCCCTTAACGACGACCACGATTTCTGCTGTTTTATCTCCCGGACATTTTATTTCTCCTTTACTATAAGCTATTACATTGAATTTTTCTTCTTCACCATCCAATACATCAATTCGAAATAATCCCCGGTCAGCTGTCCCAACCCATAAATCATTATTCTTGTCACAAGCTAATGAGAGGGTTTGGGCCGAGACAAAACCATAGTCTTTATCAATCTGGAGGGCCTCATCTTTATATGGATCAAACTGGACTAAAATTTCAGAAGCGACATAGATACGACCCCGGCTATCAGAGGTAAGCGCTCTGACAGGTCCCTGACTGAGGCCTCTCTTTACAGCTACGTCCTGCCAGCGTTCTCGACCTTCTTCAGAATAAACAAGCCACATTCTTGTCTCAGCTAATAGCCATACACCTTCTGAAGTGGCTATTGCGCCGGTAAATTTGTATCTCTTTTCATAACTATCCCAGTCCTTTCGCTCAATTTTAACGATTCCCTCATCGGTACCAATCCACAAACGGTCACTCTGATCTGCATATACAAAATTGACCTTATTTGAATTTAGTTTGGAATTCTTGATTGTATAATGATTTAATATGCGACCCTGATCATCAGAAACTCTAAATAAACCTTCATCAGTTCCTACCCACAGATCGCCACGGTAATAAGCCATGCCCGAAATTTGGGCTTTTGTTTGCTCCATGATGATGGTCTGGGACTTGTCTTCAGTTTGCAAGGCCTGATTTCGGTTGCCGTACCATAATATATCTTTTTTATCTTCAGCCAAGCCCATAATAGAATCCCGGCTAAAAATATCAGGTTCATGATCCATTGAAATCATTCTGTATAAGCCTCTGTCTGTGCCCAGCCACTTATAATTTTTTCTGTCAATTAAAATACAGCGCACAGCTTCATCCGTACCAATTTTCTGATAATTTTCAGCCAGAAAATCGCTTTTCTGTTGTGATTGGATGGATTGTGATAACAGTAAGCTTAAAAAGATCGGATAACTAAGTTTTTTCATTGGAACGCAAAGTAATTTAAAACTTAGGATCTAACGAAAGTTTTACATAATTTGTTTGAATTCAGGGATTAATGGAATCCAACTTCTTTACCATTGTATTTATTTAACCTGCGCCAATCTTGGACAATTAATCAAGAATAGGCTATACCAATTTAATATCTTTTTTCAATACATCTAAATATACAAACCGGGTTTTGACTAAAATTTGTAAAATCTTAAATTTATCAGATAATATTTTAGCCACACTTCGAAATAGGCTTATATTAGCCGAATAATCGACAAAATGAAAAATTTATTTAAAGTAAAGCCCATGCAATCCCTGCATGAAGAGGCAAATGATCAGCAACATGGTTTAAAACGCACATTATCTGCAGTCAATCTGATTAGTCTTGGCATTGGTGCCATTATTGGTACAGGAATCTTTGTACTTACCGGAACAGCTGCTGCCGAACACGCCGGTCCGGCTCTGGTTTTGGCTTTTATTTTATCAGGTATCGGTTGTGCTTTTGCAGGCTTGTGTTATGCTGAATTTGCATCCATGATTCCTATTTCGGGTAGTGCTTATGCATATTCCTATGCCACCTTGGGAGAATTTGTTGCCTGGATTATTGGTTGGGATTTAATATTGGAATATTTATTTGGAGCTTCTACTGTGGCTGTAGGTTGGTCCGGATACTTTTTAAGTGTATTAAAAGATTTTGGCATTTATCTGCCTCCACAATTTACTGCATCAACAGGAACCGACTTATACAATATACCGAATGAAGGATGGCAAAGAATGAATGATTTGCTGGCGGAGCGAATGGCTGCTGCACAAATTGATATTGCAAGTCTTGAATCCGTTACTGCATTGTTTAATCTTCCTGCGGTTTTAATTATTGGCATTCTCACTACCTTATTGGTAATTGGAATTAAGGAATCCGCCAATTTTAATAATGTGATCGTTCTGGTCAAGTTATTGGTTATCATTGCATTTATCGTTTTTGGATTTAGTTGTGTTTCGGCAGATAATTGGGTTCCTTTTATTCCGGAACGCATAATTGATGCCAGTGGCCGGGGTCATTATGGTTGGCTTGGGATCGTCTCAGCAGCAGGAGTTATCTTTTTTGCTTATATAGGATTTGATGCAGTATCTACCTTGGCGCAGGAGGCTAAAAATCCTCAAAAGGATATGCCAAAAGGGATATTGGGTTCTTTAATCATCTGTACGGTATTATATATTCTGGTCGCATTGGTTATGACGGGTATTGTTAATTACAAGGAATTAAATGTTCCGGCTCCTATAGCCCTTGCTATTGATAAAGCTGGCCCTACGTTGGAATGGTTGCGGTTTCCAATTAAACTGGGTGCATTGGCGGGATTAAGCTCAGTGATCCTCGTTATGCTGTTAGGACAGCCCAGAATTTTCTTTTCTATGGCAAAAGACGGTTTATTACCAGGTGTATTTTCCAAAGTTCATCCAAAATTCAAAACACCTTATATTACAACTATACTTACAGGTGTAGTAGCTGCCTTTTTTTCAGCTATATTGCCAATAAACATCTTAGGTGAATTAGTCTCAATAGGTACATTGCTGGCATTTGTCATTGTTTGTTTGGGTATTATCGTATTGCGTAAATCGAGACCAGACCTTCCCAGGCCGTTTAAAACTCCATGGGTTCCTTTGATTCCGATACTCGGCGCTTTAATTTGTTTCGCTCAAATGTTGGCTTTGCCTCTGGATACCTGGCTGCGTTTAATAGTTTGGATGATAATTGGTGTTGTCATTTATTATTTCTATGGAAGGCATCATAGTAAGCTAAGGAAAAATTCAGAATAAGTAGTTGATCCAATAATTTATGTTGAAACAGATAAATTGCCCGGAAGGTAATTTATCTTTAATTTCACAATGTCAATGTTTAAGTTCTGGATGACTGACTAAGCTTGTAAATATGATTTTTCAGGTTTTCAGTAGTTTGGAATATGTTCTTACGATATGGTTATAATGCCTCCAATCTCAGCCCGTGCACTGTTTTTCTGCTTATTGTGTGTATTGTGCACAGAAAGTACAGCACAATGGCAAAATGATATTCACAGGATTCTGAATAATCAATTTTCTGTTCAAAAGAAAACTTTAGATTCTGTCTGGATTTCCATTGGACGTGATAATCACTCCTGTGCTCTTAATGAATTTAGACTAATCCAATCTATTGCTCAAACTCAGAAAGATTATCAATTATACCTCTTATCAAAATTATTTGAATGTAAAATTAACTTAAACAAGAGACGCGGAGAGATAGACTCCATTCAGGAAGCTCAAATATTGGGTATAATAGACAAGGCTTCATCAAATACATACAAATTTGTTCGGGCTGATGCTATTCAGACTTTGGCGAATGCATATTTTGATGCAAAAAAATACGCACTGGCTGTCAGATTTTATCTGGATGCTCACGCGCTTTATACCCAGTTTAGAGCATCTGATTTTCCTTTAATTGAAAATTATTACTACGAATTTGGACGTGTCTATTATTTTTTTAAGGAATACGCTAATGCGGCTACTATTTTTTTAGAAGCCTGGAAAAATATTCCAGATCATGAAATTAAAGAAGGGAAACTAACCAAAATGAATACACTGGCACTTTGTTTTCGGAATATGAATAAAACCGATTCAGCCATGTTATATTTTAACAAAGCCATGAAAATGGCTCAGGATGAAAATGAAGAGATTTGGGTTGGAATCATAAGTGGTAATATAGCCGATATCCATTTTTCTCAAGGACGTCTTAATGAAGCACTTTTATTATTAAATCAAAATATCCATATCAGTCGCAAACTCAAAGATTATGGCGACTTGTCAAATGCTCTCACGAGATTAGGAGAAATTCATTTGATGCAAGGTGATGTAAGCGGGGCTTTAAAAATCGAAAAAGATGCTTATGAAATTTTTTGGAAAAAACGCCAACATGACAATGCAGCAAAATCCCGGATTTATCCTGCATTGGCAAAAGCCTTTGCAGCCAATGGTTACCTTGATAAGGCTTATTATTTTTTAGATACTGCATATGCCGCACAACAACTAGCTCAAAAGGAGGCTAATCTTAAGTTGATAGCCGGAGTCCAGGAAAAATTTGCCATGGAAAAGCAACAGCGCGAACTGGCACATAAAGAGTTGATAATTAAAAATAAAAACAGGCTGCAATTATTGTTGCTTACAGGGCTTATTATTTTATTTGGTTTGTTGACTATGGTCTATGTACAGCGAAGTAGAATAGCGAAAGAAAGAGCTCGCAGTGAAGCGCTCTTACTCAATATTTTGCCTCAAAAAGTAGCGGAAGAACTAAAGTCAAAAGGAAGTTCGGAAGCGCGCCTAATGGATCAGGTAACTGTACTGTTTACCGATTTTCAGGATTTTACAATTCAGGCAGAAAAGCTAAGTCCGCAAAATCTGGTTTCTGAAATAAATGAATGTTTTAGTGCATTTGATCAAATTTGTGAAAAACACGGAATTGAGAAAATAAAGACAATCGGAGACTCTTATATGGCGGCAGGAGGCTTGCCGGCTTCTTGTCCGGATCATGCTCAACGAGTGGTACGGGCTGCTTTGGACATGCGGAATTTTATAGACCTAAGGCTGCAGAAAGCTACCGTCAGTGTCGAAGCAAACAAAAGAATGGATTCAGGTTCACAACTAGCAAACACCCTTCAGGAAATTCAAGATCAAGCCCTCCAAATGAGGATTGGAATTCATACTGGTCCTGTGGTGGCTGGAATAGTCGGTGTAAAAAAGTTTCAGTACGATATTTGGGGCGATACGGTAAATACTGCAAGTAGAATGGAAAGCAGCGGAGAAGCTGGAAAAGTAAATATAAGCGAAGCAACTTACCAATTGGTAAAGGAAAATTTTCAATGTGAGTACAGAGGCGAGATTGAAGCCAAGGGAAAGGGTAAACTGGGTATGTATTTTGTCACATCATAGTAGACCCGAAGGGGGATCTATTCTGTAATTTATTGTCTAGGTGGTTTTACATCCTGAAAACATCTCCGAAACGTAAGGCAAATCAAAGCGCATTAAAATATCTGTTTGTATTTCGCTGCCTAATAAAAATTTGTGTGATCCGAATTCTTTAAAACCACTTTTAGTGTAAAATCTAATGGCATCGGTATTTTTATCCCATACACCAAGCCATAAATAGTTGAAACCATGGTGGTGGGAATAATTTTTTATAAAATCCAGCATAATGGATCCTAGTTTTTGGTTTTGAAATTCCTTTAAGACATAGATTCTTTCAATTTCAAGCGATTCCGGGTCGTAAATATCGGTTTGAACTTCGTGAGTATTCAGTTTGCAATATCCTGCAATGTTTTCTCCAATTTTCAGAAAATAAAATTCAGAACATGGATGAATGATTTCAGACAAAAGCTTTTCTTTAGTAAAAGCTTTTTGTGCATATTCATTAAAAGAATCTGGATTATTAAGATGATAAAATGCATCCCTGAAAGTCTTCTTGGAAATTTCCAATAACTTTTCCAGGTCCTCTGGTTTAATTTTATAAAAATTGAATTGAGTCATTCAAACTTCATAAACGGCTTTCGGCTTTATACTTTGTAGTTGCCTTTAATCAGAAATTAAAGCGATTTCTCCGATTTATTTTTCCAAAAATAAAAAACCGGTATTCCCATAGCAACAATAATTAATCCCGGAAACGAATACATCGGCTTTTCAATTAGCAGGTTAATGCAAAATAATACGGCCAACAAAATATAAAGAGCTGGTATAAAGGGATAGCCCCAGGCTTTATATGGGCGATCAAGTTCGGGCTTATTTTTGCGAAGTAAAAACAAACCGACAATGGTGATAATGGCAAAAAACATAACGGCAAACATGACATAATCCAGTAAATTGCCATACTTACCTGACAAACATAATACAGATGCCCAGACAAACTGAATCCATAAAGCATTACCAGGAACGCCAAACCGATTATTTTCTTTCATGCTTTTAAAAAACAAACCATCTAATGCCATAGCCTGATAGACTCTGGCACTGGAAAAAATGATACTGTTATTACAACCGAAAGTCGATATCATGATCAGGATCGCCATGATAATGGAGGCAGTGTGACCAAACATTGTAGATGCTGCTGCAGTGGCAATTCGATTATCTGTGGCAAACTGTACTCCTCTGCTCATAGCGTCCACTCCATCCGGTGAGCCATAAAATGGAAGTAAAAACAGGTAAGCCAGATTGGTAAAAATATAAAGTAGTACAACAATTAATACACCCAGGAATAATGCTTTTGGAAGATTTTTTTCCGGCTTCTCAATTTCACCGGCGATAAATGTAACATTATTCCACGCATCACAAGAAAATAAGGAACCAACCAAGGCTACACCAATCGCCGAAAACAAAGCAACACCAGTTAAGGTTTTTAATATCAGTTTACCATCAACATCGTGGGTGTAGCTTGGACTCAATGACCAAAATTGATCCCAGTTGCTTTGCCAGACATCCCAGTTACCGTAAATAAATATTCCCAGAGCAATGAGACCAATAAGTGATAGTATTTTTGCAAAGGTGAAGAGTCTGAGTATAAATTTTCCGTATTCTAATCCCCGGCTATTCAGATATGTGAGTAATCCTATGACAAAAATACCCAGCAACTGTGTTGATTTTATACTGAATGCACCCAGATCCATAATGACATGGTCTTCATTAAAAATTGGAACCAATTCTCCAAAATAAGAAGCAAAAGCTACAGCAACAGCGGCAATGGTGCCACATTGAACAACCAAAAAAATGGTCCAACCGTATAAAAACCCAGTCAAAGGATTAAAGGCTTCTTTTAGAAACACATAAGGTCCTCCTGCTTTTGGAAACATCGAGGCTAATTCACCAAGGCTTAAAGCGCCTAATATGGAGATGACTCCGGCTAATCCCCAGATCAATAAAAGCCAACCCGGACCGCCAACTGTTCTGGCCATGTCAGAACTGACTTTAAAAATTCCGGAACCGATCATTGAACCCGAAACTATTAATATAGCATCCAGTAAACTGAGTTTTAGCTTCATCGCATCTAATTTGGCTTAAATATAGAGGATGGAACTTAAAAAACTGAGCTTAATTTCTAAGGGAGACTTAATTCTGTTTGAATCAAGGAATTGGCGACCCAAATTGTCGAATTCTATAAATGAAATGGACAAATATTGCTAATCTGTCTTTTCAGTGGCAAGAACCATTTTGATTTGAAGATTTACCCCAATTTGAAGTACACCGACGAGATCCTGAACCGACAGACTTTGATCCATCCTGATGACTACAGTTAGATCGGGAACTTTTGACAGGTATCTTTTTAAATTGGCTTCCAGCTGAGTATATGGTACCTCTTGTTTTTCAACATAGTAGCGTTTGTCCTTGGTGACCGATATACTTATAGGTTTTGTCGTAGTCTGTTCACTTTGTTTTGAAGAAGGCAGAAGGAGTTTGATAACATTAGGATTAGCCAGGGTTGAAACAATCAGAAAGAACAACAATAAAAAGAACATGATGTCATTTAATGACTCCACACTTAATTCAGCTGTTTCTCGTCTTCTCCCGCGAATATTCATAATTGTATTTTATTTAATTATTTAACAGGCGCGTGTAATAAGTCCATAAACTCAATACTTCTCCTTTCCAGTTTATTAACGAGTTCGTCAAGCATCATCGTTAGGAAATAATATCCAAGAAAAGCTATGATACCGACTAATAATCCACCGGCGGAAGTCAACATTTTTTGATACAGACCACCTGAAATAACACCTACTGATAAATTATCTGTTAAGGATATATCATAAAATATTTTGATTACACCCATGATGGTACCCAGGAATCCAAACATAGGAGCCGTTCGTGCAATGAGCGATAAATAAGTTACTTTTTTTTCAAGACGAAATGTTTCGACACGTCCTACATTTTCGATAGCCGTTTCTATTTCCGGCATTGGTCTTCCAAGCCTTGATAAGCCTTTTTCAACCATTCTGGCTAATGGTGTTTCACTATTAGCACAAATACTTTGAATGGTGGCGATATTACCGCTTCCGATATTGGCACGTAAGTTTTGCATCACGCGCTCATCTTCCCGGGCCAGGGATTTAAAACTCAAATATCGTTCTATGAATACATACACCGCGATAAAAGATAAAACAAGCTCAATCCCGATGATACCAACTCCAATAGGTCCGCTCGAGAGAATAATATCAACAATGCTTTGTTTTTCAGCTGCGATGGCATCAGCTGATTTAGCTACAAGTAATATTGAAAATGTCAACATAATTTATACTGTCTAATTGTATTTAATCGAAATTATTTTGAAAAATGATATACTGCCAGATTCTTTTTTGCAGATACTATCAAATTCGGGGACAAATGTACATCTTTTATATATAATAAACAATTCATGTGTTTTTTACTTGAAAATCAATTAATTGACTGATTGTTAGTGGTTTATATTCCTTGGGTGGAATAAATTGAATTTTCGGTTAATTATTATTTAAATCGAAAATTATTATTTGAATTAATTAATAATACGATTTATCAGTACGTAAAATATACCCATTTAAAATGTTTGAATAATATCAAATTAGAGATTTGATATCAAAATCAGAATTTATATAAATTGAATTCGCGCAAATCGAGTGGAGGTACGGGGACTCGAACCCCGGACCTCTTGCATGCCATGCAAGCGCTCTAGCCAACTGAGCTATACCCCCGAGGAAGGTGTGAGTGTGAGTGTGGGTGTGGGTGTGTTTGAGTGTGAGTGTGAGTGGGAGTGTGTTTGAGTGTGAGTGTGAGTGTGAGTGTAAGTGTGAGTGTGAGTGTGGGTGTGGGTGTGGGTGTGGGTGTGTTTGAGTGTTAGAACTATATCATCAAGCCTTGATATGGACCGCAAAGATAAATTTCATAAATCAAAAACACCATAAATAAACAATTTTCCACTAAGTCTGTTGGTAAGTTGTTAATTATCAATCATTAAAAATTTTTATAAATGAATTTACAAGATAAGTATCGTGCAGTTTTGCAGCTTGGTGAAAAACTAGGAATCCGGGATGGCTTTGTCAATGAAGAAGCCGGTGTATTAAAAATGGGTGGCGTAGCCAGCTGTCAATATGAAAAAGACCAGCTATGGGATAAGATCAAAGAAATTGCAGGCGACAATCCCAGTGATCTGGTAGCAGATATTAAAGTTGCCCACACTGATTATTACGCAAGACATACAGTAGTAGCCGGAGAAAGTTTAAGTAAAATTGCCAAACAGTATTATAAAGATGCTGCTGCCTACAACAAAATATTTAAGGCCAATACGGATATTCTGAAAAATCCGGATCTCATTCATCCTGGTCAGGTTTTGACCATACCTATGGCCTAAAGAATTTCTAACCACAAATTCATATCAGGCTGCCCATTTGGACAGCCTTTTTTGTCATATTTCCTTATCAAAATGTTATTCTAATGGCAATATTGGGATTATACATCAAGGATCGACATCAATTTGTATTCTGATCGATGAAAATTTGCGGGTGCTTTTCAATTCCTGTATATGCTTAAGTACATTCTGCTTGACCTGAATTAAAAAATTAGCATCTTTCTCAATTTTTATAAGCAATTCCAGGACGTATGATCCTTTTATTCTGGATACATGGGGTTCGGAAGGTCCGAGTATGCGTTTACCATAAATCGTTTTTAACTGATTTGCCAAATGGTTCATGCCATCTTCGAGAACTGTAATTTTCAAATGTAACATTTGTATTTTAATCAGGCGTACATATGGAGGATAATTGAATTTTTTTCGTTCAAAAAGCTCTCGATGATAAAACGAATGATGATCATGCTGAATTAGCAAATTAATTACCGGATGCCCGATATTATATGCTTGAATTAGTACTTTACCCTGTTCTTTTCTTCTGCCGGCTCTTCCACTTACCTGTGTAAATAATTGAAATGCCCGCTCCTGTGATCTGAAATCAGGATACATTAATATCTGATCTGCCTGCATGATTCCTACCAATCCTACATGGTCAAAATCTAAACCTTTGGTTACCATTTGAGTTCCTACCAGGATATCGATTTCTTTTTCCTGAAAGTCTTCAATAATTTTTTGTTGCATTTTGCGACTTCGGGCTACATCCAGATCCAATCGCTGAATTTTTTTGTCCGGAAAAAATTCCTGAAGTTCTTCTTCCAGTTTTTCTGTACCAAATCCCAAAATTTTTAAGGTAAATTGCCCGCAATCCGGGCAATTTGAAGGTACTGGTTTGAAACTTCCGCAAAGATGACATTTTAATTTACTCTGTTGCTTATGCAAGGTCATTTTGATATCGCATCGGTCACAAGAAGCTTCCCAATGGCAATTACTACATTGAATCAAAGGACTGTAACCTCGACGGTTTCGGAAAATAATAATCTGCTTGTCCTGATCAAACTGCATTTGAATTGCATCCAGCAATTGTTGCGAAAAAAATCCTTTCAAATTGCCAAAGCGCTGTGCTTCCTTTAAAGAAATCGTTTCTATTTGAGGCAGAACACTGTCGCCATAGCGATTTTCCAATTTGCATAAACCAAATTTTCCTTGTTTTGCATTGTAATACGATTCGACAGATGGAGTGGCAGTACCCAATAAAATCCGGGCATTATATTTTTTAGATAAAACAATAGCCGCATCCCTTGCATTGTAGCGTGGAGCCGGATCATTTTGTTTATAGGAACTGTCGTGCTCTTCATCTACAATTATCAAAGATAAATTTGTAAACGGTAGAAATATAGATGATCTGGCACCTATGAATACGCGGTTTGCTTTTAAAGCAGCATTCCAAACGGCTTCTTTGGATTTTGTACTAAGTTCTGAATGATACTCCAATAAATCCTCCCCTAAATATTCCTTAAGACGGAGTACGAGTTGAGACGTTAAAGCAATTTCAGGAACCAGATATAATATTTGTTCGTTTCGACTGAGCGATTCCATCATCAGCTTTAAATAAATCATGGTTTTGCCGCTACCTGTTATACCATGCAGCAAAACAGGCAGATCCATTTTATGAAATTCCTGAATTTGCTGAAAACAATTTTCCTGTTCGGTATTGAGACTGATTTCAAACTTGGTTGTCCGCAATTCCGGTAATACATATCTGTCCAGAATACATTCTTCGAATAATTGTTTTTTTAGTAAAGCATTCGTAACGGATGAATCTGTTTTACTTAATTTTTGAATTTCTCTTCGTTTGATCCAGCTGTAGTCTTTTTTTATTTGTAAATATTGTAATAACAGTCTTGTTTGTTTTTCTGATCGTTGCACCTGAGTAAGCATATCATTGAAGGCTTTCTTATCTGCTACCAGCTGAGGATGTAATCTAATCCAGTGGGTCTTGACAATTTCTGAGCGATCTTCAAGCCGTTCTCTGGAGGCTATCCATTTATCAGCGATCATTTTATTGATCAGTTTTAATATTGATTTTCGTTGCAGAATATTTTGAACTTCATAAATGCTGATCTCCTTTCTTAAATCCAATGCTTCCAGAATAAGATATTCATCATCATCCAGACCATCCGGAAACTGATTTGTCTCCAACAAACTATAAATGCTACTGGAGCTTTCTAATTTATAGGCTGATGGTAGAGCAGCTGCCATAACATCTCCTATGTGACATAAATAATATTCACTCATCCATTCCCAGAATTCAATTTGCTGAACATTGATTACAGGTGTTTCATCGATTACCGAAATGATCGATTTTGGATTAGACCAGTGGGTGTTATCATGAATGGCAGTTACTAATGCTGCATAATGCTTGCGCTTACCAAATTCTACTTCAACGCGAATGCCAACTTTCACCTGATTAATAAATTCTTCCGGAATGACATAAGTAAAAGTACCTGCCAGAGAAAGTGGCAAGATTACTTCAACATATTTCTTATCCGTTGCAAAGCTCATAGTGAATTAGTTATTCAAATTTTATTTTTTGAATGCAAAGTATATAGCAAAGAGTAGTAACACAGCACTGATAAAATGGTTAAATCGAAATGTTTCTTGTTTAAAAAACAGAACAGTAAACACAAAAAATACGACTAAAGTAATCACTTCTTGAGTCAACTTCAGCTGAACCAATGAAAATGGACCATTGTTACCAGTATATCCAAATCGATTGGCTGGTACCTGGATGCAATATTCAAAAAAAGCAATACCCCAACTCATTAAAATCAACTGAATCAAACTTAGTGATTGTCCCCAGCCAAATTCTTTAATTTTTAAATGACCATACCAGGCTATTGTCATAAATACATTGGCCAGTATCAAAAGGACTATAGTTGGAATGATTTTCATACATACATTTTTTGCAAATATATCAAACCCTTCCCCGTTCGTTGCATAGTTGTAGTGTTTTAGAATCATCACCATATTTGGTAGTGTTATTGCGTTCAGATGGCCCTGGTACTGGGGCATCTGGAACTAAAGTGGGTATGTAGGAAAGGTTGATCGCTATATCCTCCTTTCCAATTGTAATGGACTCGGTTATCAATTCAATAATGCTTTTCTTTTCCTCTTGGGAAAAAGTATTCCATTGGGAATGAAGGTTCCGAGCATCATAAAGTATCTGGCTATTATCTAAGGATTGCATTCGAAGGGCATCTATCTGACCTTGCAGTTCCATGATGGATTGTTCAACCTGGTTTTGTTTTTCTTCCACAGGTGCATAATTGGTTCTAAAGGTTTCCTTTGTCAACTCTCCCTCGTGATATAGCTCTATAATATTGGTAATTTTAAGCTTGAGGTTTTGTAATTCTTTGGTTCGTAGAATTATAAGTTCTTCCTTCTCTTTAAGCATTATTTTTTCCTGATTCAAATGGTTTTGGATTTCCATTTCCGAAAACACAAAATTCTTGAGTTGGACTTGAAAGATTTCTTCCAGATCATCGGGTGCTATTTTGTTTTTACAATTAAGGCAGATATATTTTGGTGAATTCATTCTCATGTACATTTTTGTTCCGCAATGACATTGAACAATTCCGCTAAAAAGATGAACGCTCTTTCTTCTCACCTTTGTTCTACTCGATGACATTTTATCAAGTATATCGTTGCAAGTATTCCACAGTTCATCGGAAATAATCCGAGGAGCTTTGACGAAAATCCACTCTTCTTTTGGTTTTAATTGCCAACCGTTTTCTTGCGTATGTTCGGTGTAATTGACACGTCTCATTCCTTTTGCAATCGGATCTCGAAGAATTCGGTCAACAGTTGTATCTGTAAACTTATGTCCCTTTCTGGATCTGTACCCTTGATCAGAAAGTAACTTAGCTACGATTCTTTTTCTTTGGTGCTTTGCAAAGAGTTCATAAATTAGCTTACGAACAGGTGCTTCCTTTTCATCCAGAAGAAATTCTTTGTTTTCCCATTTGTAACCGTAAGGAGCTTCACCACCAAGAGATTTCCCAAGCTTTGCACGAACGGGAACCGAAGCTTTAACGCGCGACCTAATTTCAGCTCGTTCCCATTCGGCCATTGCGGCAATGAGCGTATAAAAGAAGCGACCAACCGGAGTGGAAGTATCAATACTTTCATCGAGCGATGTAAGATCTGCATTATGTTGCTGAAAGAGGTCAGCGAATTCTAATAGTTCACGAGTGTTTCTGGCAAGCCTAGCTAGTTTTGAGAAGATAAGGCCGGTGATATGACCTCTACGAATATCTTCAATCATTCGTTTGGCTTCTGAATGATTCATAACCTGCTTTCCGCTCACAGCTTCTAGGTGATATGTTTCGACAACAGTCCATCCTTTAATCTCAGCATATGCATTGGCTCGATGTTCGTGCATTTTGGGGCTATCACCCTGTGCTTGGTCTTCCGTAGAGACTCTTATCCAAATTCCTACACGTTTTTTCATGATTTATTTATTGCCGCGTAAAAATACAACAATGCAACATGAATGGGTTGATATTTTTTTCGTAATTTCCGCTAATCGAAAAGTATTTCTACTAAAAATTTCAAGTTTGAAACTAATGACTTTTATTTAAGGCCGAGCTTGTATAATTTTGTCTAAATGAATTTTTAAATTCCACAAATAATGAAATAAATATTTGCGTGATTCTAAATTTATTTTTTAATAATATTTGATATAGCATTCATAACTCTCGTATATTTGGAAAAGCATTCAAAACAAAACCCTTGATGAAAACAAACGAATCCAAATTATCCCTTGCCCTAAAGTTCAGTTTCAATTCACTTGAACTTCTCCCTGAATACTTAAATAATATCTTAAAGCAGCGTTGAGTAGACTGAATGTATCTACTTCTAAAGAAAAAGATAATCATAATTAAACATTGTAATTAAGACTTTCAACTTGAATTAAAATATTGTTTTATGAGAAAGATTTTTTTAAGCCTTGAATTTTATTTAATTAAAACTTAGTCCATATGAAATATTATAACATTTTTCCTCGATTTATTAAAGAATTCAAAACCTGTTTAGAACAAAGTGAATTTGAGTTTCCTAAGTGGATTTTTACTTTGCTAATTCTATTTTGCGCTTCGATTACTAACGGACAGGATTTTTGTGGCACAACCGCCGGTCCAAATTATATTGGTGTTCTACCTCAAGCCGCTGTAACTGGTACAGGACCATACAATCTAAAAGTTTATATGCACATTATCCAAAGATCTAACGGAAGTGGAGGTATCTCACTTTCTCAATTGGATGAATCTAAAACTATTTTAGATAATGCCTTTGCACCGCATCAAATCTTTTTTAATTACAATTGCGAAGTAATTTATCTTAAAGATGATCGTATTTTCGATAGCGGCAGTGAAGATCTATGCGGATTAAGAAGTAATTATTCACATAGTGATGGAATTGATGTTTATATTGGTGGAGATAATGCTGCATTTGGTGGACGAGCTGAAGGTATAGTTTCCTATGGTTTTGTTGTATCAGGAACACGCGATGGGAAAGTATACTCTAGAAGTCTAGTCATCGCTCATGAAATGGGTCATTGTCTTGGCCTTTGGCATACACATCATGGAACCAATCAGAATGGAGAAAATGGGACTGATTGCTTCGGAAATCCTTCATCAGATCCAAACGCGTGTCCAGAATGTGTCGATCAAAGTAATAATACTGGAACTTTATGTGGTGATTATATTCAAGAAACTCCAGCTGATTTTAATATAGGAAGGAGAGTAAATTCCTCTTGTCAATTTCTGGGAAATGACATCGACAATTGTACTAGTCTTGCCTTTAGCCCTTCTACTATTAATATTATGTCGTATACAACTGCTGGCTGTATGATTTCATTTGTGAATGAACAAGGTGCAAGAATGAGAACGATAATAGATTTGGATCAAGGACTAAAAGATAGACTGGCTTCCACCCCCTCAAATAGTGTTACTCATATTTACTCATATACACCAATTACCTCCAATCAAATAATGCAAGGAGATATTATTATCCATACAGGTGCTGAACTCGATATTTTAGATTGTACCATTCAAATGCCATGGCATTCAAAGATAATAGTTGAAAGAGGAGCGGAACTACTTGTTAGTAATAGTATTATAACGAGGGCTTGTGGTGCGCCAGATTGGCAAGGTATTTATGTATATGGAAATGCAAACATCCCGCAACCAGACCCTTCAGATTTTCCAACCACTAATCAAAGTGGCATTGTACTAATTGTAAATGGTTCTACTGTTGAATGGGCAAGAACTGCAATTTCCACTAGCAAACCAGGAGGTTATTTTGGTGATTACTTTGGTGGATTAGTTTATGCTAGTAATTCAACATTCCAAAATAATCATCGAGTCGCTGAATTTATGAAATATGGTTCTTTCAACAAGAGCGCTTTCCAGTATTGCATCTTAGACGGCATGCTTAGATACAATGCCGTAGGGGTAACAATTTGGGATACTGAAGGAATTGCTTTCAATTTTAATCATATACAAAATATGCCGAATGCAGGTATTTTAATTATTGACGGTGGAGCGTTTGTGCAAGAGAAAAATTATTTTACTAATTGTGGCGATGGCATTTATGCTGGCTCCACTTATTTTGGAACGGGCAATATAGAAGTTACTGGAAATGGAACTGACATGAATGAATTTGATAATAATAAATACCACATAAGAGCAATGAACACAGGTCCTTATACCGTTTTTGATGTTGTTAATAATAAATTTTATTTTGCTCAAAAAAGCGGAATAGAGTTTGTAGGTCCTACATGGTTTTATATAAATCTTAATACGTTTGGGAGAAAAACAACTACAAGTCTACTTCTAGCTCAAGGAATTTATGTCTCTGACTGTGGCTCACAAATGACTTTTCCATTTAACAGTATTGCTCGTAATATCATTAATACATCTAATATTGGAATTCAAGCAACTTCTGAAAATAGGGAATTACAATTTAGATGTAATACATTTAATTGTCGTTATGATTTTTATAACAAGGGTGGAAGTGCTCCAGGTGCAATAGCAATACAGCAAGGTTTTAGCCAATATCCAGCTCATAATTGTTTTACAAGTCCTAAAAAATTATATGATATTCTTTCTCGAACCAATGTCTTAAATTTTAAATATTTTACATTTAATGCGTCTTGTAAGTTGCCAACATCTGTTGGAAACTATAACAATATTCTTGTAACAGAGACGCCATTTTGTACAGCAAGACCAAATAATTTTGGTCCAATTTCTATTGGAGAACTTTTCTCATTAAAAGACAAAATTGCGTCTTTAGGTACTCCTGTAACTCAAGAAGATAAAGATAGTTTGATTTCTTTAAAACAAGCAAAAGATTTTATTAGAAATGGATTAATTAAACAAGTAATCACATCAGGTGAGATGAGCAAACTTGACTCGATTGTTATGGGTGAAGATACTACTGTTGCAAATTTAATATACTTTAGTGCGTACTTAAAAAATAACCTATTTTCAAACGCTCTATATTACCTTTCCCTTCTACCTAATACTAATGAGTTTTCTGAATTCAAACAAATTCAATCCATTAATATTTCAAGAATGCAGAATGAAGCTACTTACAATTTAACTTCATCAGATTCAACATTTCTAAGTTCAGTAGCTTATAGTATTAGTCCAAATAGAGGATTTGCGAGAGTCATTTTAAAATACTTAAAAAATATTGATATATATGAGCCCGAATCAACTGAACCAGATACGACAGAATATCAGCCAATAATATTAAATACAAATATTAAAATTATAAATCAGAGTGTAATAACTCCAAATCCCACATCAGATTTCATTAATATTAATTTAGATTTTAACGATAGTTACTTCGATTTTGAAATTTGTAACCTTGAAGGATATAAATTAATGAATGGAAGGGTTGATCATAGTAATAATAGCATTAACTTACAAAATTTATTTAATGGCGTCTATATAATTAAGCTTAAAAACAAAAAGAAAGATCTGAATTATATATCAAAAATATTTCTTGCAAGGTAAATTTATGAAATTATTCTTATTTATATTTTGCTTTTCCATTTCTTACGTATATACTCAACAAGTATCGAAATCAATTCCTTTTGGGAATAAAACTCAAGAATCAGGTTGGAATCTTAAGGAGATTGATGGAGATTTTCTCATTTCTTTTTCTACGAGATGTAAAATAGATGAAGATATTCCTTCAGAATTTTGTTGTGCAATGATTAGGGTAAATAAAGCAGGTGAGGTGATTTGGAAAAATTTGATGGAGTTTGAAACAAATAATTACTCAAGACCAGGTGGAGTTAGATCTTTATTAATTCAAAATGATAGTGCGGTGGTTTCTGGTTTGGTAAAGAAGCATGATACCCTGTTTCTAAGATTATTTATTATAAACTCAAATGGTGGGCTTTTGTCCCAAAAAGATTATTATTTTCCATTTTTTAATTGGAATTGCGGAATCTTAAAAATACAAAATGGATATTTGATTTATAATATTCTTAGAGATACTTTGAATCCAAAAAATGTATTTCAAGTATTAAAATTAGACAATGAGTTTAAAATTGTTAAAGAATTAAAGTTTGGAAACCCGAAAAGGGTTGGAAGAAACGGAGCAGGAGTAGTGTTAGCAGATCAGTCAGTTTTATTGTCATTTGATGAATTTAGTTTAGATGGACTAACAAGTGATGTATATGTTGTAAAGCTAGATAAGGATTTGTCATTGGCATGGGAAAAGGAAATAATTACTTTACCAACGGATGTTTTTCAATCTACACCTATTATTCAACAAGAATCTGATTCAAGTATATATTTAGCATATATTAAGTCATTTAAGAAATATTTTGATACTTTTAATATAAACATAACTATTTATAAATTTGATGATAGCTTTAATAGTATATGGGTTAAGCCATATCGAGTTAGGCGCGATATTTATTTTTATAGTTCTTTTTTTATTGGAAAAGATAATGATCTCCATATTGCTGGTGGAATCCTAAAAAATAGTGCTTATAACACAGGATGGATAGATAAACTAAATGAAAATGGGAATATGATATGGAGTAAGGTCATTATTGACTCAAGTCAAAGAGATATTGATCAATATATTAATGACGTTATTCAAACAAAAGATGGTGGATATGCAATTGCAGGTTCAATTCGAGATACATTTCCTAATAATGATCCATCGGATTCAAATTATAATATTTGGTTCGTAACCTTAGATTCAAGTGGATGCTTTAATGGTGATTGCAATGATACATTAATATTAAATCATAAATTTACAACCTCAATAAACAATCAAAAACTTGGTTTAATCGAATTAGAAAAGTTTTATCCTAATCCTGCAATTGACCACATTAATCTTTCATTTATTGATTCGAGCCTGCGCATTATTAGAATTTATAATTCTTTAGGGGTTCAACTCAAGTCTATACAATTAAATACGACAGCAACAAGAATTGGTTTAGAAGATTTAATACCAGGCTCTTATTTTGTTCAAATTATAGGAAAGACTAATAGCTCATTAACTATACCTTTAAAAGTAATTAGATAGGAAAAGCATACAATTATCAATGCAAATTTATTAAAGCATTTAAGGCCAGGTGGCACTATCGAATTTTAGTGGTTAACGCACTAAATGGCCTGCTCGGCTTCCCATCAATCATTAGTTTTAAATATATCTTGTAGTTCGGTAAATTAATAAAATCCTCAACATCAAATTCAGGATACATTTCTTTGGCCATGTGCAAAGCATCTTCTGTTCCGATTCTAAAGGAAATAATAGTTCCTGCATTACCAAGCACAGCACTTTTGATATCATCATCTAGTTGATTCATGTATTGGTGAGCTAATGTCATACCTACTTTGAACTTTCGTAATTCTGAGAACATATTGACCAAAGATAACGTAGTGAAGTTGTGAAACTCGTCCATGTAAACCATAAATGGAATGCGTTTTTCTTCTTCGGTATCTACACGACTAAAAGCAGCCGAAGCAATGGAGGTAATAAAAAGAGCGCCTAAGATATGGGAAACATCAGCTCCAACATGTCCTTTAGAAAGATTTACCAGAACTATTTTATTTTCATCCATTGCTTTGCGCAAAGACACTTCTTCCGTGTTTTCAATAAGTACACGTCTGATTGCGGGATGCACTAACATTCCTCCAATCTTGTTCATTACCGGTAATAAATCATATTTCATATATTCCGGAAATTCTCTTTTCCAAAATTTCTTGACGCTTTCACTTTTGACATATCGAAGTGCTTCTCTTCTAAAGTCTTTGTTTAATAATATTTCAACAATATCTGCAATAGTTGCTTGCGGTTGATCAAGTAAGGTTAGAATTGCATGTCGTAAAATATGCTCTAACTTCACTCCCCATGCACTATCCCATAATTTTGAGAATACATCTAAGATACCGGAAGCTACCAAGGATCGCCTACGCCACATGCATGTTATCGGTGCAACTGGTACTGGCAAATCTTCATTACTTCTAAAATTAATTATACAAGATGTTTTTCAAAATAGAGGAATAGCAGTTCTTGATCCACATGGAGACTTAATAGATGAAATTATCAAGAACATTTCAGATGACAGATTGAAGGATGTGATTTTAGTAGATCCATCAGATAGCGAATATCCAATAGGGTTGAATCTATTATCTGCGTATTCAGATCCAGAGAAGATAATTTTATCATCGGATCTCGTAGCCTTGTTCAGACGCTTTGCAACTTCTTGGGGTGATCAAATGACCTCAGTATTGGCTAATGCTATTAATGCAATCATTGAAAGTGAGAATGGAGGAACGTTGATTGATTTAAGAAGATTCTTAGTTGAGTCTAATTTCAGAAACAAGTTCCTTCAAACTGTTACCGATCCCAATATCATCTATTACTGGAAAAATGAATTTCAATTACTTCGAGCAAATACAGTAGCTCCGATTTTAACAAGGTTAGATACTTTCCTTCGTCCCAGAATTGTAAGAAATATGATGGCTCAAAAAGAAGGACTTGATTTTAGCGACATTCTGGAAAACAAAAAGATATTGTTGGTAAAACTTGCACAAGGATTAATTGGAGAAGAAAACAGTTATTTGTTAGGCACACTTTTTGTTGCCAAACTACATCAGGCCGCCCAACAACGACAAAATATTCCACCGGAACAGCGCAAGCCATTCTATTTCTACATTGATGAATTTCAGAATTTCATTACCCCCTCAATGTCTGCTATCCTTACTGGTGCTCGTAAGTATGGATTAGGATTAATATTGGCTCATCAAGATCTTGATCAATTAGCACATAGAGATACTGAACTTGCCAACTCCATTTTATCAAATCCAGCAATACGAGTATGTTTCAGGTGTGGAGATAAAGACGCTATTAAGTTGGAGAGTGGGTTTTCATATTTTGATTCAACCGATTTACAGAGTTTACCCATTGGCCAATCAATCGTCCGTGTCGGTCAGAAGGATCATGATTTCAATTTATCCTTTACTCCACTTTCAAAAGTTGAAACTTCAATTGCAGATGGTAAACAAAGAACCGTTATTGATCACTGTCGATCAACATATGCTCTCCATCAAAGTAAGGTTGAAGAAATATTGAGAGATGCTTTGCAAGTTGTAGCGATTCCTGTTAAACCTGAGAGACCTATAAAGGTAGTTAAGGAAGAAAAGCCACCAAGGGATATACCCATCGAAAAAATCGAAGTGGATGAAGAACAAACAACACCAAAAATTGACTTGCAAGTTGAAGCAAAGCAATTCATGGAGAAAGAAGTAGAAAGGGAAAAACAACGAGAGCACCGATTTATTCAAGAGTATATTAAGAAAGTAGCTGAAGCAAGAAACTTTAAGGCTGTCTTAGAGGAGCCAATAAATAGCGGTACTGGAAAAGTTGATGTTAGCTTACATAGAGATGATTTAAAGATTGCTTGCGAGATTTCGGTTACTAATACAATAGAATATGAAGTACAGAATATCCAAAAATGTTTAACAGCCGGCTACTCTTTGGTATTTATGATCTCAAATGATCTAAAGCATCTTAATGATATTCGTACATTAGCGGTTCAAGAAATTGAACCAACATTTCACCATCGAATATATTTTGTTTCAAAAAATGAATTTGTAAATCAACTTGACTTATTTCTTGCACAAATGACTCAGCCAACAGAAACAAGAGCAAAAGGATACAGAGTGAAATTAAACTATACCACACCAAAGGATGTGTCAGGGCAACAAAAGGCTTTGAAGGATATTATTATTTCTTCTTTAAAGAAAAAATAATAGAAAGTTAATTATATCATCAAATTAATACAAATGAACTTTTTAAAGAAATTGCAAGAAAAATATCCTATTGAAACAATAGGATTGATTATTAGTGTAAGTTACATCATCTACATAGAATTTATACAGCAACATACTAATGAAATTACTTTTTCAATAATAAACAATTCTAATGTTTTTGATATTAACGAGCCGATAAAAAATTTGGAAATAAAATACGATTCAATAAATTTGCTTGAATTAAATGAGGTTTTAAAGCTTTTAACTGTCAAGGTTGAGAATACGGGAAATACTAATATAACAGAAAATATGTATTATTCCAAAGTTCCATTTGGTTTCAAAATACATCATGGGAAAATTATTCAAAAACCAGAATTACTTGAATCAAATTTCAAAAATTCTGAATTGCAAGTTTCATTTATAGATTCAACAAATTTTATAAACTTGCCAAGTGTACCTTTTGATAAGGGAGATTTTTATACAGTTAAAGTCGTTTGCTTGGCAAAAAACGAAAAAATAGCCATAGAGCCCCAAGGGAAAATATCAGGAATCAAAGCATTTCAAATTTCTGATGCAACCAACAGAACTTCTTTTGATGTTCCAAAATGGATGAAACTCATATCTTATATTACACTAACAATTATTTTCTTAGCAGTTTTGTATAGTTTAATTACGGGAATTATTACATGGTTTAAAAATTCCAAGAAGAGACTGCTTCTTAAAAAATTTAAACATTTAAACGAGTCCATTTCTCTCCCAAAGGAAATTGAATATTTATTCATGGCTTATGGCATTGAAGATTTCAAGAAACTTGAAGAAATTTTGACTGACAGTGATAAATTTAAAGAAATACTTGAATCAGACCACGCAGTAATGAAGGAATTGCAAAAGTTACGCCAGTATGACCCTCAGTTGAATGAATTGTATGATCTTGAATATTGTAAAGGGTATATTAGGTATCCATTAAGGAAGCTTATAAGCCACGCTTCTTCTATATTTAATTTTCCGCAAAATAGATTTAGTGAGGAACCGAAAAATGAATTAAAACCAATATTTGTTAGTGATATTAAAGTATTTTTTGAATTTTTAAAACATAATTAATTTTATTAGATTAAAAAATTAATATATTTATTCGCGAAGTATAGATAACCTTGTGCTGCTTGGATCGACATTGAAGCAACAATTATTTTCTAATCTTTTAAATTTATAGCCTTCTGCAATCATTGCGTAAATAACATCCCCATTTGAACAATACACACCAATATTCTTTTCAATTCTGTGCTTTAAAGTGTATGAATGAGAACCACTATTTATTCGAACTCGCGAAGTTGGTGTAAAACAAGTTCTAATTACATTTCTAATTCGCGCAATCAGTTCCATATTGAAGGGAGCTTTGGTTAAATTATCCCCATGTAATTCAAGTCCATTCCGGTTAAGATCTGAGGGAATTTTCACTCCTTCATATTCGATAGTATTGACCATTTTGTTGATGTTTTGGTTGGCAATAGGCAAAAATACCTGTTTTTTAATAAGTATCAAAACGAACATAAAGAAGTCTAAAAAATTGAGCGGCGTAACGCAAAAAATTACTTACGATTCATAGATTTTCAGGACAATTTTCTTATTATTTACTTTCTAAAGTGGGTCAGCAATGGTATTCAATTCAAATCGCCTATTACCTTATTTTACAGGCTTTTTAGCCCTTAAACAGCATTTGATAACTATGCAACGAACCCTTCAGGCTTCTGTTTTTTTAGAGTAATAAAAAACTGATACGAACTTCTTATATTTGTAGCCGGAGTTAATGCTTCTGTTTTCGTCATGACCAACCGCTATTTTATCCTACTGTTTTTGACAGCATCTACCTGTCTGGCTCAAAGTCAGTTTATGATGGAAGATTGTGCCAATGGAATTGATGATGATGGCGATGGACTCATTGATTTAAATGATCCGGATTGCAAATGTAAAGGGATAAAAGATACCTTATTTGTACCTTCCTCCCTGATACCAAATGCTTCTTTTGAAGATTATACCTGTTGTCCTTCCGGCATGGCTCAATTGTATTGTTCAAAATTTTGGATTCAGGCATCTCCTGCTACCTCCGATTATTATAATACCTGTGGATACAAAGATGATCCGTTTAGGGGGCGGCCACCTCAACCTTTACCAGCCGGCAATGGATATGTTGGTTTTTTAGATTTAATGCAACATCCAACCAGAAATGCTACATATAAGGAATATGTTGGTGCCTGTTTAACCAGCACAATGCTTCCAGGAAAAGATTACACCCTGAGCTTTTGGATCGGCTTCGGCATACCCGGAAGTTCATTTGGGCCACGGGCTATCACAACACTCGGTATTTATGGTACCTCTGCTTGTGGCAATCTGCCTTTTGGGGGTACTAATGGTTGGCTCTGTCCGACAGCATATCCCAATTGGTTTGAACTGACCAGAGTTACAGCGAGTGGAACAAACAAATGGGTAAAAGTAACCGTCAAAATTCGTCCAACCCGCACAGTGGAAGCTATAGTCATTGGACCGAATTGTACCCGGGCTGATGGACAATACTATTATTTTATTGATGATTTATTATTGGAAGAGTCCGCCAAATTTGATTCTATCTTTTTAAGTGTACAAGGAAATCCATGCATCGATTCCATCCAATTAGCATCGCCACCAACTAATATTGCACGAATAAAATATCAATGGTATTTTAACGGGGTCGCCATTTTAGGTGCTACTTCTCAAAATTATTTAATTCCAAAAGGACAGGAAGGTAATTACATGTTGAGAGCTTCAGATGGTGCTGACTGTGAATTGAGCAATAGTTATAATTATAAGGTAGATACCTTGTCAACCCATATTTCCCAACAAATTTGTGATGGCGAACAATTTTATATTGGAAAGGATTCTTTTTCGAAAGAAGGAGTTTATCGCATTGTCACTCAATCAGCTTATGGTTGTGATAGCATAGTTCATTTAGATTTGAAAGTAAATACTTCCGGAGTTGGATATCTTGAAAAAGAAATTTGTGAAAATGGGTATTACGAAATCAAAGGTGTTATTTATGATTCAGCTGGTACTTATCAGATTATCAGCAATACAATTCATGGTTGTGATAGTATTAGTACTTTAAAATTATCAGTTATAAAAACCATTAATACGGTTTTGGATATAGGAATTTGTAAGGATGAAAATTATATATTTGGTAAAGATACCTTATCTGTCGAAGGAGAATATTCTTATTATTATTTGTCAGCCTTAAATTGTGATAGTATCCTCACTATTAATCTCAAGGTTTATGATAAAAATATGGTCAATATCGACACGGCCATTTGTCAGGGACAATCGATTCAGGCAGGCAATACGAGTTATGACAAAACAGGGGTGTATGACTTGAATCTCAAGAATAAACATGGATGCGATAGTCTTATTGCTTTAAATTTAAAAGTTAAACCGACATATCTCATTCCGTTTGATACCAGTTTTTGTGAAGGCAATGCCTTAATCATCGGAGGAAATCGTTACAATAAAACAGGAAATTATTTTCTTGGGCTAAAAACAGCAGAAGGCTGTGATAGTAATTTTCAAATTCAATTAAATGTATTGCCTGTACATCAGCCTGTGTTTAATCATTCGATTTGTGAAGGAGAGGTTTTTAATTTTGCAGGTTCCACTTATGATAAACAGGGTAACTACCAAATAGTAAAAACAAATCAGTTTGGCTGTGATAGTATATTAAATTTGAATTTAAAAGTTGATCCCGTTTTTAATACGTATTTAGATACCGCCATTTGCGATAATCATTCCATTGTGATAGGAACCATAAATTATACTAAAGCCGGACTTTATAAACAAGCCTATACCTCGGTAAATTCTTGCGACAGCATCATTCATATTAATTTATTTAATCGAAAATCATATCAGATTGGAATTGATACTGCTTTGTGTCAGGGTTATTCATTGCAGATAGCAGGACAACATTATGATAAGGCGGGATTGTATAATATAGGTTTAAAAACAACAGAAGGTTGTGATAGTGCAATATCTCTTAATTTAAAAATCAACCAAAATTATGCTGACCGCTTGGATACGGTTATATGTTTTAATACTCAGTTGGTCATCGATGGTAAAACCTATCAGGATGAAATCGATTTTAAACTTCAGTATGTTTCTCAAAAGGGTTGTGATAGTACAGTATCGGTAAGTATTAAAAAAACAATTGTTCCCGAGATTATCATCAATGAAAAATCAGTTTTGTGCTTTGGTGATCAAACGGGTTCGATACAAATGCAGGTTAATGGTCAATTTGGCCCCTACAGATATAACTGGAATAATGGCATGACCACACAATCCATAAATCAATTGGCTGCAGGAAATTATAAAGTATCAATTTTTGATAATCACAATTGCCGCATCGATAAGGATGTTGTTATTACTACACCGGAACCAATCGTATTTTCTTTAAATAAAAAAGATGCCAATTGTCTAAATCCAAATCAGGGAAGTATAATCATAAAAGCCCTTAGTGGAGGCACACCGCCATATAAGTATATATTGGATGGACGGACGGTGACTTTTCAAAACTTAGTGGAAGAAACTAAAGTGGGAGTGCATGATATTGTTTTGATAGATGCCAATGGATGCCAGATAAAACATCAGTTAATTATTGAAGATGCGAAACGGGGTGATATCGATGCACAGCCGGATTCTTTATCAGTTATATTAGGAGATTCTGTTTGGCTGGAAACCTGGATCCAAAATATTGATTCGATTGTCAGTATAGAGTGGAGTGGTCCGGGTAACATCACTTGTAAATCCTGTTTAAGTACTTCTGTTTTTATCAATGCTTTTGCCAGTCATTTTAAAATTAGTATCACCGATCATAATGGTTGTGTGTATGAAGAATTTATTTATGTAAAAAGCAAACAAAATTATTACGTACCCAATGCGTTCACTCCGAATGGCGACAACATCAACGACCATTTCAATATTTTTACAGATCGCAGTATTGACAATATAGAAGTTCTGCATATTTTTGATCGCTGGGGAAATCAGGTCTATGAAGCTAAAAATTTTCCTCCCAATGGTATCGAGGGGGCATGGAATGGTGAGATTGGTTCACAGAAAGCAATGCCCGGTGTGTATGTGTATTTATTTTTATTTAAAGACAAAGCAGGATTTTCTCATAAAGCAAGCGGGGATTTGACGCTGATGAGATAATTAACAATTAACAATGTACAATTAACAATTAGCTGATCATTTTAATTATAGAAAGTTCTAAAAAAGTTTAAATAAAAAAGTGGATAAAGCCGATCCGAACCCCTAGCCCCTTAAAGGGGAAGAAGAAAAATTTATTTGAACCTATATTCATGTAATTGGTTCAATTTTATTTACTGCTTATAATAAATAGGGAACTTTAATATCCTATCTAATCAAACTCACATCTCCAAATAAGATCTTATCTTCTGCTCCCGGAATTTTTAATTTGATATAATACACATACACGCCCGGATTTAGTTTTTCATCTTGTTGTGTGCTGCCATTCCATCCACGATGATCTGTAAGAGTCTGATTGGATTCATAATACATTCTGTTTCCCCAGCGATCAAATATGGCAAAGTCAGAAATAAAGATATTTGGATTATCACTTATGACTCTAAAAATATCATTGATGTTGTCGCCATTGGGACTAAAGGCATTTGGAACAAATACTTTTTCATCCACATCAAGTCGGACGGTGATGGTAAGATTTATACTACAGCCATTTTGATCAGTCAGCGTTACGGAATAACTTGTAGTTGTTGTAGGGTTAATTACGGGATTCAAACAATCTGTACAACTCAGCCCAGTGGAAGGACTCCATAGAATAGATGCAGGCACAAATGCAGGTATGATTTGAAGTATCTGGGATTGACCTGGTGTTAAAAATAGTTCTTTGGGATAACTTACATCGAGATTAGAAAACCTCAAATCTATGCTTACAATGGAATCACAGCCATTGGATGCTGTAATATATTCAGTACCCGAAGGAGTAGACGCGTTGTATCTCTTTCCATTGATTATGATAAAATCATTAGGACAAAGGGTGTCTCTGTAAATGATTTGTTTATTTACTAAAGTTTGCAATTGTATGATAACGATACTGTCGCAGCCACCTGTTGCCAATCCTTTTAAAGTATCAATGCCGGATAATTTGTTTTTGTCATAGAGTTTTCCATTAATGACTATGCTTTTATTTTCACAGAATGAGGCATTATAATTACTGCTTACAGAATTTTTAAAATTCAAAGCGATCTGAACTGTGCTATCACAACTTGATGTAGCTGCATTTTTAAGGATCTCTGTACCTGTTGGATTATTAATATCATAACGCGTATTATTAATTATTAGAAAATCATTTTCACAAAGGGTCTGATTTATCGAGCCGATGACCTCAGGAAAAAATTGAATCTGAATATCCCGGATACTATCACAACCATTGAATGATAAACTTTGTAAAGTATCCAATAATGCAGAATAATTCTTATGAAAAGACAAATTGCCCAAAGTGATTGTGTCATTCAAACAAATCGTGTTTCTAAAAGTAAATTTTGAAACCGGAATTGAAGTAAGCTTCACATGAATGATGCTATCGCATCCATTGATACTTCCATTAATAATCGTGTCAGATCCATTTAAATTATTTGAATCGTATATTTTTCCATTAATAATTAATTGTTCATTAGTACATATTTGGTCTGTATAATCAAACTGAGATAAAGGCTGGAAGATAAGATTGATATTAATGGTACTGTCGCAGCCATACATATTACCGGATTTTAAGACTTCGACTCCTGTAGGATTATTTATATCATATCGCTTGCCATTGATTAGCAAAAACTCATTGGCGCATTTAATTTCAAATAAATCGCCTGATGAAGGAAAGCTTAATAATCCAACTGCACGGTACACACTGTCACAGCCATTGCTCGCCAAAATTCCATATCGCTCAATGCCTATCGGACGATTAAAAGAATAATAATTTTTACCTATTAAAACGCTGTCGCCTAAGCAATACGGTTCACTGACAGTAGGGCCAAAAATTACAGACTTTATGATGATAAAAAAGTATTCTTCATCCGGACAAAATCCAGATTGATTTCCATACATGTATAAACCGGTATTCGAAAATATGGTATCACCCGGATTGTACTTTATTCCCTGACCATTCATTTGGCTGTAATAGGCTGCATCACCAGGAATGTTTTTGCCAGTTATAGATGGAAGGATATAATATTCACAATGAATTTGATTTACCCGCGGATTGATGTCAATTGCAGCCTCAACAGTGATATCAAGAGTGCTCGTTTTTTTAGGACAGATTATACTATCACCAATCGTATAATAAATTTTATAAACTCCCGGACCCGCTTTTTTGGCATCCCAGAATTGTTGATTTAATGCCGATGTTACCGGATCAATAAATTGTCCGCCGGCATCTGCTGCAGGAAGTAAAGTAAATAGATCTAAAATCTCATTCTCACAAATGGTAATACTTGTATCCCGGCCGGCACTTAATTCTTTTACCACCTGTACAGAAATGATAGCGGTATCTCCCGGGCAATAGGAATTAGCATTTATAATATAATGAAACCGGAATGTCTTTCCATAGTGATTGGAAGTGTTAAAAATAGAATCTGTTAGACTTCCGGAACCATCTGTATCTATATAGTATCCCGCTGCATCGGCATTCGATAAATACGAATTTAAGTTGACGAGGCTGCCTTCGCAGACTGATAAGCTTTGATCAAAACCTGCCTGGGGCTTTCTGATAATGTCCACATAAAAACTATCCTGTGCTATACAAGGATTGATGCTATCAAATAAATAAATCATTTTGCTGCTATAAATAGTATCGCCTGCCTTTAATCCTAAACCTTTGTTTCCAGGGCTTGTGTAATAAGAAGCCTGGGGGGAAAGATTTTTTCCACTTATAGGAGGAAGTACATATTGATGACAACTAATCTGGCTTAACAAAGTATCAAACGAAGGCGATTTAATTACTTTTAATAGAATTTTGACCGGCAGGCTTAAGCAGTTACCATCCAGCGTTGCTGCATATAAGGTATCTGAAGAGGTGTGATAATTTCCACTAATCAGTTTTGTAAATAAACTATCCCGCGAAAAGACAACCACCAAACCAGAATTCTGATTGACTGAATCCCGGATCATTCTTAAATCAAAATTGACAGAATCGTTGACAGAAGAACAAATAGTCCAATCATAGGCTTTTGCCTTTGGTCGTTTGATGGCTTCGAGAATTATGGGAATGTGTTTTGAGGTGCAACTGTCTTTAAATAAAAATGCGTAGATCGTATCTTTTCCTGTAATATACACAGGTGGTATTATCTGATTGCTTTGTACACTATCATCATACCATTTGATGCTTATCGTAGTATCACCTCCTTGTAAAATTTTTATGACATTCAATAAATCAAATTTTGCTGTGCCATTTCCATCATCGCAATTTTTATCGATCACCAGAGGTGTTTTATTTAATGAACCTACCATTAGAATAATAGCGACGGGCTCCGAACTGCATTTTGCATTTGTCACTACGGCAAAAATGGTATCAGATGCGGTGCGATATGGAGGAGTAATTTCTTTTGTCAATAAATCATCTTCATAAAATTTTACATTCGTGCCAGGCTGATTATTTGTAATGATTTGTATGAGATCAATTAGTCTGAATGTAGCTTTTCCATCGCCTTCAGGGCAAGCACTTGCAGAAGTTTCAATAGCTTCAGGTTTTTTATTGACAGTGAGTACAATAGCAACAGGTTTTGATTCGCATTTAAAATCTGAAATTGTCGCATAGATTGTCGTGCTGCTTGTTGTGAAAGGAGAATTTACTGGTATTGTTTTATTGATGTCCTGAAAAAACTTTACCATAGTTCCTCCAAATCCATTTTTTATCGTTTGTTCGAGTTTTGTTAGATCAAATGTTGCAAAACCACTGCCATCATCACACAGTTCTGCAGATGCTGCTTTTGCAACAGGCAATAATAACACTTTTAAAGTGACGGGAACAATCGTCGAACTGCATTTGCCGTCGGTTACTTTTGCATAGATAGTCGCATTGCCGGAAAGATAGGGGGAGGTAATGATCATCGTTCCTGCCATGTCTTTATAGTATGTGACCGTTCCATTAGATCCTGCAAGTACATCCGTATTTGCATCTTCCAATGTGAAAATACTTTGACCATTATTGGTTTCACACAATTCCAGAGTGGCCGGATTGGCTTTAGGACATTTTACATTCACCGTAAACCGTTCGGTAAACACTTCCATGCAGCAATTCACATCCGGTTTTGGATTGAGGATGCCTACGATTTCATAATTTTTATCACACCAGGCCGGTGGAATCGTGTACATAAACGGATCTACGGTGCTGGTCGCCGGAGTATAATTCGGCGAACTCAATCCCGGTGTGGCACAACCATTATTTACGATACTGCCTTCAGCCCAGAAATCTCCATTACCGGTTAATGATCCGGGTACATCGTACATGGCAACTGTCGAACAGGCGCATCCTGTTATTGTCATCACCTGAGTCCGGGATCCCGGGGTTGCGTCAAAATTGGAAAAAGCGCCGATCACCCGGTCACAGGTACTTGCGGAAACAAATACCTTACAACTTAAAGCACAGGCAGAGCTAAAGTCATAATTTGTAAAAGCCGTCACACTTGTAAATACAATCCAGATGGCATTGGGAGGTAAATCAAAATTGCTTCCCACAGAAGTGGCTGAGCAACCACCCACCAATCCTGAATTGCCATTGGTAATGCCGCAGCCACCCGGACCGATATCCGCATTAGGTGCGCCGCCGGTATTATTTTGAGGGGCATAGTCAAAATTAAAATCAGAGGTGTTAAAGCCGCTTCCGGTCCAGATTACCATAAATTCATTTTTGGCTTCAGTACCACAGGCATCTATCATAAATCCAAGTAATACCGGACAAACCCTGCATTTGGGATTGGGTGTTACGATATTGGCCGAGCCAATTTTTGTACCCTGGCCGGCATACGGATTAAATCCCGGATTGACATCGGCATAATAATCGACTTTGCCATTATGAGGCAGATCACCACCCTGGATGGTTTCGGTAAATTTTTCACCGGAGCAAAGCTCACAACTTGGGATACAATTGGGGTTAACTGTGGTTTGGGTGATCTGGGGGCATTGAGCCAGTAATTGGCCGAAGGCTAAAAAACAGAAAAGTATGATCTTAATTCTCAAGTTGGAGTATTGTTAGATTTAAGCATAAAGGTATTGAAATTAGGGATTCTATTGAAGTTTACAGAAGCTAAAGGTCATTTTATGACTAAGCTTCTTGGCCTGTATTATTTTCTCGCGGAGCCGCGGAGCCGCGGAGTATTTTTTTAGTCTGAATTTTGCGTCTTATTAGCGATTTTGCGTCTTTGCGAGAGTTCTTTTTTTCTCGCAGAGACGCGGAGTATTTATTTAGTCTGAATTTTTGCGTCTTATTAGCGACTTGGCGTCTTGGCGAGAGTTCTTTTTTTCTCGCAGAGACGCGGAGACGCGGAGTATTTATTTAGTCTGAATTTTTGCGTCTTATTTGCGACTTGGCGTCTTGGCGAGAGTTCTTTTTTTCTCGCAGAGACGAGGAGTATTTATTTAGTCTGAATTTTGCGTCTTATTAGCGACTTTGCGTCTTGGCGAGAGTTCTTTTTTTCTCGCAGAGACGCGGAGTATTTATTTAGTCTGAATTTTTGCGTCTTATTAGCGACTTGGCGTCTTGGCGAGAGTTCTTTTTTTCTCGCAGAGACGCGGAGACGCGGAGTATTTATTTAGTCTGAATTTTTGCGTCTTATTTGCGACTTGGCGTCTTGGCGAGAGTTCTTTTTTTCTCGCAGAGACGCGGAGACCCGTAGTATTTATTTAGTCTGATTTTTTGCGTCTTATTAGCGACTTGGCGTCTTGGCGAGAGTTCTTTTTTTCTCGCAGAGACGCAGAGACCCGTAGTATTTATTTAGTCTGATTTTTTGCGTCTTATTAGCGACTTTGCGTCTTAGCGAGAGTTCTTTTTTTTTTTCGCAGAGACGCGGAGTATTTATTTAGTCTGATTTTTTGCGTCTTATTTGCGACTTGGCGCCTTGGCGAGAATCCTTTTTTTTCTCGCGGAGACGCAGAGACGCAGAGACGCGGAGACGCGGAGACGCGGAGTACTTATTTAGTCTTAATTTTGCGTGTTCTCATTTCATAGTTTATTTCCTGGCTCCTCCTAAGCAGCATTTTAGAGTAAATTGAGGTCTATATACTATGATGGTAATTCCCACATTGCGGTTGGTTTTTTGCATTACTTACCTGTTTACACTAACAAATTATTGGCTTTCAGCCCAATGCACACCTCCAATGGCAGAAACCTGCGATGTAGCCCAGGTGCTTTGTTCATTGGACGAGTTAAATGGGTATGCCTGTAATAACCCTGGGGTCATTCCAAGTCAATGTTCACCCCTCTGTTCTCAAGGAGGAGTAGGATTTAATACCAGTTGGTGGGCTTTTGTAGCCGGTGGTGGCACCGATACGATTAGCTTGACTGTAGGCGGATGTACCGGTACTCATGGATTGCAATATGGAATCTGGGCAGATTGTCTATGTAAAGAAGAAGTCATTTGTCGCTCCAATCCTTGTATAAATCCCAATTCTATCTCAAAAATCAGCGTCAAAATGAAGCCATGTCAGGTCTATTATTTTTGGGTGAATGGCTGTGCCGGTGATATTTGCGATTTTACCATCAATACCTCTGTCGGCATAAGTCCTCATCTGGGGCCACTTTCATTTATAAATAATGATTCAGATAAAATCATTGGACCTCTATGTGAGGGTGCATGTAATATGATATTTTTTATCGAACCGCAAAAAAATGCCTGTAATGTGACATATTCATGGACACTGGATGGTGATGAAGTGGGAAAAGACAGTACAGCTATCAAACTGGATTTTCCGGATGAAGGTGATTTTATTATTTGTGTTACTGCCAAAACAATAAATCCTTTTTCAGGAATGACATGCTCGCAGGAAGGACCTCAATGTGCAAAGATAGAAGTTCGAAAATTTAAAGAAAAAACAAATCAGATACGATCGGTTTGCTATGAATTTTTAAAGAATGGTGCAGGGACTGATTCCATGTGCACATATCTAATGAATGGAACATACCACTGTGATTATTATGATAATAATTGTTGTCATATCATAGAATCGGGTAGGTATAATGTATTAAATATTCCGGATAAACCGGATGTATACTACATTACTTGCGACAATGAAGCCTATATCGATGCCTTAGGCCGGGCACATTTTCCTTGTAAAGATCATTTTGAAATTAGTCTTCCAAAAACAACAGATCCTTATCGTTGCGATAGTGCAATTCGTTTAACGGCTATCAATGTAGAATTTTTACCTCGATGGAGAGTCCAATGTTTGGGTGGAATGGTCGAAATATCACCCAATATAACTATCCTCAGACCTTGTAGCCTAGGTGAAACTTACGAATTTGAATACCGCTGGTATAATAATAATGATCCTCAAAAAAGAACATTAAGTACTGACGAAAGACTTCTTGTCGATGCAGTCAAAGAAGATTATTGTGTTGAAGTAAATGTAAAAGTGGAATTGCAAACAGAATTTGCTCTATGTGCAAAGACATTTTGCGAAACCTTTAATGAAGATGATCTTAAGCCGTATGGTTTTCCATTAAAGGGAACAGACTTTAATTGTGTAAATAGGATAGCAGATTATTGGATTGATACTTTTATTTCTCAGAAAGTAATTCACTTCCAGTGGAGTGTAGTCAATGGGACCATAATTTCTAAAAAGGATACCTTTGGTATCAAAGTAAAGTGGTCATTAAATGTTGGCGATACTGGCACTGTTTGTTGTTGGTATGAAACAGACTGTGCAAGAAGTAATGTGACTTGTTTGAAGAATGTTTATTCGGCTATTTCTGCCGGTCGGGATTTTAAACAAAAAGGAATTTTTGGAAAATTAGATGCAGCCGCAGCCCCCTCAGGTATCTGGACAAAAATTTCCGGTCCGGGCAATGCAGTTTTTCAAAATCCAAAAGATCCAAAGACAAGAGTTCGGATTGATGTCTATGGTCGATATTGTTTTGAATGGTTTGTAGATGAAATGAATTGTATCTCCCGGGATACTGTATGTGTTGAGTTTTATAAAATTAAAATTGCAGATCCGGATACTCCGAATAAAGATCTGGAAGACAGAAAACGGGAACATGAATATTATTTCTTCGACGTACTAACACCCAATCCAATTCCTGCCGGTTCATCTGTGCAGATCCAATTTACAACGAAACAAGCCGGGCACGTACATTATACCTGGCATGATTTACAGGGAAGAATGATGGCAAAAAATAGTTTTTATTCAGAAACCGGTCAACAAAAAAGAGAAATAATTACTCCATTTAGGCCTGGATTTTATATCTTAGTCATCGAAAGTAATGGTATTCGCGAACTCCGAAAAATATGTGTGATCTAAATTTTTGGGCTAATTGAAAGGCTTAAAGATTAAAATGAAAAAAAGTTCTTCCAAAGTATTTAAATCTTTTATTATGAAAAATTATTATCACCAAATGTCTCAATTATTTAAAGCGCTTGCCAGGCCTGGAGGCTTTCTGTTGTTTTTAATTTTTATATGTGGCTTTATAGTGACCAACAATTCTGCTCTTGCACAATGCAGTAAGCCCCTTGGAGAGACCTGTGTCGAGTCCCGTGTCTTTTGCTCGCTGAATGAACTCAATGGGTTTAGTTGTGGTAATCAGTTTGCCACAACAGCATCGCCTTGTATCCCCCTCTGTTCTAAAGGAGGATCAGCTGAAAAAACAGGCTGGTGGGCCTTTGCAAGCAATAGTGTGAATGTGTCTATTACCGTACTTGTCGGTGCGTGCCAAAAGCCATTGGATGGTTTGCAATTCGGAGTTTGGGGCGATTGTATCTGCAATGAAGAATTGGCCTGTAACTCCATTCCCTGTACTCAAACAGGTAATTCCGGCACAATGACCATGAAGCTCATTCCTTGTAAAACCTATTATCTCTGGATCGATGGTTGTAATGGGGATCTTTGTGATTTTACCATCACAACCAGTGGAGGCGCAGCGCCTTCATTAGTCCCTTTGAGCCCAATCAATAATTTAGCGAATGGCATTATTCCGGTTTGTCTGGATGTCTGCGATTATAAATTTTCCGTAACTCCTCAGCCCGGAGGATGCGTACCCAATTATATCTGGACACTGGATGGCGAAAAGATTGGAGAAAATAACAACGAAATCAAACTGAGTTTTCCACAGGAAGGGGACTTCAATCTTTGTGTAACGGCTGTTATCGGCAATCTTGCAAACAGTTCTATTTGTAATCAACAGGGACCTAAATGTGCCATCGTACAAGTAAGACCTGCTGCTGATAAAATGGGTGTACCAAGAACAATTTGTCATGAATTAACGGTCCCTTCGGGTTACAAATGGCATAATCAACGAATATTTAGCTCCGGCATCTATCGCGAACAATTTACCGGAACAGATTGCTGTCCTTTTGATTCGGTCGTGCAATTTAATGTCCTGGATGTTCCCGAAAAACTGGATGTCTTTTATATCACTTGTGACAACAAACCGTACATTGATGGTTTGGGTCGAAGTTATACACCCTGTAAAGATCATTTTGAAATTGTTTATCCAAAGTCAACTGATGTCTACCGATGTGATAGTTCAATTTTATTAACCGCTGTAAATGTCAACTTTCTTCCTACCTGGCGATTGGTATGCCTGGGTGGTATTGTAGAATTATCTCCCAATCTTAAAGTTACCAATTCCTGTAGTGCGGGCGAAACCTACCAGTTTGAATATAGATGGTATAAAAAAAATGACCTGCAAAAAAATACGATAAGCAATGATGAGCGAATTATTGTAGAATCTATCAATGAAGATTATTGTTTGGAAGTAACAGTACTCGTCAGTCTTGGCACTGAATCAATGATCTGTAGTCGAACATTTTGTGAAACATTAAGTGAAGAAGATCTCAAACCTTCGTGTTTTTCTATAGCAGGGAAAGGAGAAATTTGTTTAAACAGCACAACGGTGTACTGGATTGATACATTTATTTCACAAAAAGTAAGAGCCTATTCCTGGACAATTGATGGAGGACAAATTATTTCCAATACGGATAGTGTAGCTGTAGAAGTAAAATGGTTTTTAAACGCTAAAGACACTGGAACCATTTGTGTGTCTTATAAAACTGATTGTGGTACCAGTTGTCAAAAATGCAAAGCAGTTTATTTGAGAAACCAAATTGCCGGATACGATTTTAAAAAACGAGGATTGTCTGCTTATTTAGATGCAAGGCCAGATCCTAATGGTAGATGGCGTTTGGTTAGTGGTCCATATCAGGTGCGAATAGAAGACCCTACAAATCCGCGCACCAAATTTACTGCCTTCAATTATGGAACCTATTGTTTTGAATGGACTATCAATGATCCTAATTGTCAGTTGAAAGATACACTCTGTGTGGAGTTGCATAGTTATCCAATCGTTAGTCCGGAATATCCTAAGAAAATATATTTTGACCGGGCCAGAGCGGAGAATAATCAGACAGATAGGATCCTATTCACCCCAAATCTGATAAAAAATAATGGGGAAAGCTTTATACATATTCTACATGCAGAAGGGTATGAGCTAAATTATACCTGGTTGGATATTTATGGCAGGGTAGTATATGATGGTGAATTATTTATAGAATCCAATGATCATAAATTAATCATTCAGTCTCCATTGAAAAACGGTTTTTATTTTTTACTCATAAATACAGAGGGGCAGCAGATGGTCAAAAAAATATGTGTGATGGAGTAGAAACAGTTTTAATTAGTCGATGGAATTATAAATATTCCTGATTTTAATTAATCAATAAATAAAAATGTTAATTTATGATGATGAATAATTTTGTTTCCAGAATAAAATTGACTATCATCTCTTTGTCTTTAGTTCAACTATCAGTACCGATTCTTGAAGGGAAACCAATTCTTAATTTAAATAGGCTCTATGATGATATACGGACATATAACAACGAAGTAGCTCCTGAATCCTCGAGTTATGTCAAGAAGGATACTTGCAGCAATGCAATTGGAAAGCTTGAAGTTAGTTCGATCAGTCTTTGTGAAAATAACATGTTTAATATTTTATATGATTCTACCACTGAAGTAAGAAATTGGGATGACACGCTGATATTTGTATTAAGTACTAATCCAGATCCTGATATGGCGGCAACTGGACAGTTTTTAAGATTGTTAGATTCGACTATGGTTTATTACGAGGCTAGTTATATGATTTATCTTTTGCAGTATTATATTTTTGCATTACTTGGCAAGAAAAATGGGAAGGGCGGTATTGATTATACTGCAGATTGTGTTCAAGTCAGTGGACCTAAGCCATTTATATTTTATCAAATTCCGTCACCAAATGCTGGTCCTGATGATACCATTTGTGGTACGGATTATACATTACAAGGTCTCAAAAGTATTCCTGGCTCAAGCTTGAAATGGAAAATCATATCGGGCTCTGGCCTTGCCATCGAAAATGATGAATCTGCTATAACTAATATCAGTACCAATGGTAAATTTGAAACTTATGTTTTAGAATTGACAGAAGATAATAATGGTTGTGTTGCGACCGATAGAGTTAATATTACGTTTAATGCTTTACCTTTTATTCATACATTAGAAAAGAGCTGTATAAATTTTAATTGTATAGATCTTCATGGTTCATATATCGCTAAAATTATTATTTCAAATGGTCAGCCTCCTTACAAAATATTAAAAGGAAATGGAATGATCAATGATTCAATATTTACTACGGATACTCTTGCCAGTTTAAACAAATTTACTGTAGAAATACAAGATGCTAATGGATGCGTATCTAATTTATTGATTGATGATCATGATTGCTTGCGTGATTTCTCTGAAGTGGGTTTACTCGATACTATTCAAAGTGAATTATGTGTTGATCAATGTATAACCATCAGAAGTTTGATACCTGAAATTTTAAACCCGGAGGATAACATTCTGTACATATTGCATGACTCGAGTTATGACGATCCCAAAAGTGCCTTGGATACTTTATATTCGATCAGCGATATAGTATGCTTCGATAATCTAAAAATGGTAGCCGGTAAAACATATTATATTACCCGGGTTATTGGAAAAAAATTAAGGAATACTAATTTGATTGATACATCAGATTCATGTTTGCGTGTGAGCAATGATCAACCCTTTGTTTGGTATTCATTTCCACAAATAAACGCAGGTAGAGATGCTAAGCGACGCGATTTAATCACAACACTTAGGGGCACAGCCAGTCATTTTGAAACTGGTTCATGGCAGCAAATTTCTGGGCCCGGATCGTCAATTTTTGAAAATAAGGAATTGCTAAAAACAAGACTTAAAGTGAATGAATATGGTTTATACTGTTTTATGTTGACCGTTAATTATAAAGGATGTATTTCCCGGGACACTGTCTGTATTAATTTTTATAAAATCAAAACCACAGATCCTGATTCCCCGGACAAAACGTATGATGATAGAAATAAATCATTATTTAAGAAACACATTTTGAATGACTTTTTTACTCCTAATTTTATTTCAAATCGAGGATTCACATTTATCTCATTTACACATGATGTTCCTGCAAAATTAAATTATTGCTGGATCAATAGTTTAGGTCAAAATGAAATGAGTGGTCAGTTGCATATTCAGTCAAATCAACAAATAGAGATACCCTCTCCAGTAAAGTATGGATTCTATCTTTTGCTGGTGGAGATAAATGGTGTTTATGAAGTGAATAAAATATGCGTGATGGAGTAGAAAATAAAATTTTACTCTCAAGCAACGAAGTGATTTCTTATAGGGTCTTGTATTTATGCAGCTTAGAAATTACCGGCACATAGTCTGTCGAAACTTGATAGTGCTTGTTTTATGTATTCAGTTTATAGACAATGTTCAGAGCCAGTCAAATTTTAAGCCTACTGAACGGTGTATCGATGCGCCATTATTTTGTTCATTACATGAATTAAATGGATACACACACCGAAATCTTTCAAAATTAAATTATACTAACAGCGATTGTTTTATTTCGCCAACATCAGATAAGACGGTTTGGATTGCTTTTAGTTCTCATAGTGATTATGCTTATATTTCGATAACTGCCAGGCAATGTACGAATGGCATTCAATGGGGAATTAATAAATCTTGCAATTGGGGTGATGAGTTAATCTGCAGAGCAGATCAATGTGTTTTGGAGCCATTGGATGATATTATATGTGTTAATCTGGAGCCTTGTAAAATTTATTATTTGTGGGTTAATGGATGTAATGGTGATGTTTGTGAGTTTAATATAACGGCTACACCATCTGTTACTTCTGTTCTTGAGCCATTATCAAAAATCAACAAAGATTTTGATCAATTATTAAATATCTGTCCTGGTGAAAAACAGCGATTTTATGTCAATCGGCAAAATACCTCTTGTGCCATTAATTATATTTGGAAACTGGATTCAAAAATATTACCTCAACATACCCATGAAATTGAATTAGAATTTAATCGTATTGGTAATTTTAAATTATGCGTTTTTGCCACGGTTGGTGAAGTGTATCGGGGAAAGTTTTGTCAACAAACATTGGAGTCTTGTATTCAATTAGAAGTTAATTATACTTCTGATTGTTGGCCTGCAGGATCGACAAATTGTTGGTATGCCCCTGCTTTTTGCTCAGCTAATGAAATGAATGGATTACTATCTGTTAATGATGGTAAATCGAATATAAAAACGAGTGTGTGTAATAATACGATCCAATCAAATAATATAAGATGGTTTAGCTTTGGAGGCGCCCCGAATACCTTTATAAAACTGATTGCCGGAGATTGTGAGGGGGGTCTTCGATGGGGAATCACCGATGGTTGTTATATGGGAGGAGATGTATATTGCTCAGGCTTGGTATGTATGAAATCCAATAGCAGCGATAGTTTCAAGCTTAATCTTGATCCTTGTAAACAATATTATATGTGGGTGGATAGATGTGATACTAGCATTTGCTCCTTTAAAATCGAAAGTTCATCATCCAGGTTTACGTATTCAGATAGTCTTGGGCCGATAAGCGATAAATATAACAGGTACTTTGATTATTATGAATATGATAAAGGTAGATTTTCTGTTGAAATTTTAAATAAATCCTGTTCTAATCTCCATTTTATATGGAGTTTGGATTCATACATTTATCCTTATCACGATAGTGTTTTAAATGTTCCATTGGAGGTAGAAGGTATATATAACTTATGTGTTTATGCCACATCGGGCATAACCAATGCTTCCGGCACATGTTTTAAAACGAATAAAGTGTGTACTAAAATTCGCGTAATTACACACCGTCTACCGGATTGTTATCCTCAAGCATCTGATGATTGTAATGCTGCTTATGTATTCTGTTCCATATCCGAATTAAATGGATACGAATGTTTAAACAATAGCAATATACCGAGTATGTGCAATCCTCCGTGTTCGCAGGGGGGTGTCCCTCATAATACCAGTTGGTGGGCTTTTACCAGTCTGGGAGGTAAGGTGGATATAAGTTTAACTGTCGGAAATTGTGGACTCGGGCAAGGTCTGCAATTTGGTGTCTATGGAGATTGTTATTGTGGTGAAGAAGTTATTTGTAAATCCATTCCTTGTATTCCTCCTTATTCCTTAAGCACCGTTTCAGCAAATTTAAAACCATGTAAGGTTTATTATTTATGGATTGATGGCTGTAGTGGTGATATCTGTAATTTTACAATAAATACTTCAGGAGGTGGTTTCCCACAATTGAGTCCTTTGGGTTTTATCAATAATGCTCCATCATTAATGATTCAACCCGTCTGTCAAGGGGCATGCAATTATCTGTTTTTTATTAATCCTCAGTTGTCTGGCTGTGAGGCAAATTATTTGTGGCAATTAGATGGTGATGAGGTGGGAGGCACTACCAATGAGATCAGATTGGATTTTCCGGAACAAGGCGATTTTGTATTGTGTGTAACAGCTTATATCGGTAATTTTTTGAATGGTAGTGTTTGTACGCAGGAAGGACCAAGATGTACGACAGTAAAAGTGAGACCCTTTGCGGATAAACTGGGAAAATCAAGAACCATCTGCTGGGAAGCCGCCAATCCGGGAGGATATAAATGGCATAGTCAGAGAATATATACTTCAGGCACTTATCGTCAGCAATTTACTGATGCCAATTGCTGTAAATTTGATTCTGTTGTAGATTTTTCAATTCAAGCTAAACCGGAGAGTTCAGATGTAATTTTTATTACTTGTGATAATAAGCCTTATATAGATAAGAATGGCATGTCATATTATCCTTGTAAGAATCAATATGATATTGTATTAAAAAAATCAACTAGTCCATTTCAGTGCGACAGCACCATACGTTTAACAGCCATTAATGTTAATTTGAATTCAAATTGGAAAATTAAATGCATTCAGGGTAAGTTAGAAATTTCCGCAAATCTTACTATTGAAAAACCATGTAATTTTGGAGAATCCTATCAGTTTGTGTATCGATGGTATACTAAAAAAGATAGTTTTAAAAACCTTATAAGCAGCAATGAAAATCTTGTAGTAAATGCGAAAAATGAAGAATATTGCCTGGAAGTGGATGTGATTACGAGATTAGATTCGGCAATAAACATTTGCACAAAAACTTTTTGTGAGCCTTTTAATGAGGACAATTTAGCGCCGGCTTGTTTTCCATTAAGTGGTGAAATAAATGTATGTTTGGATGAAATAGTATCGTATTGGATCGATACGGTTATTTCACAAAAGGTAACTAAATATAATTGGCTTGTACAAGGAGGAAGCTTTATTTCAAATCCGGATTCTCAAGCTGTTTTAGTTCGCTGGGCAATGCAATCAAACGATACGGGAAAAATTTGTGTATTCTATGAAACTGAATGTGGCACAAGCTGCCAAAGATGTTTAAATGTAACCCTTGCTACTGCCGTTGCAGGAAAAGATTTTAAACAAAAGGGAATTTTTGCAAAATTAGATGCGGGGCCAGGTTCAGCAGGAGAGTGGCGTAAAATTTCCGGTCCGGGGAATGTTTTTTTTCAAAATCCCAGAGATCCAAAAACCAGAATCCGCATAGATGAATACGGAAGTTACTGTTTTGAATGGAGGATTGATCATTTTAATTGCATTTTAATAGATACAGTATGTGCGGAGTTTTATACTATAAAAATTACAGATCCGGATACACCGGATAAAACGTTTGATCATAGAAATAAATCATTATTTAAGAAGCACATTTTGAATGACTTTTTTACTCCTAATTTAATTTCAAATCGAGGATTCACATTTATCTCATTTACACATGATGTTCCGGCAAAATTAAATTATCGTTGGATCAATATTTTAGGCCAAAATGAAATGAGTGGTCAGTTGCATATTCAGTCAAATCAACAAATAGAGATACCCTCTCCAGTAAAGCATGGATTCTATCTTTTGCTGGTGGAGATAAATGGTGTTTATGAAGTGATTAAAATATGCGTGATGGAGTAGGGAATTGGACAGGATGTATTGCAGAGTAATCGCCAATGAAGTCAACATCTCCCAAAAGAATAAAATTTTAAATAACAATTTTAAGCGACTAACATTAAGTTGATTAATGAATAAAATCGAAGCATAAAAAATATCAGAATTAAGCTGTTTTGCAGTCAAGTTACTGATTTGAAAACAAACAGAAAAAATATTTTGAAAGAGTTTACAGAATTCAAAAATACTAGTAACATACTTATATCTTTGTATTAACAGTACCCGTTTAGCATACCGTAAGATCTGCTAGCGGGTCATTCTTTTTTTATAGCTAGGGCAAATACTTTTTGAGATCCTTTATGCATGGAATTTATTTCTTCTTTATATTTTTATTCGCCTCCTCAATAAATTTATGGGCAATAGAAAAACCAGGATCAGTCTTAAGCGCTTCCTTATAATTGTCAATGGCTTCATTCCATTTTCCCATTTGGCTATACGCATATCCCCTTCTGATAAATGATTCCTTGTGTTGTGGATTTAAGCGTATGGATTGAGTATGGTTCTCAATCGCATTTTCCCAGTTCTTCATGTTTTCAAATACAATCGCTTTGTTGTAAAAATATATGTGATTGCCAGATAGAAGTTCGATAGCTTTGGAATAATCCGCCAATGCCTTGTCATATTCTTTTATGGCATTGTATATGATTCCACGATTATAATACGCATTGGCATAATCGGGATTTATACGGATGGATTGTGAGTAGTCATTAATTGCTTGATCCCATTGTTTTAATTGATTATGTACATTGCCCCGGTTTAACCAGGCTTTGTCATTTTCCGGTTCTAATTCAAGGGCTTTGTTTAGATCGAAAAGGGCCGGTTGCCAATTTTTTAATTCACTATACGCGATGCCTCTGTTCACATACGCTTCCGGATAATTGGGTTTTAATTTCAGGGCCTGTGTATAATCCTGAATCGCCTTGTCCCATTGATTTAAATGTCCCCACACGATGCCCCGGTTGGAGAGGGCGAGCGGATACCTCGGATTTAACTCCAGCGCTTTGGTATAATCTTTTAAAGATTTTTCCCAATTCTGAATTTTATCATAGGCAATGGCTCTGCTGGCAAAAGGACGTGCTTTATGAGGAGTCTTGCGGATATTATCGGTCCAAAATGTAAATTCATCTTTATAGATTTTATTGCGCTGATATGTCAAACCGGCATAACACGAAATCAAAATAAAAAAAAGGACAAGTGTCAGATAGTTGAATCTAGATCTGATGAGCGAATACATTCCTGAAGTGATCGCCAGAAAAAATCCGAAAGAGGGTAGATACGTTCGGTGCTCGAAAATGACGTCATTGATAGGAATGAAACTTGACTCAATAGAAAGTGTGATAAAAATCCATAAGATCCCAAAACCAATGAAACGGTTTGGATTTTGAGGAATTACTGCAATCGTCAAAAGAAAAATCAGGAAAAGTACATTGAGAATTGTCTTAAAATTTAATAGACTTGTGGTAAGTGGAAAATCATAATCGACAATTTGATTTACTGGAAAAATCAAAAGCTGAATGTATTTGGGAATCACCTGAATTTGTGTCATGGCGTAGACTCCCGGACTTAATGGCGTGTTGTGAAATTCGTTGGGCGGTATGGTGGCAAAGATCTCGCCGGTATATCTTTGGATCAGCCAGATAAAAAAACATCCCATCACTGCGATTACAACGAGTGTAAGATAATTCCCGGATCGAATAAAACTTTTTGCATTTCCTATCAAAAAAGTTTCTGCAAGCAAAATGACAAAAGGCAGCGTAAAGGAATTTTCTTTGGAGTGAAAAGCAAATAAGGCAGAAATAAATGAGAGTGTAAAAAGCAGTACTCTAGATACTATTTTTAAGTTTGTTAAACGAGCTTTGAGATAAAGAATCACAGACAATAGAAAAAACATTGCCGCTAATGAATTCATGCGTTGCACAATATAAGTCACCGATTGCGTTGCCAGGGGATGCGTGCAAAACAGCAGTGCTACGATCAGAGCGATTTCTTTTTTGTATTTGCTTATTTCTAATTGCGCCAGGGAAGGAATGGTAAAAAGCAATAGACTCAACCACCAGACCAAAACAGAATTGATACAGTGAATTACATTGTTAAACAAATGGAAACCCCAAACCTCATATCCATGTAGTTGAATATTTAGAGCAAAAGTATAAAATGGAATCAGTCTTGTCTTGCTAAAATTCCACCAGCCATTTAAGTCAGATAACTCCGGAAAATTCCGGTTGAATATATTTGGAATGTCGTCAAATTGGAAGGAGCAAAAATAGGAATTTGAGTATGAAACAAAAATTAGTATCAGAATTATCCCTATCGAAAATGCGAAATATATTTTAATGTTGAGTTTGTTGAATAAATCATTAATTGTATAATATGAAGGCTTTGAATTTGATTTGATAATATTATTTTTAGAGTTACTCATATTCATTCAGAGTATTCTTAAGTATCCGTACTAGGAAGTACAGCTAGCTGATAAGTTCAACATTAGCAGAGGCATTTGATTTTTTCC
>CAZALD010000026.1:0-57314 GCA_964486185.1 uncultured Saprospiraceae bacterium
ACAATGTACAATTAACAATGTACAATTAACAATGTACAATTAACAATGTACAATTGATTCACTAATCACTTTTTCACTTTTTCACTGCATTGACTGCATTGACTGCTTGACTGCCTTGACTGCCTGACTGTTTCACTGCCTTGACTGCTTGACTGTTTCACTGCATTGACTGCTTGACTGTTTCACCGCATTGACTACCAATCACACAGAATAAGCTTATACGGTATCTGTGCTTCTGACTTAAGTATGTAGATACCATTTTCCAAATGATCCAGATTTAGTATTGTTAATTCCGATTGTAGCATGTTTTGATAAATCATTCTGCCTTGAATGTCGAAGATATAAATGGACTTGGGTTTCTTTAAGTCATGCAAAGTGATGTGTAATTCTTTCGTTACGGGATTTGACAGAACAATCCATTGGGATTCCTTTTGTTGATTTGAAGTATTAGTGATTTGACATTTGCAAGGTATAGGCTTTGTGCTGATGACGATATTATCAAAATACCGTTCCTGCTCAACCGGGGATCCTGAATTCCAGTAGTTTTCAAAAAAGATGGCATTGATATGCAGATTGGCAGGATTCGTGTTCCAGGTATTATGCCAGTCGAGGTTTGTACTTGAGGCCTGTAAGGTATCATTGATCCAAAATTGAAATACACCATCTTTCTGACCCGGAGTATTCAGTTTTACATGACCTACGATACAATACCACTTACCTGAATTTGCGGTGCTGAACAAATCGATATTGCCGGCCTTAAAACCCAGCCACCTTAAATTGGGGAAGTCATTGTATTTGGTTGATTTTAACGTGCCGTCTGTTCCGATTCCGCTTGCAGGATCCAAACCCAGATAGAGATTATTAGGACCACCTGACCATAAATGTGCCATCATGCCCTGAGCCCAGTTGCTGTTTGCCATACACAAAGCCCTGCTTAGTTTTGCAGGCCCTCCGCCTGTCCATCCTTCCTGAGCTTTGATATCCATCCGCCAATAAATTTCTGAAAATGACTGATTTGGTTGGGCTGCATTTTTACCAATATAAGCACTGGGTGTTTTTCCAAATGATTTGGAAAGTCCGCCGGCTCCTACCTCGCCTTTTTGCCATTTAACCCTCATGCCAAATGATTCATCCCGGCCCACTTTTTCCATTCGGATAAAATCTCCGTTGTTATTGTTGATTTCAAAATATTTTTTATCAAGGGGTGTTTCATCTTCAAAATCATCGCAGAAAATGGTTCCTTCAGGAGCATTCTGACAAGTAAAACATTGAGAATAGAGCTTGAAATTAACAACCGAACTATACAAAATAATGATAGCAAGGAAAAATTTGATACAATGCATACGGATAAAACTTTCAGTTAAAAATGCCACTTCTTCAAAGTTACAATAAAATCTGTCAAACTTTGATCAATAAGAAGTTTGAAAAATTTCAAGAATTCTTAAGCTGAATAATTTTCTCGACAAGTTCTTCTGCAATACGCAATTGTGCATCCAGTGTTGAAGCGCCAATATGGGGTGTAAGACTGACTTTGAGATGATGTGATAATTTCGGATTGATATTGGGTTCGTCGTTAAAAACATCCAAACCTGCTGCTGCTACAATGCCAGAATCCATTGCTTCGAGTAAGGCATTTTCATCAATGTTTTCGCCTCTCGATGTATTAATGATACACATTCCTTTTTTCATTTTTGAAAAAGCGCTGGCATCGAGTATGGTATTTCCATCATACGGTGAATGAATACTGATAAAGTCAGATTTTGCCAATCCTTCTTCCATTGTAACCAACGGAATTTCTAACTGAAACCGGTGCCTGTTGATATCCATTTCCAAAAATGCGGATTTTATAAATGGATCATGAGCAATGACATGCATCTCCAATCCCAACGCTATTTTCGCCAATTCGCGTCCTATTCTACCCAATCCAATCAGCATGAGCGTTCTGTGCTTTAACTCATATGTTCCGGACAATTGTTTTTTCAAAGTTTGAAAGCTATCCGGATCTTTTAGCAGCCGGTTGCTGATTTGTAAACCACGGCAAAGACTCATCATATGAGCCATAGCAAGTTCAGCAACTGATCTGCTGGATGCAGCCGGTGTATTTAAAACCGCTATATTTTTTTGTTGTGCATGTATGACATCTATATTGTCCAGTCCAACGCCAGCTCTGGCGATAAATTTTAAATCGGGACATTTATCAATAAGATCGGATCTGACTTTTGTTGCACTCCGCACGATGATTCCCTGATAATGAGGAAGCTTTTCTTGCAATTCCGGTAAACTAAGTTTTAATACATCTACCTGAAAACCATTTTTGAGCAAAGCGATCTGACCTGATTCTTCAAATCCATCTGTTATTAATATGTTCCAACTCATTTCTCAAAAATAAAAAAGGAATCCAAATTGTTGGATTCCTTTTTAGTGGCTAACTTTTTATTAACCCTATTTTCTTTTTTGGGCTCTGAGAGCGCTTAATCTTCGATCTGTTTCTGTAACCAAAAGGCGATGTGCTTCTACATGACCATTGTCTTTTGCCAGATCACGGGCACATTTTCCAATTCTATTTTCATTCATCGGATTGGCACCTGAATTTAATAAAAGCTCAATGATTTCAACATTCCCACCCATGGCTGCATACATCAGGGCATCCTGAAAGTCAATTTTAAGATTTACCTGAGCCCCTTTTTTTAATAATAATTTTACCATTTCAGGGTTTGCTTTTAAACACGCATAACTAAGTGGAGTGATCTTTTGATCATCAACAAGTATAGTATTATTAACGTCGTGTCCTGCATCTGTCCATTCTTTAATGAATCGTGTATCTGTATTTTCGATAGCAGACTGTACATTTTGTTGACCAATCCCGAAGGTTACAACAGCAAAGAAACTTAAAATTGTGATTGATATTTTTTTCATAACAAATTAGATATGGGTTTAAATCTACACCACTAAGATACCATAACTATTTAATTTGCTGCTCGAAATACTGGATTTTTACGAATTTTTGACATTTTTAGGCTGATTACGCTGATTTTTACCATTTTTTCGCGCAGGTTGTGATTTGATATTAAAGAAAACGATCATTTATTCAAAAACAGTGTTCCCGAAATAGATTCAGGAGATTTTGGCCAGATCCAAATCGATTTGTACCTGATCGAGATGACTTTTGAGTAACACATTATGAGGATTTTGTAAATCGGGGTCTTTGTTTAATATAGCTTCGGCTAATTTGCGGGCAGCCAGCAAAATTTTCTGGTCAGCAACTATATCCGCTATTTTTAACTGAATAAGCCCACTTTGCTGCTTTCCTTCCAAATCGCCGGGTCCCCGTATTTTCAAATCTTCTTCTGCAATTTTAAAACCATCATTGGTAGCACACATAATTTGAATTCGGGCTCGAGCTTCCTGACTGAGATGATCAGCTGTCATGAGAATACAATAAGACTGCTCTGCACCCCGCCCAACCCTGCCACGTAACTGATGGAGTTGTGATAAACCAAACCGTTCGGCGCTTTCAATAATCATGATACTGGCATTGGGAACATTGACTCCAACTTCAATAACTGTGGTGGCAACCATAATCTGAGTGATACCTTTGACAAAACGATCCATTTCTGTCGCTTTATCTTTCGGACGTAATTTGCCATGTACTACCGAAATCTGATATTTTGGAATCGGAAAATACTCAAGTAGTTTTTCATAACCCAGTTCCAGATTTTCTAGATCCAGTTTTTCCGATTCTTCAATCAACGGAAACACAATATAAATTTGCCGACCCTCTTTAATTTCAGATTCCATAAACTGATGCAGCTTTCCACGAAAAGCTTCTGTAAAATGTAAGGTCTTTATAGATTTACGATTGGGCGGCAATTCATCAATTATAGAGATATCCAGATCGCCATATAAACTCATTGCCAGCGTCCGTGGTATCGGTGTGGCTGTCATCACCAGTATATGGGGTGGCAAATCCTGAGATTTAGACCAGAGCCTGGCGCGTTGTTCTACTCCAAATCGATGTTGTTCGTCAATAACCGCAAGTCCCAGATTTTTAAATTGTACAGCATCTTCAAGCACGGCATGCGTGCCAATCAAAATCTGAACAGCGCCTGTGGCTACCCACTCCAGAATCTGCTTGCGATCTGTACCTTTTACGTTGGATGTCAGCAAGGCACATTGCAGGTTAAGCGGCTCAATTAATTCTCGAATGCTTTGAAAATGTTGTTGAGCCAATACTTCTGTAGGGGCCATCAGGCAACATTGATAATCATTTGAATTAGCAAGCAGCATAATTAATAATGCCACGATAGTTTTGCCGCTACCAACATCACCCTGTAAAAGCCGATTCATCTGGATGCCCGATCTTATATCTTCGTGAATTTCTTTAATAACCCGTTTCTGAGCGCCTGTCAATTCAAAAGGTAAATGATAATTGTAAAATAAGTCAAATATCGCACCCTGATTTTTGATCACAAATCCACGGCTTTTTTTCTTACGCATAATCATTGAATGCAACATCCTCAATTGCATAAAAAATAATTCTTCAAACTTTAAACGTTGTTGTGCCCGTTGCAAACTCAATTCATTTTTTGGAAAATGAATAGTATTCATGCACTCGTAGCGGCCAGGCAGTTTAAATTTTTTAACAATGTATTCAGGTAAATTTTCTTCAAATTGAGCCGGATCAATATATTGAAATAAATGGTGAATTATTCTTTTAAACCCTTTGCTATCCAATCCTTTTGCACTAAGTTTTTCATTGCTGGAATAGACGGGTTCCCAAAGTAAGATTTTTTTTTGAGCTTCTTCTGAATAGAGTTCTATTTCAGGATGTGCCATCGACTTTTGATATCCGGTTAATCCTATTTTACCAAAACAGATGTAGTCCTTTCCGATGATTAATTTTTCCTGTATCCAGCTGTAATTTTTAAACCAGATTAATTCAAGTGAACCTGTTTCATCTTCCAGAAAACCGATGAGTCGTTTGGATTTTCCGAACCCTTTTTCTTCCAGCCATTTTAATCGACCTTTAATCTGTACATATTGGCTCTGTGGAAAGGCGGTTTCGATAGTGTTTATAATCGATTTGTCAATATACCTGAAAGGTAAATACTGAATCAGATCAGCCGGGCTGTGTATGTTCAGCTGAGTTTTGAGCAACGCTCCCTTAACGGGCCCGACTCCTTTTACAAATTCGATTGGACTATTCAGTTCTAATTTAATTAGGCTCATAATTCAGCAAGAATTGCAAAATAAGGCCGTTTTTTAGTTTTTTATCTATAGTTTTGAGCTTTAATAAGATACATCGAATGGAGAGTATCCGTCAAAAACAAGTTGCAGAGCTGATACGGAGGCAGTTTAGCACGATTCTAACTTCGGAAGGCCGATATATTTATGGCGCTCAGGTGCTGGTGACTGTGACACAGGTTATGATGACCTCTGATCTTGCTTTAGCTAAAATTTATCTCAGCATTTTTAATACGGATAACAAACAGGAAGTCCTCCTTTTAATGGAAGACAGCTATCCAAGACTAAAACATGCACTACATGCCAATTTGAAAAAACAAATCCGCTCTATGCCGGAATTAAAGTTTTATATCGATGATACGATCGACGAAGTCTATAAAGTAGATGCTTTATTTAAAAAATATGATGATAAATCAGGTTCAAAAGATACAAACTGATGATTCATGGCATTGTTTGTTAAATACACCTTTTGTGATTTTTGAAATTATATTTTCTGACAAGCGGGTATCCAGGGATTCTCAAAATCGGACAAAATCAAAGTATTAAATCCATGTTAAGTTGTGATGTATTTAATTGAAAACTCAGACTGAGGAATATCTTTGGGGCTCATATTCAGAGCTTAGAATTATAGTTTTGTTTGGCTGTTCAATATCATTCAAATCCTCAAAAATTAACTAAATGAAGTTGCTGTTACACTTTTGGAAAATTGCATATCTTATAATCTGTTGCTTTAGTTTAACTGCCCAGTCCTCCAAAATTCATGGAAAGATATTAGATCAGGAAAAAAAAGGAATCAGTTATGTAAATGTCATCTTGTATTCACAAAAAGACAGCAGCATATACAAAGTGGAAAACTCTAAAGAATCCGGATTATTTCAAATACACGGTGTGGAGCCTGGTAACTATTTTTTAAAAACCAACCTCATTGGTCTGCAGGATGTGCATATCCAGGATTTAAAAGTGAATGGTACTCAGGATGTTAATCTGGGTGAAATTGTTGTGAAGACTTCACCAGTTCAGTTAAGTGAAGCAGTAGTAAGTACCAAAAGAAGTATTTTGGAAGTAAAACCTGACCGCACCATATTTAATGTAGAAGGTACAATAAATAATATAGGTTCAGACGGTATTTCTTTATTGCGGAAAGCACCTGGAGTCACAGTAGATAATAATGATAACATCAGCTTGCTGGGACGTGCTGGTGTCAAGGTCTATGTCGATGGTATAAAATTGCCATTATCGGGTCAGGATTTAACAGCTTACCTTCAAAACTTACAGGCCGAACAAATCGATAGAATTGAAATCATAACAAATCCCGGTGCAAAGTACGAAGCTGAGGGGAATGCCGGAATTATTGATATTCGATTAAAGCAGGATAAAAATCTGGGCGCGAATGGATCTGTGAATGGAAATTATTCCCAGGGCCGGTATCCTCGCATCAATGTAAGCGGTAATGGAAATTACAGAAACAAAAAAATCAATGTATTTGGTATGGTCGGAATCGGTCATTACCGGGGGTTTCATGATATGGCTTTCAGCAGTTTTCAAAATGATTTATTTCTTGATGAAATTAATAATGGAAATCATTCAAGGGATAATATTAATTACAGGATTGGCACGGATTATTTTATAGCGAAAAAACAAACTCTGGGCTTTCTGGTGAGTGGCTCCTTTACAGAAGGGGAGCAAATTGGGTTTAATCGGGTTAAAATAGCTGGCGAATCCACACCCATGCAAATTGACAGCGTGCTGGTGGCAAATACTTCAGCGGATAATCCAAGAGATCACCAAACCTATAATTTGAATTATCGTTTTGATGATGGGAAAAAAAGAAGTCTCAACATTGATTTGGATTATGGGTTTTACCGCAATAAAAATGAGCGAGTACAGAATAATCAATATCTGAATGCATCAGAGACAATCGTTAAATCTGAAATTCTGAATAGTTTTGACACTCCCTCGGATATCGATATTGCCACATTTAAACTGGATTATGAACAGGAAGCCTTAGGGGGTAAGTTGGGTGCGGGTACTAAATTAAGCAAGGTTCGTTCTGACAATACTTTTTTAGTATATGACGGTCTTCCCGGCAATCGATTACGGGATGACAGGCGTTCCAATCAGTTTGATTATGACGAAAAGGTGTATGCATTTTATGCAAATTATGCCCGCAATCTGGATCACAACATATCAATGAGTGCAGGATTAAGAGCCGAACAAACGGATGCCCGGGGTGATCTTCAGGCATTCCTGCCGGAACTTCAGGAACCACCGGTTATATTAAATTATCTTAGCTGGTTTCCAAGTGCCGGAATCAGTTGGCAAATAAAGGAACAGCATCACCTGGCTTTAAATTATGGGCGTCGCATCAACCGCCCTGATTATCATATCCTGAATCCTTTTAATAATCAATTGAGTCAATTGTCTTACGAAAAAGGGAATCCATTTTTACGTCCTGAAATTGTCAATAATATGGATCTCTCTTATACCCTGGCTTACCGCTTTAATTTTAAATTGGGTTATAGTCTGACTACAGACGAAATAACCCGGCTGATTGGTCCGGATGAAGTGGATCCCAGAGCTAGCTTTATAAAATGGGACAATCTGGCAACCCAGACAATCTGGAGTTTTAATGCCAGTTTGCCTTTTCAAATGGCTAAAAAATGGTCTGCATTTTTTAACCTGAGTGCATCGCATATTGATAACCAGGCAGATTACGGAGATGGCGCGATCGTTGATCTTCAGGCATTTACTTATAGCATTTTCCAGCAGCACAGTTTTGATCTGCCCTGGGACTTAAAAGCGGAGCTTTCGGGATATTATTCAGGTCCCGGAATCTGGGGTGGCGTCTTTGTTTATGAATCGAGCTGGAATATGGATTTTGGATTGCAGCGTAAATTTTTGGATGAACGCCTGAATGTCAAGATCAGTATGAATGATATATTTAAAACTTCTGGTTGGAAAGGGGTATCTGTTTTTGACGGACTCGACTCAAAAGGTCAGGGTCGCTGGGACAGCCAACGGGCTAGTCTCAGTATGTCGTATCGTTTTGGCAATGAAAATGTAAAATCAAGAAAACGCAAATTAGGATTGGAAGATGAAGCCGGCAGATTAGGTGGTTCGGAAGGGAATTGATCCAGGCTTCTGTTGATTAATTTAAGCTCCAAAAATTACGAACCCTTCTGGGTTGTAAAATTTTTTATTTATATCGGCTTCTACAAATTAACTTTTTAAATCTCCCTTGGGAATTGGTGATCCGTGAGGATCGGTATCCGGATAACCCAGTCGCTCATCAAGTTTTGTCATATCTTCATCGGAAAGATAATGTTCTATATGTTCGGCATCTTCATGAATCTGATCTGAACTTAAGCCCAGTTCTTCAACCAGATATGTTTCCCATAATCGGTGTGCTCTTATCAGATGAGTTGCTTTGGACATGCCTTCGTAGGTTAACTGAAACAAACCATTGGAATGGCTAAACAAACCAAGCTGAACCAATTTTTTAAGCCATCTGCTTAATACTCTGGAGGAATGCCCTGTATGTTCGGCCAATTGTGGGATGGTGAATTGTTCATTGGTCCCGGATTTGTAAGTTCTTTTTAAAATATCCTCAATAATAATACGTCTGGTTAGCTTTTGCCTGGAGATCCATTTTGGTAAAAACCCTCTTTTAGGGGCACAAACTGCAATGATAAAATAAAGCAGGGTGGTCATCACTGCCATAGACGGTCCAACCGGAAAGTCAAATACAATAGATAATAATAAGCCAAAAATGGCAGAGATTGCTCCTAACAGACTTGCTATAAACATGACTTTAGATAATCTGTCGGCCAATAATAAGGCAGCAGAAGCAGGCGTAATTAGCATAGAAACTACAAGAATGACACCGACACTCCGCAAGGATGCAACTACAACAAGCGATAATAAGAACATCAGGAGATAATGAATAAAAGAAGAATTGATGCCGAGTGTACCTGATAAAACCGGTTGAAACGAAGTTAAAAATAATGGACGGTAGAAAACAAGCACGACGCTGATAACTAATATGGACATACTCAGAGTGAGTAGCAGATCTTCAGATGATACAGAAAGTAAATTGCCAAAAAGGAAATCTTTTAAATCCAAATGGACTCCTTCTTTTCCACTCAACCAGGAAATACCGATAACGCCAAGAGCAAACATAAACGTAAAAACGATTCCAATGGCAGCATCATTTTTTACCCGGACTTTCTGTTGTAGCCAGGTTATTAAAAAAGCAGATAATAATCCGGCGCTAACGGATCCAATAAAAAAGCCAATGGTCGAATATCCAATCAAGATAAAAGAGATTACTATACCTGGTAAAATAGCATGTGATAAAGCATCACCAATCATTGACATATTGCGGATCACGATAAAACAACCGAGCATACCACACATGATTCCAACCAGGATGGATATAATAAGACAACGCATCCCGAGCTCAGAGAGCAGAAAATCAATCATAAACTGAAAGCTATCTTGCATACCAACAAATTGAAACACAAAGCTAAGAAATTCTAAATTTTAGGCTTGCCTAAAATTTAGAGTTAGTAAACTCCGCTTAAGCTATTACGTTTAGAATCAAACCACCGGAATAAAAAATTTCCTTGACTATTGTCTAATGCCGGTTGTGTCTTGAGAAGACTTATTTTTTAGAAAATTTTTAAAAAAGTCAACACCTTCATTACTGACTTTATTGGCACCTATGGTTTTGCCTTGCTGATCCATGAAGAGCAAAGCATTACATCCATTGGTATAATAAAGGTCCAGATCTTGAAGAATTTCACCATTTTTTTGGAAAACAAGATGAGCATCGGGAGTACATAAATTGGTCAAATCACCAACTTCGTCTGTAATAAAAGATAAGATAATGGAAATTGCCTGAGGATTGTCAAAGCTCATGGAGACATTGATGTTTTTTCTCAGGGATATTAAATCCACACTGGTACATTCTCGTTTCAGGGAAGAAACTTTATCAGCGGCTAAAACGGATAATTCCATTTTCTTGCCTTTAGGAGCGTCTGTGGATTCTGAATTTTTGGCAGAGTCAGATTTACAAGTAATAAATAGGGTTAAAAATGCAGCAACAAGAACAAGAGTCCTCATAATCAGAGATTTTTATTAATTGAATGAATAATTAAGGCCTAAAGATATAAAATAAGAAATCATTTTAATGGTTCTTCCGGAATTACTGTATTGATGAAGTGGCGTCAGGGACCGGGTATATTTAGCACTGATTCCCCAATTTGATTTATAGAAATATCTTGCCCCTAAAATCCAGCTGATATCCGTGGTCTTAAAGTCTTTATCAATTCCTGTCAAACTACTACTGGATATAAGCCGACCAAAAGAAAAGCCTCCCAAAAAATGCATTCTGTAATAATCCTTGTCTTTTTCTGTTATCAACCAGTCTTTTACAATAAATAACAGGGGGACTTCCAGGTAATTTAAATCAATCTTTACTGCAGAAAAGTCATCCGCTGTACTTCGGCTTCCCCGTTGACTATATGAAAAATGAATCTCCAGATTGGTGATTTTAGAAAGCCTTGCCTGACCATAAACACCAGCTTGAAAACCAAATTTATTAAATCCCAATACATCATCTCCGTCAATCTGAGATAGGCTGGCTGACAAAGTAAGACCTCCACCAAACCGCTGTGCAATCAACTGAGTGTCAACAATCAAACAAAACACAATGAGTAAAAAATAACAAGCGGATCTGAACATATGGCAAATATACTAGTTTAAACTCCAACGATTGCCTTGAGTGTTGCGATATCCACTAACAAATACAAACCCAAACATCCAGAACTTTTTATTGAGCTTTTTAAAGTTTTTTATTCTTATATTAAAGTTTCCATAATTTGTTTTAGCTTTACGCTGAAGCTTTAATGTTAAACCAGGCAGATGAAATATACCAGAACCTATTTAAAAAAATTAGAAGAACTTTGTCATACTTTATCTTATAAAGTTCGATATGAGCAAGGACATTTTCAGTCCGGATATTGTATTCTGGAGACCAAAAAAGTCTTGATAATCAATAAATTTTTTAACCTTGAAGCACGGATTAATTGTCTGTTGGAATTAATTCCGGAGCTTCCGGTTGATGTAGAAGATTTATCAGAAGATGTTAAATCATTTTATTTTAAAACCATCAGCTTGCGATCTTTGCAAGAAATCAACGATTGAAAATTACGTTTTTAGGTACCGGAACATCCCAGGGTATTCCCGTCATCAATTGTCGTTGTCAGGTATGCAGATCACATAATCCAAAAGACATAAGACTCCGCACTTCGGTTTGGATTGAGACTGAGAATAATTCTATACTTGTGGATATTGGTCCGGATTTCAGACAGCAAGCCCTTAAAAATGGCATTTCCAAACTGGATGCCATCCTCTTAACTCATGAGCATGCTGATCATACCGCAGGACTTGACGATATCCGGCCGATTAATTTTTCTAACCAGAAATCCATTCCATTATTTGCTGAAAAAAGAGTACTCCACGATATCAAACAGCGATTTTCTTACGTTTTTGGAGGCAGTAATTATCCGGGTTTGCCTCAATTGGATTGTATGGAATTAAATCCGGGACACATTCTAAAACTCCACAAAGACGAAATATTGCCTTTACGAATAACACACGGATCCTTAGATATTTTGGCATATCAGTTTGATCAGCTGGTGTATATAACCGATGCCAATTTTATTTCTGAAGAAGTCATCGAAACCATAAAAGGCAGTAAGATCCTGGTGTTAAACGCATTGCGGCAAAAAACACACCATAGTCATTTTTCATTGGATCAGGCAATTGCAATAATTCAACAAATACAACCTGGTCTGGCCTATCTAATTCATATCAGTCATGATCTTGGTTTACATGATGATATTGAAGCTAATTTACCTGAGGGCATTCACCTGGCCTATGACGGACTTCAATTGGAATTACCATGAACAAACTGAATCTGGAGCATAGTCCATATCTTCAACAACACAAAGATAATCCGGTACACTGGCGGGCCTGGTCAGAAGAGACATTACATGAAGCCAGACAAACCAACAAGGTCATTTTAGTTAGCATTGGTTATTCGACCTGCCATTGGTGTCATGTGATGGCACACGAATCCTTTGAAGATCCGGAGGCAGCCAGTTTAATGAATAATTATTTTATAAACATTAAAGTGGACAGGGAAGAGCGACCCGATCTGGATCATTATTTTATGAATGCTGTGCAAAGTATGGGTATTTCAGGTGGTTGGCCGTTGCATTGTTTTTTGACTCCAGATGGAAAGCCTTTTTATGGTGGCACCTATTTTCCACCGGATCCTAAATATGGGCGTCCATCCTGGAAACAAGTCCTGCATTCTATCTATCACAGCTTTCAGGCCAGACAAAAAGAAATCAATCAACAGGCGGAGGAATTATCAGTGCATCTGAATTTGATCAACAATCCCGTTCATCATCAGGAAGGAACAAAAATCACACTGGATATAAATGCAATATTTAGTAAGATACAATCGGCATTTGATACAATTCAGGGTGGTTTTGGTACCCAACCTAAATTTCCAAATACACAGACGATTCAACTGCTTTTTCATCTCTATTTTCTGACTGGTCGAACAGAAGCAAAAGATCATGCTTTATTTACACTTTATCGCATGTGTCTGGGTGGCATCTATGATCATGTACAGGGCGGATTTTCACGGTACTCCGTTGATACAAACTGGGATGTACCGCATTTTGAAAAAATGCTCTATGATCATGCTCAACTGATACAGGCATTATCGGTAGGCTATAAATATAACCGAAGCCCTTTTTTCAGACAAATAATTGAGAAATCAATTCATTTTTTTGAAACAGCAATGCAGGATACCAATGGCTTATTTTATGCCGCCATGGATGCTGACTCTGAAGGCGAAGAAGGTAGTTTTTATGTTTGGACGGTAGAAGAGTTAAAGACTATACTGAAAGAACATTACGATCATTTCCTGAAGCGCTATTCTTTGTCTCCTTTGGATCATCATCATACCGATAAAAAAGTTTTAAGATTAAAATCAAACATACCTATTGAGTCCCTGGATCAGGATTCCACAGCATATTTTGAAACATTGCTGTCAACATTAAATGATTACAGAGATCTGCGTACACCACCATCTATAGATAAAAAAATGATCGTTAGCTGGAACGCCATGATGGTTTCAGCTTATCTCGCCTGTTTCGAAGCAACAGAGGATGCACGTATGCTCCAAAAAGCCGTGAAGTTAATGGAGGATATCTTACAACAATGTACACGTCAAAATGCCCGTCTCTGCCGGTTTGTGTATCAGGGTGAAGCTCATGGAATGGGTTTTATTGAAGACTATGCTTATGTGATCAAAGCACTTCTTGATTTGTATTCTCATACTGATCAGGCATGGTATGTTTCAAAAGCCCGGAATTTTTTTGAGCTGCTTGAAGAAGAATATAAATTGGATCATTCGCCTCTTTATACTATTTCGTCAACAAGACAAAAGGACTTTTTAATACAACAACTGGATTGGGCCGAAACGAGCTTTCCAAACCCCAATGCCATCATTAGCTGGGCAAGCATGTATCTGTATCACTATTATGGCGAAGACTGTTTTCTGGAAACGGCCAAAGATCTCGTCAGCGTCATGACGGATAGGGCTGTTAAGTATCCCGTATCAATGGCTTCCTGGCTTCAGAATGTACTTTATATCGAGTATGGAGATGTGATTTTAAAAACAGTATCAGTTGATACGGGTAAATCCGTATTGGCTAAACTGCATATTCCGGGATTGTTTCGATTGTTTCAGGCTTCAGAAGAAAAGGGTTTGACGTTTTGCTTTGATCAAACCTGCCATGATCAGGTATTTTCAGAAGAAGAAGTGGTATCTTTATTTTCTGGCTTTAATAAATTTCCCAGTGTCAGACATTAAAAAAATATTGCTTTTATCCATAATCGGGATTTGTAGTGGGTACTTCGTGTTTGCTCAACAAGGTCTAATATCATCACTAGCCTACAAAGACAAATACCGCATTATTCCTGGCTTTGCTGGTATGGAAGGCACCTTGCTGGGATCGGCGGTTTACCGGAATCACTGGCAGGGATTTCCGGGACAAGCTAAAACTACGGATGTTTCCATTCACAGTCCTTTTTATAAATGGGGTAGTGCTCTGGGCTTGTTAATGGGTCAGGACAAACTAGGTCTTGAGCAGCACATCTATTTCAAACCGAGTATTCATAAGGTAATGATATATGGTCCGCTTTTAATATCTGCCGGTATCCAAGCCGATCTAAACTGGCTACAGATCGATTTAAACGCAGCCAGAACGCCGGACGGCTCCTATCCAGGCGGTCAAATCGATCACAATGATCCTATGTTGGCCGATCAGATTAGTCGTCAGGTCTTGGCAGATTTTGGTATTAATCTGTATTTAATGTGGAATAAATATCAATTGGGAATGAGTCTGGAAAAAATAGTGCAATCACAACATTCACAATATCCTTTGCCCTGGACAAACCGGAGAAACTTTAAGTTATTGGTTTCCAGAACATTTGAATGGAATAAATTTAAATTTGAAGGACAATTTATCGTTCATTCAGATTTTGTTAGGTTTCAGACAGAAATTTTTTCAGGTTTTGAATATAATGGCAACATATTTGGAGGTATACATTTAAGAGGATACAACGGAAATTCTCTTGAATCGGCAGGCTTTTCGGTAGGTTTGCGACTCAGTAAAAAATTTCAGATGGCTTACTGTCAGGAATTTTATCTTGGAACAATTCCAAATAATATTATACAGGGTAGTCAGGAAATTGGAGTTTTTTATACTTTTGGGAAAGCATTTGGGCTGGGTAAAGCACCCAGAATAATCTATAATCCACGTTATTCAGATTGATATATAAGAAGTTATATATTTGACATTATTGTATTAAGTGACTAAAAAATTTAAGGTACATACAATAATAAAACTTGAAATTAAGTTCTGTAAGTTATTATGGTGGCAAAATAAGCTAAGAAAAAAAATTATAATACAAAATATTAAATCTTATCTTTACGCCACTTTTTATATTTATAAAGACAAAGTAGGTAAATTTCTATTCTAATGAGAAAATTGAATCTCTCTTTTTTCGCCATGCTCATAATATTATTGGCGTCCTGTGGTAAAGGAAAACAAAGTGGGCAATTAACCGGCGTAATTGATCGTCCTAAATGGGGCGGCATTAATCCTTATGGGATGGTTTATGTTCCTAGTGGAACTTTGACAATAGGTCAAAGTGATCAGGATTTTTTCCATACCTTAATTCAACCTCAGAAATCTATTTCTATTTCAGGGTTTTTCATGGATGATACTGAAATCACCAACAATGAATACAGGCAATTTGTGTATTATGTGCGGGACGAATTAGCTCATAAGACCTTAGGTCATTTCATAGAAAGTGAAGATGGATTAAGTGAAGAAGTGGATTGGGAGCAGGAAATTGATTGGGAAGATGAAACTTTAAGTGACTTATACTTTCAGGGTGCAGATGCCTATAAAGGTGTAAAGGAATTGGATTCCCGTAAATTTATATACGAATGGGAATGGAAAGACTGGCAGATGGCAGCGCACAACCGGGATATCAAAAGATCTTCGATCATTAATAAAGAGAAAACCAATATTTATCCAGACACATTATGTTGGATTAGAGATTTTGCGTATTCTTATAATGAGCCAATGACTCGTAATTATTTCAGCCATCCTGCATTTGACGATTATCCGGTGGTAGGAATCAACTGGAAGCAAGGAAGAGCCTTTTGTTATTGGAGAACATCAATCTGGAATAAATTTAAAGGAGAAGACGAGCCGAATTCTGAAGAATTCAGATTACCTACCGAGCATGAGTGGGAATGGGCTGCAAGAGGCGGACAGGAGCTGGCTCCATATCCTTGGGGTGGCTATTATCCAAGGAACGCCAAAGGTTGTCTGTTAGCTAATTTCAAACCCGGTCGTGGAAACTATCCGGAAGATGGTGGGTATTATACTGTAAAAGCAGACGCTTATTTTCCAAATCAATATGGACTTTATAATATGTCAGGAAACGTGGCTGAATGGACTGAATCAGCCTTTGCCGATAATGCACATATCATGATGCATGACCAGAATCCTGATGTTAAATATGATGCAAAAGCTGAAGATCCGGAATCTTATAAACGCAAAGTAATCCGCGGTGGATCCTGGAAAGACATTGCCTATTATTTACATACAAGTACCCGGAACTGGGAGTTTCAGGATACTTCGAAATCGTACATCGGCTTCCGGTGTGTATTGGCATTTTTAGGTAGATCCGAGGGCGATTTTCATTAATTAAAAACCGAGGTAATTAAGGCAATGAGTAGGAATATTCATTTTGCTGTATTATTATATTAACAAACAATTTTCTCTAAACTCAATAAAATTACAAAAAATGGCTATTTACAAACAAAGTTGGTTCAAGTACTGTAAAAATCTTGTAATCGGTGTTGGTGCATCCATCGTAATGCTTGGAGCACTTTATAAAATTATGTCCTGGGAAGGTGGTGACCTTATGATTACTGCCGGATTGGTAACGGAAGCAATTCTATTCTTTATACTTGGGGTAATACCTCCAGATAAAGATTATTACTGGGAAAAATTATACCCGGGATTAGGTGATGCAGATTCAAGAATTAATCCATTAACCGAAGGACCGATGAAAGCTGGTTCTAGACCAATTAATGGAGAAATAGTTGAAGGTCAGTTAGGCGGAATGCTTTCTGAACTTCAAATAATGTCTAAAAGTCTGGGATCTTTAAAATCATTACAGGAAGTTGATTTTAGCAAAACAAGCGATCAGGTTAAAGCCATGGGTAATTTCTACTCCCGTCTAAATGAAGCTATGGCTGAAATGAGTGCTTCTTTGGAAGATACCAAACATTACAAAGATCAGGTTGCAGCTTTAAATAAAAATTTGTCAAATCTTAATTCTGTATACGGAAATATCCTTTCTGCTTACAAGAATATGGGTGGAAACTAATTATTAAATAAGTAATCTAATTTATAACCAAATAAATAGAATAAGATATGTCAATTCCTAAGCAGCCGCGCCAGCTCATGATTAACATTATGTACCTGGTACTTACAGCGCTTCTGGCATTGAACGTCTCAGCTGAGATTTTCAACGCTTTTAAGCTGGTAAATAAGGGCTTAGAACAATCAAATGCTTCATTAAATGAAGCCAATCAAGTATTACCGCAATCCATTGCAAAAAGAGCTCAGGCAAAACCCGAGTTTGCCAGATTTGCAGAACGCGCTCCCCTTGCTGTTAAATACGGCGATGAATTTCAGGATTACGTTCAGTCAATTGTAAATGAGCTAATTGATAAATCAGGTAATATGAATGGTCAGGTTGACGATGGTGACTATATCGTAGTCGGTGACCATAAAGATCTGAAAGGAAAGAAAAATAAAGATGTAACAACACGTCTTATGGCTAATGGTCCTAAAGGAAAAGAACTAAAGGCCAAAATTCTGGAATATAGAGAGAAGTTTCTATCCTTAATTGATGATAGTCTTCGCGCTAATATGGAATCACAAATTCCTTTAGCCATAGATGATGAAACCTGGAAACATTCCAAGAATAAAAGATCCTGGGAAGAATTTACCTTCAAACAAATGCCACTTGGCGCTTGTCAGCCAATCTTTACAAAATTTATCAATGACGCAAAAGCATCAGAAAATGCCGTATTAAATCATTTTAGTAAACAACTCGGTGGAGAAGATGTGGTCCTGGATAAATTTACGGTTATTTCTTCTCCAAAGAAAAATTATGTTATCAAAGGCGAGCCTTTTGAAACTTCTATTTCTTTGGCAGCTTCTACATCTAAATCAACCAATACAAAAGTTTCTCTTTCTGTAAATGGATCAACACTGGTTGTAAATACGGAAGGTGAAGCTAATTGGAAAACAGTACCTGGTGATGTCGGTATTAAGAAATATACCGCTGTTGCTTCTGTGACCAACCCGGTTACCAATGAAACAAAAACCTATAAAAGAGAATTTGAATTTGAAGTAGGTGAGCGTTCTTGTAATGTCGCCGCCGAAAAAATGAACGTGTTCTATATTGGAGTCGAAAACCCGGTAGCCATTTCAGCTGCTGGAGTTCCATCAACCCAATTAAAGGTAGATGCTTCCGGTAGCGGAATTTCACTGAACAAACAAGGGACTGGAAAATATGTAGCCACAGTGACTACTCCAGGTGAAGCCAGCATAACCCTGAGTGGTGGTGGACTTCAGGCAACCAATTTTAAATTCCGTGTTAAGCGTATTCCTACTCCAATCCCAATGCTAAGCGATAAACGGGGTGGAGCCATGCCAAATGGGGTATTTAAAGCTCAGCAAGGTGTAATTCCGGTTCTTGAAAATTTTGATTTTGAAGCAAGATGTCAGATTCAAAGTTTTCAACTGGTCTATGTAGCACCAAGACAGGATGCCAAAATTGAGTTGAATTCAGGTGGACGTTTCGAACCTCAGACAGCTTCTTTAATTCAAAAAGCAAAACCGGGAGACCGTTATCTTTTTGAAAATATTAAAGGCAGATGTCCGGGTGATCCAGCTCCGAGAGATCTTGGAGATATGTCTTTTCAAATTAAGTAAATTTCTATAGCATGAATAAGTTAAAAATTTCATTTTTAGTTTTTTCCCTTTCCCTGTTTGTATCTTTTAGTTGTCAACTGATTGCTCAAACCGAGATGGAAAAAACGGAAGCCAGCGAAGAAGAAGAAGAAGCCGGTTATCTCGATGATGTTGTACACCGTTCACTGGTAAAAGAACAACGCATTCTGGATTATCAGCCTTTACGTGAAGCGGATGTCGTTTGGAGTAAAAGAATCTGGAGAGTAATTGATGTACGGGAAAAAATGAATTTACCATTCATTTATCCGGTTAGATCATTTTTCTCAATACTTGTTCAAAATGCTGCTAACGGAGATATTAAAATTTTTAAAGACGACGATTTTAAGAAATTCGTCACAGGAGAAGAATTGGATAAAATGCTCCATAGCATCGATACAGTCGTAGTCCTCGATCCTGAAACCTATGTCGAAACCGTCCAGATCCGGAAATCTGATATCAACTTTAATGATATCAAATCATTTCGTATCAAAGAATTATGGTATTTTGACAAACAAACGTCTACTTTAAAATGTAGAATTTTAGGTCTGGCTCCGATTAAAGACAACTATGATGATTATGGAAATATCAAATATTCTCTTCCACTGTTTTGGATCTATTTTCCAGAAACAAGAAAAGTGCTAGCCAGAGAAAAAGTATTTAATGATCAAAATGATGCTGCACCAGCAACCTGGGCAGATATATTTGACGAACGATTTTTCTCGAGCTATATCATCAAAGAATCGAATGTTCAGGATAGACGTCTGACTGATATTTTTACAGGCGAAAATGACGGTGTTAAACTTTTATTGGAATCTGAAAAAATTAAACATCAGATTTTTAATATCGAACACGATCTTTGGTCTTACTAAACAAACAGAAATACAATATAACATGAAAGCCTCCAATTTGGGGGCTTTCTTGTTTTAATTACTTTGTTTTTATTTTTTTTGATAATACAACTCATAAATAAAAACCAGCAATACCCCAAGGTATTCAATGCTTAGGGTGAAGTCTTCATAGCTGCTAAAATTCCTGTCATAACGTATATAACTTAAAACAATCAAACCACCCCAGACCATGCTGGTATAGCGAAAACTAAAAACGCTCAAAAATAACAGAGGGCATATGTACCAGGGATGCACAGTCGAACTCAAGATCAAATAGCTAAATAAGACAAGCCATGCAGCTTTAAAAAAATTTTCCGGCCTGTTGTAATAAATTTGCCGGAATACATATATAAGATAGAACAAGATAAAAATTGATAATAAAATGACACCAACAAACTTTTTAGAAGCATAAAGTTGCTTCGATTCTAAAAATTCGATAATTAAGCCATACAGGCAAGAATTAAACTCAAACTGAGCATAATATAATCTAAGACTACTTTGATAGTTACCAAAATGCCAATAAACAGGATGAAATAATAGTATCGACAAAATGAAACAGGCGGTTAAAAAAAATAAATTGGATTTTTGAATGAACGGCCTCCTGATAAAAATAAAAATCCATAAGGCGGATAATAATTTGGAAGAAACGGACAATGCAAAACCAAGGCCACTGCGAAGCGAAGCAGATTGTAAGTGAAAATAAATGGCAATAACCAAAAAAAGAATCGTAAAGAGTTCAAAATGAACATTGGTATTTAACTCTATGATGCATAGCGGATTGCCAAAATAAATAAGCGACTTTTCTGCTGGTAGATTTTTGATTATCAAAATTTTATTCAAAAAATAAATAATCAGGACATCTGCCATTAAAAATATGACTTTGATTATAATGGTAAAAACAATCAAATTATCACCTGAACACAAGGCTGCCAATTGAAACAACCACTGACAAACCATGGGATAAACGGAATAATAATTTTGGGAATTGAGCAGCTTGATTTTTTCATTCAGAATGAATGCTAATTGTGGATTAGTTTGATTTAAATGTTTGATTAAATCAATGGGCGTATATTCAAAGGGTCCTATATTGTTTATAGCTATAAAACCATCCCACCAAAACCGGAAAATATCATCAGATAAGCCGGGAAATGAAAAAACGATACAAACTTTAGTAACAACAATAACGGAGAGAATTGTAGAAAAAAGTTTTGGACTCCTGTGAGAACGAATGAAAATCAAATAGCTAATAAAAGCAATACCATATGGAATAAGAATGGAAAAAAACCTTGCCTGTTGTGCATAAAAACTTAAATATAAAAGTGAACAAGCGTACAGCCCTAAGGCAATATGATCTGATCTATGGCTTAAAGTAGACATCACTTCGAAGCCCTAAAATAAGTTAAGCTCAGGACTTAAACTCCAGATGCCTCAGGGAGTAATAGAAATTCATGCCAAAACCAACCATTAGTAATATATGAAACAACAGAAAAGAATAATATTCCAGGTAAATACCCAGAGCGATGGCAAAAATAAAATACAGGCAAATAAAAGCTTCTACCCAGGTTTTTAAAGTGATTTTTTGAAGAAGGTAACTATTACTGATAATCTTATCTTTTAAAATACCGACATCAAATTTTGGCGTTCTGATAAAAGCAGACTTTTTGCCAAAATACCCTTCCAGTACAGCGATACTATTGTGAAAACTAAACCCCATTGAAATGGCCATAAATGTTGGAAACAAAATGAGAAATCGTAAAAATTTATTTTTAATGTTTTTTTCTTTCCAGCACATCATATTATTGGCTTCATAAAAAACAGACATTACGGCAAGAGTCCCCAATAAACAAAATCCTAAAAACGTAGCCTTCAATTCCATATTGTCCATGGAAAATAGAACCGGAACACTGATCAGGGCTACCCAAAAGATGATTAAAAAGATACCACTGCTTACAAGATGCATAAAAGCATGAAACTTAGTAGAAATCGGTAAATTGGATTTTAAGATAATAGGTAAAAGCTTTCTTGAGTTTTCAGCACCACCTTTCATCCAACGGAATTGCTGAGACTTTAAGCCATACATTTCAGCCGGTAATTCAGCCGGGCAACTAATGTCTTCAACATATTTTATTTTCCATCCTTTTAGCTGGGCTCTGTAACTAAGATCCAGATCTTCAGTTAAAGTATCCGTTTGCCAACCACCTGCGTCATCAATGGTAGTTTTACGCCAAATACCGGCAGTTCCATTAAATTGTAAAAAATGACCCGCTGCACAACGTCCTGCCTGCTCAACCGTAAAATGCACATTAAGCTGAAACGCCTGCAATTGAGTTAATAAGGAAAAATTTTCATTAATATGTTCCCAACGGGTCTGTACGACACCGATTTTTGAATCCGAAAAGTACGGTAAAGCTTTCTTCAGAAAATCAGGTTCTGGCAAAAAATCAGCGTCAAAAATAGCAATAAACTCACCTTTGCATATTTTAGTCCCTTCCTTCAAAGCACCCGCTTTAAAACCACTTCGATCCGTTCTGTGAATATGCTGAATATCAAAACCCAAAAGTTTGTATTGTTCAACTTTTCTCTTTGCCAGTAATGTTGATTCATCGGTTGAATCATCCAAAACCTGAATTTCCATCCGATCTTTTGGATAATCTAATTTTGTAATATTGTCCAATAATCGATCAACGACATACAATTCGTTGTAAATCGGAAGTTGAATCGTAACCATAGGATGTACATCCTCAGATTTTAAAGGATCCAGCTTAATTTTTGATTTCTTCTGCTTTCGATAGGCTTTCAAAAGATTGAGTTGTAATAATGAAAAGACCGTGATATAAAGCAGGCAAAGTGTATATACACTTATAAGAAGAATTTGAATTTTGTCCATATTAGGACAAAAATAATGTGTTCACGCTGGCAATTACGAATCTTGTCGTCGTTTTTTTAACACAATTTTAACCTTTAACAAAACTTTTGAATATTGTATAAAGAATCTTTGAACTAGCGCCTAATATGCCTTTCAGCGTACCAGAAATCTTGGATTTTCCTATTCGCTTGTGGTACGAAACCGGTACTTCGCCAACCCTTAATTTTTGTTTGGCAGCTTTTACCTGCATCTCAACAGTCCAGCCATAATTTCGGTCGCACATTTGCATTTTTGTTAAACGATCAAACCGGATAGCACGAAAGGGACCTAAATCTGTATAGTGATAATTAAAGAGTCTCCGGATTAACCAGGTCGATAAAATATTTCCATACTGTTGAACCAATCCAAGTGATCCTTTTTCTGAATTTCCCAACACGCGGGATCCAATGACCAGATCGAGATCTTCGGAGATTAGTTTATCGATTAACCTGGGAAGCTCGGAAGGTCTGTCGGAATAATCTCCATCAAGAAATACAATGATATCTGGTTTGACCTGTAAAGCATCCACGCTGATATATTGTATCGCTTTTAAGCAGGCTGCACCATAGCCTCTTTGTGGTTCTGATATGACTACCGCACCAGCAGCCTTTGCTCTCGTTGCACTTTCATCTGTGCTTCCATTATCACAGACATAAATTGACCTGACAAGTTCTTTAGGTATATCCCTGATTACCAGTGTAATTGAGTCTTCCTCGTCAAGTACAGGAATAATTACATCGATAACGTCTGTCACTAGCTATAAAGCCTTGAAAATTTAAATAACCAGATTAGAGAGCATTAAATGCTTTCGTCAGATAAGTAAGTGCAAATGGTAAACCTAACCAGAACCAAGCCGGATAAAACCAAAGCAATGCCAGGGTAACAACTGATGATATAATAAAATACAACCAGTCACTTTTTTGAGAATTATGATTATCCGTCATGCTATAAGTTTTGGCAAAAATAAGAATATTTTACAATCTATCTTTACCCAAATAATGTGTTTTTAAAGATGCGTTTTATTATTCCAATAGCTACCTTATTCTTTATTTTTCAGGTATTCATATCATGCCATAAAGAAACTTTTACAACAGATCCTGCAAAACTGCTAAACTTGAGTTCTGATACATTAAGTTTTGATACGGTATTTACCACCATAGGGTCTGCCACCCGTTTTATCAAAATTTATAATCCACATGATGAAAACCTGATTATACGGAGGGCATATCTGGCAAATCGCAATTCAAGTCATTTTACGATGAATTTGGATGGATTATCCGGAAATGATTTGGATCAGATTGAAATCAGGGCCAGGGATAGCATTTACCTTTTTTGTGAAGTCAAAATCAATCCGAATGATCCTTTGGAACAAAGCCCGTTTGTTATTACTGATTCAATCATGTTGGAGTATAATTCAGTAAAACAAAAATTACTATTAATTGCCTGGGGTCAGAATGCAAACTATTTTCCAGGTAAATTAAATAAAGGACAAGTATCCCATATCGACATGAATGGATCTGCAATCGTATGGAATGACCCCAAACCTTATATAATCTATGGCATAGTATATTTTGATAATGGAGAGCTGATTATCGAAGAAGGTGTCAGAGTGCATGTTTGGGGCGGTTTGACCAAAGCACAAGACCAGAATGGCGAGACATTTTTTTATAATGATGGACGATTGATCATAGGACCCAATGCTTCCATCAAAGTAAAGGGCACTAAAGAAAAACCGGTAGTTTTTCAGGGTGTCAGACTGGAAGAATCTTTTCAAAATACTCCTGGTCAATGGTCCGGCATTTTTATCGAAAAACAAAGCAGGAATAATGAGTTTCATTATGCCATCATAAAAAATAACCTGATAGGTATTGCTCTGGATTCAGTATCGGAATGTCAGATACGGGAAACAAAAATTTACAACAATTCATTATATGGCATCTATGCAGCCACAGCAGATATGACGATGGTCAACTGCCTAATCTATAATCAAGGGTCTTCAGGACTTCATATTAATACGGGAGGTCACTATGAAATAACGTACTGCACCCTGGTCAATTTTGGCAATGGTGATCCGGCTATCTATTTAAGTAATGCCAGATGCATAGATTTTCCATTTTGCGAATTAAACTATGAGGCGGAATTGCAGGCGACAATCCGAAACACAATCATGACCGGTTCTGACCAGGATGAGTTATGGATGTCTGAAAAACAGAGTTCAGCTTTCACAGTTTTATTTCAAAATTGTTTATTTCGGGTCAAAGAACTACCCAATGTGTTTTCAGATTTTGATACACGGTTTACACAAAACTGCATCCGGTATGCTTCGTATGACCGTTTATTTAAAGATATTTTCAACAACGATTTTCATCCAGATACTTTATCAGTTATCGAAAATAAAGCGATTCCCCATATTAATATTTTTATGGATCTGGATGCAAACATACGGGATATGTCCACACCGGATATCGGTTGTTATGAGTACCTAATACAATAAATTATTCTAATGACTTCGAATCACTTGCTTGTTTACTTTCCGGATAAATATCCAGCCAAGCAGAAAAAATATCATCAATACGATAACACTGAGTCTCATGCTGCCAGTACATTGATTAATAAAACCAAACATAAATGTTCCGAATACAATTGAAACATAATAGATCACATCGTAAAAGCTAAAAAAACAAGTTATATCTGGGTGATCTTTCGGGATGATTTTAGCATAGGTACTTCTTGACAACGCCTGAATGCCTCCCAGAACCATGCCCACCAACGCCGCAAGAAAATAAAATTGCAACTGACTGTTGACAAAATATGCCAAAAGACAAATCATTGACCAAATGATAATCATTATTTTAATCGTCATCAGATTGTGGGTCTTTTTAGAAAGCCAGGCGAAAAATAACGCACCGACTATGGCCACCAGTTGTAATATTAGAATGATCAATATCAATTCGGCCGATTCAAAATTTAGTTCGGTTTTTGCAAAAGTTGAAGCCAGATAGATCACGGTTTGTACACCGGCACTGTAGAAAAAGAAAGCAATCAGATACCACTGACTGTTTACTTCCGATTTAATGTATCCCCAGGCTTTTTTTAATTCACCAAGTCCATGCCACACATCAAATCTTCGACCCGGTTTTTGTTGATCGGAAGGCAACCAGGCAAATGTGAATTGTGAAAATCCTATCCACCACATTCCTACACTTAAAAAGGACCATCGGGCTGCTATCTTAGCATCTTCCAGGCCAAACAGTGCCGGTTCTTTAATCATCCACAGATTTAAACATAACAGCAGTACACTGCCAAAATAACCAAAAGCATATCCTCTTGCACTCAGTTTGTCAGAATCAGCATCCGGTGCTATTTCAGCAAGATAAGAATCATAAAAAACAAGTGACCCGGCATGACTGGCTGTTGCTATAATGAATGCCAGGATTCCAAGCCAGACAGTTTCAGGGCCTTTAAAAAAAAATAATGCCATGCAAGCCAATCCGCCAATTGTGGTAAACATCCTCATGAACAACTTTCGATAACCTCCATAATCGGCAATGCCAGAAAGTACAGGTGAAAATAAACTTATGATGACGTAAGATAAGGTCACAGAAAAAGCATAGACTGAAGCATTTGAAAAGCCAATTCCTGCCAGCTGGATTACCGCATTCGAGTTGTCAAGAAAAAATATTGGAAAAATTGCGGTAGATATAACAAGTGAATAGGATGAATTTGCCCAATCAAAAATAACCCAGCCTAATCGGGCTTTTTTGTTTGAAGAGCTTGCTTTTTCGGAATTCATATTACAAGATTACAAATTAATTCCGGTTTCCTTTTTGGTTATTCAATTTAAACTGTATCAATCAAAAAATTTTGTTGGGATAATTTTGAACAAAAACTAATTATAAGGCTGTTGACAGAATTCTTGTATATATTTTGAGAAACCATAAAGAAATTGCCATCCGGAAAATAAAAAAAACTAATTTGGCAACCAGGATTCCAATTCAGTATAAGTTAAAGCATTAGAATCGATGAGAATTTTGATATTATCCCGCAATGCAAGTCTTTACAGCACGCAAAGCCTTATCAATGCTGCCGTTAAAAGAGGGCATGTCATACAGCTTTGCGATCACTTGTTGTGCAATATTTTAATTGAGAAAAACAAACCCCGGCTTTTTGTTGGAATCGAACCCATAGAAGGGATCCAGGCGGTCATCCCGCGGATTGGAGCGTCCGCCACCGAATATGGCGCTGCCGTCATTCGGCAAATTGAAGCTATGGGTATATTTACCGCCGTGTCATCAGAAGCTTTATTAAAAGCCAGAAATAAATTGCATTGTATGCAATTTCTTAGTTGTCAGGGATTTGATGTTCCTAAAACAGCTATTGCGGGCGGTGATATGTTTGCCGGAATGATGTACGATCAAATCAGCAAGGATCGGGCTATTTTAAAACTTTTGGCCAGTACGCAGGGCCTTGGAGTGATTCTCACTCAATCCAGGAGTCAGGGAGTTTCTATCATAGAAGGATTTCACCGGGTTGGTCAGGATATTATGGTTCAGGAATTTATCTCCGATGCGCGAGGATCGGATATTCGGGCATTTGTGGTCGATGGAGAAGTTGTAGGGGCTATGTTGCGCCAGGCTCAGGCCGGAGAGTTCCGATCCAACATACACCGTGGAGCGACATCCACTGTCATCAAACTAACACAAGAAGAAAAAGATATCGCTATACGGGCTTCCCGAATATTGGGATTGGATGTAGCAGGCGTTGATATTTTGCGATCATCGCGGGGACCATTGATTCTTGAAGTTAATGCATCGCCCGGTTTGGAAGGCATTGAAGCTACAACAGGGATCGATATTGCGGGAAAAATTATCGAATTTGTTGAACGTAAAGTAAATAATAAGTAATATATGCTCATGATTTATGAGGAGATTTTTAAGAAATTCAGAAGTAGTATAACCAAATGAATGAATTTAATTTGCAAGGGCAGGAATTTCCACCCGGAAGTTCGGGATTGGTTCGGATTAATGCTGGTAAATTGCCCTCCGGAAACCGTATTTCTATTTTTACCTATGTCTTCAGAAGTAAAAATCCAGGACCTACCGTGTTGTTTCTTGGCGGAATGCATGGTGACGAAATCAACGGTGTAGAAATAATACGTAAATCGATTTCCCAAAAATTATTTAATCAATTAAAAGCCGGAACTGTAATTGCAATACCACTTTTAAATATTTTTGGTTTTATCAATTTTTCAAGAGAAGTTCCTGATGGAAAAGATGTCAACCGAAGTTTTCCGGGACGTGGCTCAGGATCTTTAGCTTCACGTATTGCTAAAATTATGACAAAAAAAATACTTCCTCTGGTTGATTTTGGCATCGATTTTCATACTGGAGGAGAACAGCATTGGAATTATCCTCAAATACGCTATTCGCCAAAACATATCGAAGCTAAATCATTAGCCTTAAAATCAAACTATAAATTGATGGTTGAAAAACCAGTATTAACCCGCTCAATGAGAAAAGTTGCCAGAGATATGAAAATTCCAATCCTTATTTTCGAAGGAGGAGAATCTAATAAACTGGATACATTTGTTGTAAATCAGGGGATTTCTTTGATTAAAAATTTGTTGCATTCGCATCACATGATTGAATCACAGATCAATATATCCGGTATTAAAAAATTATTTAAAAAAACCAGCTGGGAACGTGCTCATGAGGGTGGTATAGTTTCATATCGCCGCGAATCGGGAGTTTATGTTTCCAAAGGAGAACTCCTTGCAATCATTTCAGATCCTTTTGCACAAAGAGAAGTCAGAATGCTTTCATCAAAAGATGGCTTTATCCTCAGCCATAATAATGCCCCTTTAGTTAATGTAGGTGACGGAATGTTTCATTTGGCGTATGAAGAAGAAAAGTATGCAACGATTTAATCAGCTTATAATCTTTTTGATGGGCTTCTGTTTTTTGAATGCTTCATATTGTCAATCCGTTTTATCAAAACATCATGTTCAAAAAGTCCTTAAAAAATTTACAGCAGACACTCTGCTCAAGCCAGCCAGTATTAGTTTTTCGCTTATGGATTTAAATTCAGGAAAAGTACTCGCCAGTTTTAATGAACATAAAGCATTAATACCTGCTTCATCTCAAAAAATCATAAGTTGTGCGATGGCTTTGGATGCTTTGTCACCTCAATTTACTTACCATACTCCTTTTTTACTTGTTGGTGACACTATAGTGGATGGTGTTTTTTTCGGAAACCTTGAAATCATAGGTTCCGGTGATCCTTCTTTTGGCTCTGAGTACATGAGTGGCACACCTGATCTTCAATCGATTTCTGATACACTGTATCACATTTTTAAAGAAAAGGGTATCAGGTCTGTTCAGGGCAAAATAATTATCAATCCAAGTTATATCCGGGATCTGCCTGAAAATAAAGAGTGGTTATTATATGATCTTGGAAATTATTATGGAGCCGGCTGTTATTCATTTAATTATGCTGAAAACCTGGCGCGTATAAGTCTTGCTGCATCAAGTCAGGATAATACGTATTGTCAAATCGTACGGGTTGAACCAGAGGAGTTAAAAAGCTTTTATACTTCCAAAGTGGTAGGTAGAACGCAACAACTCGAAAATGAAGTTTATGTTATAGGATTTTCTCAAAGTTGCCAACAGGAAGTTTATGGTGAATGGAAATGTTGCTCAGATGATACATTGACGATCCGCTCAGCTGTTGCCAATCCTTCAGAAGTTTTCACGAAGCTATTAAGGGAATCACTTTTTAATAAGGGAATTTCATTCAACGAACAAACTCCTGTTGTATCCGGCAATTCAGAGCTAATTTATTCGCATTATTCAACCAGCTTAAACCAGCTCGTTTACAGAGCTTTGACAAAAAGTGTCAATTTATATTGTGAAAGCTTTGTGCACGAGATCGGTCGTCATTTTACAGGCAGCACTGAAAGACAAGCATCGTTGAATCTGATGAATACCCAAATGCGTTTATTAATGCAAGAAGGAGAGACCTTACTTATGGAAGACGGAAGTGGTTTGTCGCCTAAAAATCTGGTAAGCTCCTCGGCATTTATAAAAATTCTTCAGTGGATTCAATCGAAAAAAAATTTATCCAATTTCTGGGAAAATTTACCAGATATAAAACTACAAGGCGCTTTGGCAAAATATTTCAACCCTGATAAAAAGTCCCATTTTCAATTAAAATTAAAAAGTGGTAGTATGGAACGGGTCAGATCGTATTCTGGTTTCATAGTGCTTAATGATAAACCCGTTTATGCCATTAGCCTGATTGTCAATTTTTATACGTGCAATGGAGACAAGGTCAATTCATTAATTGCCTCCATGTTTAGTGAACTAATCAATATGAAATAGAATGAATTATTATTATTACCTGGTGGTAGGATTATTTTTTGTGAGTTGTAATGATCTTTTTAATTATTCCGGTATTGCCGGCAATAAAAGCAAAGCGGACAGTTTAAAAATTTCAGAAGATTTTGATGCTATAGAAGAGGGTCAGGATCGGACGGTCTGGCAAAAACCTTATGAAGTAATTCATTTGTTGGGAAGCCTCGAAAATATGACTATTGCTGACATTGGAGCGGGTAGTGGATATTTTGCTTTTCGGTTTTTAAATGAAGCGGGAAAAGTTATAGCAATCGATATCGAACCGGAGTTGATACTGATGATGAATCAGGAAAAAACCTATTATAAAGCCGAGCTGAGGGATAAATTTGAAGCCAGATTGGCTCAGGCTGATGATCCTAAATTATCGGATCATGAAGTCGATGTCGTTTTTGTTTCAAACACCTATACCATGATTCCAAACAGGATTCAATATTTAAAAAACCTGATTCCTAAATTTAAGGATAACGGAAAAATCATGGTAGTCGATTTCAAGAAGAAATTGACACCTATTGGCCCAACACAAAAAAACAGAATGGCTCAATCTGAAGTCGAACTGGAATTATTAAATGCGGGATATGAGTTGGTGTTGTCAGATGATCGGATGCTGGAATATCAATACATTATTATTGCTCAACCTGCCCAGAAAACTAAGAAGTAATTAACTCATTTCTTCCCGGGCCGGTGGATAAAATAGCCACCGGTACTCCGGTATAGTTTTTAATACATTCCAAAAATGTAACAACCTCCGGGGGTAAGTTTTGAAAATTGGAATGTTCCGGAATAATTTTTTTCCAGCCGTTGAGACTTATAGTATTTACCTGTTTTATATGATCCAGGTTAAACGGCAATTCTTGTGTGACTTCCTGATTATTTAATTGGTAGGAATTGACCAGTTTGATTTCTTCAAAATCATTGAGTACATCAATTTTTGTTATACACAAATCGGTTACACCATTAATCATCAGACTATATTTTAACTGGACCAGATCGAGCCAGCCACATCGCCTAGGACGTCCTGTTGTGGATCCAAACTCATTGCCGGCTTTGCGTAAATTTTCACCGACATCATCCAGTAATTCCGAAGGAAAAGGTCCTGATCCAACCCGCGTACAATAGGCTTTTGCAATTCCAATGATTTTTCTGATTTTATTGGGCGCCACACCCAGGCCTGTACAAATACCAGCAGCTATGGTATTTGACGATGTAACAAACGGATAGGTTCCAAAATCAACATCCAGCATAGTACCTTGAGCGCCTTCTGCGAGTATATTGGAATTGTTTTGCAATAATTTATTTAACCAGTATTCTGCATCGATGCATTTTAATTGATGTATGTTTTCTATGGATTCAAACCATTTGGTTTCTTCTTCATCTATATTAAACTCAACTTCTGGAAATTGTCTGAGGAATTGTTGATGTTTATCTTTTAACGAAAAATAATCATCGCGAAAAGATTTTTGCTCAAGATCGCCGATCCGCAATCCATTGCGTCCGGTTTTGTCCATATAGCAAGGACCGATTCCTCTCAGGGTAGATCCAATTTTCTGTTTGCCTTTGGCATTTTCAGAAGCCAGATCAATCCAGCGGTGGGTGGGCAAAATCAAATGGGCTTTTTTGGAGATGAATACCCGTTCTGTTAAATCCGGTACATCGGATATGACATTTTGAATTTCCCTGGCCAGAGTAATCGGATCGATGACGACTCCATTGCCAATTAAATTATAGGTGTTCTTTCTGAAAATCCCGGATGGCAAAGTATGTAAGACTATTTTTTTGCCATCTATCCATAAAGTGTGTCCTGCATTAGGACCTCCCTGAAACCTGCAAACCGCTTCGTATTTATCTGCTAAAAAATCGACTATTTTTCCTTTCCCTTCGTCTCCCCATTGCAATCCAAGAATCGCGTCAATTGGCATATTTGGTGTTGATTATTAAAAACTACGAAGGTAAATAAATTACGTTTTGCTTATATATGAAATTTAGATTTTTGAAAAAGTAGATTCCTTGCGGTTTCTGATAACTACAGGATTTTGTATCAATGGTCGATACGACGGACGCTGGATATGCCATCCAGCAGTGATAAAGCTCTGATTATATGGTTTAAATGAGTTTTACTGTTGACAATTAATCCGATACGTCCTTCAAAAGTACCCTGATGCCCCTGAATGCTGAACGAAGTTATGTTGACACCGAGTTTGGTTGAAATATGATGCGAAAGCCGTTCGATAACTCCTGGTCCATCATCAATACCAATAATGACGAGTTCGGCATTGAAAGCTTCTTCAATCATATCTGACCACTCCGCTTTCAAAATGCGGTAACCATGATTCACCATCAGGTGCTCTGCGTTCGGGCAATTGGACCTGTGTATTCTCATTCCGCTGTTGGTCGCTACGTATGCAAATATTTCATCCCCATGCAAAGGATTACAACAATGAGCCAATGAATAATTGTATTGTTTGGCAGGTTCACCGTTGATCAGAATCCCAACCCGTTGGGCAGGCGGTATCGGAATCGTTTTGTTTTGTGACTCAGGATCCGATTCCAGTTCCACTTCTGATTTTTTCTCAATCAGCTTGCCTTTTTCAATATCAAACAAACGTAGGCTGGTACTGACATCTGTTTTGCCTTCAGCAATGGCAATAAACAAATCAAATCGTGTTTTAAAGTCCAGAACTTTTACCAGTAAATCTATATTTTCTTCAAATTCCAGTTTGTTGTTTTTAAGTTTTCGCTCTAATATTTCTTTGCCCTGATCTGCTACTTTGCGCTGTTCTTCTTTTAATGCCGTGCGAATTCTTGCGCGGGCTTTTCCGGTAACAACTAACTTCAGCCAATCTTCGGTGGGTTTTTGATTTTTATTGAGAATGATTTGAATCTGATCACCACTTTCCAAGGCATGTCCCATCGGAACTAATTTATTATTAATTTTAAAAGCAGTGGCATGATAACCGACATCGGTGTGAATACTAAAAGCAAAGTCCAGCACGGTTGCACCTTTGGGCAGCACTTTCATGTCGCCTTTCGGAGTATAAACATACACTTCCTCACCATACAGATTGGCTTTAAAGTCATTTAAAAACTCGATGGCATCGTTATGAGGGGTTTCCAGAACGTCTCGTATGCTATCAAACCAATGATCATATACATTTTGAAGATTATTGATTTCTTTATATTTCCAATGAGCAGCAAATCCTTTTTCAGCTATTTCATCCATCCGCCTCGAACGAATCTGTACCTCAACATACCGACCTCCCGGGCCAATCACTGTCGTATGAAGAGACTCATATCCATTGGACTTTGGCGTCGTAATCCAGTCTTTTAAGCGTTCCGGAATAGGCCGGTGTACATGCGTTACAATACTGTAAACTAACCAGCAGGCTGATTTTTCTTTTTCCTGGGGAACATCCAAAACAATACGGACCGCAAACAAATCATAGATTTCTTCAAAAGCTACTTTTTTTGTTTTTATCTTATTGGAAATGGATGAAATGGTTTTTGGTCTGCCATAAATTTTATAGGGTATGTGCAATTTTTCTAATTCTAATTTCAGCGGTTTTATGAAGTCATTAATAAATTTATTCCGGTCTTTCTGAGTGTGTTTTAATTTGGCTTCCAACTCATGATAGAGATCGGGTTCTGTGATTTTCAAACACAAATCCGTGAATTCAGATTTTAAATTATACAAACCAAGTCTGTGTGCCAGCGGTGCATAGATATAACTGGTTTCAGCAGCGATTTTTAATTGCTTTTCACGGGGCATGATATCGATGGTCCTTAGGTTATGAAGCCTGTCTGCCATTTTAATTAAAACAACCCGTACATCTTCGACCAGGGTGGATAATACTTTTTTAAAATTTTCTGCCTGCGGACTTTCGACATTATAGAGACCATCCAGTTTGGTCAAGCCGTCCACAATCTTACTGATTTTAGGACCAAATTCCTGATGAATATCTTCCAGCTCTACAGGCGTGTCTTCGACGGTATCGTGCAACAGAGCTGCAATAACAGCTGTAGGACCAAGTCCCATTTCTTCGTAACAAATTCTGGCTACTTCGAGGGGATGTGTTATGTAGGGCTCTCCAGACTTGCGTCTTTGTACTTTATGGGCTTCAAGAGCAAATTCAAAGGCCTTTCTGATTTGTACTTTATCTTCAGCAGGTAACTGGGTATCGCCAAAAGAAGCCAATAAACGACGATATGCGGCCCGGATTTGACGCTTGTCCTTCTCTTCAAGAGCCTGAACATTCATGACCAAAGGATCGTAAAAATTCATATTTACCTGACAAAACTAAGAGATTTTTGTTGTTTGGCATGAACAAAAGGATCATTTATTTTGAATAGTTCATTTAGTATTAATAGAAAACACATATGATTTTATTGGTATATGTAATATCTCACAGATGAATGCTCTAATCTTGGATGATTGTTTAACTTTGCGGCGTTTTGCGGGCGTGGTGAAACTGGCAGACACGCCAGACTTAGGATCTGGTGCCGAAAGGTGTGTGGGTTCGACTCCCTCCGCCCGCACTTTTTCAAAAACTTATTTGAAATAGTTCTTGTTTAATACCCATCATTCACCTTTTTCTTTTTATAATTCATGAATGTACGATTAGAACCTATTGCTGAAAAACATGGTCATTTGCTAATTTCCATAACACCGGATGATTACAAACCAAAACTCAGTGCTGAACTTAAAAAAATTAAAAAAACGGCTCATATTAAAGGTTTCCGCCAGGGAACCGTGCCAGATAGTATGGTTGAAAAACTATATGGAGAAGAAGTCAAGGCAGATATTTTAAATAAATTGATTAATCAGATAATTACTGATTATCAAAAAGATACAAACCAACAGTTCTTAGGCGATCTGATTGAAACGCCCTCTGACAATAAATCTTCAGATGATGGACTTTTTGAATTTAAATTTGAAGTCGGTTTTGCCCCGGATCCGGATATCAATAATTTGTTAGCGGATGTTTCACTTGTTAAATATAAAGTTGACATTCCGGAAGAACGGATTGACGAAGAAATAGATCATATCTGTTCCAGAATGGGTGAATCTTTAGAAACCAATGAAGCCATTATACGGGAAGATTTGGTAGAAATTGAAGCTGTGGAATTGGAGGATGACAAACCGAAAGAAGGTGGATGGACAACTCAATTTCCAGTTTCCATCAGTGAATACACACATGATCATTTTATCAATTTGGTTCTGGGTCTTAAAGTCTCGGATATGTTTCGTTTTAATATTCAGGAAGTTGAGAAAAATCTTTCGCAAAAAGATATCAACAAATATTTGTTAAAAATCCCGGAAGATCAAACAGACTTAGCTCAACCGGGAGATCATTACCAGGCCACAATTGTTAAGGTAATGAGAAAACAAAAAGCACAGCTTGGTGAAGAATTATATAAAAAAGCCTTCGGGCCGGAATCTACAATTTCAAATGAAACCGAATTGCGAGCTGAAATCCGGTCTAATCTTGAAAAATATTTTGATCAGGAATGTGACAAATTACTGGATATTGAGCTAGTTAAAAAACTGGTTTCGTTTTCTGATATGAAATATCCAGAGCAGTTTTTAATCAAGTGGCTGAAGTCAAATTACGAAGAATGGAAAGACAAAGAAGGTCATGATCTGGAGCACCAATTGCTGCATTTTAAAGAAGGTATGAGCTGGAAAATCATCCGGGAAAAAATAATGGATCAGGAAAAAATTAAGGTTACGATTGAAGATGTCTATGATTCAGTTATTCATGAATTGAAGATGCAATATCCGGGTATTCAGCTGCCTCCGGAACACTGGAATGAACTGGCAAAAAGAGCATTGTCTGATAAAGAAAAAGCGATGCATTATTTTGTTGAGGGTCAAAACCGAAAGGTAATTGCATGGATTAAAGAAAAATTAAACATTGAAGGAAATGAAATGATTTCGATGGATAAATTCAGAGAAAAAGTAAAACATATAAACGAACACCATCATTGAAAACCAATTAAAACTTTTGTATAATGTTTACTAAAGAAGAATTTAAGAAATATGCGGTAAAGCACATGGGTATGTCCTCAATGCATTTGGAAAAATACATGGGTCAATCCGTTCCAAATATCACAGATTTTACTCCAACAGTCATAGAAGAACGACAGATGAATGTAGTTGGAATGGATGTGTTCAGCCGCCTGATGATGGACAGGATTATTTTTATGGGTGTGCCGGTTAATGATTACGTTGCCAACGTAATACAAGCGCAACTGTTATTTTTAGATTCGGCTGATCCTAAACGGGATATTCAGATGTATATCAACAGTCCCGGTGGCTCTGTAATCGATGGTCTGGGTATCTACGATACTATGCAATATGTCAATCCCGATGTTGCCACAATATGTACTGGTCTGGCGGCTTCAATGGGAGCGGTTTTATTATGTGCTGGTACCAAAGGGAAACGCACTTGTCTGAAACATAGCCGTGTTATGATACACCAGCCTTCAGGTGGAATGCAGGGTCAATTTTCTGATATGGAAATTTCGTATAATCTTATTAAGACCATGAAAAAAGAACTTTATGAAATCATCGCTAAACATACCAATCAGGATTATCAGAAAATAGAAGAAGATTGTGATCGTGATAATTGGATGAGTGCTGAGGATGCCAAAGAATATGGATTGGTTGATGAAGTATTGTCTAAAAGCCGCAAATAATTATTCTAAGTCGTATGGCCAAGCGAAAATCAGGAAATACCAGAGAAGAACATTGTGTGTTCTGTCTTAAATCTCAGGATGAAGTTAGTATCCTTGTACAAGGTGAGCATGCTTCCATTTGCGAATCCTGCATATTGCACGCATTTGAAATTGTGGAAGATGAAATTACACAATATGGTCCTGTTAAAAAATCAAAAGGCCAGTTTAAATTGCCGGAAAAATTTTCTCCTAAACATATCAAAGAGTATCTGGATCTGTATGTTATTGGTCAGGAAGAAGCCAAAAAAACACTTTCCGTTGCAGTTTACAATCATTATCGAAGGTTGTCTGAAAATCAGGACGACAACGAAGTTGAAATTGAAAAATCAAATGTATTATTTATAGGCCCGACAGGCACCGGTAAAACATTAATGGCAAAAACGCTGGCAAAATTGCTGGATGTACCTTTTGCCTTAGTCGATGCAACTTCTTTTACTGAAGCCGGTTATGTCGGTGAAGATGTAGAAGGGATGTTAAGCCGCTTGTTGCAATCCTGCGATTATAATATCGATCAGGCTGAACGAGGTATCATTTATGTCGATGAAATTGATAAAATTTCCAGAAGAAGTGAAAATCCATCGATTACCCGGGATGTTTCAGGAGAGGGCGTTCAACAGGCCATGTTAAAAATAATCGAAGGTGCAGATGTTAATGTGCCACCAGCAGGCGGCAGAAAGCATCCTGAACAACAGTTTTTAAAAGTAAACACACAAAATATTTTATTTATCTGTGGAGGTGCTTTTGATGGTCTGGATAAAATAATCGGCAAACGACTTAATACTCAGGTAATCGGATTTTCCAGAAATTCTGACAAAAAAGAGATGGAATCTGACAGGCTGATCAAATATGTCAATCACCAGGATTTAAAAAAATTTGGACTGATACCGGAGCTATTAGGTAGATTGCCTGTACTGGCTTATCTGGAAGTTTTGTCAAAAGAAACACTGATGGATATCTTGTCCATTCCAAAAAATGCAATTATAAAACAATACCAAAAATTATTTAAAATGGATGGTATCCAGTTGGAATTTAAAAAAGACGCTATCGAAACCATAGCCCAGCTGGCTTTTGATAATAAATTAGGTGCCCGCGGACTCAGATCAATTTGCGAAACGGTTTTAAAAGAAGCCATGTTTGAGACAACACGTAATCAAGGCAAACAAAAATTAAGCATCGACAAAACCTATGTTTTAGATCACATTGATCCTCAAATGATCAAAAAGTCAGCTTAAGGAAATTTTCTAATAATTTATTAATTCATGAAGGTTTTGTTTTTATGACACCTTGATTATCGAAACAAGGCTAACATAAATGGAAGAAAGTTAAAAATGAAGTTTTTAATAAATCAGAATCTTATTCACCTTTCGACCCATATTATTTTCGATAATTAAAAAATAAATACCAGGAGTCAAGCATAGATCATTCCTGTCGCAGAATTTGCTTCCTATTGTTTTTATATTTTTGGAGAACAAAATTTTACCTTGTATATTTATTAGCTGAAATTGAATATCAGAATCAATTATAGATTCTCCCTCAATGGTTAATTGATTTTTATAATAATGTGATTTAATTTTTTTAAACGGAAAAGTCTTACCTTCTTCATTATAAAAATGTCGAAAATATTCGCCTTCCAATTCAGGAAATTCGATATAAAAATTAATCCGTACATAACCATAAATTTCGCATCCATCTTCAATAATAGTCCACTTAAATTCATAACTTCCAAACCTTGAAACCCGTACTTGAGTTTTTGGGTCAGTTGGATCAGTAAAAAAAACTGTGCCAGGTCCTCCCGCATAAGTCCAAAGTCCTGTTTTACCTTTAGCGTTTAATTTTGCCCCTAATACTCCACCGCGCTGTTGATTGGGTCCGGCAATATCTTTTTGTGATTTGCCAAATTCAACATCAAGGCATGCCTTTAGATTACTTGAACAAGAATCCGCATAGCTTACACAAATTTTTCCTTTAGACATCATGCTGTTTTTATCCCAGATGACACAGACCTTATTTGATTGATTAGGATTTTGCGTTTGTATAGTTCCTTCCTCTACACTCCAACTAAAAGAAAATGGATTGCGAACTATATCATCGATTGAATAACATTCGATGTCGCCTTTACAAAGATCCGTTTTACCTATCAGCGAACTTGTTTTCGGGGGTATTAAATAAGTATCCTCATCAATATTTTCATCAAAAATCACGATGCAGGTTCCTTCTTCTGTGGCAAGTTTATAGCTAAGAATAACTTGTAGTTGAAAATTTCCTTTTTTTACGATTTTAAGTTCTTTTTCCTGAGATAAGAATTGTAGACTATTATTATTTTTTTCAAACCAATTATACTGATAGGTCATTTTTAGTCCAATGCCACAAGTATCTGTATAATTTGATAATTCAGGTATCATATAAATACTACCATTTTTACAATTTAGATACATTTTATTTTGTAGATCGACATAGGCAACATTGAGTATATAGCTGCTATCGCATGAATAAACTTCAGATGATTTTGGGATTAATATCTTTTTATTGCTTGTGCATTTTCTATAATGCTCTTTCCAGATGGGATCAAAGTATACATCACTTTTATTGCATGATATGAAATTAACGATACCCGATGATGGTTTAGGTAGAATGATAAACTCTAAGGTGCTATCAAATACATGACACTTTTCAATAAATTCCTGTTGATAAAAACCGCTTTGAGTAATTGATAATTTATGCCATTTATATCCTTTTGTTTCATTACAAAGTATTCTTGCATTTCCTGTCCGATGTTCTTGTCTGACTTCCACTTTAGTGCAGCTCAGGTTTGATTGTCCGCAATTTAAATCAGGTAAACCAATATATCCTTGAACGCAAATTTGAAAATCTCCTTCATCTGGAAAATCCAATTTTATCTCCCGATAATGATCATCGATAGGTACACCATCCAAAGTCCATTCATAATATCCCTCACAAGGAGCATCTCTAGGTTCAACTGTAAATTTATAATTACAGGTTCCCCTATTTAAATTAATAAGTTTTCCGGGAAGATTATTTATGTTTTTTAAAACTAAAGGAACATTACTTGCACCACCAGAGACGGTTAAGAAATAATCACAATAGCTGCCATTTAATCCATCCAGATAAAGATAATAAATTTGACATGATGGTAACTTTCCACTTAATGATCCCGAACAAACCTGTGAAGGACCACAATACACAGGGGTACAAAGATTTAAATTACCAGAACAACAGGCTGAAGTTATAACCATAGCTACCCCCCAATAACTAGGAGGATAAAGGTCATTTTGACAATTTGAAACAGTAAGTGTAATAGTAAAGTGTTCTCCATTGGTTGTAAAAACATAATGAACTTGATTGTCAGGACTTGCATAACATACTTCATTACATCTATCTCCAACATAAATGGCTGGAGATACCAAAGAACATGCTGAATTATTATTTAGTTGGTTGAGTCCGCAAATGAGTGGGGCATCAGCACAATAGGTAGACATATTCGGGCACATTTGGCTGAAACCAACAAATGGAATAATAAGCCAAATGCTTAAAAGGGTCAATACTTTTCTGTTGTTCATGCTGTAGGGTTATAACTGCATATTAAAATTGGCAATTCAAATATTGACCATCATAAAGACTCTTAAAATTACCATAATGCTGCCTAAAGTCAAAAATCATATAACTAAATGAGCATTTTAACCCTTTTGTGCTTATTGGCATTTAATGCTCTGTATCAAATTCTAGTAATAAATATTGTATTAATTCAATATATTGCAACATTATTTTTATTAACCTTCAAAACTCAACGAATTATGAATGCATTTATCGGACTTGGAAAGTATTTATTCTCTTTGCCTATGGCCTTATTTGGTGCTTTTCATTTTATGAAAGCCGACGCAATGGCCGGAATGGCTCCATTTGGTGGCGTAGTGGTGGTTTACCTGGTAGGACTCTGTCTTATCTTGTTTGCCGTAAGCGTTTTCATTGGAAAATATGATAAACTTGCTGCTGTGTTATTAGCTTTATTAATGATCATTTTTATCATTACAATTCATCGTTCAGCGGCCATGGCTGGTGATATGACCAATTTATTAAAAGACCTAGCCATTGCAGGTGGTGCTTTGATGTATGCCGGTGGTTATGCAAAAGACTCCAGTGTTATAGGATAAAAAATATCTGAAGGCCGGTAAATCCGGCCTTTGTTTTTTAAATTGAGTGGTATTATTGCAGTCAGGTGAGAATTGTACTAGAGTTAGTTTATCATGGAGCAAATTACCACGGTTGGCAGGTTCAACCCGGAGCTATTACAGTCCAGGATATCATTCAACAAAAACTGAAGGTATTGACCCGGCAAGATATCTTACTGGTTGGTTGCGGCCGTACCGATGCGGGTGTTCATGCAAAGCAGTTTTTTGCTCATTTTGATCTGACAGATGATGGCATAAATGGCTTTTCAAAAAAATCCTTAAATGCCATTTTGCCCAATGATCTGTATATTAAAAATATATTCCGGGCAGATCCGGAGTTTCATGCCAGGTTTGATGCTATTAGTAGAAAATACATTTATAAAATTCATTTCGAACGAGATCCTTTCATTGCAGGCGATAGTTATTTATTGAGAGAATCAGGATGTTTGTCACTCAGTAAATTGAATGAGTGTGGCAGAATCGTTGGCGAGCTCAAAGAATTTGATTCCTTTGTCAAGACAGGATCTGATTTAACACATTATTCTTGTGAGATTTTTGAAAGTATTTGGTTAGAATTGCCAAATGGACAGCTTGAATATCATATAAAAGCGAATCGGTTTGTCAGAGGAATGGTACGTCTCATAGTTGGGATGTGTATCAACTATGCCCTTGATAAAATTAGCTTGCAACAAATAAAGGAAGATGTGTCCAAACGTCGACAAATCAACAAAAGCTGGAGTGTCGCAGCAGAAGGCTTAAGTCTTGTTGAAATTTTATATCCTCAGGATAAGATCAATTTATGGCAGCGTTTGGATTTCAGGGTATAGTGGAAATTTGGCCATATAGGAGTTCACTTCTTTTTTTATTGTCATAATTTTTGAATCCTCTCCGCGATGATCTATCAGATAGTTAATCCATTCTGCCACCTGGAGAAAATCCGTTTCCATAAATCCTCTGGATGTCAATGCGGCTGTACCCAGTCGAATTCCGGAAGTAATCATAGGAGATTGCGGATCATTGGGGATCATATTTTTATTCGTTGTGATATCAGCTCTGATCAACAAATTTTCAGCTTCCTTTCCTGTAATTTTTTTGGATTGTAAATCCATCAGCATTAAATGATTATCTGTTCCACCGGAAACGATTGAAAAGCCTCTTTCCAAAAGACCCTTGGCTAATGCCTGTGCATTCAGAATAACTTGTCGTGTGTACTGTTTAAAAGGTGCCTTAATTGCTTCCCTGAAAGCAACCGCTTTTGCTGCAATGACATGTTCTAATGGTCCTCCCTGTACACCGGGAAATACCGCTGAATTTATTAACTGCGACATCATCAGAAGTTTTCCTTTTTTATCGCGTTTGTTAACCGGGTTTTCAAAATCTGTACCCATTAGAATGATGCCACCACGTGGTCCTCTCAAGGTCTTGTGTGTCGTCGATGTAATAATATGGCAATGAGGCACAGGATCATTCAGATGTTTTCCCGCAATCAATCCAGCTGGATGGGCAATATCTGCCATTAAGATAGCGCCGGCTTCATCTGCAATTTTCCGAAATTTGGCGTAATCCCAATCTCTGGAATACGCTGATGCACCACAGATAATTAATTTGGGTCTATGTTGGATTGCTTGTTGATAAACAGATTCCATATCCACATATCCGGTTTCAGCATTAACGCCATAGGAAACGATGTTGAAGTATTTTCCACTGAAATTTACAGGAGAACCATGGGTCAAATGTCCGCCATGTGCCAGATTAAGGCCCATCAGAGTATCCCCGGGTTGTAAAAGACTAAGCTGAACAGCCATATTGGCCTGAGCACCGGAATGAGGTTGCACATTGGCATAACTGGCTTGAAATAATTCACACAATGAGCTGATTGCCAGATTTTCAATTTCATCTACGACTTCACATCCTCCGTAATACCTTCTTGCCGGATATCCTTCGGCGTATTTATTGTTTAACCAGGATCCGAGTGTTTTGATAATATCCAGGCTGGCAAAATTTTCCGACGCAATTAGCTCGACACCTCGTCTTTGTCGCTCTAATTCTTTCATCATCAAAGAATTAACTATACTGTCCCCAATCATACTACTGGCTGTTAAGAAAACAAAGATAAACGAAACATGATATCCGGAATACCAAACCTTTCATCTGTCAAAAAGACTTTTTACGGAATATTGTACCGTAGATTTTATGAACAATTCAGCATGAAATTTATCAACTTGCACATTCCTGGTAGTCATAATTTGATAAAATCAGCCTTCGTATTTAAACCAACTCATCCGGTATTGCAATAAAATACTTCAACTCACCAGTTTGATAGGCTTCGAGATTAATTAACTCAGAAAGTGATTTTATTTCCTGGTTTTTATTTCTGACTTTCAGCTCCGTATTTCCAAATTCGTAGGCCGTAAATTCTAATGTATTCTGTTGAATGATACATTCCGATATTTTTGAATCAATATTAAAAAGTTTTGTACAAGATTGGCGGTAATATTGGAGCTCAGAAGGTTCAAATGGACTTGACTGAATTTTGATTTTGAAGAATCGGCGGCTTAATAAATTTTTTGATAGTAATGAAATCAATTGGTCTGCACTTTGAGTGCAAAATTTCAAAAAAGTATCTACATCAGAATCATCAATTAGTTGATAATTAAAGACTAATTGATCCAGATCAGAATAAATATCAAAGTGCTCATCCAATTTTAAAAAATACTCCAAATTACCTGGACAAAGGATGTTTTTATTACCCTTGCTGAGTTTTAAAATCAGTTCGAGCATATGTTCGGCAGCCAGGGAGGTTTTATGCATATAAACCTGCCAATACATGAGGCGTCGTGCTGCAAGGTAATTTTCAACAGACAAGACGACTTTTTCTTCAAAAACAAGTTGATTTTGCACAACATCCATCATGGTTAGCATTCTGTCATATCCAATCGCACCTTCTTTAACACCAGAATAAAAACTATCGCGGTTTAGATAATCCAACCGATCGACGTCCAATTGACTACTCACGAGTTGTGTGAGATATTTTTTCGGATAATCTCCTTTAAATATAGAAATAGCCAGGTCAAGTTTACCTTGAAATTCCTGATTTAATTTATTTAGCATAACCAATGTCATGGTTTCGTGGTCTACTGATACAAGGCTGTGTTCGAGTACATGGGAGAAAGGTCCATGACCTATATCGTGAAGTAATGCTGCAATTTGAGCAGCTTCAAATTCTTCCAAAGTGATGGAAATGCCTTTAAATTTTAATATTTCAAGTGCCCGGGTCATCAGCTGATAACTTCCCAGGGCATGGTGAAACCGAGTATGAACAGCACCCGGATATACAAAATGACTTAATCCTAGTTGTTTGATTCTTCTTAAACGCTGAAACCATGGGTGATCAATCAAATCGATGATCAAACCCTGAGGAATCATGATAAATCCATATACCGGATCATTAAAAATTTTTGTAGACGACATAGATTTAATTGAAATACTTTATTTTGAGGACCTATCGTTTGGGTAGTTACAAATGTCAAATTTATGGATAAAATAAGGATTCTTTGGGCTGATGATGAAATGGAATTATTAAAACCACAACTTTTTTTTCTTGAGAAAAAAGGGTATCAGGTAGAAACGGCCACAAATGGTCACGATGTATTGAATCAATTAGCCAATAATCCAAATGCCTATGATTTAATTTTTTTGGATGAAAGTATGCCCGGAATTACCGGATTGGAAACCTTGGCTAAATTACGAGAAGCCGGATATGCTCAGCCAGTTGTAATGGTTACCAAAAATGAAGCGGAAAATATAATGGACGAAGCAATAGGTTCTGAAATTGCTGATTATCTTATCAAACCTGTCAACCCCAATCAGCTTATTCTGACAATTAAAAAATTAATTGACAATAAAAGGTTGATTTCTGAAAAAAATACGATGGATTATCAAATTGCATTCCGGAATTTATTTTTAGAAATTAATAGTGGTCCTGATTACATCAAATGGGTTGAAATTTATAAAAAACTAATCCAATGGGAAATAAAGATGGATCAGAATGTTGCATCTGAAATGCAAGATATCTTATCAGATCAAAAGGCAGAAGCAAATTCAGCATTTTCCAAATATATTATGTCAAACTATCAAAACTGGTTTGAAAATAAAAAACAAGAACAGCCGGTATGGTCACACGAATTAATGTCTAAAAAGGTTTTCCAATATCTTAATGATGATGTACCTGCTATTTTTATTTTATTGGATAATTTGCGATTTGATCAATGGAAAGTCATAGAACCGATATTGACTGAATTGTTTGTCGTCGAAGAAGAAGATTATTTTTATAGCATATTGCCCACGACAACTCAATACAGCCGCAACGCAATTTTTGCAGGAATGCTTCCTTCTGAAATTGAAAAAGATTATCCGGACTGGTGGTTAAATGACAATGAAGAAGGTGGAAAAAATCTAAAGGAACCGGATCTTTTAATGAAACAAATTAAAAGAACCTTCAGAAGAGAACTGAAAGTAGAATATATGAAAATCACCAATGCAGCCCAGGGAAAATCCTTAATTGATAATGTCCATAATTTTATACAAAATAATTTTACAGTAATTGTTTATAATTTTATCGATATGTTATCACATGTGAGAACCGAAATGGAAGTATTGAAGGAACTGGCCTCTGATGAATCAGCGTATCGATCATTGACTAAAAGTTGGTTTACACATTCACCCCTGTGGTCGGCTTTACAAAAATTAAGCACTCAAAAATTACAACTATTTATTGCTACAGATCACGGTACAATCCGTGTTAAAGATCCGGTAAAGGTTATTGGTGACAGGGAGACCACTGCCAACCTGCGCTATAAAGTTGGTAAGAATTTAAATTATGATAAAAAAGAAGTCTTTGAGATAAAAGATCCGCATAAAGTAGGTTTGCCCCGTCCTAATTTATCTTCGACATTTATCTTTGCAAGAAATAATGATTATTGCTTATATCCCAATAACTACAATCATTTTTTAAATTATTATAAAAACACTTTTCAACACGGAGGTATATCACTGGAAGAAATGATTTGCCCGGTTATTCGATTGAGAACTAAAGTTTGATAGAATTGTATTCTTGATTTTTTTATTGATCATTCCAATGCAAAAATTTACTTATCTTCTGGTTTGCTGACTTCAGAGTTTGATAACTCATTCTTCAGATACTGTAATTTAGCCTCATCAGAAATAAATCGTATTTTTTTGCCAAAAATCGTTTTATGAGTTATGTGTAGCGTCACTATTGCTAAATTAAAAACAGGAATGGTTTTTAATTTAGAAATGGCTTCGACCCGAATTGAAATGGTTTTAAAATAATTGGTAATGTATATTTTTCCGTCTTCAAGTTCTATCCTTTTTAACTGAAAAAATGTTTTGTAAATAATCAGCGCAAAGAATAAAAAGATACTAAGGAAACCGGATTTAAAATAAAATGAATTGGAAACCGGTAAATCTTGCGGATCTGTAAGGCAAACAAACAAGCTTAGACTTCCAAAAAATACAAACCAGAAGACCGGTAAAAATATTGCAAGACCAAGAGTTATTGAAGAGGATAATCGAATCATCAGGGTTCTATGGATTCTTTTGGAAAATAGATGGCAGCAATATAAATACTTATTTCATAGAGTATTAATATGGGTAATGTTACGATCGTCATAGAAGTCACATCAGGTGGTGTGATTATAGCTGCAATAATCGCAATCACAACGATTGCATGCCTCCGGTATGTACGCATAAATGCTGGACCCATGATGCCGAGTTTTGCCAAAAAATAAACCACCAGAGGTAGTTCAAATACAATGCCTGTAGCAATGGTGTACATCGTCATGGCATCGACATAAGAACTCAAGGTAGTCGAACTTTCGACCAAATCACTGACATTGTAGGAAGCGAGAAAAGCAATGGAAAACGGAGCAAGTAAATAGTATCCGAACAACACACCCAGCAAAAACAAAATGGTACACCAAAATATTACACCACTTGTTGCTTTGATTTCTTTATCATATAGTCCGGGTTTTACAAATTTCCAGAATTCTCTGAATACCAATGGAAAAGCAAGAATCAAACCCATAAAAAAACTAACCTTAAGGTGTACAATGAGTTGCTCGCTCAATTCTCGTGTAAATAATTTAATATTGGAAGGTGATATACAGGTCAATTCCGATAAATTACAAAAAAAGCGATAGGTAATAAAATCAGGATGAATCGGTCCCAGGACTATGACGTCAATGACCAGATGCTTTTGTGTAAAAACAACAATAGCTGCAATGGATATATAGGCTGCGGATCGAAATAAATGACCTCTCAAAGCATCTATATGATCCAGGAAACTCATGTCTTCTCCTGAATCAGCTTTTTTATTTGAACGAAACAATTTTGATATAATACCCATATGGATTGGGCTGCAAAACTAAAATAAAATCCAAAGCTTTTGGTTATTGAATTAAAATTAACGTTTAAACACTCAAGGATTGTCTAAATTTGAGCCTATATGTCCAGATTATTATTTTTTAGTTTATTGATACCGTTGGTTTCATTTGCCCAATCACGGCAAAAAGTGATTTATAATTTTAATCAATGTATACTATCAGAAAAATCCTTGTCACAACCGGATATCCAGATCGATAATCCAGCTATATGTCATTGTGGTTTGGAACAGGATTGTATCGAATTAAATAATCAGGGACTTACCCTGCCACTTAGTTTTGATACTTTTTTTTATGCTGATTTTTCATTTGGTTTTTCGTTGCTCATTGAAGGAGGTACCGGAAATCTTGACGTGTTATCAAAAATGAGAAATTGTAATAATGACACATCAATGTCTGTAGTATATCAGTCTAAAGATTCGTTGTTTGTCTGCAATTTTACACAAGGATTTGATAAAATAGTTCAGCTTGAAGCCAAGGCCGACCCTAAAACCTGCTGGCAACAACTTATGATTACCCGATCTGCAGGACAATTCCGACTTTATATAAATGGAATTCTCAAAGCGGAAGAAAATGATAACTTTATTGTCAGGCTGAATAGTGCATATCCTGTACGATTTAATAAATCACCCTGCATTTTTGTTAGCCGTTTAAGAGCCAGATTAGATCAGATTATCCTTTCCAATTTTGCCATGATCGCTTCTGAAGTTGCCTCTGAATATATTCCTCAGGATGAAATTATAACTCAGGATACTCTGATTTTTGCCGGAGCTAATTTTGAATTACGGGCCAGAAGTGATTGTGCCAGCACAATTCAATGGACGCCGGCAACTGGATTGTCCAATGCATTTATATTACAGCCCATTGCTTCGCCATTGCAACAAACCCGATATTTTCTTCGCACAAATCAGGCCTTTTGTAAAACGGAAGATAGCGTCCTGATCAAGGTAATTGACACATCCAACATCGATTGCTCCGGATTAAAATTACCAACCGCTTTTTCACCGAATCAGGATCGAATCAATGACCAGATATTTATCTCCAATAATTACATCATTGAAAAACTAAGTTATTTTGACATTTATGACAGGAGCGGGAGTTTAATTGTGCGATTCACTAATCCTCAGGACTCCTGGGATGGTCGCTGGAATGGCAATCCATTACAACCGGGTACTTATTATTACCGGATTTTATACACTTGTAAAGAAAAAGAATACGCCACTAAAGGAAGTTTCTTTTTAATGAGATAGCAAAGACGTAAAGGCTATTTGATTAAAGTCAAACCACCCCGGTACACTGTGGTGTTTCCATCTTGAAATTCAACCTCGACCAAATAAATAAATACTGCCGGATTTAAAAAATCTCCGGTATTACCAGCGCGGCCATTCCAGGTATTGATTATCGGGGAATCAAGAACCGGATTTTCCAATTGATAAACCCTGTTTCCCCATCGATCAAATATCTGAACCGATTTTATCGCTTTAACTCCCTGACCTATATGCAGTGAGAAAAAATCATTGATATTATCACCATTGGGAGAGAAAATATTGGGTACATAAAATTGACGGGTACTACGTACCACAATGGTAATTTGGTCTGAAACCTGGCATCCATTGATATCAGTTACGGTGAGTTCATACCTTGTCGTTCGGGATGGACTTACAAATGAACTCGTATTGTTTGGATCATGTACATCCGTGGAAGGATTCCATAGAATGGTTCTGATAGCTGTTGAGGTATTTAATTTTCCATCCAGAAAAATACTGTCACCCAATTGAATGGTATCAAAGTCTCTGCCAAAATTTAGATTCAGCAGATTGCTTGGATTGGGAATGGTTATACTGGTATCGATAAAACAATTATTCTTGTCGTAGACTCGTATGGCGTAGCTGCCGGAAATAAGTGGTACCATAGCACCTAGATTATTGGGCGCACTGTTATTTATTGTAAATTGATATCCGGGTCCCGATCCTCCGGAAGCTTGTAAAACTGAAAATAAAATCCGGTCTTCATTGCAATTAGGGGTATCGACCGGTGTCATTTGAATTAGAATCGGAGGTGGTTCCAGTACCGTATATTCGTTGGTGCCGCTACAGCCTTTACTATCGGTGACTCTCAAGACATATCTTCCGGGAGCCAGATTGGTTGCAACAGAATCCGTCCCCTGATTAGGAGTCCATTGAAAAGTCCCCTTTCCCCGGTTGCCTCCAGCCCAGGCAGTCGTAATGCGACCGTCGTTTTTGCCCGAACAACTTACATCCAGGGTTGACCCCAGAATGATATCTACCCGGATGGAATCAGGCTGTCTTAATCGAATGGAATCTCGGTGTACACAATTTTTGGAATCAACAATGTCAACTCGATATGTTCCATCACCCAGATTGCTAATCACAGGAGAGTCAACCATAGGATTGGCCCAACGATATTGATACGGAGCGGTGCCTCCTTTGGCGGCAATAAGAATCATTCCGTCATTGGACTCATAACATCTTGGTGGTGTAATCGTCAATAAGCTGCTGTCTATACTTATTGGAATGGCAGAGGGTACATTAAAGAGCAGGGTATCTTCACAAATATTTCCATTTCTGACAATGACAAATTGATTGCCTGCACATAAATTGAGTGCAGTGTCTGTTCTGGTCAGTCCCAATTCACCCGAAGACCACACGATTTGATAAGTTGAATCCCGTCCACTTGCCGTTACAATAGCTGTCGCATCACAAGTGCCAACCGAAGAACAGGAAGTCGCGCTAATATTGCTTAATTGAATATCAATTTTAGGAGGATCCGTTAAAACGAAACAAGTATCTATGGCCGGACAAGTACCCGCATCTCGTATATTGACGCAATACCGTCCTGCTTTCAAATTGGTATTTATGGCAGATTGATTGTTGTTGTCCCAGGTATAAATGACAGGACTGGTAAAGTTTTCCACACTAACAGCAATAAATCCGTCAGCCAGTCCAAAACACCTGGGGTTATTTACGGTGAAACCCGATATTCTGAACGTATTGCCGGAAGTTGTTAAATTGATTGAATCCACCGTTCGACAACCGTTTTGGTCAGTAATTGTAACTATGTATTTTCCTGTTCCGAGATTAGTGAGGCGGGCAGTACTACCCGGTACATTCCATTGAAAACTTGGTGTCGGGCCGGAAGATGTGTACCGCACTTCCACACTGCCATTTTTATCACCCGAACATCTTGGTTGCACGACAACAAAACTGTCGATTACCGGACCAATCGGGCGGGTAATCGTAAAACTTTTCGACACGGTACATCCTTTAAAATCACAAATGGTGACCGTGTAAATTCCACTACCCAAATTGTTGATACAGCCTCCATTCATTAGGTTACTCCATTTAAATTCATAGGTAGGAGTGCCGCCAAATCCCCGTACGCATAAAAAGGCATCATTCCCCGGAATACAGGTTTCAGTCGTATCTGTCTGAAGGTCGATAATTTCCAAACGGGTAGGTTGTGTCATAATTATCGTATCTAGCCTACGACAACCTGAATTATCAGTCGACTCCAGATAATACGTACCCGCTTTTAATTTTGGACTGCGATAATTATCAATGCCATTGGAACCACCTAAAACCGGCATGCCTAAATTGTCAGTCAGACGAAATGCGACCGGTGTATTTAAAGTTCCTAATGAACTAATGAAGGCTTGAAACATACCCGTAGAATCAAAACAAGGTATCGAATCGATGACGATAGAGTCTCTTAACTGTCCAGAAAATTTGACGTCAAAATAAACGGTGTCTCTACAACCTCTTGAGTCCTGGATAATGACAAATTGTTTTCCGGACATCCTCGTGTTAAGACTGATGGTATCCGTATTATTGGCCGCAATGTTTTGGCTCCAGATAAAGTCATATTTGTTGATTGGATAAGGACTGCCACCTGTGGCTCGTGCCAGGACGATTCCGTCATCGGCACATGTCGCATCTTTGAGTACCCTCACATTGGGGTGAAGTGTATCTGCAAATAATGTATAATCTTCGTTGGCTACACAACCGGTTGTATCACTGACGGTAACCGTGTAAGTGCCGACTGGCAGTTTGTTGACCGTAGTATAACCATATATATCCAGAGGGCGCCAACCGATGGTCAATGGACCAGAACCACCACTGGCATTAATCGATATACTGCCATCAGAGGTATTCCAGCAAGTAGGTTGGCGTATACTGGTTCTCATGATGCTTATGGGATTGGAAAAAGTGACTACAATATCCAACAGTGTGTCTTTGCCTGTTGCATCAGTTACCCTGATCTGGTGATTTCCGGGAAATAAATTATAATAGGTTTTACTATCGCCTTTGTTTAACAATACATCCGGAGGTCCTGCCGGATTAACTCGTAATACAGTATATGGCGGGCTTCCCCCAAAAGCCTTTATAGTTATGGAACCAGAATTGGTAACAGTACCGCAGGATGAAGCAATTACACATAAATCGACAGGATCGGTAATACAGATAATGTTGTCTTGCTTATTTAGTTCTTCAATACAATATGGGTCTCCGATTGGATTCACAAATTCAGTATAGACCGGTGGGCCTCCCAATAAGTAAATTGGGGTACATGCACCCGGCTCTCCGATTAGTTTAAATTTAACCATAATAATGGTATCGCCATTCTTAAATGAATTATTGGTACCATTAGCATTGGGGTTGGACCACAATACCCTGACCAGTTTATTCAATGAATCGAAGTATATATTATTGGCTGTAGTGTCTAAACCGGGAAGGTTCTTATTGGCCCATTTTTCAACGGGTACGATAATTCTTGGATCATAAGCGATTCCAAACTGACAGGCCAGAACACTATCAAAATTGTAAAGTCTGACGGGTACCCAGATACAAGTACCTTTTGGAGCATCACTCCCTACGATATCGTATTGAATGCAATTACTTTGTGTTTTAGCTTCAATCGCTAACAGGAAAAAACCTAAAAACAACAGAATGGGTGGTCTGAGTCTGCATAGTATTTTTGAAATCATCTATGGTTCGTTTAAAGCACAAAGATATTTAAAAAAAATTAATATGTTATCCTGATAAACAGATACTTAACAACGCTTTGTACGACATTTTGGTTTGTCACGGAATGGCATCTTTCAAAAAATCAGGGTTTCCACGGATAATCACTTTGGAAATCCAGGAATTTCCAAATGAATAAGGTAAAAATTCGAGGCTGGGGCAGGGATGTGTGATAATGATCGAAGCGGATTTTCCAACTTCGATACTTCCGCAGATCGAATCTATTTCCAGATTATAAGCCGCATTGATTGTCAAGGCATTAATAGCTTCTTCCGGAAGCATTTTCATTTTAATACAAGCCAGACTCAGAATAAAGGGCAGATTGGAAGTCGGACTTGTACCCGGGTTAAAATCGCTGGCCAAAACGATTCCCAGGCCATTATCGATCATTTTGCGGGCCGGAGGGTATTCCTGATTCATAAAAAAAGCAGCAGAAGGCAATAAAACAGGGTGTGTATTGGCATTTTTTAATAATGCAATTTCCTGATCGTTACATACTTCCAGATGATCCACACTTATGGCATTATGGCGGATAGCCACTTCAATTCCACCGCTGTGTGTAAATTGATTGGTGTGAATTCTGGATTTCAAGCCAAATCCAGCTGCGGTTTCCAGGATTTGTGAAGTTTCTTCCGGGCTGTAAAAATTTTGTTCGCAAAACACATCGCAATAATCGGCTAATCCTTGTCTTGCTATTTCCGGCAACATCTCCTTGCATATTATGCGGATGTAAGCCTGATGATCGTGTTTGAATTCTAAGGGAAATGAATGGGCACCCAGAAAAGTTGCTTTTACCGGAATATCAAAATGATTTTTTAAACGGCGGATAACCCCAAGAATTTTTAATTCACTTTCAGTACTTAAACCATAGCCACTTTTTATTTCAATTGCAGTCGTGCCCGTCTGCATGGCTTTTAGTAATCTTTTTGCGGAACGTTCAAATAATTCATCTTCAGAGATGATTCCAAGATGTTTAGCTGAATTTAAGATGCCTCCCCCTTTGGCTGTAATTTCCTGATAACTCAGACCTTTCATCCGATCCACAAATTCCTGTTCCCGCCAATCAGCGAAAACCAGGTGTGTATGACAGTCGACAAATCCGGGAAGGACAAATGCTTGTTTTGCATCAATGATCCGGCCGTCTGAAACAGCTAATTCTGACATCGGCCCAAATGAATCAATCTGACCGTCTTTTATGTAAAGAAAAGCAGAATTTAAAACAGGCAGATTGGCTAATTCTTTTCCTTTTTTAAAGGCAACTGGCGATATGCTGCTTAGAATTAATTTGCCAATATTGGTAATAAGAAGAGGCTCTGAACTCATGTTTTGATCCTGCAGATGATTGATGGGATCAAAGATAGGAAGGACTGGTTATTTAGCCCGGACTAATGCTTTTAAGTTATTTTTTTCGAGAATTTGCCGGAAGATTTCAGCCTCGTCTTTATTGTTAAACCGACCGATATAAACCCGGTATAATGTCTGCTCTTTGGTTTCTTCGATAATTTCAATTTCTTCCTGGTAATTGATTTTTAACAGCGAAGCCATATTTTCCGCATTAATTTTTAACGTAAATACACCGGCTTGCACACTGTATAGTTTATTTTGTGTAATGCTGTCTTTGGATACCTTATTTTTTGAAACAGAAGCATTTTGAATCTCCTTTTCAATGGAAAAAAGATCGATGTTGGGTATAGAGAGAATCAGGTTTTTATCATTGGCCTGTTCCAGTGTCATGGGAAGCTCCGGTCTGGGTCCTGTATCCTTGTTTTTTTCAATCCAGGCCATAAAGGATTCCGCGTTGAATGATTCTTCCCTTCTGGATAATACCGTACCATTTGACTGCATCAAAATAATCGTCGGTAGTACTTCTATATTAAATTCTTCTTTTAAATTTTTATTTTCGTCAATGTCAATTTGATAGATGATGGCGTATTGTTGCGAAAAATTCTGAACATCCTTATTGGAAAAGACATTTTTTTCCATGTGTCTGCAAGGCATACACCATTTAGCTGTAAACTCCAGTATCAGCAACTTGTTTTCTCGTTCTGCCCGCTGTTTGGCAGCGTTCAGACTGCCTCCACTGAAAATCAGGTTTGAATCCCAGGCAAAGGAGGATGTGCTGTGGAGCAATCCGAGGATGGTGAAGAGAATAAGCGTTTTCAATGACTTCATAATTTTTTCAATAGTCACATTTCTTTTAGCAAATTGCACACCAAAAATTTACATTGCAATAAAAAATATGTGTAAAATGCAGATAAACAGCATTATAAATGTTATAAAAAAAGTATATTTTTTTGACAGGGTTTTGGTAAAAGCCAAAATCTTATCTTTGGGCGTTCAAATTTTAATTTATGCCAAGAAGATTGGCCGCTATTACCGGCATCCAGGGTTACGTACCTGATTATATCCTTACTAATGCAGAATTAGAAAAGATGGTAGATACCACAGATGAGTGGATAACCACCAGAACAGGTATTAAAGAACGGCATATACTTAAGGAACCGGGTTTAGCTGCTTCTGATATGGGTAAAATCATGGTCGAGCGTCTTTTGGAAAAGACCAATACCAATCCTGATGATATTCAATTAGTTATATGTTGTACAGTGACAGGCGACATGGTGTTTCCCGATACTGCCAATACCATTTGTTACAAAACAGGTATTCGCAATGCCTTTGGTTACGATATCAATGCGGCCTGTTCGGGTTTCTTATATGGCCTGACAACAGGTGCAAAATTTATCGAAAGCGGTACTCATAACAAGGTCATTGTCATTGGATTGGATGTAATGTCATCCATTATTGATTATACTGACAGAGCCACCTGTATCATTTTTGGAGATGGAGGAGGAGCGGTGTTACTTGAGCCTGATGAAAGTGGCCATGGAATTATAGACAGTGCTTTTCACGGTGATGGAAGCGGGCGTGAATACCTGCATATGAAGGCAGGAGGCTCGTTAAAACCACCCTCTATAGAAACCGTCCGCAACAAGGAACATTTTGTATTTCAGGATGGCAAGCCGGTCTTTAAAGCTGCGATAAAAGGCATGGTCGAATCTATTAATGAAGTGCTTTCACGCAATCAACTTAACCCGGAAGATATCGACTGGCTGGTGCCTCATCAGGCCAATATCCGAATTATCAACGGAGTTTCAGATATGCTGGAATTTGATAAATCCAAGGTGATGGTCAATATTCATAAATACGGTAATACCACTTCCGGAACCTTACCACTTTGTCTTTGGGAATGGGAACCCCGCTTAAAAAAAGGGAATAATTTATTGTTGACTTCATTTGGTGGTGGGTTTACCTGGGGAACGACCTATATTAAATGGGCGTATTAAAATCAAGCCTTAGAAGCTTTGGCCATCTTTTTCAGCTTAATTTAGTTAAACGGATATTTGAATTCCTTTGGTGAAATAAGTTGATTTTTAGCCAACTTTAAAAACAATTGCTTCCTTACTTTTATTCCAGATTCATGAAAACCCGTTTGACAGAATTGCTGGGTATCGAATATCCGATTATCATGGCTCCCATGTTTTTAGTTTCCAATGTTAAAATGACTATGGCTGCCGCCAATCATGGAATTTGCGGATGTATTCCGGCCTTAAATTTTAGAAATGATGCTGAATTGAGGAAAGCTCTTTCAGAATTATCTCAGATGGGAAAACCTTATGGTATCAATTTGATCGTGAATCAAACCAATTATCATTTAGATGCTCAGTTAAAAGCATGCCTGGATTATAAAGTACCTTTTATTATTACATCACTGGGAAATCCGGGAATTGTAATACAACAATGCAAACCTTTGGGAATAAAAGTATTTTGCGATGTATCAGATATGGCGTATGCACGGAAAGCAGCTTCATTTAATCCGGATGGACTCATAGCTGTCACCAGTGAAGCAGGAGGTCATCTTGGGCCGATGACACCTGAAGAACTTGTACCGGCTCTGGTTGCTGAATTTTCAGATTTAATCATTATTTCTGCTGGTGGAGTAGGCGACCCTGAAAGTTTTCATCAAAAATTAGCTCTTGGTGCAGATGGCGTTTCAGTGGGAAGTCTTTTTATCGCTTCGGTCGAATCAGATGTATGCCATGCATATAAAGAAGCCTGTGTACACTATGGTGCCAAAGATATAGTAACCACTACTAAACTAAGCGGTATTCCCTGTACCGTCATCAATACTCCTTACGTCCAAAAAATTGGTACAAGTCAAAATTTATTACAGCGTTTCCTGAATCAAAATAAAAGACTCAAAAAATGGTTTAAATTGGTTACGTACCTGCGCGGAATGAACCTTCTTCATAAAGCTGCTTTTGATGCAAGCTATAATAATGTCTGGTGTGCAGGTACCACCATCGAGTATGTTCATTCTATACAACCTGTTAAAGAAATAATCCGTCAATTGGTGAATCGCAGCGACCACTTATATAACTAACACACGGTTTACAACCAATCAAATTGTGTTCTTCATTCGTGGCGTTGTGACTATTATTTTTTGCCACAGAGGCACAATGACAAAGTGAATCACAAGGCCGTCATTATTTATGGTGAAGTCGTCATAATTCTTTACCATGGGGTGACAACCAATCAATTTGTGTTCTTCATTCGTTGCGTTGCGACTATTATTTGTTGCCACAGAGGCACGACGGCACAGTGAATCACAAGGCCGTCATTATTTGTGGTGAAGTCGTTATAATTCTTTACCATGGGGTGACAACCAATCAAATTGTGTTCTTCATTCGTGGCG
>CAZALD010000027.1:0-56494 GCA_964486185.1 uncultured Saprospiraceae bacterium
AATTCGGATAATCTGATTTTCTATACTTAATTCAAAAATTTACCGAATCTCCCTACTTAAAATAAACAAGCCCCTTACCGGGGCTTATTTATTCTAACAATTTTAGATTAAAACTGGTTATATAAAAAACAGGGATTATCTGAATATTTCTAACTTTTTACTAATCGGTCCGAGCTTTGTTTCAACGCGTAACAAATATAATCCATTTGGTATATTTTGTATATCAATTTGTTGATTTTTTTGAGATGAATTATTAATTCTTTTGATTTCAGCACCTTCAAGTGTATACAAACTTACAGATTGCATATCGTTATTTCCATAAAGCTGCAATTGAATTAAATCGCTGGCCGGGTTTGGAAAAACTACTAAAGCGTCCTGATTTAAGACAGGATCTTGATCCGAATAATCTATGTTAATATAGGCGATTTGATTATCCAGTTGAATGAAATTTCCAACTTCATCCTTTATCAAAATATTTTGAAAATAAAATGGAATTTTTAGTAATTGACCTTCCCTTCTGAAACCTCCAACATCATCTTCGACTATAAATGTAATAACTTCGACACCTCCTTTTCCACTTATCGAATTGCCATTGGATCTAACAAAACCGCTTTCAAGTCTGCCATCCCAGGGCTTTTTATACATATTCATCAGGGCAGCATTTAGACTTGCCCATCCTTGTTTATAAAATTTTACGTCCAGGCTGGCTTCGTTAACAACATTGGTGTTATAATCGAGTTCGTAGGAAAACCCACCAAAATTAATTACTGGATAGGTTGCATCACCTAACTGAACTTCTATGGCAGCCAACTCCCCAATTTTTACATTGGGAGTTAATACTTTCAGAATAAACGGAAAATCACCCCGATCGTACACTGGTTTGGGTACCAAAGAGTGTTGTTGTCTGTAAAAATTTGAAACATATATAGTATCAGCAAAATCCACTTTGCCATTGCCATCTGCATCTGCATTTTTTAAATTGGCAAAGCCTCCCGGGATTTCAGATTCCCAATTTTTGGATCGTAAGGCTTTAAATACACTAGGATTTTGATTTTTTGTACTTCTGGGTTCTCCTTTTTTACCCATGTTATACCCGATCTCCAGAAAATCTAAAAGGGTTATATGGCCATCCTGGTTGACATCTCCTGGCCAGACACAGTCACCGGCACATAATATAGAACAATCTTTATTATCACTATATTTGATTTCGACCTTACAACTGGCCGTTACACATTGACCCGTAGAAGGAATACAATAAGTAACACTAAATGATTTTGTACCAATAAAATCTTTTGGAGGGAAATAAATCAATTGATTATATCCTATAACTGTATCCAAACAACCTTTATAATTAAGATATATGGTATCAAATCCAGGATAAAACTTAACACTGTCTTCTGTTGAACTAAAATTGTACGCATCAACAGGAATAGAATAACTAAAAACCAATGGCACATTTCTGTATGTACAGAATTTATATTGTGTCCGTGTATCGGGCTGCCAGTTGCCAATGAATATCCTTACCTGGCCGTATTCGCAAATACCCTGAGGACAAACTTTATAGGTAAAGGTTTGAACTCCTTCATAACCGCTTTCCGGCTGATATTTGAAATCACCCTGGTTATTGAGTTTGGTAAGGGAACCCTTTTTGGGATTTTGATCTAAAAGAAAATTGTATTTTTTAACGATATCATTTTTCGCAACATTAAATTGAATGATAGAATCTTTTGGAGTGAAGACAATATCATCAACGACTATTTTTCCAGGATCTTTTACATAGAAAACTTCAACAAAAACGGTGCGGTATATATTGTTTTTGACTAAAACAAAAGTGTCCGTACCATAAAACCCTTTAGATGGACTGTAGACTACAGAGTAATCTGTATCAAAGTCCAGATAACCTTTTTTGGGATTTTGCGAACTTGTAAATCCCGACTGTCGAAGCGGAACAGAAAATGACGAATTTTTTGAAAGACTGATTCTTATAGTATCGCTGGTAATTTTAGTGGTATCAATAATGTACACCACAATATTAGCATCTACACAGGTGTTAAACGTATCGCAAATAGTATAATTTATATACGAAATGCCTGTAGAGTCAATCTGTGGTTTAAATCTGATGGTAGTATCGTTTGGTTTGGTTGCAGCAAGCAGATTGACCAAATTAATCGATTGTATTTTTAAATAGTTACTATTATTTTGAATGGATGAAATATCATTGGATAATGGAAAAATATCCAGTGAATCTGCGTTTTTATAGACTGCATAATTATCCCTGCCTACAGAAATGGTAGAATTTACAACAATAAAAACAAAACTGAAATAATATACTTTACCATTGGCGTCCTGATATTCATAAGAAATCGTATCCCTTCCAATAAAATCAGTGTCAGGATCATAAGTAATTATCGGGGCGTATCGTTTCGTAGAATCTATTGAGAAAGTTCCATGAGCTGCCGGATCAAAAATAGCTACTTTGAAATGAGGGTAATTAGCATAGGTTTTTGAAACTTCCTGGTTTTTAAGTGTCGTAAATACAAAATAAGGACCTTGTACCTCTTGTGCTTTAAGAGCAAAGGATAAAACGAATAACAGTAAGATTGTGTAAATCCTGTTTATTATCATAATAAATACCAGCAATGCAAATGTAGTGATTGTTTGGGCATTCCAAAGAATAAATTTCATGAAAATTTTACATATATATATTATTTCAATAATATAACTGATATATGCTTAAATTTAAACTATTTACATGTTATTTAAATTCGTAATATGTAGGAGTTTATTAGTACCGGATGTATGTTTTTCTTAAAAGTATATGGTCTGAAATCCTCCAATGATACGATACAATCTGAAAGACTGCATATCGACAGTAAAAATGTACTTCTTAATAAAGAATTTTTTTTTCAATAACTCCATTTACAATTCCTGCTTTTATTTTTACAAAAATTAAATTAATAGTAATATATTTTGTAAAAACCAATATTAAATACATTAATTAAAATTTAATTTTGCAATCTTTAGAATGTTATGATGTAAACTCATTATACATGATTGGTCATGAAGTTAATTTGAAGCTATATCTGATTACTAAATTGGCTTGGATTTCCGCATCTGGCAAATTAGGCCGTAACTTTAAGTCGCTATGAATGATTCGAAACTTTCTACTTTCCTAAAATCATTGTCAAATAAAGAACTTAAAAGGTTCAGAAAATATCTGGAATCTCCATATTTCAATACACATGATAAAATATTTCAGCTATTCGAACTTTTTGAGGCAAACATTCTTTCAAATGAAACCATTCCGCTGGTAAAAGAAAAGGTCTGGAAGGATTTATACCCTGAGAAACCTTATGACTATGCTTTTTTAAGAAAATTATTGCATAATCTATACGAGTTGGGAGAAAACTTTCTGGCTCAGCAAATCTTTGATGAAAGTCCAGCCCACAGATCAAATTATTTATTACAAATGTTGCATAGAAAGCAAATGACTGAATTCTTTAATTCTGCTATAACATCTGGTATAAACCAATTAAAAAAAGAGCCCAACAGGCCCGGAACATATTATTATGACTTATATTCCATTGAAAAATATCACTACATACTCGAAAATCTGGAATCTGCCAGAATGCAAAAAGAATCCATACAGAAATTAAATTTAGTGGATATTGACATGAACCTGAATTATTTCTATTTCGCAGAAAAACTTAAGTATTACTGCTTATTGTTGAGCTGGAGCAAAATGACTCATGTTGAAAAAAATGTAAGTTTGATACCTGAAATTATTACTGAAATTAAAAATCAAGATTATTTAAACATACCAGCTATTGCCATTTATTATCAAATTTACTTAACGTATCTTGAACCTGACACAGAACAACATTTTGACAAGTTAAAGGAATTAATTAAAAAATACATACATCTGTTTCCTCCAGAAGATTCTAGAGATGTAATAAATGCGGCCATTAATTATACTATACAAAAACATAATGGTGGGAAGCTTTCATTTCTTTATGAAAATTTACTTTTATATAAAGAAGGTCTTGAAAAAGGCATCATATTTTCGAATGGTGAATTATCGCATTGGGCTTATAAAAATATTGTTACTATTGCACTTCGGTTGAATGAATTTAATTGGGTTGAAGAATTCATAGAAACTTATGGAAATCGCATTAACAAAGAATACCGAGATAATGCCATTAACTATAATAAAGCGCTTTTGCATTTTTATAGAAAAGAATATGACAAGGCTATTCCTCTTTTGCAAAAAGTTCAATTTGATGAAGTAAATTACGGTCTTGGTGCCAAATCCTTGTTGTTGGCCACTTTTTATGAATTAGATGAGATTGATGCACTCAATTCATTTTATGAAAGTTTTAAATTATTTGTTCAACGCAATAAAAATATTACTGAGGAACGTAAAAAAAGTTATTTACAGCTAATAAAATTTACGAAAAAATTAACTGATCTTTCTATAGATCGTGAGCAGGTTCAAAAATTAAAAAATGAAATTCAAAGCTCCCAGGCGATGAGTAAAAAATGGCTGCTGGAAAAAGTTGAAGAATGTTTTTAATTATCTATTGTAGATATCCTGCTGTCGCAAAAAGCAATAAATTTTCCAGTCCAATCGATAGTCGCATTAATCTGAGCGGTTTTTAAATAATCAATACGAGCTATTTATAAGATTAAAATTGGCCCTTTTAAGCCTGGATTGTTCTGAAAAATACATCAATTTGCTAAGATCCCTTTCTATATAATTGGGGAGATATTAACGAAATAAACTATGGATAACTGTAATTTTAATTGCCTATTAAAATTGCTAAATCATTGTATGTCTGTAATTTATGATTATGTGCTATCAAAAATTATGTTAATCATTAGACAGCTCAAAATAATGCTATCTTTGTAGGCTTAAATTTGTACCAAATCTTATACATGAAGAATTTTTACTTACTATTTGGATTTTGCCTGCTCGGATTTTGTTACTGTAAGTCTGATAAATCCTATGATTCAAAAAAAGTCCAGGAGCTCGAATTGGCCTTTAAGAATAGTCCCAACGATACGACTTATGATAAATTAATCACCTTATATCTGGAGATAATGCAGGAGCATAAAGATCAATCCAACATTGTGGAAGAGATATTAGTGAAATGTGCAGATGCAGGAAGTAAAATGAATAATTGCAGGCAAACAATTATTTTCTTAAATAATTTGATTAAATCTTATTATAGCCGCAAGGATACCCCTGATTCCATTATTAAAATGATAGAATGTCTTCGCAAAAACAACAAAAAAGAAGCCGCCGACATCTTATCGATTTGTTTTGGTGAAGCTTATCCTGGCGATTCGAGAAAAGTTGAATTACTGGCACAACTTTCTTCGCAACAAACTCCTGAGGAATATCTAGTTGAATTAGCAAAATCAATATTCCCGGATTCAGCAAATACTTATGACAAAGAAAAGGCCTTTAATTATGTTGATGCCTGTGAAGCTTATGCATTGGTCTTACCTCAAAGTGACAAAGCACCTGAATTTCTATTTAGTGCTGCCCAAACTTCTAAATTACTTCAGACGTATGATAAATGCATTAGTTTATTCGACTGGATTATCGAAAAATATCCATCTCACATGAAAGCAGAAAATTCAGCTTTTATGAAAGGCTTTTTATTTGATAACGATTTGAAAGATACCGCATTAGCCAGAAAATTTTATCTTGAATTTATTCAAAAATTTCCGAAAAGCGAATTTGTCGATGATGCTCAAATGCTGATCAATAACCTAGGTAAAACAGAAGAAGAAATTCTTGAAGAACTTCAAAAAAAGAATCGTTAATTAGACTTGAGGCGGCAAGTAAATTTTTATGACTCCAGCTTATTATAATCAAATTAAATTCTGATGCCAGGATTTGTTCAGAGGTTTTAACCAGGAATTTTGAAATTCACATTTTGATGAAACCAAGGTATCAAAAAATAAAGTATCCTCTTTAATTTTTCCTGATCTAACCGCTTCAGATAAGTCATCTTTTGAGATGAGTTTGACTATTTCATCTTCCAAATAATACAATAGTGTACGGTTAAAAAAATCAACTTTTAATTCAGATTCCAAACTTTTAATAAATCGAACTGAATGATCAATGCTACAGCCTCCTGGTTTGTTGTTTTCTTCATCAACAATTAATACAATAAAATAATTGTGCAGCACTCCGCCCGTAGCTTTAACAGATTGACTATGACTGGTCCAGGTTTTTGTAAATTTCACAATAAAAGATTGCAGCGATTCAATTTGAGAATCTGGGATAAATTTATCTGAAGCATAGATCCAAACTTTGGATGTATCTGGAAATGATAGTAAATCCATCATATTTTTAATTGATTTTGAAGAATTAACTCAGCTAAATCATATACCATTATTTCTTCCTGTTTATTGTGTTCTTTTATTCCATCCTGCAACATGGTAATACAAAACGGACAATTTGCGACAACAGTTTTAGAATTAGTTTCTATAACATCCCCCACCCGCTCTGAGTTTATCCGCTTGGTACCATTCTCTTCTTCTTTAAACATTTGTGCTCCGCCAGCCCCACAACATAAACCATCCTTTTTTGATCGTCGCATTTCAATCAACTCATGCTGAAGCGCATGGATTATCTCTCGAGGTGCTTCATATATTCCGTTAGCTCTACCCAGGTAACATGAGTCGTGGTAGGTTAAAGAGGACGCCTTTCCGTCTTTTAATTGAATTTTTCCTTCCTTTATTAAGGCATTCAGGAAATCTGAATAATGAATGACTTCATATTCTCCACCCAACTCAGGATATTCGTTTTTGAGTGTATTAAAACAATGTGGACAAGTGCAAACAATGCGTTTAATCTTATAATGATTTAGTGTCTGGATATTTTGCAAGGCCAGCATTTGAAATAAAAATTCGTTTCCTGCTCTCCTGGCAGGATCTCCGGTACATTTTTCTTCTTCTCCTAAAATAGCATATGAATAATCAATCGAATTCAAAATTTCACAAAACGCCTTTGTGATCTTTTGTGCTCTAGCATCATAATTACCAGCACAACCGACCCAAAATAAAATATCCGGAGACAGATTACTGGAATACAGTTCGTTCATTAAAGGTATCTTCATTCAGAATTAATTTTCTATCCAATGAGTTCGGGATTCAGACATTGACCATACAGCTTGATTATTTTCAAGACTATTAAACATTGACAACCATTCCTGAGGGCCACCGCTGTTCATTAATATATCGTATCGCCTAAGTTCTAAAATTACATTTAGAGGGTTTATTAAAACAGGACAAGCCTCTACACAAGCGTTACAGGTCGTACATGCATATAATTCTTCACTGCCTATTGTATCAAACAAATTTTTTCCGTCTGTAATTTCTATTCTAGAATCTTGATCCGTTATTTTAAATGCATTAGTTTTAATTACTTCTTCAGCACGGTCTCTGACATTCATGACAATTTTTCTGGGACTCAGGGTTTTTCCAGTTAAATTCGCTGGACAAACTGAGGTGCACCGGCCACATTCAGTACATGAAAATGCTTGTAAAATGCTAATGCGGCTTAGATCGTTCACATCGCTAGCCCCAAAACTTTCTTCATTTTTAAAATCATGAATTGGTTCCAGGTTAAGCATTGCCCTCACTTCATTTTCAATGGTTGGAATGTTATTGATCTTTCCTTTTGGATCGATTGATGCAAAATAACTAGTAGGAAAAGCAAGAAATATATGCAGATGCTTGGAATATGGTAGATAAATAATAAATCCCAATATTGTCAAATAATGTGCCCACCAAAATATCCTTTCAAAGACAATCGTCCATGATACAGATATGGTTTCAAAAATTTGTTTAGTGGAAAATGAAGAAATCAGGAAATTACCAGATTCCGGATAAATGGCAGGATTTGAATCGCTTAAAACCTGATACGCCCCATTCATAAATAAAATGCTTAAGACTAATATAATTTCGCCGATTAAAATAAGATTAGCATCTAAAAAGGGCCAACCTATCATTTCTGCCATATTAAATCTTGGAATTTTCAATAAATTCCTGCGTACTAAGAAGATCACTGTAGCTATTAAGGCCAATACGGACAAAATCTCAATAAAATTAATTAAAAATGGATAAAAGGCACCCAATCTATTAGCGAATAGTCTATGTTCACCAAAGACGCCGTCCAATAAGATTTCCAATAATTCTATCTGGGTTAGTAAAAAAGCCAGATATATAAAAAAATGGAAAATTCCTGCAACCGGTCGGTTAAACATTTTTCGTTGTCCCAAAGCAAACAACAACATATTTTTCCAACGGATCCATTCATGACGTACTGTTTCTTTTGTTCCTAAATTAATGGCTTTATAAATCGACCTATACCTGCCAAAGGCTATATAACAGGCAATCAGGCTAATCAAACAGAAAATAATTGATTCCATTGTTCCAAATTATGATGCAGATTCGAAAAAAATCAAGACTTTTGTACGAATCAAGCTTAAAAGTATGACTATTCTTAATCAAGAACAAATAAAGCAAAAAATCAAACGAATGGCAATTGAAATTTACGAACACCATTCCGAAGAAAAATTGATATTTTTAGCTGGAATTAACACCAAAGGGTATGAAATTGCTATGCTTCTGGAGCAGGAAATTCGAAATTTAAGTCCTCTTAAATGTAAAATATTCGGAATAAAGCTGGATCCAGCAGCACCGGCTTCAAATCCAATCAAAATGACACCTGAAGAAATAAATATCGAAAACTCGGTCATCATTATTACCGATGATGTCTGTAATACCGGCAGAACCATTTTTTACTCGTTAAAATGCCTTTTAGAATACCTACCCAAAAAGGTTGAAGTAGCCGTCCTTGTGGAAAGAAGTCATAAATGCTTTCCAGTGCATGTGGATATCGTCGGAATGCGACTTGCAACGACTCTGAATGAAGATATTCAGGTTTCAATAGGGGCATCGTCTGAATGGAAAGTTGATCTTAATTAGAGTTTAGGAATTCGAACTATTTGATCTAAACAAGCTTCATAACCCAATACATACAGTTCTTCCGCTGCTTTTAAATCGAATCTGGAATAAGTTGAGAGTTCCAGCTTTGTAATGATTAAATCACATAAACTGAGCTGATTTTGCGAACTATTATGAATCGATAATTCCAGAACGCGATTTATTAATTTAAAGCTGGAATTCATTTTATCCGAAGATAGTGGGGCAACAGGCATTAAACTTACTCCTATCAGAAAATCACAATCATTTCTGATCACTTCTGCAGGTAAATTTAATAATATTCCTCCGTCAAGATATAGTTCTTGTTTGATAACCACCGGTTTGAATAGAAAAGGAATGCTACAGGATGCCAAAATTGCTTCGATAACCGGGCCTGAATCAAAAATCCTGATTTTGGCTGCAGAAAGATTTGTTGCGACGACTTTTAATGGAATTGATAAAGTTTTAAAATCATCGAATGGAATATATTTCCGTAAAATATATCTTAAATAGTCCATTCCGATAAGTCCTTTGTTTGGCAACGCCGGTTTGACAAAATCAAACCAACGGGTAGAAACAGCAAGACTAATCATTTCGTCTGGTTTTACACCTGCAGAATATAAAGATCCAACTAACGCGCCGGCACTACATCCTGCTATTATACTAATCGGAACCTTTTTTTCATCCAAAGCCTTTAGAACGCCCATATGAAATGCACCTCTTGCACCTCCTCCAGACAAACATAAACCGACCTTCATTTCGTGCCAAGTCTAAAGTTTGAGCATTTTAAGCGTCCGTTTGGTTTTACCGAGTAAGTTTAAATAATATATACCAGGTTTCAGATCTAAATGAATTTTATCAGAAAATGATTTCTGATACAAGATTCGACCATTTATTTCAGTCAATATGATCTTGTCAAATTTTTCTGTTGTAAAAATATTTAACAAATCAATGACTGGTTGCGGATAAATATTTACTGAAGGTACTTTTTGATCCGCAACACTTGTGATTAATTCCAGATCATTTACATAACGTGGTATTATCTGATAGGACTCCAAAAAAGGAGAAGATACATCAAACTGTGAACCTATTCCTGTAATATGAAACTTTCCAAAAGGGGCTGATGTGCCATGAAGACTTACATCATTATCAATTCTTAAATCCCATTCGCCAATACCATCAGTAATTTTTACAGTAAACCCCAAGGGGTTATTGGTCCAGGCCTGAGGATCCACCAATTCCACATTTTTCATTCGTATTAGCTGTGATTCTGTCGATTCGTCCAAATTATCCACAAGGGTTGGCAAGAATAAATTGTTTCCTGAAGAAATTTTAGTAATGCTGTCAGGAGATATTTGGGCTAATCCATTAAATTGATTTAGAATGCCTTTTACAATAAGAAAATCGCCTTCTTGTACAGTATAGCCTAAACTACCACTACTTTTAAATACTCCTATTCCGTCATTATATTGATCAATAATTGTAAATTGCAAGCCATTGGGCCTTAGATTAACTCCATAAACAATTCCTTCCAGGGCACATTGTTTATTAATTGAGTCTAATACTCCATTTTGATCCGTGGTTTTTGCTACTCCAATTTTTAAGTTTGGATAGGCAATATCTTTATTCCTAACAGTAATAGTACCGGTCATTCCTTGGGCAACATGAACATCACATTGATATTTGTAAATACCCGGAGAATTAAATTTATATACATAGGTCCATTTGTTGCTTGAAGGAGCTCCATTTCCAAATTCTTCCGGATTATCCGGAAAAATACTTTTACTACCATTTATATTATGAAGTCCTTGTTGGTTAGACCATTCTACTTGTTCTCCGGTGTAAATTTCAAGATTTACAGGATTAAATTTAAAATCTGAAACGAAGACATTATGATCACCACAATTGCTTGAATTTTTATAACCGGGAGTAGCTTGAATCAATCTGCTATTAATAAAAATACCCGTGTTATTATGTGAGGGTCTCCAATAAATACTTTGGTAATTATCGACATTAGGACGACATAATTCAAGGCTTGAACCATTTCCATTGGCTTCACTGCTCCATGAAACGTAATAATGAACACTGTCTACCACATTTTTATTTTCGTCCAATAAGGTTATTATTTCATCTGAGTTGCGTAATGCCCCGCCACTCCATTCAAAAGACTTTACTCCAAGAATACTATCCAAGCTTGAAGAATCCACGGCAATGAGAAAATAACCAAATGCTGGAATTGTGGTATCCGGAAAATTCATAATAACAGCATCTTCGATAGAATAATTTTTAATATTGACAGAGGAGGCTGAATTATTGTAAAATTCAATGTATTCTAAATAATCGGCACCGCTTTCAGGTGGATTGTACATTATTTCATTAATGACAATCTGGGCGTTTAATTGTACTGCAATAGACACTAAAATCAACAATAGATAAATATTTTTCATCTGGAAATTTTTGTCAAACATACACAATTCATAAGCGAGACACAATAATTATTTTCAAAATATTTTATTATAAATAATTTTACAAAACGTAAATAACTTAGAATTAACTATTCAGCAGACGATTAGTCAAATTATAAAGATAAAAAAAGCCACAACTGTTGAAATTGTGGCCTTATTGTTAAAAACAAATTGTTGTATCTATTTAGAAAAAATATCTGGCACCTAATCTCATTTCCCATCTGGAACTTCCATTGCTGATATCAAGGCTTTTTGTTCCACTTTCAGATCCACCGCGATAAGTAAACGTAGGTTTTGTTACTTTATCCCCATTATTTGGATCTGCAATTAATTTTTCAAAAGTATATAATTGATAATTATTAAAATCTGATCCAGGTACGACATAACGAACTCCCCATTCTGAATTTAATAAATTTGCCAGATTAAAAATATCAGCAGATAATTGAAGTGTATGCGTTCTGCCATTTATTGTAAATCCAAAATCTTGTTTAATGGATAAATCAAGATAACTTGTAAAAGGCATGAAGTTGCTATTCTTTTCTGCGTAGGACCCTCTGTTTTTACTTAAATAGGAATCCGACTCAATAAATGAGTTTAACTTTGACCATTGTTCTTCTGGTGTAAAAGTAACTCCACCACTTGTATAACTCACTAAATTAATTTCTGACATAGAATTAGGAATATAAATCAGACTTCTATTTCTTGAGGTGCTGCCTAATTCGTTATTGACATTTCGTCCATTAGTACCCCCGATTACATAGGAATAAGGAGAGCCAGTTTTTCCTTCATAAAACAAGGATATTGTGGTTGCAAAGTTCTTTTTGCCAAACCAGTTAAATTTATAAGATAAACTGGAAATGACCCTATGCCCTGTAGCATAATCTGAGCGACCAAAGCTTGGATTGTTTCTTCCATTAACACTAATCTGTCCACGCCATTGAGAAGAGTTTTGGGAAGAAGTTCCATCCATGATTGAATTTGCATCTCCATAGGTATATGCTAGAAGTGCTTTTAAACCGAATCCAAAATTTTTAGCAAATGAAGTGGTTATGGTATAAGCATCTCCTTCATCTGTATTGGAGGCAACATATACATCGCTATAAGTTGATTCAATTGCTTTACGAGGAAACACCATACGATTATCGGCTGAGCTTGTCCATTTAAACGTGCCCGAAGTATCCGAATTGACATTTGTATAAACCACGTTATTTAAAATTTTTGTATAAACCCCTTCAATGGTCATATTAATATCACAAGGTAATTTAAAATCTAAACCTAAATTTCCTTTTAAAACCTGAGGATATTTAAAATCTTTGACAAACAAATCATATTGCCCGGAAGGAATTTTAAAATTAGGATTTGTATATTGTCCATCGATATTTGAAATGAAGTTTACACCTCCGGGTACGTTGGCTTCTGTGACGCGACCTAATGTCAAGCCATTATTGGTAAAAATAGATCCTGGCCATACAAATGGTATTCTACTTGTAAATATTCCTAATCCTCCTCGTATAATAAACTTTCTATTATTTTGAACATCATAATTAAATCCAAGCCTCGGTGATAATAGCAATTGGCCATCAGGAGCTTTACCTCCAATAATATCAGAGGCTATTGCATATTTGGCTTGTAATTTTGGCAATGCTACATTATTAAAAAATGTATCAACAGCCGGGTCTGTGGAAATAATAGGAATGTCAAGTCTGATACCACCGGTAAGTTTTAGTTGTTTGGACACCTCCCATTCATCCTGCAAATAAAACCCAAGCTGCATGGCTTTAAATTCTCCTGCAGCTTTTGATCCGTCTCCAGTCACGTTATCAACCAGGGAGTAGGATCTTACGTACGACTTCGCCTTGGCATCATTTAGAAATGCAGCTAGTGAATCAAAAGTATATGTTCCATAATTTTGGCCAATAAATAAATTATAAATGTCATAAAATTCATTATGAGTTCCTAAAGTAATTGTATGCGTTCCTTTGTATATTTTAAAATTATTTGTAACTGTAATAATATCCTGATTTAACTGGTTAGCTGTTGAAAATTCATCTGAACCAAAACGAATTACATTATTGCCACCATCATTAATAAATACATAAGGGAAATCTCCACCTATTGGATCTCTGTCATCCCGCACTGAAGTATATCCTAAGATCAAATTGTTTGAAAATGTATTTTTTATTCTGGTATTCAATTCTATCGCCGAAGTATTTGTGATGCTTGGAAAAAATATACCATTATTTGTAAAATTAATCGTACTAGATGAACCTGCCGTTCTATCTAATTGCTCAGCTTTGGTATAATTATGGCGAAAAGTCAGACGATTATTATCATTTACATTAAAATCAATTTTAGCAAATAATTTTAATCCATCCAGATTATCGGAAGTATTGCCAAAAGTTCCAGGGTTATAATTATACTTGCTGATTAATGTTTGTCTTAGTAAATCCAATTGGGTTTGTTTCGAATTTCCATTATAAGTAGCAAGATCAAATGGAGCTGGGGTTTCGTCCTGTTGTATTTCTGCATTAACAAAAAAGAACACCTTGTTTTTAATTATGGGGCCTCCTAATGACAAGCCATACGTGTTTTCTGAGTAAGGATTTAATTTGACACGATCAAGCATATATCGCTCAGCATAGGTTTTATTCGATTTTCCTGTCAGGCTTTCATTCTGGGTAAAGTAATAAGCGGTACCATGAAGAGTATTTGTACCTGATTTTGTAACAGCATTAATTCCCCCACCAGCAAAGCCACCATAAGACACATCATAAGGAGACAACACAACTTGTAATTGATCAATAATATCAATTGAAAATGGACTGATTCCAGTTTGTCCTCCGTTGGTTCCCGTAGGAGATAATCCGTATACATCATTATTTACTGCGCCATCAATATAAATCGCATTGTATCTATTATTCATTCCGCCAAAAGTAATACCATCAGAATAAAATGAAGCCTGAGGTGTTAATTTTAAAAAATCATCGATATCCCTGTTAATAGTAGGAATTACAGATATTTTTTCAGATGTTATTTGTGTACCTGCCCCGGAGATTTCACCGATGGTACCTACTTTCCCAAATATTTCGACAACGTCCAGCTCAGTAGAAGATTCCTCCAAAAAGAAATCATACTTTTTCTTTTCCCCCAGTTCAAAAAATACATTCGTTAATTCTTTAGGTGCAAAACCAACATAACTTGCTTTGATAGCATAGGGACCACCTACCTTTAAGTTTGGAATAGTGTAGCGCCCATCTTCTCGGGTATATGCGCCAAAAACAGTACCCGAAGGTTGATGAATAGCCTGAACCGCAGCGGCAATCAGGGCTTCACCTTTCGAGTCTAAAATCTGGCCATTTAACTGAGACGTAGTAACTCCTTGAGAATAAGTCATTACATTAAAAAAGAAAACAGCAATCAATATGATTATTGTCTTCATAATACGGAATTTTTCGTTTCGCTTCATAATTGTTTTATTTATAAGTTGAAATTAGTAAGTCCAAAGTTAATTATTTGCATCCGTAAATCATATTAAATTATTATTAATTTATTGTGTTTTTCTAATAAAGTGACCATCTACAAAAGTAGAATTTGGTTATTTAAGTTGTAAAAAATTTTCAGCAATCATACATCGGGCACTGCCTCCTCCGACTTTTTCAATCATAGGAATATCCACTACTAAAAAATTAGTTATTTTTTCTAAAGATTGAATTTGATTAGAAGTAAGAGATTTAAACGCCGTTGCAGAACAGATCAAATATCGTTTGCCATGTTTATTATGAACTTCCAACATGTTTCCGGCAAAGCACTCCATCTGATCAAAACTTAAGTCGATTAATAATTTGTTAGTCCTTTTAAAAGATTCCAATAAATTTGTTTTATCGTATTGGTCAATTGCATCCATACAACAAAGAACAAAATCTTTTCCGACTGACATTAATACATTGGTATGATAAATTTCAAAACCATTCCGGTCAGTGGCTTTAAATAATATATGTTGATACCCACTTAATATTGAAAACTCTTGAAGCACTTCACGATTAGTGCGCGGACTCGTGCATGCATATGCTATTTTATGAACCCGATCTAAAATAAGACTTCCTGTTCCTTCCAAAAAGTAATTTTGCGTTTCATAAATTTCGAGTTGGTATCTTTTCGATATCTGATATTTTTGTGCAAGCCGCTCTATTATATCTTCCCTGCGCTCGAGGCGGCGAATAGGCGCATACATAGGATACGTAAAAACAAGTCCCTCCTGATGAGTTGATATCCAATTATTTGGAAAAACAGAATCTGGCAAACTTTTAGTTTCTAAATCTTCAAACACGAGTACTTCTATTTGATGATCCCTTAATTTTGAAACCATGTTATCAAATTCTCTTTGGGCTTCTATTTGTATTGATTCTTCGTCTTTATTCTCAACTTGATTTTGAAACTTATTATCTTTTGCTGTTTCAACATTATAGGCAAATGATTTAGGCCGAATCATAATGATCGTATCTGTTAATTGTCCTGACATATTTACAAAATTATAACTTATTTTATGACATTGCATTTTGTTGAAGCCTTTCGTTTTCTTCTTGACCCAGATATAGTTTAATCAAATAACGCATTAAATAAATCATAGGTGTCAAAATTATTGCCATAATTACTTTATAGATATAATTCATTGTGCCAATAGCAAGTACAGTCAATAAAGGCCAATCAGCACCGATATAAAATGCAATAAATAAAACAATATAACTATCAAAGAACTGGCTTATCATAGTTGATCCCGTTGCCCGCAACCAAATCCTTCGTTCCCCGGTTACTATTTTTATGCGATGAAAGATTAAAGCATCTAAAATTTGTCCTATAAGAAATGCAATTATCGACGCAATAATTATTTTCAATCCCTGTCCAAAAACTAAACTAAAAGCTGTATTATAGTTAGCAACTTCAGATGAAATCCGGTTTTTATCTTCTATATCCTGAATATAATCGAAATGTGAAGTTGGCCAAAAATCAGCGGGAACCAGTTGAATTGTCAGATACACAAATACGAAGGCATAGGCAATCATAAAGACCGCCAAAATGGATAGCCGGACAACTCCTTTCCTGCCGAAGTATTCATTAATGATGTCTGTCATTATGAAAACGATAGGCCAAATAAGTACTCCGGCAGTTAATTGAAATGATAAATCAGTTTTTCCAAATAGTTGGAAAGAAAATGGAGTAAATCCCAGGCTTTTTTCCAGTGAAAATATTTTGACCCCAATAAATTCTGCAACTAAGGCATTGGTAATGAAAATGGCTGATAGTATAATAAAAAGTACATTAGCCTTATTTTTGCCTTGGTTTTTCATTTTTTCTAAACAAATGTACAATCATTCGGTTTAATTGCAATTATACACTGGCACATGAGCAAAATAAGTATCGACTTTAAGACCGGCACCCTTAAGACAAAGCCTGAGTATATTGTTGGGATCGACTTAGGCACCACAAACAGTCTTATAGCCTGTGTAATTAATGGCAAGCCGGTCGTCTTGCCTGTTGGCAATGATTCTTCCACTCTTATTCCATCTATTTTACACTTTATAGATGAAAAGAATGCTTTATTTGGTACGGAAGGCAAAACAGCATCTTATAGTAATCCAAAAAATACTTTGCTATCATTTAAAAGACTGATGGGAAAAACGTATCAAGATATTGATCAATTGAAAGGTTATAATTCTTATTCAATTGCTGGTGGCGCTAAAAATGAATTAGTTCAATTTGAAATTGAACATGGCAAGTTTAGCGCTTTTGAATTATCCTCAATGTTATTGGAAAACATAAAAGTCCGTGCAGAAAACTACTTAAAAGCTGAAGTATCAAAAGCTGTGATTACAGTTCCAGCTTATTTTACAGATAGCCAACGGCAAGCAACCCGAGAAGCCGGCATTAAGGCGGGTTTTAATGTACTAAGGATTATTAATGAACCTACAGCTGCAAGTATGGCATATGGAATTGGCTTAACTGAAAACACTACAAAACAAGTTATTGTATATGATTTTGGGGGTGGCACATTTGATGTTTCTGTATTAAGAATTGAGAATGGTATATTTGATGTACTGGCAACTAAGGGTGACAATTTTTTAGGCGGCGATGATATTGATTTCGCAATAGTCGATTTTTGGATTAATAAATACAATTTGAATCTCAAACCAGATGAAATAAAATCGTTAAAGTCTATTGCAGAAACTTGTAAAATAAATTTATCTGAACACGAGGTCGTTAAACAGAATTTTAATCAAACAGAATTATCACTTTCTAGAGAAGAATTTGATTTAACATCGTTTGAAATAATTCATAAAACAATAGCATGCAGTAAAGATGCATTAAAGGAATCAGGACTGAGCAAAGAAGAAATTGATGAAGTCATTTTAGTTGGAGGATCTTCTCGATTGCTAAAAGTTAAAAGCGCTTTGAAAGAAACTTTTCAAAAACCATTAAATGATTTTTTAAATCCGGATGAAGTTGTAGCTTTAGGTGCTGCCATACAAGCTGATATTTTAGCTGGTAACCGGAAGGATATTTTACTTTTGGATATTACCCCATTATCACTTGGAATTGAAACTATTGGAGGATTGATGGACGTTATCGTACCCAGAAATTCCAAAATACCCTTGCGGCTAGCCCGAAATTATACTACCTCCAAGGATGGTCAAAAAAAGCTTAAAATTTCAGTTTATCAGGGAGAACGTGAAATGGTAGAAGACAATATAAAATTAGCTGAATTTATCTTAAATGATCTGCCTCCAATGGCTGCTGGGCTACCTAAAATTGAGATAACTTTTAATATAGACGCTGACGGTATACTTTCTGTTAAAGCAAAGGAGCTGCGATCTGCTATTGAGCAAAACATTGAGATAAAAACTGCCAATAATTTTGATGAAAAAACCATCGGGGAACATCTGAAAGAATCGATTACTTTTGCACAAAAAGATCATGAAAAAAAGTCCTTGATCGAAGCTGTTAATGAAGCCAATTATATAATAACTAACGCACAAAAATTTTTAAAACAAAATAAAGATTTATTATCTGATAAAGAAACTTCAATTTTACATAACCAATTAAATACATTAACCGAGTGCATTAGAACTAAGCAAAAAGAGGAAATTAATAATGCAATTTTATCTTTTAATCAATCAACTGCTGAAATAGCGCATCGCATCATGGAATTACAGTTTAATAAAACATTAGGGGGGAGTTCAATCGATTCAATTTAAATCATGAAAAAACAATCTTTAAATTCTCTATCAGATTTATCTTTGGCTTATTCAACAGATAAAAATTATGCACCTCCTAAAACAGAATTTGAAAATCCATTGATTGAAAAATCAAATCAAATTGTGAGAGTTCAACTTTCTACAAAACTAAAAGGCGGGAAAACGATCTCAAGAATATACGGCCTGGAAGAAACCCTGCCTAATCTTGAACTACTATGCAAATTCATCAAGAACAAATGTGGCGCTGGAGGTACAATTAAAGATAATGAAATAATTATACAAGGTAACCATGTAGATAAAATAATTAAAATTTTAATTGAAGAAGGTTACAGGAATACCAAAAGAAGCGGAGGATGACCCGGAAAAAGAATTTCTATTTATTTAGCTTCCTTCTTTTATCGGTATGTTTGCTGGTATTCTTATTTTATCCAAAGAAATTTAGCCCGGCATTACCCAAAGCTGAAAGTTTCAACTACTTTTATTTTAAAGCACTCATCGAAGAGTTTCCATTCAATGTGACTCAAAATCATTCATTTTATCGGGAATACTTAAAAGTTAAAAATCAAAAATCAGATTTAATTAACTTAAGAACTTTTCCTGCCTGGGAAAATATTGGTCCCAATAATATTGCTGGAAGAACTTTATGTATAGCGATAAATCCTTTAGATACATCGCAACTCTGGCTTGGCTCTGCCGGTTCCGGTTTATGGAAGAGTGAAACTGGAGGAATGGGACAAAAAGCCTGGGCTTACGTACCAATTGGCTTTCCGGTAGTTTCGGTTTCCTCCATTGCAATCCAAAACGACAATCCTAAGCTGATGTTTATTGGTACGGGAGAAATATATAATGACCATGGCACGGATGGAGGCATACATACCCGAACACTCCGGGGATCGAGAGGTATGGGTATTTTAAAGTCGATTGATTCAGGAAAAACCTGGAAATTAGTGCTGGACTGGACAAACATCCCCAATACCTCGGTATGGAAAATTATCATTAATCCAGAGGACAGCAAAATTGTATATGCTGCCACAACAAAGGGTGTTTATAAATCAGTTGATTCAGGCTACACCTGGTTTGTTTCACTTGATTTGCCAATGGCCACGGATCTGCTTATTGACCATTCGGATCCTTTTATTTTATATGCTGGTATCGGAGGGATCGGCGGATCTCACTATGGCGTATATAAAACAAAGGATGGAGGCGATACCTGGCAACCCGTGAATTCTTCAAATGACACCTTATATCAAGGTAGGATTATGCTGGCTAATTACAAGGCCAACCCTAAAAAAGTTTATGCTGTTTTGTCTGATAAGTTTAGAACTATTTCTATGTTACGCAGCGTAAACGGCTTTGAGAATTTTCCATTTTATATAAGGATAAAGGATGTCTGTTCATATCAGGGATGGTATGCCAAATGCCTTCATATAAAAGATGACGATTCCAGTAAAATAATAACCGGTGGTGTAGATTTATATCTGGATACATCAGGTACCGGAAATCAATTATTCAATTTGTTAAGTTGGCGTATTAAGATTCATGCCGATATGCATGACATCATAAGTAACCCATTAGATCCTAACATTATTTATATAGCAACTGACGGTGGAGTTTACAGATCAAATAATTTTGCCAAATCTTTTTTTTCCTGCAATGATGGATACATCAGTGCTCAGTATTATACAGGAAATGTTTCAGGATATTCCGATAAATTAATAGGTGGCCTGCAGGATAATAAATCTGCCATTTATAATGGTGATATCAATTGGACTTCAATTCATTTAGGTGATGGTTGTTACAATAGTTTCCATCCGTTAGATGATTCTATACTTTATGTAGCATCACAATATCAAAATTTATATCGCAGCCTAAATTCAGGCCAGGACTGGATCGAACTTTTAAAACCAAATGCCAAGGCGGCTTTTGTGGCACCTTTTCTGGTACATACTTTAAATCCTCTTATAATCTATTCTGGAGGCGACCAATTATTGGTTTCATCAAATGGAGGATCAAACTGGATTTCAAATGATCTATTAATTCCCGGTGAATTTATTGTTTCAATGGAAACAATAAAAAATGATGCAGACCAGATATATTTAAGCACCCTCTCACCTGGAACTAACCAAAGTAGTCTTTATTATAGTAATAATTCCGGACGAACACTTGTAACTAAAAACTTAGGAATTCCAGACCGGTTTATCAGGGATATTGTAATTAATGAAAAAAATCCAAATACACTTTTTATAGCTTTAGGCGGAAGCGGCTCTCCGGGAATCATGGCTAGTTATGATCAGGCATTGACCTGGACATTTCCGGATAATAAAAACCTTCCTGATGTACCATTCCATTCAGTTTTAATTGATCCCAGAGACACCAATATACTTTATGCTGCATGTGATTTGGGATTGTTTATTTCAAATAATCGAGGCGAGAGCTGGCATAGTTTTAATCAACACGACTTTGATGTGGTACCAGTTTATGATATAAAATATTCAAAAATAACTAAAAAGCTGATCTTGTTTACTCATGGATATGGAGTTTTCCAATGTCCACTTCCAGATCTTTCGATTCCCACAAAAACACAACAAACCAACATAATAAATCTTATTAAGGGTTCGGAATTATCACAATTATTTTATGACTTCAAATTGCTAAAAAATATTTATTTATATACTACAGATGGAAAAAGCTTTGTGGTTTCAAGGAATGAAATAGAAACTGGTAGATTAAATTTAATGCCAGGAATATATTTAATTCATTCAACTCATCAAAAGTTGAATGGTAAGAGAATATTGATTTTGAATTAAAAACGGACGCGGATCATTCTTTTCTTTCCCTGCATATCATCTTTTAAAACAATATTTCTAAAGCCAGCATTAAAAAATATCTCCTGGATTTCAGCAAACCGAAACTCGTTTAACTCACAATAGATACTTCCACTGGCCCTAAGATGTATCAGAGACCAGGAAGCTATTTCTTCATAAAATATTAGGCAATTTTTATCATTTGGGATAAGAGCAATCAAAGGATCAGCCGGAGAATTGTATGATAAATTCATTTCACTGGCATCCACATAAGGAGGATTTGAGACAACGATATCGAAAATTCCTTGTGGCTGTGAATCTGGCATTAAGAAGTCACTTAGACTAAAGCTAATATCAAGATCTAGCATGGCCCCATTTTGTCTGGCAACCTGAATTGCAGCCGGAGAAATATCGACACCGGTTATCGTCCAGTTTTTGCGGTGTGTTTTCAGGGCTATAGAAATACAAGCTGATCCTGTCCCAATATCTAAAACATGATATTCCGATGAAGGTAAATTGTCTTTTAAAATCCAATCTACAAGCTCTTCAGTTTCGGGCCTTGGTATTAATACATCCTCGTTGATATATAAGTCAATTCCATAAAAGCAAGAAGAATTGGTAACATATTGAATTGGCACATTATTATTAATGTGTTCCAATATTGAATCCAGACGATTTCTTATATAGTCCTGTAAGTTATAATGTGCTCCTGAATTTTTGCATTTTAAATAATCGGCCCATACGTAATTTAGTACATTGGTAACTTCCAAGTCATTAAATTCCGGATTTATTTTGAGTTTCAGATACTGGCTTATTTCACTCTTCTTCATTAAAATACAATAATTATTCACCTTCTAAAATTACAAAAGTCTGTAACAAAGAAACGCCAAGTTTGGCAAATAAGATCTTTAAATTGATCAAAGAGAACATTGACACAATGATTGCATATTCAATACAATTAGAATTGATATCCAATTACTTATAAAGATATATAAAATTGATCTGAATAATTTATAGATTTATGCATTTGAAACTGAACCATGATTGAAAAGAATGTAAATTTATCTTACCTGTATTATCACAAAGGAAATGAATTAAGCGAAGTGCAAAGAAATCTATTAATAATGGCGCAGGAAGCTGCTCACAATGCCTATGCACCTTATTCAAAATTTTTTGTAGGAGCTGCCATTTTATTAAATGATGGATCGGTTATAAAAGGTTGCAACCAGGAAAATGCTTCATATCCAAATGGAATTTGTGCTGAAAGAGCGGTACTTGCCACTTACGGAAATTTGGATCGTAAAACCGGCATCTTGAAAATGGCCATCACGAATCTTTCTGACCATAAAATTTTTTCTCCTGCTACTCCATGTGGTTTTTGCCGGCAAGTAATGGCTGAACTTGAAATACAAAATACTATGCCAATCGAACTTATTATAGGTCAACTTGAAAGCCCAACGTTCGTTTTTACATCCTTTCAGTCCTTACTTCCATTGGCGTTTACCAAGGATTTATTACCGAAGCTATAAATCGTTTACAAGAGCATATTCATGGGCTTTAATAAGATCATCTTCTGTGTCAATACCAATGGATTCATATTCTGTTAAACCAACTTGTATTTTATAACCATGGTCTAACCAGCGTAATTGCTCCAGTTTCTCAATTCTCTCAAGATCTGATAAAGGTAAATTAGTTAACTCAAGCAATACTAATCTTTTGTATGCATAAATACCAATATGCCTTTTCCAGCTGAACAAGTTTTGTTCGTAAGGCTCTCTAATAAATGGAATCGGTGCTCTGCTAAAATAAAGTGCTTCATTATTTATATTAGTAATTACTTTTACTTTATTCGGATCTGTATAATCATCTTTTTGATGCACTAAATTTGCTAATGTACTGATGTCGGCCTGGCTTTCTAGCAAATTGATAATCAACTGATCAATTGCTGCCGGATCGATAAATGGTTCATCTCCCTGTACATTAACCACATGTGTACAGTTTTCATAAGTATTTACAAATTCGGCAATCCGATCAGTACCACTTTCATGTAATTTTTTACTTAAAAACACTTCAGCACCAAATTCTCTGGCGTGATTAAAAATGTGAGGATGATCGGCAACTACAATCGTCTTGTAAATCAGATTTGACTGTTGGCATCGCTCATAAACCCTTTGTATGATGGACTTTCCCCGAATTATTTTCAAGAGCTTTGATGGTAATCGTGTGGAAGCCAACCTAGCCGGTATCACTGCAATTACTAAAGAATTATTCATCAGTTGTTTATATATTAGAAATTAATTTAATATATTTGAAGCCAGAATTATGTAATTATGAAACACAAATTATTTATAATCAGCATTTTAGCTTCTTTCAGATTGTTTTCACAAACTCCCATTCTCAATCAATTCGTCGAAATAGACAGCACTTTTATTGAGTTTGAAAATTCGACATCGCTTTATTTTTATTACAAAGTAAGCAAAAAGCAGACGCTCTATAGCATTTCCAAAATATTTCAATGTTCGATTGATACGATTAAGCAAAATAACCCTGTATTGATTGATAATTCTATCAGGGAAGGTGAAATAATTAAAATTCCATTCAACAGGAAAATTATTCAATTCTCATTAAATGGCGAGCATATTACTAATCTAAAAGTTTATTATAAAGTAAAAGCGGGTGAAAGTTTATATCATTTAAGTAAGCGAGTATTCAATATCAATTTGCAGCAACTAATTCAAATCAATCAGTTAGAATCTTTTGCTATTAAGCAAAATATGGATTTATTAATTGGTTATATCACATTTAAACAAAAAGAAGCTGCTGACTTTGCGTTGACAGAAGTGGAGTCTTCGCCCAAAAACATACTGCCAATGGATTCGTTACATTTTACTAAAAGCTCAAAAGGAGTTGCAATGAGTCAACTGGATAAATTAGGATCCGGAAGGTTATTTGCCTTACACAATGAGGCACAGATGGATTCTTACATCGAAATAGAAAATCCAATCTTAAACAGGAAAATTTATGCTAAAGTTATTGGCCGGATTCCACCTGTTTACGAACGTGATATTCAAATCATTATCTCTTCTGAAGCTGCCAAAATATTAGGGGCAGTGGATAAAAGATTTTTTATAAGTCTGAGATACAGATAAGATTTCTCTTAGCTTTGCAAAAATAATAAAATGAAATTTTATAATAATATACTTGAAACTATTGGCAATACTCCTTTAATAAAGCTGAATAAAGTTACTGACGACATTCCGGCCTTAGTCTTAGCTAAGGTTGAAACGTTTAATCCAGGCCATTCTATAAAAGATCGAATGGCATTAAAAATGATTGAAGACGCTGAATCTGAAGGTAAAATAAAAGAAGGAGGAACAATTATAGAATGTACAAGTGGTAATACGGGTATGGGTATAGCAATAGCTGCTTGTGTCAAAAACTATAAGTGTATTTTTACAACTTCCGACAAGCAATCTAAAGAAAAGATAGATATGTTAAAAGCATTGGGTGCGGAAGTCATAGTGTGTCCTACGAATGTGGATCCCAAAGATCCAAGATCTTATTATTCAGTAGCAGAAAAGCTAAGTAAAGAAATTCCAAATTCATTTTGGTGTAATCAATATGATAATTTATCTAATACAACAGCCCATTATCAATCCACAGGACCTGAAATTTGGGAACAGACTGATGGCAAAATTACGCATTTGGTTGTTGGAGTTGGTACTGGTGGAACTGTTTCAGGAGTTTCCAAATATTTGAAAGAAAAAAATCCAAATATCAAAGTTTGGGGAATCGATACCTACGGCTCTGTCTTTAAGAAATATAAAGAAACCGGAATCTTTGATGAAAATGAGATTTACCCATATATAACAGAAGGTATAGGCGAAGACATCCTGCCCAAAAATGTTAATTTTGACCTGATTGATCTTTTTGAAAAAGTAAGTGATAAAGATGGAGCCATCATGGCCAGAAGACTTGCCAGAGAAGAAGGAATTTTATTAGGATATTCTGCCGGATCCGCTATGGCCGGTTTAATGCAGTTAAAATCAGAATTAACTAAAGATGATGTAGTCGTTTTAATTTTCCATGATCATGGCAGCCGGTATATAGGTAAAATTTATAATGATGACTGGATGCGCGAACGAGGATTTCTTAAAACCGAAAGAACTGTTGCTGATTTAATTAAATATAAAAAAGACAAAACTTTTCATAGCATTTCACCGGATGAATCGATACGAAATGTTTTAGGCTTGATGAAACAATATGATATTTCGCAAGTGCCCTTAATTGAAAATGATCAAATTATTGGAACCATTGCAGAGAATACCGTTTTAAATTTTATTATTGAAAATCCTTTATATAATCCTGAAAAATCAGCCAGATCAATTATGTCTGATCCAATGCCCAATGTTACACTTGACACTCCTCTAAGTATTTTAAATAAATATTTTTCTGAGAAAATACCTGGTGTAATTGTAAAAGATCAACTAGGTAATTATCAAATAATAACTAAATATGATATTATCCGGGTATTATAATTTTTTTGGCAAAAGGAAAAAAATGCGTGTACGATTTCATACTGGTATTATAAATTCCCTTTTCATCAAATAGATCAAATCGAACATTTCCGGAAGAATGAAATATTTTGGAATTATCTGCCATTATTCCAACATGAATAATTTGATTGTTTTGATTTTTAAAAAAAACCAGATCTCCTGTTTTTACCTGACTTAAAAATATGTCATCTCCCAATGTAGCCTGCTGATAAGCGTCCCTTGGCAATGAATAACCTATAAGTTTATAAAATAACTGAGTCAAACCAGAACAATCTATTCCAAATACACTTCGACCACCCCACAAATATGGAGAACCTAATAGTTCAGAAAATAAACAATCTGCTGCCGTATTGATATCTAATGTCTTTGTGCATACTCCCTGTAACACATCACAATCACTATCCAAAACCGTAGCACCAAAGGATACATAGAAATTTGAGGCTCCCTTTCTGATCTTTGCTACATAACTAGAAATAATGCTTGTTGAGCCTATTGGATTAATCGTGTAAAAATCAGGATTGTTTAACTCGACCCAGCCTGAATAATGATCATGATTTGTTGTAATTTGTTTCCAATTTTCTAAAGTGTTATTAATTTTAAATGATTCGCCAAACAGAATCTGATTAATCAATTCTGATTTATGATTGGGCTCTCTGCGAACAGGTAAAATTGGTATTTGTAGTGTTAAATCCATTATACAAAAGTAATCATATTCCTAAATAATTCTATCTTGCAACCGAATGTACAATGACATGAATTTCATAAAAATCATCATAGCCGGCCTGTTCTCAATGGTAGGGCCTAAGATCTTATCGCAGGATGTAAATTTTTCACAGTTTAATGCCGTTTCAAGTTATTATAATCCGGCTTTAACGGCAGCATTTAACGGAAACTTCAGAGTAAGTACCATATATAGAAATCAGTGGATAGGTTTACAGGACCAACCCATAACCAGCTTTTGTGTGTCGGGAGATATAAAATTCAATCTTGGCTTTCAGAATTTGACCAGTGATTATTTTGGTGGGGGTATTTATTTTTTAACAGACCGCACTCAGATTTTTGACTGGAACACCAATGAAATTGCTTTATTATTTTCATATCATAAATTAATGAAAAAATCGAGCAAAGATTATTTATCAATTGGAATGGGCATTGGTGTTAACCAGCGTTCAGTTAATTATGATAATATCTTTTTTGAAGATCAGTTTGATGGTATTGGAAAATATAACGGAACAACCAGCGAGTTATTGCCGCCTAATATCTTTGCCAGGCCTGAATTAAAACTAGGACTAAATTACACGGGTGGCTTATCCCGAAAATTGAGATTATTGGCTGGATTATCCATGCATTACATACTTAAACCAGATCAGTCTTTCTACAAAGATTTTGATAATAAAGATTATACGGGATCTAAAACTTCCAAATCAGACTCTAAAATCAATGCAATAGTAAATTTTATTTATCAGTCAAGTTCAAGTTTAGATTTGTATCCAAGATTGCTCATAAGCCTTCAGGGGCCGCATCAGATTATCAATTCTGGAATATCATTTCGAAAATCTTTTTATACACTGAATCAAACCGCATTCCATGCAGGAATTAACTGTAGAATTATAAAAAATTTGAATTCTTACATTCCGGCAGACATTGGTATTAACCTGGGATTTGAAATAAAAGACTTTGTTTTAGGACTTCAATACGATTTTGGAATCAGGGATGCTGCAAAATATGCCGCTCCGACTCATTCTTTTGAAATCACACTTTCTATTATCGGCAACTATGACAATGAAGGATTTATTTGTCCGACTTTTTAGTTTGATTTTAATCTAAAGCTTGATAACCAACAATTTCGAGACCATAACCCTGAAGGGCTATGGTTTTTCTTGGATTATTGGAAATTATTTTCATTTTATGAACACCCAGATCATGTAATATCTGTGCTCCGATGCCAATTTCTTTTTGATGCTGTTCGGGCCTTTGAACATCGGGATTTGAATTATCTTCAATTCTAAAAAAAGGACTAAGTACTCGATTGTTTTGGGTTAAAATCAAAAGTACACCACAATCATCCTGGCCGATCAATTGCAGGGATTTTGAAAATAATGAATCATCATTATTCACAATTACATCGATTAATTCAGAAAAAGTATCGGCATGTTGAACACGAACCAAAGCTACTTTTGATGAATTTATTTCACCTTTAACAAATGCAACATGAATATCTCCGGTATTTAACTGTTGATATTGTATCATATTAAAATCAATGCCATCTATCTTTTTGGTAATAGATTTTTGGATGCTAACTAATCGTTCGCTTCTCAAGCGATATTCCACCAAATCGCTAATTGAAATCATTTTTAATTGAAACTGATTAGCTTTTTCTATTAAATCGGGCAATCTTGACATTGACCCATCGTTATTTAATATTTCCACCAGGGCTCCAGCGGGTTTCATGCCGGCAAGTTTCGCCAGATCCACCACAGCTTCAGTATGCCCAGTACGTTGCAATACACCACCAGACTTTGCTCTGAGTGGAAAAATATGACCTGGTCGGGCAAAATCAATGGATTTAAATTCATAATTTGCCAAGGCCTTAATGGTTAATGCCCTGTCATGAGTTGAAATTCCAGTAGTACATCCATAACCTATTAAATCTACAGAAATCGTAAATGCAGTTTCATGCAAGGAGGTATTGTTTCTTACCATTAAAGGCAGGTTTAATTCGTCTGCCCTTTGCTCGTCTAAGGGTGCACAGATCAAACCTCTACCCTCTTTGATCATGAAATTGACAATTTCAGGAGTTATGGTTTCAGCAGCGCATATAAAATCGCCCTCATTTTCCCTGTCTTCGTTGTCGACAACGATAATGACTTTACCAAGACGGAAATCCTGAATTGCTTCTTCTATTGTATTAAATTTGAACATTTATTTTAAATTACGTTTTGGAGGCTCCCACGAACTCTTCTTAATTCCATACAAATATCTGATAAACCCAAATAACAGTGCAATGTTCATCATAATAAAATATCGATTCCCTCGTAGCACTTTCAAATGAATATTGAATTTAGCAAAAAGAATATCCAGCAATGGCAATATCAGAATGATTAACAGAATAATTTCCAGGAAAAATAAATACTTATCAGGATCCATTATTACCAGAATAATTAATGCAATTAATGCAAGACTTAGATAGACGGGTGCTGTCCAGCGCAATACTTTATGTGAGAAAAATGAATACGACAAGGTCAGTGGTTTTTTAAAAAGCAGATCAGAAAAGTAAGCCAGATTTTGAAAGTTGCCTGCTGATATTCGCGCCTTTCTTCTAAACTCTTCAGCAATATGATCTGGTTTGCCTTCATAACAAATCGCTTCTAAGTCATTTTTACTGAGGCCTCCTTTCTTTAAAGCATTCATTGTAATAAAAAAATCGTCCACAATAAAGTTTGATGGGACTTTTTCAAAATAATCAGAACGCAATGCAAAACAACCACCAAATGCTCCCATCATAGAACCCCATAGCTCACCTTCCCAATACTTTATTTTAATTTCCAGATTCATATACTCATTTTCTGAATTGGAAATTCCGAAATGATTCGTTTTATATGGAATGATTTTAGAATCGACCAGAGCCACTTTGTGATCATTAAAATGACGACAGAGCTGTTTGATGACTCCCCTGTTTAAAATCACATTGGCATCTGTAAATAACAAAATATGATTATTGTCTTTTGCATTTTGGCGAAACGCTTCATCAATCAGATCGTTTATTACCAATGTTTTACCTCTTCTGACAGGATAATGAAAAAATTTAATTTCGGGATATTGTCCGCTCAATTTCATTAAAAGCATATTTGATTCATCTGTTGAAGCGTCTGAACCAACATAAATCAATAATTTGTCTTTTGGATAATCCGAATCCAGGATAGATTGTATTTTTTGAACAATTACGCTGGATTCATTGTAAACAGAAATAATACAGGATACGAAAGGTAAATTTTCATCCAGAATACGAAAATCTGATTTATTCTTTCGTTTTAGTGAGTAAAGGACGAAAAGGTGTATTGGATAAATCAAATAGCTGTGTAGAAATAAAAATAAAGCAATTATGGAAAAAATCGTTAAACTCAGGACCATTCAAATGCGTCAAAATTATGAATTGACGTGCGAATTTAAAACCTTTTTATAGGCATTTATTAGTTTGCCAGCTAATTTCAATCCATCAAAGTGATTGCTGACAAAGTTTTGAGCCTTTTGGCCAATTTTGATGATTTTAGAATAGTTTGTAAAACATTGTTCAATACTTTGGACAAAGTCGTCGACATTATTAGCAAGTAAAACCTGCTCCCGGTGTTTGGCCGGAATGCCTTCCAGTCCAATGGAAGTTGTAATCACGACACGACCCAAAGCCATTGCTTCTAAAATTTTTACCCGAATACCGGATCCTGCAAAAACGGGTACTACCAAAACAGGATATCGCAATAAAAACTCTTTTGCATCCTGAATATCCGGATGATAAAATACATTGGGTAATGAAACACCGGATAAATCGGATGGAGGATTTCTACCTGCAAAATGAAACTCAAGCTCGGGAAGTTTTTTTTGAATTTCCGGCCAAACATTTGAAAGAAACCATCTGATAGCTTCGATGTTAGGCATCCAATCCAAAGAACCTATGAATGAAATTTTCATTGGATTTGAAAAGGCGGTGTATTCAGCCTGATATTTATTTAATTCAAAACCAACTGGCGATGATACACAACCATTTTTATACCCTAAGGATTTGAAATAAGCAAGATCCCTTTCAGTTATGGCCACTAAAAAATCAAAATCATTTAATTTATTAATTTCAAAATTTTTAAGCTTTTTACTTAAATGATGTAAGTACAACTTTTTAGGAATAAATTTTACCTGACTAGCAATGCGGCTCCAAATCTCGTGCTCGATATTATGAGCTCTTAAAACCACCATGGCATCCGAATATTTTTTAATTACAGGTAAAAATGGAGTTAAGTACAATGTTTCCAATTGGATCACATCATATTGATTCTTTTGTAGTACCTCTTCCAGTTTCAGGGTAAAGTCTTCAGAAATGAACCTTGTAATATGATAAGATTCTTTACTAAATAAATTTTTAAATGCATCTTGCCACTTGATGCTATTATCAACAACAACAGTATCTACTTCTTTATAATAACTTAACTCCTCAGGAATACCCTTTCCAAGATTAACATAATGCCTTGAAGTATTCATAGCTAATAGACTTACCTCACAACCATTTTGTGAGAGTGCTTTACTCAAATGTAAAACGGCCAAAGACTCTCCATCCCTGGCCGGATAAGGAAATTTTTTAGCTAATTGAAGTATTTTCATCAAAAAATAAGCTGTATTAAAGCATGTTTTGCAAAAAGCGTACAAAAATAAAGCCGAATCATCTAAACTTTTGTTAATCGTACATTATCTAACTTCAATATCATTCTTTTTATTTCATCGTCTTTACTTTTAAGTTTTAATAAATTAATATTGCATGTATATTTATAAAATAAATACATAAATGATTGAATGTAGAAATATTAAAAAATCATTTCAAAAACTGGATGTTTTAAAGGGACTTGATTTATATGTTGAGAAAGCTCAGGTAATAAGCATTTTAGGCGCTTCTGGTGCCGGGAAGAGTACATTGTTACATATTATAGGTACTTTGGATACTCCAGATTCAGGAGATCTTATTATTGATTCCATCAATTATTCCAATAAATCGCCTAATGAATTAGCCCATTTTCGCAATCGTCACTTAGGATTTATCTTTCAGTTCCATCATTTATTGCCGGAATTTAATGCCCTGGATAACGTGTGTATCCCCGGACTCATAGCAGGACGAAAAGAAAAAGAACTTCGGGAAAATGCACTTTATTTATTGGAGAAATTGGGTTTAGAAGAACGATTTGACCAAAAACCTGGTCAACTTTCGGGAGGCGAGCAACAGCGGGTGGCACTTGCCCGTGCCCTAATCAATACTCCAAAAATATTGCTGGCTGATGAACCAACCGGCAATTTGGATCAATCAAATGCAGAACAGGTGTTGGAACTTATATTGTCATTTAGAAAAGAAATGAATATGACCATTATTATCGTTACACATGACAAACAAGTTGCTGAGAAAACTGATTATTCCTTAACCATGAAAGATGGAGTTATAATAAATAAACAATTTAACAACACATGAATTTTAATGATAAACCCATAAAAGGCAGTTGTATTTTACTGCTTTTTCTATTCCTTTTTAGTACTTGTTCAGAAAGGAAACTGGCCATTCTTGGTCACCGGTACGTTGAACACGGTGACACAATTTATGCACAGATTCCGGATTTTCAATTAGATAACCAATTTGGAAACCAAACAGGAAAAGCTACACTTAAAAATAAGATTCATATCAGTAATTTCTTTTTTACCTCCTGTCCAACCATTTGCCCGAAGACCATGAGAAGTATGGTTAAAATATCCAGACATTTTCAAGATAATGATCAAATTAATTATTTGTGTTTTAGTGTGGATTACAGAAAGGATTCAGTTCCCAGACTGAAATCATATTACGATAAACTAAGTGTAAACAATCCCAATTTTTTTCTTCTGCATATACCTACAAAAGAAGATGTCAAGCGTATTGCAGAAGCTTATATGAGTATTGCCATGGAAGATCCGACGGCACCAGGTGGAATTGATCACAGTGGTTGGTTATTGCTCGTCGATAAAAATTTTTACTTAAGATCTTATTGTCTGGGCACAGATGATGAGGACGTTGATCGATTTATTAAGGATATCGAGTTATTGTTGAATGAAAATTAATTACATTTGGCCTTTTAGTTTGATAGTGGCGATATATGCATGTGAATATTCAGCTCAGCCTTATAAAGAAGGAAAAAAATCCTATGAATTTTATTGTGCTCCTTGCCATGGTATGGAAGCTGAAGGGCTTGGTACATTATATCCCAACTTGTATTTAAATCAAAAAATAGTAAGTAATCGGAGCCAACTAGCCTGTTGGATTTTAAAAGGTAAAAAACCTGACAGCATTGCTGACAAGAAAACTTATGAGACAATGCAAGAAATGCCTGGCTTTAGAAATTTAGATCCAGTTGAAATAAGCAATATCCTAAATTATTTAAACGCTCGATTTTGGCATCTTGAAGCTTTTAGTATTCAGGAGATCAGCTTAAATTTAACTAGTTGTCATTAAGTAATTTAAAAATGAAATGCCACGACCAATGAAGGAAGCACTGGTAATTGATTTACTCTTCTGTTTTCAACAACATTAAAATAAAAAATATTTTTTCTGTCGTAGGCATTTGTCACAGCTGCTGTCACTTCAAAGTACACTTCTTTTGATAAAATAAATTTACGTTTTAATGATAAATCAAGTCGATGATAATAAGGTAGTCGACCTGAATTAATTTTATCTGAATATAAAACGCCTATAGGAGCATTTTCTGTACCAAATACAGTTTCCAGTCCTTTTGGTATTTTATTATCTTCGATAAAACCCTGAATTTTGGTAAATGCAAAACCTGAGCCCAGATTCCAACGAAGACCTGCCTGCCATAATTTCCTGTGACCAAAATTATAATCAATAACTATATTGGCATTATGTCTTCGGTCAAATAAGGCTGGAAATGTCTGGACTCCATCATTCCGGTTGACAAAACCTAATGAATAACCTAACCATAAACTCCAATCAACCCAATTAGACCTAATTAAAATATCCAAACCATAAGCTTCACCGGTTTCTGTTGTATAATCAGACTCCCGGGTATCACGCTTATTGCGGTTTAACTGATACAAGGAATTGAAATCTTTATAGTAAGTTTCAATATTAATATCCGTATTTTCAGTTAAATCGTATTCAAAACCGAAGACGCCATGTGTGGCTTTAATTAAATCCGGACTGGTAATGAAACCAACGAATAAGTTGACGATATCTCTTTCGCTGACAGAGCTCATCAAATTCTGTGTGTAATAACCACCTGCCGCTTTTAATCTAAAATCATAAGAAACATTATATTTTAGTCCTAGCCTGGGTTCTAAAGATGTTTTTCCTAGTGAAGCATAATATTGTAATCGAAAACTAGGATCTATTACCCAGTTTCCAAAAGACTTGCGATATTTAATATATCCGGCTATCTCTGTATTATTGTCATCTTTTCCTACTGGAATGCCCAGAAAATTAATAAAATTAAAATCTGTATTAAAAGCATTAAACTCAATGCCGTATTTAAATTCAGATTGAAGTCCAAAGTATGTAAAATCGATATTTGTTTGAAGACCTTTAATTTCGCTGGAGCGTGGTTTAGAATTGACTTCTTCAAGTTCCAGAAAATATTTTGAATAAGCCAGATTTCCTCCAACAATAAGGCTGGAATTGTTAGGTATCAATTTAAAATTGGCACCTCCACCCAATGCATTCCATTTGAGATTGGCTAAGCCGCTATAACTTACTTCATCATTAAAGCTAAATCCGAATAAATTTAAAAAACTTCCATTGTTGGCTATGGTTGATAATTTCCCATAAAAGTCACTAAAGATGAATGGAAGACTGTTTGTGGTTGAATCGAAGGCATATTTATAAAGCGTGGTTGAGGTTTTGTCGATAAAAGATGTTTTTCCGGTTAGCAAATACGATGTACTACTGCTTTTATTCTCCGCAAATTTAGAAATTGGTCCTTCAATTAACGCTTTGGCCATGAATGGGCTGGCAGAAACCAGACCAGAGGTCCGGGTTTTGTTTCCTTCCCTTGTTTTCATGTCGATAATGGCTGAAATTCTACCACCGTATTCAGCAGGAAATCCGCCGGTTAATACATCAACTGAACGAATGATTTCAGTTTCAAAAACTGAGAAGATTCCAATCGAGTGAAATGGGTTAAAAATGGTCATACCATCCAGTAAAATTTTATTTTGTACCGGGGATCCACCTCTTATGTAAATTTGACCTCCCTGATCACCAGAAGTAATTACACCGGGAATAATTTGTAAATATTGTGCTATATCCGATTCGCCACCGGTGGAAGGCAAGGCTTTTATTTCCTTAGGTGTTACAGTCAAACTCGATACTTTTACTTCTGTTCTTGCCTGTTGTTTTTTGCCTGAAACACTGACTTCACCTAACATCAGGCTGGATTCTATCAGAAAAATTTGTTTATTGATGATTTGATTTCCTCTAACTGATAAATCGACCGTAAATGTATCAAAGCCAATATAACTTACCACCAACTTATATTCACCAGATGGCAAGGCAGAAATATTAAAAAAACCAAGATTATTCGTGATAGATCCAAAAGTAGTGCCTTGCAAATAAACCGAAGCATAACTCAATGGATCACCTGTTGTTTTATTATAGACATTCCCTCGTAAATCAGCTCGTTGAGCACTAACGCTAACTGATAGAGCCAAGATCAATAAAGCATAAAAACGTTTTAACATGAATCTAGAATTAGCCTGCAAAAGTACGATTTGATCCTGTAACTAGCTATTTTTTAACACAAGCAACTAAACGTTCTGAAAATGTTTCTGTTAATTCCAAGTGCCAGAAAATTAAATTCTATTGAAATCCGGTCTTAAATTTTATTATTCTTATGAAGGGCAGCAACTCAAATCTCTGTTTGAGAGACTTTTAGCCATATTTCAGGAGCTATTACTGGCTACTTCCGGAAATATCACTGAAACCCTGGATTGGATGAACGAACTCGATATCAGATACAAACTTTTTGGTGAAACGTATAATATCGACGATTTTATAAACGATCTGAAAAAGTTTAAATATATCGATGAAACTCAATCTAAAGAATACAAATCGAGTTTGAAACTCGATTATTCTTTACGAAAAAGCGCTTTCGAGTCGTTGTTTGGAAAATTAAAGAAAAACAGACCTGGAACGCACAAAACAAAATTATCCGGAGGCGGAGATAGTATTACTGAGAATCACAGGCCATTTGAATTTGGGGATCTTTTTCAACAAATCAATGCACAAGAATCTGTAAAAAATGCATTCATCAGAAACGGCATTCAGCCATTTAATCTGATTGAAGAAGATTTGATTTCATATGAGTCAAATTATTCCACTCAATGCAATACAGTTTTAATGATTGATATTTCCCATTCAATGATTCTATATGGCGAAGACCGTATAACTCCAGCCAAAAAAGTAGCCTTAGCATTAAGTTATATGATTAAAAACTTTTACCCTAAAGATCAGTTGGATATAGTTGTATTTGGCGACGATGCCTGGCAAATAAATTTAGAAGATATTCCGTATTTACAGGTTGGTCCTTTTCATACAAACACGGTAGCCGGTTTAAATCTTGCCATTGAATTATTAAACAAAAAGAAAAACCCCAATAAAAATATAATGATGATAACTGATGGGAAACCGACCTGTATCAAACGTGGTAATGAGTATTACAAAAATTCATTTGGTCTGGATCCTTTGATCATTTCAAGGACACTGGCTCTTGCCAGGAAATGTAAAAAACTGAACATAGACATCACAACGTTTATGGTAACATCAGATCCGTATCTAGTTGATTTTGTCGAACAATTTTCTGCGGAAGCTAACGGGAAAGCACTTTTTACAAATCTTAGCAACTTGGGTGAGCAAATCATTATCAGCTATGAAAATAATAAAAGAAAACGAACCAAACGATGAAAGCGACAACACTAGGTGAATTAAAAAAACAAAACTATCATACCAAGAGTATCCGGACTGAATTAAAGGATAACTTAATTGCCAAATTGAAATCAGGAGAGCCCATCATGCCGGGAATATTTGGATACGAATTTACTGTATTACCCGATATTGAAAGAGCCATTCTGAGTGGTCATAATATATTGTTTCTTGGCCTTAGAGGACAAGCTAAAACCAGAATGGCCCGAATGCTGGTCAACTTACTGGATGAAATGATTCCAATTATTGAAGGTAGTGAAGTCAATGATGATCCCTTCAATCCTATCAGTAAATTCGGAAAAGACATTTTGGCAAAAATGGGTGACCAGACTCCGGTTAGCTGGATTTCCCGTAAGTCTCGGTTTGTAGAAAAACTAGCCACTCCTGATGTAAGTATTTCAGATTTAATTGGCGATCTGGACCCGATCAAAGCAGCACAAAAACAAATTGCTTACGACAATGAATATGCCATACATTTTGGTTTAATACCCAGATCTCACCGTTCGATTTTTGTAATTAATGAATTATCAGATTTACAAGCCAGAATTCAGGTTGCTTTATTTAATATATTGGAAGAAAATGATTTACAAATCAGGGGATTTAAATTAAAATTACCCCTGGACTTGTTTTTTGTATTTACGGCCAATCCTGAAGATTATACACAGAGAGGAAATATTATAACTCCTTTAAAAGACCGGATAGAAAGTCAAATATTAACCCATTATCCGGAAGATATTAATACGGCCCTCCAAATCAGCTTACAGGAATCTAAAATTGATCCGGCACTTAAAACCCAGATTTTTATTCCGGAATTACTGTTTAGAATAATTGAACAAATTTCATTTATTGCCAGAGAAAGCGAATTTATTGACGAAAAAAGTGGTGTTTCAGCCCGATTGAGTATTGCTGCGCTTGAACTTTTATATAGTACTATTCAACGGAGAATGTTGATCAACGGTGAAAATAAAGGAATTGCCCGAATTTCAGATTTACTGGCGATTGTACCTGCATTATCCGGCAAGATGGAATTAGTCTATGAAGGAGAACAGATTGGTGTTTATGAAGTGGCATTGAATCTTATAAATCAAGCTATTAACGTACAAACTAAGTCATTATTTCCTGTTATTCCAAATTCAAATAAACAGAAAATTTTGAATCCTTATCAGACGATATGTGATTGGTTTTCAAAAGGAAATGTTCTTAAACTTGGAATGGATGATTCTGAAGCAGAATATCAGAAAAACATATTATCTGTTCCGGACACTACCCCATTAATTAAAAGCTTTTCGAAGAAAGAAGCAAATTTTGGCAGGGAATGTCTTCTTCATATCATATCTGATTCAAACATAATACAAAAAGAATGGCTCGATCAGCGAATTATCTTTAAAGATCACCTGGCCAGTATGTTAAATGATTTGGATTTGTCATCCAATTAATATTTGTCGGTAAATATCCAGGTTTTTTCCAATAAGTACTGTCACAAGTCGTTAATCATGCTTATTGAAGGCAATTAAATTATCTTTGTCAAAATTTTAAACTGTGCTTATAATAGGATTTTTAATAGTTAGTTACATTCTGCTGTGTTTTACCTTAATGAATATATTTAAGAAAGCAGATGTCGATTCGTCAAGAGCCTGGATACCCGGCATAAACTTTGCGGAATGGTGTAAAATAATTGGCAGAAAACCTCAGCATGCTCTTTGGTTGCTTTTTCCGGTTGTCAATATTTTTATTCTGGCTGCCATGTGTATCGATTTAGTAAAGTCCTTTGGGAGAATGAGTTTCTGGGATTCTTTTCTTTCTGTCGTTTATCCACCACTTGCCTTTTGGATAATTGGCAATCAGCCTGAATATAAATTTATCGAACCTGGCTATCTTAAAGAAAAAGAATTTCTGAACGATTTGCAAGCAGCTCAAAAGGCTAAAGACTGGAGTCGGGTTCAGAAATTGAAGTCGACAAATAAATATGCCCGTGGTGTCTTAAGAGAATGGGTAGAATCGATCATTTTTGCAGTATTTGCAGCTGCCTTTATCAGAATGTTTTTGATAGAAGCGTATGTTATTCCAACTCCGTCGATGGAAGGCACCTTAAATGTCGGTGATTTTTTGTTTGTAAGCAAAGCACACTATGGTATCAGGACTCCCATGACCATTGCTATGATACCCTTATTGCATAATAGGATACCCAGATTTGATGTTGAATCTTATTTTAAAAAGCCAAGCTTACCCTACTTTCGATTGCCTGCGCTGACTACTGTAAAACGCAATGATCCATTTGTATTCAACTGGCCAGTAGGCGATAGCGTTTATGTAACTCCCAACCGGAGCTGGACACATTTTCAAACGTTAACTCAGCCAGAAGCTGCCGAAGATTGTCGTGGCTTACCTCTCATTGTTCGTCCATTAGATAAAAAAGATCATTACATTAAGCGATGTGTGGCAATTGCCGGAGATACTTTACAAATTATCGACAGACAAATTTATATAAATGGAAAAGTGGGTCAAAATCCCAGCCATATGAAATATGGTTATCAGGTCATATCCAAATCTGTTACACTCAATTGGAAAAAGCTCGATTCCTGGGGAATTAATAAAGACCAATATTCTCTTAGAGGTTTATTTTTTCTGGACGCTAAGCAAGTTGAAAAAATGAAATCTATCAGTCCAGACATTAACATCATTCCTTTTCCACAAATGGACAATAATCCATTTCCTCATGACAAAGTAAATTTTCCAAACTGGACATTTGATAATTATGGTCCCATTTGGATACCGCAAAAAGGCGTAACAGTGCCTATTGATTTAAAAAATATTGCACTTTACGCAAGAATTATTTCAGTTTATGAAAATCATAAACTGGAAATAAAAGATAATCAGATTTATATTGATGACAAAAGCCAATCCAGCTATACGTTTTCTCAGGATTATTATTGGGCAATGGGTGATAACCGGCACAATAGCGAAGATTCGAGAGCCTGGGGATTTGTGCCTTTTGATCATGTCGTCGGCAAACCTCTATTTATCTGGTTTAGTTTGAAAAATGGCAACTTGTCAGAAGGTATAAACTGGCATCGTATTTTTACTTCGACGAATAAGATGTAAATGAAATCAGGTTTTTTAACGGCTATAATTAATTTAACATTACTTTCTGTACCGTTTTGTCAAGCACCTGCTTCTTCGATTTATTTACTGAATGTAGTAAATACGTCTGATTCCATCTGGACTATTTCGAGGATCGAATATCTAAATTCGTTTAACCCCAAAGCATATAATAATCAGGTTTACTTTTTAAGCCCGAGTCTATTATTGGCCAGCATCCGCCTGTCGCAGAGTAACAATAATGAAATCTACCAATTTGACTTAAATGCTAAAACGTATAAAAACATAACTCAAAGTCTCGCCAGCGAGTATTCACCCAGAAAAAGCCCGAAAAACTCTAAAAGTATTAACTGTATCCGTGTATCTCCAGGTGAAACTGAGATCCAAACTTTGGTAAGCCTGGATCTTCAGACTGGTGAATATCAGAGTACTGAGTTATTTGAAACCCCAAAAATTGCTTATTACAGATACTTCAGAGACAATCAATGGGTATGTTATTTATTAAAAGAACCGCATGTGTTAGCAATATGCGATGCAAAAACTAATCGCACAAAAATATTTGCATCAGCCATAGGCAGAACTTTTGAAGTCTTAAATGACGATGAAATTTTATTCATTCATAAGATAACACCTGACAAATGGTATTTAAAAATATACCAGGCCTCAAGTGAGAAATCAAAAATAATCGCTGAAATGCCTAATGGAACTGAAGATTTTGCAATCGATGAATCTGGCAATATTTATTGTGCTAATGACAGCAAAATTTTTAAGCTGACTGCCTCTGGAATTTGGCATGCTGTTGTTGATTTAAAACCGTTGGGTATAAGTCAATTAAACCGTCTGACTATCTCAGGAAAACGCATTGCGGTGGTAAGTTTGACAAATTTATGATCATAAGACAATCCTCTCTTGATAAAACACTAATTAAAAAGCCAGTTAATAAGATCATAAGTCTGGTACCGTCAATTAGCTGGTTCTTATTTGATCTTCAACTTCAAAATCAAATTATAGGTTTGAGCAAATTTTGTAAAGCTCCTTATAATCAACAGATATCTTATTTAAAAGTCGGTGGCACAAAAAATCCTGATTTACAAAAAATTTGCACATTAAAACCTGATTTGATTATCGCTAATATAGAAGAAAACAGAAAAGAAGATGTCGATCAATTGGCAGAAAAATTTACCGTGTATTTGTCAGATGTCAAAGACTTAAACAGTATGTTCCAAATGATGATGGATGTATCTGAATTAACAGATCGCCTGATTATAGGAATTGATATAATCAATAGAATTAAAGATAAACATTCCAGCTATACACAAAGGCCTATATGGGATATAAACCTTCCAGTGGTTTATCTTATCTGGAAAAATCCATTGATGACTATAGGCCAGGATACATTTATTCATCACATGCTTACTATGGCGGGATTACAGAATTGTTTTAAAAACAACACCCGGTATCCAGTGATTACTTTAGAAGAAATCAATGCCTTTCATAATCCACAAATATTATTATCTTCAGAACCATATCCGTTTAAAAAAAAGGATTTTACCGATTTTAACGATTTAAAATGCTGCCTGGTTGATGGTCGCATATTTTCCTGGTATGGTAGTTTGATTTTACAAAGTTTTGACTATCTTGACACGTTAAAAATAAAATTAATGACGCAATATGAGTAATAACTTTTTAATTGTTTTTACATTAATCAGCATTAATGTCTGGTCACAAAACACAGTAACCTTACACCGATATACCATTGAATTAGATAATAATTATAGTCATCTGGAATTGACACAAGGAATTGTCAATGATTTAAGCCCTCAAAACATAAGTAAAATCAACTCCAGCGGTTCTATTTTATCGATAGAATTTGACAAAAATACACCTGAAGAAGAAGAGTTGAAATGGTTACTAAAAAATCCATCCATAAAACAGTTTCAAAAAGTTGTAAAATTTGATCAACGTGGTTGCAATCCCAATGACAAAGAGTACTGGAAACAATACAACATGGAACTGATGAAATTTGATGAAGTATGGTGTTTTAAAAAAGATGGAATTAGTCCCTTAGGTGATACTTTGGTTATTGGTGCGATTGACCGTGGATTTTATTTTGAATACCAGGATCTGGTACCCAATATTTTTGCCAACAGGTATGAAATTCCTGATAATGGTTTGGATGATGATCTAAATGGGTATGTGGACGATTATTATGGACTAAACGCACAATCCTTAAGCCAGGGCGATAATCATCAGATTGATAATCATGGTACTCAGGTTATATCGATACTTGGTGCCGCAGGTAACAATCAACTTGATATCAGCGGAACCAATCAGAATATAAAGCTTTTATTGTGTTCTGCTGATGATTCAGAAGAATTATTGCGATGCTATTATTATTTTATTGAAATGAAAAGAGCTTATCTCAATACTTCTGGAAAAAAAGGAGCTTTTATGGTAAGTTGCAATCTTTCTGCCGGCTTTTCAAAAAGCTTCCCTGCCGATTTTCCATTAATTTGTCAGGTCTATGATACCTTGGGTAATGTAGGTATTTTAAATTCTGTGGCCACAATTAATGAAAATGACGATATTGATCTGGTGGGAGATATCCCGGGTCTTTGTCCAGGTAATCATATTATTGTCGTTACCAATACAAACCGTTTTGATCAGAAAGTATCCGAAGCAGGTTACAGTAAAAACAATGTCGACATTGGGGCCTCAGGAGAAGATGTTCCCATGATCGATGGGCAAGGCAAGGTTCGCAATGAATCAGGCACATCATTTGCCAGTCCACATATAGCAGGTGCTGTAGCTTTATTATATCAGTTTTGTCCTAAACTGTGTGAACTTCATAAGTCAAATCCGGCCATGGCCTCAAGTCTGATTAAGCAAGTAATATTAACCTGTGGAGATGATCTGAGTAGTTTAAGAAATATCACTTTGACAGGCAAGCGTTTAAATATGATTAAAGCCTTGGAATGCTTAAATAAGTATTGTCTTATGGATTCTTTCAATACGGTACGATTTGTCCTTAGAAATAATCTACAGAATGAACCATTACAGGTATTTTTTAATCCAGAAAAATTCGGAGATTACAAATTAATGATATACAATACTTTAGGTCAGTTAATCGATCAAAAAACTTTGCGATTTTACCCTGACGTTGAAAATAAATATGAAATTTCTATAACAGACTGGCCTACAGGTGTTTATTTTGTTACAATCGAAGGAAAGGGTCGTTATTGGTCCGAAAGCTTAATAAAATATTAATCCTTTCATTTTTTTAAAATTTTTGTACCTTTGCCCACTGTTTTTAAAAGGGCTCCGTAGCTCAACTGAATAGAGCACCTGACTACGGATCAGGAGGTTTAAGGTTTGAATCCTTACGGAGTCACAATTAGTAAATAATAGAACAACAATTTGATATGTCCAAAATATGTGATTTAACCGGAACCAGGCCACTTTACGGCAATAATGTTTCACATTCTAATCGAAAATCCAGAAGACGCTTCAACCCAAATCTTCAAAAGAAGTCATTTTATATTCCGGAAACAAACGAATGGGTGAATTTAAAAATAACAGCTAAGGCCTTACGGACCATTGATAAATTAGGCCTTTACGCTTATATTAAAAAACTGACTAAAAAAGTGCAATAGATTATGGCAAAAAAAGCAAAAGGTAACAGACAACAGATCATTCTGGAATGTACTGAGCATAAAACAAGTGGTATGCCCGGGACATCTCGTTATGTTACAGAGAAAAACCGGAAAAACACACCGGATCGATTGGAGTTAAAAAAATTTAACGCTATTTTGAAAAAATATACCATTCATAAAGAAATTAAGTAATTATGGCTAAAGTATCAAAAAACGCAAGAGTTGCCCAAAGAGGTGCCAACGCGGGTTCCGGTAGGGATCATGTCAAAGTAATCAAATCAATTAAAGACCCAGCAACGGGAAAATACACGTATAAAGAATTAATCATTCACAAGGACAAAGTGAAGGAATTCTTCGAGCAATCCAAGTAATTTAATTAATGATATAATTTATAGGAGAAGCTTCTGTATTGGGGCTTCTTTTTTTATTTAGTCCCACAGGTATTATGAGTTTTATAAACCGACTTTTTAATCCGCAAAAAGAAAGCGATTTAAAAAATAGTCTGACAAAGACCAAAGAAGGTTTTTTTCAAAAACTAACTAAATCGTTAATTGGTAAAACCGAAATTGATGAAAACGTTCTCGATGAGTTGGAGCAAATTTTAATAAGTTCGGACGTTGGATTGGCAACCACTATCAAGATTATTGAAAGAATTCAAAAAAGAGTACAGCAAGATAAATATTTGGGTATTGATCAGCTCAATGAACTATTGAGGAATGAAATTGTGACACTTCTTACAGAAAACAATACCCAGGATTTAGAAGAATTTAAAATTGGCAGCACAAAACCACATGTTATTTTAGTGGTCGGGGTCAATGGCGTTGGGAAGACCACAACTATTGGTAAACTGGCATATCAATACTCTGAGGCTGGACAAAAAGTTATGATCGCCGCAGGAGATACATTTCGTGCAGCTGCGGAAGATCAGTTAAAAATCTGGTCTGATCGCGTAAAATGTCAATTTTTTACCAAAGGAATGGGAGCAGATCCATCAGCAGTTGCCTATGAAGCGGTTCAACTTGCCATTCAAAATCAGCTAGATGTACTGATCATCGACACGGCAGGCAGACTACATACAAAGATTAATCTGATGGGAGAATTAGGAAAAATTACACGATCAATATCAAAATCTATGCCCGGGGCACCCCATGAAGTATTATTGGTACTTGATGCCACCACGGGTCAAAATGCAATAGAACAATGCAAGCATTTTAGTACTACTTCACAGGTTACGGGATTAGTCTTGACAAAATTAGATGGCACGGCTAAAGGAGGTGTAGCCATTGGAATTTCTGATCAATTTAAAATACCGATTAAATATATTGGTGTAGGAGAAGGAATCTCGCAGCTGCAAATTTTTGATAAACGACGTTTTGTGGATGCTTTATTTGACTAGTAAATTTCCACATTCATACATTTTTTAGTTAAATAGATCGTTTGTTAGAAATATTTTTACTAATATTGATATTTATTGAATATCAGTAAGTTATGAAATTTAATCACAAAACTTGTTTAGTTCCTGTTGCTATAGGTGCATTTATTCTTTTTTTGGGTAATTCTTCAAACCCACCAGATGGAAACACAGGAGCGCCTTTTGATAATCTTTGTAGCCAATGTCATTCGGGAGGATCATTTGATGGTATTGTAGATATAGATGGTTTTCCAAGTACCATTTTACCGAATACAACCTATCCGATTACGATAACAATTACTGCCACTACGGGATCACCTAATCTGGGGGGATTTCAACTGGTGACTGTAAATGCAAGTAATCAGAATTCTGGTAACCTTGACAACACAAGCACGGAAACCGGAACCACATTTTTTAATACAAGAGAATATATCGACCACCGGGGAGGCAAGTCCTTTTCAGGAGGTTCGGTTAGTTGGAATTTTGAATGGACTTCACCAAATGGTCCAAACGGCAGTGTTATCAGAATGTACTTTGCTGGAAATATGGCCAATGGCAATGGAAGCAGTTCTGGCGATATGATTATCAACGCCAATAAATCAGGTACTATGATGGGTGGCGGAACTCCATTAACTGTAATGATTAGTTTTAAAAAGAATGTAAGCTGCAATGGCGGTGACAATGGTGAAGCTACTGCTGTAGCCAATGGAGGCAATCCACCCTACTCCTTTAGCTGGTCCAATGGCCAAATGAGTTCAACTGCCACCATGCTTTCAGCGGGAAATTATACCGTCACAGTTACAGATAACTCCAGTGCAACAGCCACCTCAGGAACAACTATTACTCAACCTCCGGTTTTATTACATGATTTAAAGGTTGTGAAACATGTAAGTTGTTTTGGAGGTAAAGATGGGTCTATCATAGCAACAGCATCCGGCGGAACATCTCCTTACAATTTTATCTATTCTTCCGGCTCTCCCAATAACCTGATTGCAGGTATTTACTCTGTAACAGTTTCTGATGCAAATTCCTGCACTGTTAATAGCTCAGTAGTTGTTATGGAACCAGCTGAATACATTGTAAGCACAATTCAGTTTGAAAATCCATCTTGTCCTCTCGACTCCAATGGTCTGATTCAAGTAGCTGTCAGTGGTTCCAATCCACCTTATAAATATGCATGGAGTACCGGTGAAACCACAAATCAGATAGTGAATAAAAAAAATGGAATTTATAAACTCACCATAACAGATGCCAAGTTTTGTGCTACCACCAGGGAATATGAATTGAAGGGATCTGACTTCATCCCACCTAAACTCAGCGCTAAAAATGGTATCGTGTATTTAAATCAACAAGGTTTTTCTGTTCCAATTATTAAAGACTTCTTAATTCAGCATTCCGACAATTGCGATCCAAACCCGGATCTTAGTATTAATATTGATACGTTCAGATGTTCGCATTTAGGGCGTCAAACTTTTATTATTAGTTCGAAGGATGATTCCGGCAATCAATCAAAAGATACCATCGAAATTAATGTTATGGATACTCTTAAGCCAGTCATTCACGTTTGGGCTGATACATTAATCAAACGTTGTGATGTAGTCGTCCCTATGATAATCTCAACGGATAATTGCACCATTAAAGAATTTAAAAAACTCAGCGGTCCGGATGCAGGTACTATTTTCGAACCCGGAAAAACCAACAACAGTTATTCGGCAATAGATGAATCGGGTAATGAGGCTTTGGATAGCTTTAGTACTGAGATTCAAATTCCTCTACAGCTATCAGTTGATAGTTTTTATTTTAATCTATGTCTTGGCGATACTTTATTTACTATTTTAAATCTAAGCCATGATTTATCATCAGCATATTATTTAGTTTATCTAAGCGACACACTAAAAATTTTAACTGACAGCACAGTAACGATAAAGACTTGGGAAAAAGATACCTTTAAACTTAGCGTTTTTGAAAATTCAAATTGTTCGGTTCAATATGAAAAAGAAATTGATTATCCGGGTCTGGCCCTTACTTTGGATTCAGTAAATATTACTAATGCAACGGACCTCTTAAATGATGGTAAAATAGAAGTTTTTATTCAGGGGGCTGATTCAATTTCCTGGTATGACGTAAGCGGGATGATCTATATAAATAATACAGGTAAGGATCTTATTGCCGGTGACTATATCGTAAAGGCATATAAAGATGGTTGCGAGTTTGAATACGGACCCTATCAGGTTAAGCAGATTGTTGCTTCCGGAAATTCTCAACATTTTTATTTAAAAGCATATCCAAATCCTTTGAATGACAAGTTGATTTTAGAAACTGAAGCCGGCGAGACTCTGGTATATTCTTTAATCAATTCACAAAGCCAGACAATACAAACGGGTCAGTTTAATTCAAAAATTACTATCGCCACTGATCATCTTAATTCAGGTTTCTACTTTTTAAAATGCCGAAACCTTACAGAATCCAGAGTGATCAAATTGATTAAACTTTAGATATATGGAGATGAATATAGTGATTAAAATTGGTGATTTATTCGTCCAGCTTTAAAACGTCTAGAAATGCTTTTTGAGGAACGTCAATTGTTCCGATTTGCCGCATTTTCTTTTTGCCTTCTTTTTGTTTTTCAAGAAGCTTTCGTTTTCTGGAAATATCGCCTCCATAACATTTAGCGGTTACATCTTTTCTCATGGCAGAAATTGTTTCCCGTGCAATAATTTTGCCACCAATAGCGGCTTGAATGGCAATAACGAATTGGTGCTTTGGAAGTATTTCTTTTAACTTGGTACACATTCTCCTTCCTACAGATTCAGCTTTTGTACGATGCACCAATGCTGTCAGCGCATCGACATTTTCACCATTCAACTTTATGTCTAACTTAACTAAATCTGATTTTTTGTAAATTGTAGGATGATAATCAAAAGAAGCATAACCTCTGGTCATTGATTTTAACCGATCGTAAAAGTCAAATACGATCTCTGCCAGTGGCAATTCAAATTGAAGTTCTACCCTGTCTGTAGTTAAGTAATGTTGTTTATTTAAAGTACCCCGTTTATCGAGACATAATTTAATGATCGTTCCTATATATTCTGGTTTTGTAATTATCTGTGCAGATATATACGGTTCTTCGACATATTCGAGAAAATTTGGTTCAGGTAAATCGTTGGGTGTATTTATAGTTAACAGTTTGCCGGATGTTGTTAACGCTTTATAAGATACGTTAGGTACGGTTGTAATCACTTCCTGATTAAACTCTCTGGATAAACGCTCTTGAATTATTTCAAGATGAAGCATACCCAGAAAACCGCAACGGAAGCCAAATCCCAGGGCTACAGATGTTTCAGGTTCATACACAAGTGAGGAATCGTTAAGTCTTAATTTTTCCAGACTATCTCTCAGGTCTTCAAAATATTCATTTTCTACCGGATAAATTCCGGCAAAAACCATCGGCTTTACTTCCTCAAATCCTTTAATACCTTCTGTAATGGGATCGTTAACTTTGGTTATGGTATCCCCTACTTTGACTTCCTTGGCATCTTTAATACCTGTAATGATATATCCCACATCGCCACAACGTACCTCGGGTTTTGGCACAAGATTCATTTTAAGAATTCCTACCTCTTCGGCTTCGTATTCTTTCCCAGCATTAATAAATCTAACTTTATCACCTTTTCTAAGACACCCGTTCATTATTCTGTAATAAACAATGATACCCCTGAACGAGTTATAGACAGAATCAAAGATAAGTGCCTGAAGAGGAGCATTTTCATTGCCTTTTGGAGGTGGAATCCGGTTTACTATGGCCGTCATAATATTTTCAACACCCACCCCTGTTTTTCCGCTGGCTAAGACTATATCTTCTTTATCACAACCTATTAAATCGATAATTTGGTCACTCACCTGATCAATCATGGCACTATCCATATCTATTTTATTCAGGATTGGAATGATTTCTAGATTGTGCTCAATAGCAAGGTATAAATTGGAAATCGTTTGAGCCTGTATACCCTGAGTTGCATCAATAATTAGCAATGCACCTTCACAGGCAGCAATCGAACGGGATACTTCGTATGAAAAGTCAACATGTCCGGGTGTATCAATGAGATTAAATACATAATGTTGATTATCAGTATGAATATAATTAAGCTGTACAGCGTGAGCTTTAATAGTTATGCCTCTTTCTCGCTCAAGGTCCATATTATCCAATGCCTGATTTTGCATATCCCTTTCGGAAATGGTCTTGGTATATTCTAACAAGCGGTCTGATAAGGTACTTTTACCATGATCAATATGAGCGATTACACAGAAATTCCTAATATGTTTCATAGATTGCAAAATCTGGGCGAAAATAGCGCCTAAGAGTGTGGTTTTTTAGTGTATTAACATTTGAAATGTTCAAATTAACAGATTTGTAATCCTTATCTTATTAATTAATTATGTACCTTTAATATTCTTTGATGTCACAATTCATTGAATTTTGATTTTAAAAACCATGATTGAATACTTTTCCTCTGTTTTTCATAAAAAGCAGCATTTTGGTAATTGGATCGTTGTTAACTGGTATCCTAATAGCATTATCTTTATGAAATATATCATAGCTTTAGTACTGCCCTTACTAATTGGATCCTGTTCAAAACCGGAAGAAAATTTTATTAAAATTCCATCTGAATTTTTGATAAATGTACAGGAAGAAATAATTTCAGATGGTTCGCGTAAGATCTGGCTTGAGCTTAGTTCAATTCAAGCTCAATATTGTCAGGATGATTCTCTGGTATATAATCAACACCAAGTCCTTTCAGAATTTAATATTGAGATATTAGATACTTACAAAGCAAATCACTGCATTAGCAGAATATTCCCCTTAAAGTCTAAAATATTGTTGCCTGACTTTGACAGCACATTGACATTACATATTTTCCTGGGTTCGTCATCCGTTATTACTTGCGCTATACAAAATAATCCGGATAATTATACTTTTGAATTAGTTAATGGAACCGGATTAATTTTAAAACACAACAAAACATTTAAAATTCCGCTTAATCTAATCTGGGGCTATGCGTATCAAAAGTCATTTGGTCCAACCAGTGAAATATTAATGAGTAATTTTAAAAAAGATATAGAATATGATTGTCGTACAGACAGGATGCCTAAAGGATTTTATTCATATTTCTCAATACTTGACAACAATGTCCTGGTACTCAATGAAAATCCAGGGATAGCAGGAAATTACCTGAAATTTTATTACACCCATAATAAAACGAATGCTTCATTAGTAGAGTTCTTCAACGGACTAGCCGCCAAATACGTCGACCTGGTTGGATATAAAATCAACAGTGGAGCAGGTCATGAATTCAAATCAAATTGATTTTAGAAATTCGTATTTTTTTAGTAATTCGCATTCATGAAAGCGACTCCCAGTATTAATCTTACCAGTGACACAGTAACTAAGCCTACCCAGGAAATGTTAACGGCCATGATGGCTGCTGAAGTGGGAGATGATGTATTCCGGGAGGATCCTACTGTTAATTTATTGGAACAAAAAATGGCTGATTTATTTGGTCAGGAAGCCGGATTGTTTTGTCCGTCCGGAACCATGACAAATCAGATTGCCATAAAGGCGCATACACAAGCATTGGATGAAATGATATGTGAATACAATAGTCATGTTTATCAATATGAGGTGGCTGGTTATGCATTTCATAGCAGCATTGGAATAAATCCTATTAGCTGTCCTAATGGCAAATTAACGCCAGAATTAATAAAAAACCATATTAAACCACCCTATGATTGGTTACCTACTACGCGTCTGGTGGTGTTGGAAAATTCGATTCTGCGATCTGGTGGAAACTATTATACATTGGATGAAATGGCTTCAATTTCAGCGGAATGTAAAAAGCACGATTTAAAACTGCATTTAGACGGTGCCAGAATTTTTAATGCCATTATTGAGGGACAATATTCAAGCTTTGAAGTTGGAGCATATTTTAATTCTATTTCTATATGTTTATCCAAAGGCCTCGGCGCACCTGTTGGATCTGTATTAATTGGAACTACTGATTTTATTAAGCGATCGAGAAAGATTCGGAAAGCTATGGGTGGTGGTATGCGTCAAGCAGGAATATTGGCGGCTGCGGGGATCTATGCACTGGACAATCATGTCCTTCGTTTAAAACAAGATCACATGAATGCTAAACAGATAGAATCCTGTCTCAAAACAGTATCGTATGTTAAATCAATCATGGAAGTTAAAACCAATATCATTTTATTTGATCTGATTGATCAAATATCACCAGAAATGTTTATTAAAAATTTACATCGATTTGGTATTAAGGCTTCCGGCTTCGGCAATCAGACTATTCGATTTGTTACCCATCTTGACATTAGCAAGGAAATGATCGATCAGCTTCAGTATGTATTAAAAGAAAAGATTCAGTTCTGATTCTTTAAATGCTATTTTCTTTTGTTTATTTCATCCCGAATTCTGGCGGCTTTTTCATAATTTTCTTCCTCCAGTACTTTACGAAGTAATTTCTCAAGTTCCTCTGTGCTATAACTAGAAAAAGATTTAAGATTTTTATCTTTTTCGGCAACTTGTCTTTTAATTTCACCTTCAGCTTCTTCCAATACAACACCGGCTGCTTCCATAATAAATTCGTACGTATAAATAGGACAATTAAATCTTACTGCTAACGCTAGAGCATCGGAAGTCCTTGAGTCTATTTGAATAACTTCTCCTTCTTTCTCACAAATAAGTTGAGAATAAAAGATACCATCCAGCAAATTATTTACAATAATTTCTTTTATTTCAATTCCAAATGAAGAAAGAGTATTTTTAAATAAATCGTGTGTCAAAGGTCTGTTAGGAGTCATCCTTTCCAGAACAACTGCGATAGCTTGTGCTTCATACCCTCCGATCACGATGGGAAGTCTGCGGTTACCTTCAAGCTCACCCAGGACAACGGCATAATTTTGAGATTGTGTTACACTATGCGAGAGTGCAATGATTTCTAATTCGACGATTTTATTATCTTGTTCAGACATACTATTTGACTCTTATTTAAGCTTTTTTATTGCTTCGTTCAAACGAGGTATAATTTCAAATAAATCCCCGCAAACACCATAATCAGCTGCTTTAAAAAAAGGAGCTTCCGGATCTTTATTTATAACAATTATTGTTTTAGAATTGTTAACACCGGCTAAATGTTGTATCGCACCTGAAATACCGATTGCAAAATAAACTTTGGGTCTAATCGCAATACCTGTCTGGCCAACATGCTCATGATGAGGACGCCAACCTGCATCTGCCACTGGCCTTGAACAAGCTGTAGCAGCATTTAACAATTCTGCCAGCTCTTCAATCATTGACCAGTTTTGTGCTTCCTTCAGCCCTCTTCCAGCAGATACCACGATATCGGCTTCAGTCAATGGGGTCTTGCCTTTAACTAAATTTTTCTCCAGTAATTTGATTTTCGGGGCTATCAAAGATAGATTCAGATTTTTACAGTTTACCATATTATTCTTATCCGCTCGCAGCCCATAGCCATTAGGCATAACTGAAATTATTCCGTTGTTTGAAGGCAAAGCATACCACGCAAATGCTTTACCTGAAAACACTGTTTTTTTGAAACATAATTTAGATTGATCCATGGATATATCAACTGCATTACTAATCAATCCGATATTCAATTTAACCGACAAAGTGCCTCCAATTGATTTACCCAGACTATTATTACTAAGGATAATATAGTTAGGTTTTAATTCTGACACAACTTTAGATATCAAATCGACCCATTGAAGTGATTCGACATGACCAGCATTTTCTACTTCATAAACATCGTTAATTCCATATTTGCCGAGTTCATCCAGATGTTGTGCTCCTTTTAAAATGACTGCTGACAAATCTGAATTTGTAATTGAGGCCAGATTAGCCGCAAATGAAGTCGCTTCAAGAGCTGTCTTTTTTATTATTCCTTCGTTATGTTCTAATATTACCAATATCATCTTTGTTAAATTATTTTTAAATCATTTTTTAATACATTTACCAATTCATCAATCTGATCAGCCTGAATCATCTTTACACCAGTTTTTGGAGCAGGAGATTCAAAACGCACTAATTCAGTTAAATGATGGACTGGTCTTTTTTCTAAAATTTCCAATGGTTTCTTTTTCGCATCAATAATACCTTTCATATTCGGTATACGCTGCTCTGCCAATCCTTTCGCCGCAGACAAGATTAGGGGCAGACTAAGTTCGATAATTTCATTTCCACCTTCAATTTCTGTACTACAACGTGCCTGACCATTTGACAATTCAAAATGATTACAATAAGATACGAATGGTATGTTTAATAGGCCACTTAATTTGCTGCCAACTTCCGAACTATTATAATCAATCGTTTCTTTCCCTAAATAAATAATATCATATGGATTGGATTCGATAAAGGCAGCAATTTGATACGCAACTGTGTCAGAACTAACAGCTATATCGTCAATTCTGAAAGCAGCATCTGCACCAATGGCAAGGGCTTTTCTTAAAAGAATATCCGAAGAAGCATCACCCAGATGAATAATATCCACCTGTCCTCCTGACAGTTCTCTGATTTCTATTGCTCGAACCAAAGCATACCACTCGTCATAGGGATTTAATATAAACTGAACTCCTTCATCGATAAAATTTTTTCCTGACTCATCAAACCGGATTTTGGAAGTCGTATCCGGTGTTTTACTAATGCAGACCAATTGCTTCATTTTACGTAAATTTACCCGCAAAGATATAATTTTTAGATAGAAGCCCTCCGACACTTTATATGAAGTCCGATTCAAGAAAAAATCAAATAATTAAATTACTCGAACAAGATTCCGGAGATTCCTTTCTATTGTTTGCACTAGCCAAAGAATATGAAAATGAACATGAGTTTTTACTGGCAAAAGAGACTTATGAAATATTACATAGTAAAAATGCCGATTATCTGGCTTATTATTATCACTATGGTAAATTATGTGAGCGGTTAAAGGAAAGAGACACCGCTATGGCAATATACAAGGAAGGAATAATCAAAAGTCTGGAATCTAAGGATTTACATTCGAAATCAGAATTACAAACAGCTTTGATGAATTTAGAAATCGAAGAATTTTAAATCTCAATAAAGCCACTAAATACTTTTCTGGCATGTCCGGATAGCCAAATTGAATCTGCCGTTTGATCGTGAATATTCAAGCTAAGCTCTAAGACACCTCCTTTTGCTTCGATTTTGAAAAGCTGATGCCCGCTTAGCTTATTTTTACTGGCAAAATAATAAGCGCTCGCTGTAATTCCGGTACCACAGGCAAGGGTTTCCCACTCTACACCTCGTTCATATGTGGCAATCCTGATATTTTGACCTGAATTCTTAACAAAATTTACATTAACTCCTTGTGCGCCAAATAAATTTCTTAACCTGCGACCTTCAGATACTATTTCAAAATTCCAGGGATCGTCAACTTCAATCATTAAATGGGGAGAACCTGTATCGATGAGCATTCCATGAGGCGTTTCAGAATACCCATCGATATCCTTCATTTTTACGGAGATACTTTGACCATTGCATTTTCCTAAATGCTTACCATCCATAGCATTAAAACCAAACTCGAGTTTTGACTGTTTCATAGCCATGAATAAGACAGAAGCCCTGCTACCGTTTCCACAAAAGCTGGATGGATTACCATCACTGTTAAAATATTTCATTGAAAAATCAAGTTCAGAATCATTTTTTAATGCGATTACTCCGTCGGCACCTATTCCAAAATGCCTGTCACACAGTTGTTTTATTAGTTGGGTATCCGTCAAGTCAAATAAATCGAATTCAAAAAAGTCAAAAATGATAAAATCATTTCCGCTTGCTTCAAATTTTTCAAAAGGTACTAAACGTTTCATAGAGCAAGATTAAGGTTTTTTTTGATCAAGGCACAGTTTTTGTAATGTTTTATATATAAGTTTTAATTATAATATTAATATGAATTTTCGTTTAAATTTTCTGATAATTGCACTATGTAGCATTATCGTAAGTGGGCTATCTACCTGGTTTACATATAATTATATTAACTCTAGTGTACCCGTTGCATCCCAATCCTATATACATGATATCAATTATGCTCCAAGCAATGTTTCTTATGAATCATTGGCTTCTCTGGCTAATTTGAGTTCTGGCACTTCAGGCAATTTTGTTTTGGCTGCAGCAAAAAGTACTCCGGCCGTTGTTTTTATTGAATCTATTACAGAAGATTCCGATAATATATTCAGATTACCAAACAGGGGGTTGGCATCGGGTTCCGGCGTAATAATATCTAAAGATGGGTATATCGTAACCAATAATCATGTAGTTGAAAAAGCAGATAAGGTTAAAGTATTATTAAATGATAATCGTGAATTTGAAGCCACGATAATCGGAACAGATCCTACCACCGATATTGCTTTGCTAAAAATTGAAGTTTCTGATCTCCCTTATCTTGATTTTGGCAATTCAGATTCCAGCATGGTCGGTGAATGGGTTTTAGCAGTCGGAAATCCTTTAAGACTTCAATCTACTGTTACCGCCGGAATTCTTTCTGCAAAAGCCAGAAATATCAATATTCTGAATAATCAACAATACAGAATAGAATCATTTTTACAAACTGATGCTGTCGTCAATCCGGGTAATAGTGGTGGAGCATTGGTAAATATAAAAGGTGAACTAATTGGTATTAATACTGCCATTATGAGCCAAACCGGTCGATATGAAGGTTATTCTTTTTCAATTCCATCAAACTTAGTTAAAAAAGTAATTTTTGATTTGAAAGATTTTGGTTCAGTCCAACGCGGACTTTTGGGAGTTTTTATTGAAGATGTCGATAATCAAAAAGCCAAAGTCTATGGTTTAAAATCAGTCGTTGGGGTCTTTATTAGCAATACAACAAAGGACGGGGCAGCTGACCTGGCAGGACTAAAATCCGAAGATATTATCCTGGAAATTAATAAACGCCGCATTCGTTCTGTACCTGAACTTCAGGAAATCATTGGGCGATTGCGACCAGGTACCAAAATCAATATAACTTTTTGGAGAAACGAAAAAGAATATCAAACCATTGCAGTACTTAAAAACCAGGCTAATACGACAGATTTGATTAGCACAAGGAGAGATCCTGTATTAGTGGATTTAGGATTTGAGCTCAGAGATTTAACTTTGGAAGAAAAATCACAATTTGGTAAATCGGGTGTCAAAGTTTTAAGTATATACCGAGGTAGCAAAGTTGAACAATCCAACATGGCTCCCAATTACATTATACTTTCCGCCAACGGTAAAAAAATACAATCGGTTGATGAATTGGTAAGTATTCTGAAAAACGATGACGCTGAAATTTTACTTGATGGATTTTATGAAAATTACACCGGGCGTTATCCTTATCGAATTCAAAAATAGCAAACACAAAAGATTCGACTTAAATTGCGGCCTCACTTTTTGGCCCATAGATCTAAATTAAGGGTACTTCTAAATATTCACAAAAATATGTATCTTTTGGAAAAATTT